>NZ_CP062260.1:2400000-3000000 GCF_014863545.1 Paenibacillus sp. JNUCC32 | reverse complement strand
CATACAGGCACATGCCATGTACCGTTTCTTCCCGGCGCAGTCGCGAGGAAATGATATTATCATATACGATCCAAAGGATGCATCGAAAATATTGCATACCTTTACGTTTCCAAGGCAGCAGGTGGAGCCGTATCTGTGCTTGGCGGACTTCCTGAAATCCGTAGACAGCGGGGTGATGGATTACGTCGGGTTCCTGGTCGTTACGGCAGGGCACGGCGTCGGGAAATTGTCCGGGGAATGGAAGGATAAAGGCGACTATCTCCGTTCCCATGCACTTCAATCGGTTGCCCTGGAAACGGCTGAAGGGCTGGCAGAACGAATTCACCATATGATGCGGGATACGTGGGGATACCCAGATCCGGCAGACATGACGATGAAACAGCGCCTGGGAGCGAGATACCAAGGCATTCGCGTATCCTTCGGATATCCGGCATGTCCGGATCTGGAGGATCAGGAGCCTTTATTCAAATTGATGCAGCCAGAAGATATCGGCGTTCATCTTACCGAGGGTTTCATGATGGAACCGGAGGCGTCGGTATCCGCGATGGTGTTCAGCCATCCGGAGGCTCATTATTTTAACGTGGATAAAGCTTAACATTTGAATACCGGTACAGCCGGTTTGAAATCCTCCGAATGTTTCGGGGGATTTCTCCGGTTTACAACCGAAAGGGGAGAAGAGGGATGGAACTCTATTTTCTAGGAACAAATGCGGGGGTTCCGACGCTGCAGCGTAACGTGACCTCGATTGCACTGCGAATGCTGGAAGAACGAAGAAGTCTGTGGCTGTTTGATTGTGGAGAAGGCACGCAGCATCAAATATTAAAGTCCCCACTCAAGCTGTCCAAGCTTGAAAAGGTATTCATTACCCATATGCATGGTGATCATGTATTCGGTTTGCCAGGTTTGCTATCCAGCCGAGGTGCCCAAGGGGTAACATCACCCCTGACGATTTATGGTCCCCCAGGCATCAAAGTCTTCATTGAAACTACGCTGAGCATCAGCCAATCGCGCGTTCCTTATACGATGGAGGTCATCGAGCACACCGGTGGCGTTTTGTTTGAGGACGATAATTTCCTCGTGGAATCGGCCAAGCTGGATCACAGGGCCGAGAGTTACGGCTACCGTGTCGTGGAGAAGGATCTCCCTGGCAGTCTGGACCTGAAACGGTTGGCGGACTATGGACTCAAGCCAGGGCCGCTCTATGGCAAGCTGAAAAGAGGGGAAAGCGTGGAACTCGGCGACGGCCGATGGATTCATGCCTCGGATGTGCTCCTGACACCGAAAAAAGGGAGGGTGGTCACGATTCTCGGGGATACGCGGCCATGCGCAGGCGTGGAGGCTTTGGCCAAGGACGCGGATCTCCTGGTCCATGAGGCCACGTTCATGGAGGATCTGTCGGAGCTCGCGCACGAATACTATCACAGTACCGCCAAACAGGCGGCGGAAGCGGCTGAACGGGCTGGGGTAAAAGCGCTGTTCTTGACCCACTTCAGCTCCCGGTATAAGGATATCGATCATTTACAGCCGCTGCTAAACGAAGCGCGGGAGATATTTGCGAATACGCGATTGGCGGAGGATTTCGGGTTGTATCCTATCCAGCGTTCCTAGGCACGCACAGCGGTGAATTACGTGGAAATATCGGGTGGTCGGGGGCATTATTTTCCGGGAAAGCGCAGGATGCGACAAAGCGGTTCATAAACGCTAAGACTTGGACAGTCTTCGATTTCTTTCGACGCGTCGACCGTCAGAATGAAGCGATCGGCATGAACCTTGCAACCGGTAATGGGCTTCTTTACAATAATACTATCGGTATTTCTAAGTTCATTATAGTAAAGGACAGCTGAATGCCTGCAGCCATACATATATTTATGATGATTAACCCTTACAGCACGGCCTTGAATGGTCACCTTTTCATCAGATGAATCATTTATGCCGTGAAGGAAAGAAATAAAGAAGGTGCATTTATTCATGGAAAAACCAAAAGGATTGCTGATTGACCTGGACGGAACGCTGTACCATGGCCGGAATCGAATCGAGGGGGCTGACCTGCTGATCGAGCGGTTGAAAGAAATGCAGATTCCGTTCCTGTATGTAACGAACAATTCTTCACGCACGCCGGAGCAGGTGGCGGCTCACCTGATGGAGATGGGGATTCCTGCTTTGCCGGAGGAAGTATGCACATCCTCCCTCGCTGCAGCTAAATATATCGCTGAGGAGTCGCCCGGTGCCAAGGTGGCGATGCTCGGGGAAGATGGACTTCGCAAAGCGCTGTTGTCCGCGGGCCTTACCATCGTGGAGCAGTCCCCTGAATACGTCATTCAAGGAATCGACCGCTCGTTTGATTACGAGAAGTTAACCCGTGCCGTTCGCTGGATTCAGGAGGGAGCTGTGTCGATCTTGACCAATCCGGATCTGCAGCTGCCATCCGATACCGGCCTGATGCCTGGTGCTGGCTCGCTTGGGGCTGCGATCGAGGCCGCTTCGGGAGTTAAGCCGACGGTTATCGGTAAGCCGTCCTCGATCTTGATGAAGTATGCCTCGGATCGCTTGGGTTTGGCTCCGGAAGATACTTATGTAATCGGAGATAATATCCGTACGGATATTGCCGCTGGCGTGCATGCCGGCTGCAAGACGGTTCTCGTCATGACCGGAATCACGACCGATCGCAATATGGAAGCGCATTTGGAAGCCGCCGGCGTCACGCCAGACTATATATGCCGGGATTTGAACGAAGTGATCAGCCTGCTGTGTTCATGATAAGCAAAAGTATTATACATAAACTTGTGTCTTGACGAAAGGGAAGATGAATCATGCCGGAACTGCCGGAAATGGAGAATTACCGAAGATTGTTATCTCAGAGCATTCTGAATGTGCCGATCACCGATGTGGTCGTGAACCGCGAAAAATCCTTGAATGTGACGATTGACGAGTTTACTTCGGCCCTGAAGGGAAGCAAGGTCATTTTTGTGGAGCGGAGAGGCAAGCACCTCATATTCCATTTGCATAACGGAGGCAGACTCCTGCTGCATCTGATGCTGGGGGGCATTTTGTATCTGGGAGGCAGGGATGAGGAGCGCCCTTCCCGTTCGACCCAGGTCGAGATCACGTTCGGTGACCAGGTGCTGTATTTTATCGGCCTTCGCCTGGGTTATCTGCATTTTCTAACAGCGAGGGAAACCGAGAACGCCCTAAAAGACCTTGGTCCTGAGCTTCTGGATCGGCGAATGACCAAAGCGCGTTTCGTCGAACTGATTGGAAAACGGCGGGGCGCCTTAAAAACGACGCTGGTCAATCAACAAGTCGTCGCCGGCATCGGCAACTGTTATGCGGACGAGATCGCTTTTGATGCCCGAATCCACCCGCTATCCAAAATTCAGGATTTGCCGGAGGAGTCGCTAGAGCAGCTGTACGACAGCACCGTCAAAGTGATGCACGAGGCAACGGACGGCGGAGGATACATGGAAATGCCCTTTCAGGAAGGGGATGAGCTGACAGGTGCTTATAACGACGAATGCAAAGTGTACGATCGTGAAGGAGAGCCCTGCGTTCGCTGCGGTATGCCGATCGTGAAGGCGGAGCACGCCTCGCGCAAAGTTTTCTTTTGCCCGAATTGCCAGCATGAAGTCTAAAGTCCGGATTGGAAGCCATGTCAGCACACGGGGCGGATTTCTCGCGGCAGCCCAGCATGCAGCCGGGATCGGTTCACTGGCGTATCAGTATTTTCCGAAAAATCCTCGCAGTCTTCACTTGAAGACGCCGGATGTCCGCAATGCTGCGGCTTGCGCGAAGTTTTGTCGGGAGCAAGGTCTCGTCTCGATCGCGCACACGCCTTATCCAACGAATATGGCGGTTGGTTTGACCCGAGGAGAAGAATTTTATCGGTTGACCGTGGATTCCCTTAAGAATGATCTTATGATTGCCGAGGCTTGCGGGTCGCTGGGCATCGTTGTACATTTTGGGCATCTCAAGAGCCAGAACGTGCTTGAAGGGTACCAGAACATTATTCGCTGCATGAATGATGTGCTGGCTTCCTGGGCGGGCAGGGCCAAGCTGCTGATCGAGAATCAGGCGGGAGACCATGGAGCTATGGGAATGACGCTTGAAGAGTGCGTTAAGGTTAGACAGCTTGCCGATTATCCGGAAAAAATAGGCTTTTGTCTGGATACCTGCCACTTGTTTGCCGCCGGAGGCTGGGACTTATCGAATACGGATGAGCTCCTTGCCAGAGGCAAGGAGCTAGCCTATTGGGAATCGGCGGTAGCCGTTCATTTAAACGATTCGAAATATGGAGCCGGCTCAAGAAAAGATCGCCATGCCCGCATCGGGCAAGGCATGATAGGAACAGAAGCATTGAAGCGCCTGGTTCTGGCACCGGAACTTGCGGGTAAGGCATTTGTCTTGGAAAGTGAAAAAGGAGCTGACGGCACGCATCGGGAAGACATCGCCAAGGTGCTGTCCTGGTCCTGATCGGGAGAGGGTAGGATGATTCATCTTTATTTAGACGACTGGCGCCCCAATCCGAAAGGATTCGCGCTGGCTCGAAACGGGGAAGAATGTTTGCTGATGCTCCGTGAATGCGAAGTGGACGTTCTGTCGCTTGATTTCGAACTCGGGCATGGCCAAATGAACGGCGGAGACGTCGTTGCGGCCATGATTGCCGAGAATCTACAGGCTAATGAAATATATT
Source organism: Paenibacillus sp. JNUCC32 (assembly GCF_014863545.1). NCBI lineage: Bacteria > Bacillati > Bacillota > Bacilli > Caryophanales > Paenibacillaceae > Paenibacillus > Paenibacillus sp. JNUCC32. Next base: position 2,995,313 of record NZ_CP062260.1, on the reverse strand, counting down.
TGCACACCTCAAGCCCGTCGGGCAGAAGAAAAATGTATGAGCTGCTCTATGAGCACATGCCAAAAAGCGTCAAGGTCCACAATGGACCGATGCCCGATTCCGTGCTGCGGGAAGTTGCCCAAGGTTCAAGATGATTGAGGTTACGCAGCGCGAACTGTTGGAGAGGCTAGAATGGCAGGAGCGTCTGATGAAGCGTGACGCGAAGGCGGATCCTGTCATCGTTTTTTTGCATACGCCATTATGCGGTACTTGCGCGGCAGCGCGTAAGATGCTGGATGTCGCGGAGTTTGTGGTGCCCGATGTACAGCTGCTGGCAGCGGACGTGAATTTCCTTCCGGGCATCGTGGAACGGTATCAAATTCGAAGCGTCCCGGCACTGCTCGCGATCCCATCAAGCCCTGGAGCAGACCCGGAAGTGCTTTATCGGATGGGCTCCGTACAGGATATCGTCAGTTTTGTAAGGAGCGTGAAGCCATGATTTCTTTGCAGCACCTGTCGCTCATTCGGGGGAACCGCCACATTTTGGATGATGTCAGCATTGAAATGAAATCGGATGAGAATTGGGTGATCCTGGGCAGGAACGGATCCGGCAAAACAACGCTGCTGGAAATGATGACGGGATATATGTTCCCTTCCAGTGGACGCGTAGAAGTGCTGGGCCATGTATACGGCCAATGTGACGTTCGGGAGGTTCGTAAATCCATCGGTTATATCAGCCAATCGCTGCTGGAGAAATTGACGCTGAGCGACCCGGTGTGGGAGGTTGTCGCAACAGGGGCGTATGCCTTTTTACGCTTTTATCAGGACATTCCGGAAGAGGCCAGAAGTTTAGCCTACAGCCTGCTGAACGAAATGGATTTCGGCCGCTTGGCGGAGCTGCCTCTCGGGACCTTGTCCCAAGGGGAACGGAAAAAAGTGATGCTGGCACGCTCCCTGATGGCCAATCCGAAGATTCTGATTATGGATGAACCGTGTGCCGGTTTGGATTTGTATGAACGGGAGAAGATGCTGCATGAGATTGACCGGCTGAGGCAGCGTAATATTACGGTCGTGTACGTCACGCATCATGTCGAGGAGATTGTCCCTTTATTTACTCATGTGGCGCTTATTAAAGACGGGCGGTTGACGGCCGCGGGACGCAAAGATGAAGTATTGAACCATGAACTTATCAAACAAACTTATGATATCGACGCTCAGCTGGAATGGGATGGCGGACGTCCCTGGATCAAAGTTATTTCTGGAGGTTAATCCGTTTGGACGAATTAATTGTAATGCAGGAACATGAGGAACAGAATCAGAACCATCGGGATTTTCACAGTAAATGGGTATGCACGGCAAATCATGGTTTCGCTCCGTATGCCCAGGAAGAGCTGCGCCGGATGTTTGGCAGCATAAAAAGCACCATGATGATGCCAGGCGAGGTGTTTTTGATGACACTCGGCAGCTCCGAAGCTGAGGCTAAGCGGCTGATTACGTCAAAGCCTCCTATTTTCCTGCGGCATCTCTTTCCGGTACAATGGGAAATCGCGGCCGAATCCGTAGACGCAGCGCTGCAATTGACAGCAGATCATGTGCTGAGGCGGGAGGAGATTAGCCAAAGCCGCGCATCCATCCAAATCCGCAAGACGGATAACAGTTCATGGAAGGAGAGCCCTGCAGCCCTTCGGGACGATTTGCAGCTTCGCTTGGCACCGCTTGAGCTGGAATACACGGTCCAGGCACCCGAATGGATCATTTCACTATTCGCTGCTGACAATGTCTGGTATGCCGGTGTGTCGCGTCCGGAGGACAACCTCTCGGATTGGAACGGAGGCGCGGTCCGTTTTCAGCGGGAAGAGGGTCAAATCTCAAGAGCCAAATTTAAGCTGCTTGAAGCCGAGAAGCAGTTCGGGATACCCTTCGAGACGTTCCGCAAGGCTGTCGATATCGGAGCAGCGCCGGGAGGCTGGACATCCTTTTTATTGGAACGCGGCTTGCAGGTTACGGCGGTGGATCCGGCGAAAATGCACCCATCCCTGGAAGGGCATAAAAACCTGCGTGTCATCCACAAGAATGCTGCGGACGTAACGTTTAGAGAGCATGAGTTCGATCTGCTGGTATGCGATATGAGCTGGAGTCCCAAACTGATGGCCCGAATGGTGACCGGGCTGCTGCACAGCCTTGAAACGGGCGGCACGGCCGTCGTCACGGTCAAGCTGCTGACCAAGAAGCCAATGGCATTGGTGAAGGAGATCATGTCGGTATTTGAAGCGTCCAGAATGCAGATTCAGGGAGCGAAGCAGTTGTTCCATAATCGGGACGAGATTACGCTTTATATGATTAAGTATTAAAAAAGCCTTTACAAGTTCAAGTATTTTGTTCTATAATGATTCCAAAATTAACCAACGGCAACTTAAAGGGAAAGCATCCCGCTATGATCACGTTTCAGTGATACGGCGGAGTGCTTTCCTTTTTTTGTTGTGCTTGTAAGTCAGAGGAGAGGGCATTGAGATGAATCAGCCTTGCAAATTGGTGCATGGGGATGTATTGGGTGAGCGTTACGTCATTGACCGCGTCATCGGCGAAGGGGGCATGAGCTGTGTATATCTGGCCGAAGATCTGAAGCTGCCCGGGAAGCAATGGGCGGTGAAGGAGACTTTGTCTGATCCGGGTATGCAGCGCACCGTTCAGGATGAGGCACAGCTTCTGATTAAACTGAGCCATCCGCGTCTGCCGCGCATCGTCGATTTTTTTCGTGATGAGGACAACGGCTATACCTATTTGGTTATGGATTACATTCAAGGCATGACGTTGGAAAAATATTTCCGGGGTTACCGTGGAAACGTGAATCCGGACTTCATCATGGAGCTGACGGAGCAGCTGCTGGACGTCCTGGAGTATCTTCACCTTCACGAGCCCCAAGTCATATTCAGGGATTTAAAGCCTTCGAACATCATGCTGACCGATCAGCTGGAAGTCCGACTCATCGATTTCGGAATCGCGAGAAGCTACAAGCATGAGAGCGGCGAGGATACGGTCAAGCTCGGCACGGTCGGATTTGCGGCACCGGAGCAATACGGTGGCAGGCAAAGCGATGCCAGATCGGATTTGTACGGATTGGGGGCGCTTCTGCTTTATCTCTCGACCGGCGGCAAATTCAGCGAATGGATCACAGGAGTGGAGCGCCATATTCGCGGCGATTTGCCAAGAGAGTTAGTGCCGGTTATCCGAAAGCTGCTTCAATATGCTCCGGAGCATCGATATCAATCGGCAGCTGAAGTTCGGTCCGCGCTGAAGCGGCAGCATTCGATTTCCGCGAATCTATCTGCGGTTCAAACCAGCACGGTGCCCGGGACGCTTGTTGCGGCCGTACTAGGTGCATCGTCCGGCGTAGGAACCACGCATAGCTGCATCGCCTTCGGACATTTCCTTGCTTCAAGGTACGGAAAGGTAGCCGTCGTTGAAATGAGCGCCAAATCCACCTCGTTCAGCCGCATACAGGAAATAGCGGAGGGCGGAAGGCTCGGCTCTATCCGCAAATTCGAGATTAACGGGATCCACTTTTGGCGACAAACAGCGAGGACGGAAGTGATTTCGCTGCTCGGGGGCAGTTACGATGCGGTTGTATTGGATTTGGGGGCGTACAGGGACAGCGAAAGGCTGGAGGAATTCCTGCGGGCCGATCTGCCGATTGTTATCGGTTCGGGAGCGGAGTGGAGGCGGCATGATGTGGCGACGCTGGCCCGAATGCTGTCCAGGCACCCGCAGCCGGGCCGGATCTATGCCCTGCCCCTTGCCGGAGAAGAAACGATTCAGGAGATGAGGAAAACGCTAGGCACGAATAAGGTTTATGCCTTGCCCCTGCAATTGGACCCTTTCGAAATACCTGACAGCAGTCGGCAGGCATTCGCCCGGCTCTTCCAGGACTACTTGCCGCAGGCTGAACGGAAGCGAAGATTCAGGTTTCTTAAGAATTGACCGCATTTGAACCGAAGGAGATGAAGCCATGCCGATTATCAGGAGGCGAAGCCGCAAACTGATATTTGCCGGACTTGCCGGCGCAGCCGTAACTGGGGCTGTATGTGCCGGCGCCATGTTGTATTATGTGCACGGCTCTAAAGAGGAGCGGCACGTGGAGCGCACCCAATACGAGCAGCGAATCGCGGAGCTTGAAGAGACCCAGCTGCAGCAGCTCAATTCGATGCAGGCGGCATGGGTCCCGGTAAGAGATATTCCGCCGGGTCATTTCATAGAAGCCGAGGACATCAAGGAAGTGCGTATGCCGTATGACGGCTCGTCCGGCAATCTCTTCTCGGGCAGGGAAGAGATTGCCGGGAAGGGCGCCAAGATCGAGCTGCTTCAGGGAATGCCGATTACCGGCGCGATGCTCTTTGAAGAGGAGCCGACGCGGCCCGATCTCCGTCACCGGGAGATGAAATCCGTATATCTGCCAAGCGACTTGCAAAAGGGGGATGTCATTGATGTTAGAGTCCAGTTCCCAACCGGACAGGATTACATCGTTTTATCCAAAAAGAAGATCGACAGGCTCCAAAATCCGGCATTTTGGACAACGTTAAGCGAGCAGGAAATCTTATTGCTCTCCAGCGCATTGGTTGACGCTTATCTGCATGATGCTACGCTCTATGCGCTTACCTATGTAGAACCCGAGCTGCAAGAGAGAGCGATTCCGAACTATCCGCCGAACGCGGAGGTGACGAAGCTGATTGCAAGCAACCCGAACATCGTGAAGAAAGCCGAGAAGCAATTGGAGCTTACGCTCCGAAACACGCTGGAAGACGATTTAAGCAAACTCCAGCCGAGTCAGCAAGCGCAAGTGTCCGACATGCCTCCTAATTCCGCCTATGCTGGCGGAGCCAGGAGTCCGGATTCTTGGAGCCCGGCATCCAATATAAATCCCCCTGCAAAATCCGCTACCGGAACGAGTTACGATGGCATTCTCCCGAACGATGACGTGAATACGGAGGTTACGCTTCGGGAAGAGAAGGCTTCGGAGGCCGAGCAGATTTTGGGGTCAACCGGGAGGACAGATGCCCAGGACGGCAGTGATAAGACACCGCCAGAGGCTGATTTCATATTCTCGAGCCCGTAGGAATGACAAAGTGAGCCCCTGAGAACAGTTGGTAAGCGAAGGAGTGTAACCAAAGTGAAGAGGTGGATATTTTCGGGCATCTGCGACAAGAGCGATATGCTCCTGTACATGTGCAAAATACTAGCCAATGGAGACAGCAGGGTGCTGCTCGTCGATGGCGCGATAGATGCGAAGTACAGACATTGCATTAGCGTAATGCATCCACAGCTGCCGGTCATGGAGTTTGCCGGTTTCGATGTGGCAACAGGATTTGGGAGTTATACGTCACTGATGGATTATCTGGAAGAAATGAATGAGAAGAAATATGACTATATTGTGATGGACGTGGAGAAGCCGCAATTTATGGACAAGGATCAGTGGGATACGGCGGATGCCCATGTTTGGGTCAGCGGATTCGAAGTAACGGGATTGCGAAAGAGCGCGGCCTTGCTGGATGAACTAAGAGCAGCAAGAACAGATGACCCGCTGCCGCCTTTCCATCGCGTATACGTACAGGTTATCGAAGACCTGGCGGACGGATCCTATATTGAAGGCTTTATGGAGGATAGCCGGATTCAATGGCTGGGCCCCCCTGTGAAGATGCCTTGGGATGAGTTGTTTTTTGCGCTGAAAATAAAAAACGAACATGCAGGCAGACTGGGCATCAAGCCATTGTCACGACAGTATAAGCGGTCGCTTACCGAACTGATTCGGATCCTGACGGAGATGGAGCAGCGGCATATCCGCCGGGCGTTTAGGCAAGCGGGAAGGAGGCATGCATGAGTCTGATTGCTGTATGGAGCCCATTAAAAAGCGGGAGCGGCAGCACGCTGTTGGCCGCATGTTTACCGATCGTATTGGCGTTTGAATACCAGGTCAAAGTGCTGCTTGCCCATGGTGGACAAGCAGGAGAACGAGTGGAACAGGCCTTTGCGCTGAAGGAGGAAGCGTTCGATTATATGGCGGCGTTTCAGGATACCGGATTGGATGCCCTCGAACGGCTCAATGCAAGCGGGAGGCTGAATCCAGATAATGTCCGCAATTATGCCCTGCCGCTGCTGTCTGATCGGCTAGATCTTTTGTGCGGACCGAAGCCGACGTCGGCCAATGATTTCAGTTCGGCTAGACATGCGGAAGGTGTGAATCGGACTGAACTAATGTTCAAGGTCTTGGCGTCCTCCAAACGAAGTTATGACGTTACCGTAGCGGATGCCGGAAATGGTGTTCCCCGAGCTGCGGATCGTGCAATACTTCAAGCGGCAGACTTGATCATCGTTGGATTGAATCAGAATTTGCATGTCCTGAAGAGAGAGCTTGAGAAGGAAAGACTTCCTCCGGAGCTGAAGGAAAAAGACTGCTTGTACATGATCGGCAAATATGATCGGGAGAGCAGCTGCACACTGCAAAATATGAAGCGCCGCTTTGGAATCAAAACGATGGCGGTTGGCGTTCCGTATTGCTCCGGCATGACGGATGCATGGAATATGAGTTCGATTATTCCCTACATGCAGCGCAACCGTGGGGGCGCGGACCTGAAAGGTTTGAATTCACTGTATAATGCCGTCCGTCACCTGGCTGATGCGTCGGCTGAACAGCTCGGACTTCCGTCCGGCCGTTCGAAAGCGGGGGGCCTGCATGCTTTTGGGTAACGCCTTGAACACGATGTGGATCATCATCCTGGTTTTGTTAGTCGTGTTGTTTGTCTATCTGCGTTATATGGATACCCGCAAACCGGCGGCTGCTATAACGCGGGGCTCGGATCCCTATTCGATCGAAGCCATGACGGCATTTGTTAAGGAAAGCCTGCATCAGCTGACGCACAGCCAATTGTCTGATTTAGGGCTGCACGAAGAAGCGTATCGCCGCAGGCTGAACAAGCGGAGCGAATTGCGAAGCGCGCTCAAGGGCTGCGTATCCGGTGATGCGATGGACAAGGCGTATGTTAAGGATTTTTTAAAGCAGCTGCTTGTCAAGGATCTGGGATTGAACGAGTCCAACATTGATGCAGCCATTCCGTTTGAAAGCCTAACCGAATTAACGGCCCAGGATCAATTCGAGATTCTCTTGTACTTGTACCAGCAGCGGCACGGGGAGGATGCTTTATCCGTACTTCTGGAGACATACGATCTTGCGCAGCCTCGCGTCATTCCCGGTTACGGGGAGGGCAGCGTTTATGCGGTTACCGCGGAAGACATTGCTTATATTTATGAGTCAGAGCAGCGTACGCTTCTGTTTCAGGAGAAGCTGGATATCGTCGTTCAGCGCATTTATCAGCAGTACAAAGGATTTTCCGTCGTGGATGAAATCAGGGATCAGCGGATTGACGGGATCAGTGGGGGAGTCAGCGGCGTTCCCGTCGACCGCGATAGCGGACAGGGTACTTCTTTTTACGGACCGGATGATTTTTTGGGGCTAGGTCTTTCGAATGCCGAATTGCCTGCATCAGGCTGTGAGAGCGTCTGGATTTTTTACCGGGGTGTTTCGCTTCATCTTGCTTTTTTATCGTTTGGTTCGATGCTGGAGCTTAAGCGGGTATGTCAAAACATATACAAATATAATCATCCGGGACAGCTGTCGGAAGCCAGCGGTTACAAAGTGAATGAGATGAAGGATGGCTCCAGGGTTGTTGTGGTAAGGCCACCGTTTGCCGAATCCTGGGCATTTTTTGTACGCAAGTTCGATTTGCCCAAGGCTACGCTTGATCAATTGATTACGGGGAGCGGCTCCGAGTTGGTGATCGGTTTATTGAAATATTTGATGAGAGGCAGCCGGATTACGGCGATTACCGGTGCTCAAGGATCAGGAAAAACTACGCTGCTGATGGCAATGGTTGGCCATATCTATGCCTCCTATACCCTCCGGGTTCAGGAGATGGCCTTCGAGCTTCACTTAAGGAAAATCTACAGCCGCAGGAACATTCTCAGCTTCAGGGAAACGGAGCATATCAGCGGACAGGCAGGGCTGGATCTGCAGAAGAAAACCGACGGTACGGTCAATATCCTTGGTGAGGTTGCTAGCGACGAGGTTGCGTCATGGATGATACAGATGTCTCAAGTGGCAAGTCTGTTTACCGTGTTTACCCATCATGCCAAGACATTCAGGGATTTGGTTCAATCCCTGCGCAACTCCCTGCTCAAGAGCGGCGCGTTCAGGCAAGAGCACATTGCCGAGCAGCAGGTGGTCAGCGTGATCAACTTTGACATTCATATGAGAAGAGACGCTTTCGGTAACCGTTACATAGAGCGAATTACAGAGTGCATTCCGGTGGATAAGGGGGCTCTGCCGCAATTCGAAGTTTCTACGGAAAACAATTGGAAGAGCAGCATGGAGGAGTATTTTCATTTAAGCTCAGAGCATATGCGGAGACTGAACGAGGACCGCTGCTATGTGTCCCGCAATGTGATTGAATACCGGGACGGTGCATATATTGCTTGCGCCAAACTATCCGAAATCAGCATTCGCGAAATGACCGAGCAGATGCATCCGGAGGATGCGGAGGAATTCAGAATATTTCTGGACTCGGGCTGGGGGGAACAACGTGGCCTCTAAAGACGTGTTAATCCTGATATTCATTACATCCCTGACGCTGTTCTCGATTACGTTCGGTTTGGTGTCGTGGATGTCCAGAAGACGAGGAAACCGTGGAAATTATGCCGGAAGGTTCGATGCGGGTGAAGCAAAGTCGTTTCGCGGTATATACCGTCAATGGTTCCAATTGGCTTATATGTATGGAGTGAAACTCCCGCTCGTCCAATCGTATATCAAACGGATCAGACAGAGAATCGCGATCATCCATCCTTACGATGAAATTTCGCTTCGGTATGAGACGGTGAAGCTTGCCTGCGCGATTACAGGGATTATCGGGTTAACGGCCTTATTGCTGATATGGAGTCATCCGGACCTGGGGTTTATCGTGATAGTCATCCTTGCCGCCGTGGTTATTAACAATATGCTTGTTGAGATGTTCATTAACCGGCTGGAGCGGAAGCTGCTTGTTCAATCGGTTGAATTGTTCTCCCTCGTCCGTCATCATTATCAGCAGCATGGAATGGTCGAGGAGGCTTTGTATGAAGGGGCAGAGACTTCGGGACATGAAATCTCCATACATGCCCATCGGATCTATAATGCCCTCGTATCCCAAGATCCTAATGATGAGCTGGAGCGATATTATGAGGTAGCGCCTAACCGGTATTTAAAGGCGTTTGCGGGCATTTCCCATCTGGTAATGGAGTTTGGCGATCATGCGAGAAAACAAGGCTCTATTTATCTCCTTGGGCTCAGCGGTTTGACCAAGGAAATCCAATTGGAAATATTGCGAAGAGACAAGCTTGATTACTTGATGAAGGGCTTGAATGCAATTGCGCTGGCCCCGGTTTTTTTTACGAAACCGATCGAACGGTGGGCGAGAAGCAGTTTTCCGTCGATGGATGAGTTTTACATGAGCAAGCTCGGATTTGTGACCAAGATATCCATTTACGTCATTATCCTGATTTCTTACATCCTGCTCCAGAAGCTCCAGCAAAATCGGGAAACCGACTACCGTGCAGTGGCACGCAAGGTGTCGTGGGAAGAAAGAATGTACCGAATTCCAACTATTCGCTGGCTTGCGGGGATCATGACTCCGACCCCAGGCACGATGAAATATGACAGCCGGGTTCGGCTGCTGAAGGAGAGCAATGCGAAAATCAAATTCGAGTGGCTGTATATCAGAAGGGTGACGTTTTTTTTCCTCGGTTTCTTTTTAGCGCTGTCGCTGGCCGTTGGACTGCATGTACAGTCTAGGCATCATTTGTTGTATGTCCCCGTTCCATTAAATCATTCTCTGTTCGGACAGATGAATGATGATGAGCGCTTGCAGGCAGAGGAGACTGCCCGGCGGGATCGGGTAATCATGGAGCAGCTGCAAATGTCAACGAAAGCAACGCATGATCAGATCCAACAGGCCGTAAGAGATACAGATTCTGTTGGTTTGACCAAGGAACAAATTGAGATTGCAGCCGATCGAATCATGACCAAGCTGAAGCGGTATGACAGCGAGTATTTGAAGTGGTGGGAGCTGCTGCTCTCCTTCATGGCAGGTATTGCAGGTTATGGGGCGCCACTGTGGCTGCTGTATTTTCACCGGAAAGTGCGAAACATGGAAATGCGGCATGAAGTATATCAATTTCAGACGGTCATATCGATCCTGCGCGGTATGGAGCGAATCACGGTTGAAGTTATATTGGAATGGCTTAACCGGTTCGCCGTTATTTTCAAGGTTCCCATTCAAAAAAGCCTGCTTCACTATGAACATGGCGCGCAGTTGGCTTTACTGGAGCTGAAGGAAGACGTCTGGTTACCCGAATTTCAACGGTTGGTGGACAAGCTGATCCTTGCGGTGGATAAAGTTCCGATCAAGGACGTATTCGACGATCTCGACGGGGAGATGATATTCAGCTTCGAGCAGCGCAAGCAGGAATATGAAGCGATGATCGACACGAAAGCCGCATGGGCGCGGATGATCGGTTTTACTCCGATGTATGCGCTGATCTTTATGTATCTTGTCATTCCGCTGATCGGCATGAGTTTCTCCCAAATGGAAACGTATTATGAGCAAATTCAACGACTTTGAAGCAATACAAGGCCTAAGCACTACTGAAACGATAATCACTAGGTTCATATAAAAAAACAATAAGGGAAATGAGGGGGATTTCAATGAATAACGCATCATCCGCATTAAAGGTTGCAGCAGGCATATTTTTGACCATTGCCCTGATTACGATCGTTGTCATTTTGTTTATTTCGGCCCAGGAGGCAACCAAAACCGCCCAGAACAATTTTTCGGATATACAGACGGAGCTGTCCCAGGCAGCCTTTACCGTGTATGACGGAACGACGATCAGCGGTTCTCAAGTTACGAATGCACTGCGCAAATATAAGGACAAGGATCAGTTCGGCGTTTTCATTGCAACAGGTAAAAATAAAGCAGGGCAATGGTACGGCAACGTACTGGAGTCGGACGGATCGATCCTGAATCCGGATTCCAGGCAAGGGAACATCAACCTTGTCATGGATGAGAAAAGCCCGGAGTACGTCAACCCAAGCGGGAAGTTTAGGGCGACCATCGTGAAAGACAATTCCAACGTGATCCGGGGCATTAAATTCGATCAATAGATATGAATAGAAAGGTGAATAAACTTGCGCGAAGCAACAATAAGCATGCTTGAATTGGCTGCGGGGGTGGCGTTGTTTCTCGGCGCATCCTTGTATGCTTTCCATATTCAGGAAATGGTTGGCGGCGGGATAACAGCCGCGGACCGAATGACTCAAGAACAGCATGCCGGAGTGACAACCGTAAAGATGACTAACGATAACGGGAAGCTGACCTATGTAGGAAGCGAAGTCTTGTTTACGCTGCGAGAATTAGAGGCAGGCGACTTTACCGTTGATGTGGATGGAACGGTGTTCCATTCAGGCATTCATCCGGAGGAGCTGGATGTTTCGATCATCGACTTAAATGCTCGGTATCATGCGGAGTACATTCGGGGAGCGGATGGGGAAGTAGATCGGATCCAGTTTCTAAAAGCGAGGTAACAACCATGTCTAATTCGGTATCGAAATGGTTTGCGGCATTTCTGGCGCTCCTTCTGTTATATTTGGTTCCCGCTGGCGAGATGGCAAGAAGACAGGATGACCTGTCACGACTCATCGTTTATCAATCCGTTACCAAATTCGTAGACAGTGTTCGCACTAAGGGATATATTACCCCGACCATGTATAATGACTTCCTTCAAGAGTTGGCGGCCACAGGGAACATTTACAATGTCGAGATGGAGCATCATCACAAGAAATACCACCCGGAATATGCCGATCCTTCGGATCCCGGATCATTCTTGAACCGTTATTCCGTTGTATATGATGCTTATTATCAGGATGATCTGATGGGGTATCTGTTCCCGGACTCGAATCTGGATAAAAGCGATGATAGCCGCCGCTACCGTCTAACTGCCGGCGATCACTTTCAGGTTAGCGTTACCAGCTTGAATCGCACACCCGGATTGGTGATATTCGATACGTTGACAGGATCCAATTCAGAAGGAACAGCAGCTATCGCATTCCCTTACGGAGGATTGGTTCTGAATGAAGATTACTGATCTTGCCATCGTGTTTACTGCCGTGTTCTTCCCCATGTTTCTCGTCCTAGGCATGCGCGCCGAGAGCCTGGAGGATGTCCGGTTTGCCGAGATGAAATATACGGGTGCTCTGCGCACGGCCGTTCAAGACGGCGGGATGAAACTGAACGATAACGAGACGCAGTCCAAGGAGTCGGCTTATGATTCCGTGAAGTATATGCGTGCGGATAAAGAACAAGCGCTGGAGTCATTTTCCCGGACATTGTATATCAACATGGGGATCGGAGATGACAAGGCTGCACAAGCTGCCTTATGGCGGTATATTCCTGCCATCGTTGTGCTGGACTATGACGGGTATTATTTGTTTGTATCACAGCCCTATGTTGACGATGACGGCAAGGAGCTTATGGAGCATCGATGGACTCCCAAAATTCCTTATGCCTGGAATGATGGCAGCGGCAACAGCATTCAGTTTACGCTGGATTCTTACGTTCAGGTATATGAATCCAATTCCTCTATCTGGCATTCTGGATTTCGGAAGGATCTCATTGGCAGAACAGGCGTGGCTTTGTTGGATCATGAGGATGTGTTTGAACAAGTCCGGCGGATCACCATCGTGAATACGGTTCAAGAGCGTCTAGCCTATTACATACAGCTCCACAATCAAGTGGCGCTGCGGAACGGAATCTCTTATACGTTCACGCTGCCTTTGATTTCCCAGGAAGAGTGGGTAAATACGATTGATGATATCGGTATGATGGCTTTCATTCAAGGCATTCCCATGGGCGAACAATATTACAATAACTACGCGCTTGGAGGCGGCCGACTCGTTAAAGCTCCGACCTATTTCGGCGCGGTGGATGACAGGGGGCTCCCCTATTATTATCGGGATACCTGCTCATTCAACGATCGGGTGGAGGAGGTGTTTCCGAATGCCAAGGAAGCAGCGGCAGCCGGTTATCATGAGAAAAGCTGTTATAATCCCGGTGTCCCGTGATCCCCGAAAATCGTAGTTTCGGCCGGACTCGATGATGTGTTACAATAAACTCTTGACTGTGTACAATTCGCTAAATTAACATGAAATAAGTTCATTTTATACAGACAGGAGTTACTATAGCCATGAGTTTATTGACCGTAGAGAACGTATCGCATAATTTCGGGGATCGTACTCTATTCAAGAATGTATCTTTTCGTTTGCTGGCCGGCGAACATGTCGGTCTTGTCGGAGCAAACGGCGTAGGCAAATCAACATTAATGAATATTTTGACGGGTCAGCTGCTTAAAGACAGCGGCAAGGTAGAGTGGACGCCGAAAATCCGTTACGGATACTTGGATCAGCATACCAAGCTGACACCGGGGAAAACGGTACGCGATGTTTTGAAGGATGCCTTTCTGCCCCTGCTGGAGCTGGAAAAAGAAATGATGGAAATCACCAATAAGATGAGTGATGCGACTCCTGAAGAGCTGGAACTTCTGCTCGAACAGATGGGCGAGATTCAGGAGCAGCTGGACATCGGGGATTTCTACATGCTGGACGTAAAGGTTGAAGAAATGGCGAACGGTCTAGGGTTGTCCGTGATCGGCCTGGATCGCGATGTGGCGACATTAAGCGGTGGGCAGCGCACCAAGGTGCTGCTGGCGAAACTTCTGCTGGAGAAGCCTAACGTTCTTCTATTGGACGAGCCTACCAACTATCTGGATGTTGAGCACATTGAATGGCTGACTCAATATTTGAAGCAGTACCCTTATGCGTTCATTTTGATTTCCCATGATACGGAATTTATGAACCAGGTGGTCGACGTCATCTATCATTTGGAATTTGCGAAATTAACGCGTTATACAGCGAACTACGAGAAGTTTCTGGAAATGGCCGATATCAACAAGAATCAGCATATCGATGCCTACGAGAAGCAGCAAGAGTTCATTAAGAAACAGGAAGACTTCATTCAGCGGAACAAGGCCCGCTACTCCACGTCCGGCCGAGCAAAGAGCCGGGAGAAGCAGCTGGATCGCATGGAACGGATTGACCGTCCTGAGGAAGCGGCTAAACCCGTGTTTAACTTCAAGGAAGCCCGCGCCAGCGGTAAAACGGTATTTGAGGGCATTGATTTTGAGATTGGCTACGATCGGCCATTGCTTCCCAAATTGAGCATCATGATCGAACGCGGAGAGAAGATTGCCATTGTCGGATGTAATGGCGTGGGTAAATCAACGCTGCTCAAGACCATCTTAGGGAAAATCCCGGCCTTCTCGGGCAAGACATATCAAGGGGACTTTCTCGTGCCCGCTTATTTCGAGCAGGAAGTACGTCCGGGGAATATCACGCCGATTGATGACGTGTGGAACGAATTCTCACATTTGAACCAGCACGAGGTTCGTGCGGCCCTTGCTCGCTGCGGACTCAAAAACGAGCATATTACCCGTCCGATGAAGGCGCTTAGCGGTGGCGAACAGGCAAAAGTCCGTCTGTGTAAACTTCTGATGCGCGAGAGCAACTGGATTCTGTTTGACGAACCGACAAACCATCTTGACGTTGTGGCCAAGGAGGAACTAAAACGTGCCTTGAAGGAATACAAAGGCACCATACTGTTGGTTTCCCACGAACCTGAATTTTATGAAGATTGGGTAACGAAGATCTGGAACGTCGAAGATTGGTCCAACCAGAACGCTTGACCCCATTGACGGATCACAATCCAGCGCACAAGTTGGATGATGAACCTGAATCTAAACGAGTTTAATCGTTACTCCTTAAGGATGACCGGAAGCACGCTGCTGGTCATCCTTTTTGGCGTACTCGATCCTCTTCGGCTCTCGGTCCTGCTATGGATGAATCCTTTTTTATGATATGCTAGAAGCAACTTGACATGAACGGAGGAGATGTTGATGGAAGACATGGATTTGACCATCGGGGCATCAATATATGAAGGGAATACACTTCCATAGCCCCATTAACCGTGTTATTCCCTTCCGAAGGGGAGACGAGTTCATGAATTCGGAAAATCCAACAGGACAGGGAGAGGGCCTTATTCTCTCCGCCGAGAAGTCGGTTGTACGACGAGGTCAGGTTGTGTATCGACCTTGCGGGGAATGGACCCCGTCCGTACACTCCTTATTAAGGCATTTGAAGCAAGCAGGGTTTACGTCCCTGCCTGATATTATTGGCTCGGGTTGGAATGAGGAAGGTCAAGAGACGTTAAGTTATGTAGAGGGCGAATTTGTTCATCCCGGACCTTGGAGCGATGAAGCCATCGTCGCTGTAGGACGATTATTACGTCAGCTTCATGACGCTTCCGCTACATTCTCGCCGGGTCCCCAGGAAGTATGGAAACCGTGGTTTCTACGTGAACTAGGCAATGCCGGGGTTGTATATAGCCATGGTGATGTTGCGCCTTGGAATATGGTTACCCGCGACGGGATGCCTTACGCTTTAATTGACTGGGAATTCGCGGGACCTGTACAGCCGCTTGTTGAGTTAGCCCGGGTATGCTGGCTCTTTCCGCAGCTGCACGATGATGATGTTGCCGAAAGAGTCGGCTTGCCGGATGCTAATGCCCGTGCAAGGCAGCTCCGTTTATTGGTTGACGCTTATGGCGTCGAACCTTCTCTTCGAACGGACTTGTTGGATATGATCGTAGAGGTGGTCGTGCGGGAAACGGCTGAAGAAGCCATTGAGCAGCAGGTATCGCCGGAAACGGAAGGTCTGTTATGGGGGATCGCCTGGAGAGCTCGGAGCGCTGCCTGGATACTGCGTCATCGTAGTATCCTTGAGAAGGCGCTGAATACCCGATTGTGTTAAGGCGAAATTCGTTAAACCGCCCATCCTGTTTAGCGGGATGGGTATTTTTGATCATGAATAGCTTTTGGTCAGATTTTATGAAAGTCAAACTTCATTAGCATGTTCGGAGAAATGGATCGGGAGGAAACATACATGTCTGGACTACATGATAACAGGGGGAAGGCAATCCTCAAGGGACACCAAATGAACACTGCTTTGGAGTCCTCGGAGGGCAAGGAGGCTGCTAAAGCGGAAAGAGAGGATCGGTATTCCAGGCAAGAGCGGTTCACGCCATTGGGAAAGGAAGGACAGCTTCGCCTCCGGAACAGCCGCGTGCTCGTTCTAGGCGCAGGGGCGCTGGGAAGCGCCGTGTCGGAGACCTTGGTTCGCGCAGGCGTCGGACACGTGACCATCGTGGACCGGGATTACGTGGAATGGAGCAATTTGCAGCGTCAGCAGCTGTTTACCGAGCAGGATGCCATCAACCGGCTGCCAAAGGCCGTAGCTGCTGCCAAGCGGTTATCCGAGATCAACTCGGACGTCAGCGTGGAAGGTGTCGTTATGGATGTACGAGCCCACGAATTGTCGGTGCTGTGCCAAGGCGTTGACTTGATGATGGACGCTACCGATAATTTTGGAACCCGGCTGATCTTGAACGACATCGGTTTCAAGCATGGAATTCCGTGGATTTACGGGGGATGTGTCGGGAGCTCCGGGATGAGTTATACGTTTTTACCGGGAGAAACCCCATGTTTGAACTGTTTGCTTGGAATGATTCCTTTAGGCGGCGACACTTGCGACATTAACGGCATTCTCCCCCAAGCGGTACAGATGGTCGCTGCCCATCAAACGATGGAAGCGCTGAAGCTATTATCCGGAAACCGCCAAGCCTTGAGGAAAAAGATGCTGTCTTTTGATTTATGGCGTAACGAACAGTTGGAATTTGGAGTAGACCGTGCGAAAAAATCGGACTGCTCCACATGCGGCGAGGAACCGACATACCCTTATCTGTCGGCTGAGCATGCCGATAAAAGCGAAGTGCTGTGCGGCAGGGACACCGTGCAGATCCGGCCGGGCAGACCCATGCAGCTTCAACTGGAGGAGATGGCGGATCGATTGAACAGCCTGCCTCAAGGAAAAGCTACCGTTACCCCATATATGATCATTTTTCAGGCAAGTCCGCACCATTTGGTTATATTTCAAGACGGCAGAACCCTGGTGCATGGCACATCGGATATCGCCAAGGCTAGATCGCTATATAATCAATACGTTGGCGGTTAAATAAGAAGGAGCAAAGCTAACGTGCTTCATCCCACATCGTATACGACAAAGGAGTGAGCCTCACAGGCCCACTCCTTTTATCGTTTAATCCCCAATCGCTTCATTCAAAATTAAATGGAAACCATTCTGGATGAAATAGAGATCAGGGTGAGCGATATTTTGCATGGTCAGATTGTTGAATGTTGCGGACCCGTTGCCCGTGTACGTGTAGATCGCCGCACCCGGATGCGGACTCGAGAATCTCGAGGACGTTACTCCGTCAAGTCCCGTACCGTCTATACGGATATGGTTAAACACGATGTTCTCAAACCCGCCGCCATAACCGAACTGTACCGCACTGCGCTGGGTGTTCAGAATATCGATGTTGGTAAACGTAACATTGCGGATCGGATCATTCGATGCTTCAAGGTCGATGGCCCCGCGCTCCCCGTTGTACAAGTCTTTACTGGTACCACTGCCAATGATGGTGGTATCGGAGAACAGAATGCCGGTATTATTCTGGAAATGATATCCAGGGAATACCGTGTTCATTCGGATGCCGGAACCGCCAACGGTGTCTACAATCAAATTGTGAGTGGCCTTGTGACCGCTTCCCCCAAAGAAAGCGATGGCCGCCGCGCGCCAGTTGTTTTCGATGGTGTTATAGGAGAAGGTGTTGTTAACACCCGCTGGTGCACCGTTCACGTTACTCGTCCAGACAGCGAGTCCATCGTCGCCGTTATTTCGAATGCTGCTGTTGCGCACCGTCGAATGGCTGGTCCCCTGCGCAAAATTAACCCCATCCGCTAAGTTGTTGCGGATCCGGCTGTTTTCTATGACCAGCCCTTCTGCGATCTTGGCCGGCGTATGGGCATAATCGCCAACCCAGAATCCGCATTCGAAATGCTCCACCCACACATTGTGAATCTTGGAGTTGGTGCCGAAATTGTCCATGAATCCTTTGTAAATGGCATTCTGATTATATCGGGACCGCAGATTCGAGTTGAGATAGATATGGCTGAAATCCAGCTGGCCCCCGATTCGAAGCGAGATCCCGCCGGAAGCCGCATTCGGGTTGGTAAATTGGATGTTGGTGTGCCAGATGCCTGCCCCCATAATCTTCATGTCATTGATCATATTGCCGACCGAGCCGATCTTCCACATATTGCCCAAATGGAACGTCCCCTCAGGAATGTAAAGGGTTTTGCCTGATGAGGTCGCTGCCTGCACGGCAGCCTCAAATGCCGTTAGGTCATCTTGGCCGTCGTTGGGGATCGCACCGAAATCCGTGACGGAGACCGAGTTGGCAGGACGGGCGATAGCCGCAGTTACCGGCTCGATTTCGATGAAATCGACGCCGTATTCCAGGTTATCCGCATTAGACTTCTGAATACGGATTTTGTCTCCCGGCTGAAGCGCCGTATCCATTTTCCAGTGTACTTCATCGAACCGGAATAGAGGACGTCCTCCTCCAGGCGCATCTGCCGGATGATCGCTGGAAAAATACTGCCAGCTGTAGTAGGACGTTAATGGAACCGTCTTCTTCTTCGAACCGTTTACATAGACGTCGAGCGAGCCGTCTAATCCCATGCCGTCCGATGAGTCCGGCATCGTATATCGCATGGTGATGCCTGCGCCCCCTTCGCCTTCACGAACCGTCCATTCCAGGTTGGATCCGCTTGTAGGGAGAGCAACATAACGTTGTCCGGATGCTTCCGATGCCGTGAGCGCTTGATCGAACGTGGGCGCTGATTTTAGCAATGCGCCGCCGCCGCGTATGGCGTCATCGGTATCATAGCGGGTATACGGCATGCTGGCACCGCGTGATGAGTACACGGTTAGGTTGGCATGACTGACATTGTTCTCCCGTTTAACCGGTACTTCGTTAGCATCGGGTGCCACGGAGGTTGTTAATGTATAGCTGCCGCTTGCAGCGGTCCATGTGCCGGGAATTTGGACGGTGGCGGATGCGCCTGCGGCAAGGGCACCATGGTAGCTACCGTTAAAGGTCTGGATCGTTGATCCGGCCGGATTCTTCAGTGCAACGGAAATCGCATGCGAGCCGCTAGCCGTGGCTTTGTTGCCTTGGTTCTTAAGATTGACGGTAAAGGCTACGGCATTGCCGGTCATAGGCGTGGTTGGCGTCCACTGTATCGTTCCTACCAAATCGGAGCTTTCCACGCTGCCAATAACCAAAGGGGACGAATGGGAATAGCTGTTGTTCCCATCGTTCAGCTCGATGATGTTGTCATCCTCGTCGACCTTGGCGCTGAGGGTATACGATGCAGCCGCTGGGGCTCCGGTTTGCAGGGAGACCGTGGCGGAAGCTCCTGCTGCAAGCGGCCCTAACGGCGAGGAGCCTGCTTTTGCGTCATTCAGGTAAAAATTGACCGTCGTAGCGCCGGCTTCCGCGCTTCCAATGTTTTTAACCGTGGCATGCAGTGTGATATCATCGTTTTCGCTCGGAGAAGACGGCGTCCAGGACATATCCGTAATGGTAAGGTCCGGGTTCTCGCCGGCGGTGCCATACACTTCAATTTCCGCAATCTGTCCCGCAGGGGCGCCGGAATTCGATGTTATGTTCAATTGCAGACGTTTAACCGTTGCATTTACCGGAATCGTTACGAAATTTCCGGAAGCGGGGGCGAACGTATAGGACTGAGCCGACACCAGATTACTAAAGGTCGTTGTAGTTTGGTCATGCCCAAGGACTTGTATGGTTTGCGTGCGGGCGCTCCATTCCGTAGACGGATTCAGTTTCAGTACGATGGAGGTAATATCATGGTTTGATTCCAGATCCAGGGTCAGCGTACTGGGGTTGCTGCCGCCTTCCCAGTAAGTTTGGACGTTGTTGTCGTTAGCATGGGCCGCTACATACGTGAAAGTGCTTGAGGAGGCGGTAATCGGTTTGCCGCTCGCGACATTGTTTCCCGTTGGAGGCGTCGGAGGGGAGACCGATGGTCCATAAATTTCAAATTCAGACAGCTGCGCAGCCGGCCATGTCGTATTGTTGGCTACACTTAAACGAACATATCTCGTGCTCGTTTCGTCAAAACTCACGGTCACCGAGTTTCCTTCGGCAGGGTCGAATGCATAGTCGGCCGGACCCGTGATATTTGTGAATGTCGTGCCGTTCAAGCTGCCTTGTACGCTCAGCGTTTGAGTCCGCGGCTCCCAGCTGGCAGGAAGTTTTAGGACGAATTCGTTGATGCTGGTGGCGGTACCGAGATCAACTTGTATCCATTGCGGGAACGCATGGTTGGTGCTTTCCCAGTACGAATTTGGATTGCCATCGTTTACGTTGGACGGCCCGTAGGTTTGGGATTGGCCGCTAGCCGTCACGTTTTTGCCGATGGATAGGTTTATTCCGCCTGCTGCAGAAGCCTTAGCGGGAGGCCCGGCGGCCGTGAATACAATGGATACCAGCATGATTACGACTAGAGGCCATCCCACGAGTTTGTTGCGCATATTATTTTTCCTCCTTCATCATGTTGATGAGTTATACCGGGTAAAGATATCCCCCTTTCCTGATCTTATATCCATTATAAAAATAACGTCTCGACCGAAATAAGATGCAATTCTACGGAAATCGTATGCGATCCCAGCATCTTTTGGATCAGGCTTGAATTTTTGTAAGAAAATGCGTTCTGGTTGTTCTTCATCCATTGCAGGAGTGAAAGCAGGATGAAACAGACATACTTACATTATTAAGCGATGAAAGCGGGGGAGAACCCGTGGACAAAGTCATTTTGATCGCGGCAGACAATCAAGCTCGGATCCAGACGATAACGGAGATACTAGAACAAGCGGGTTATAAGGTTACAGACGCTGCGAATTATTCGGAAGTGGTTGCCGCACTGCAGCGCGCAGGCGCAGACCTGCTGCTCATCGACAGCAGACTGCCGGGTATGAACCAATTCAATCTCGTGGAGCGACTGGCGGGCAGAGGGGAACAGCTCCCGATCATTGTCATCGGAAGCGACGGTTCTAACGAAGCGATTCATGCTTTGGAAGCTGGAGCCCATGACTACATCCCGAATGACAGAGATGAGAGGGAGCTGTTGGCGCGAATTGCCAATTTGCTGAGGCTTTTTCAGACAGGACGCGCGGAACAGGAGGAGATCATCCGAATCGGAGATCTGGTGATCGATCCTTTGAGCCGCAATGTAATTCGGGAAGAGGAGCCCGTGGAACTGACTCATCGCGAATACGATTTGCTGTTGTTTTTGGCTCGAAGGCAGGGGCAGGTATGCACGCGTGAGGATATTTTAAAACAGGTATGGGATTATGATTTTCATACGGGTACCAACGTGGTCGATGTCTACATTCTCCATTTGAGAGAGAAGATCGATAGAGGGCGCAAGCAAAAACTGCTTCGTACGATACGGGGGGCCGGTTATAAGCTTTTATCCCAGAAAGAAATCGATGCAAGCAAAAAAGACCGCCTTCCCTGAGCGGAAAGACGGTCTTCGATATGATAAGTGGAAAATAAGACTACAGTACGCGACGAGCTTTCAGGTAAGTCTTGCTCCAGTTGCCGGACAGGCTGGAGATCGTTACGCCAGGCTTGCCGTAAGTGTGCAAGATTTTGTTGTTGCCCATATAAACGGCAACGTGTGTTACGTTTCTGCCATTCGCACGGCTTCCGCTCGAGAAGAATACCAGATCGCCGGCTCTCAGGTTCGATTTCGAAACGGCCTTGCCGACCTTGGATTGGGCAGCGGACGTACGCGGCAGGTTCACGCCGTATTTTTTAAAGATATGTTTCATGAAGGAAGAGCAATCAAACACTCTTGTCGTGGATGTGGATGCTCCGAATTTATAAGGTGTTCCCATATATTGTTTACCGAAGTTAACGACTCGAGTTCCTGTGCTTACGGATGCTGCTTCTACAGGTGCCGGCGGTGCAACAGTTAGTAATGCGCCTACGCCCAAAGTTGCGCTCAAGCTGATGACTACGGCTTTCTTAATCCAATTCTGTCGATTCATGTTGTATGACCTCCAAGCAGTTATTGTTTTTTGCGATGAACCGAGTATATCAGATTTGAAACCGGCCATAATCTGGATAATCGGCGGAAGTCCTTGGGCCGCATGAAATGAAAGCGAATTATTAAAATATCATTAAAAGTAACAAAAAATTAAGAATTTCGGCTGATTCGCGAGTTCTAAACAAGAAAAAACCCTTGATATACAAGGATTTTTCAAAAGAATTACGAGGTTGAATATTTTGCGATAAAAGATGACAAAATAGTAATGATTAGCGATCCTTGCTTTGAATAATGAGCAGCAGACCGCCTTCGATCCGAACCGTTCCTTTCTCCTCGGCCAGCCTGTTGCTGACCCCGAGCGACTGCCCCAATCGCAATGTGGCATCTTGGAGCGGATACTGAAAACCTTCGAGATAAATGCCGGTAACTTCCGTGGTGAGCGGCAGAAGGGAGACATATGTAAACCCTTTGTTCTCGACGAGACAGCTGGAGCCCGTCAGGGTAATAAAATTGTTTTCATCTAATATGGAACACGGGATATGATGCTGAAGGCCGCGTATGAGCATGTGGATATTGGCCAGCGTATGATCCAGGCGCGTGCCCGTAGCCCCCAGAATCATGATGGATTCGGGCGAGCGTTCCATAGCCAGCTCGAAGGCAAGCTCGGTGTCGGTCAAATTTTTATCGATCGGGTCACAATCGATGACCTTTCCGCTCATGGAGTGGACACGATCCATCTGCTCGGGCGAAATGGAATCGAAATCTCCGACGGACAGATCGGGTTTGATTCCATGTTCAATCAAGAAGAGAGCGCCGCGATCGGCTCCTATAATGAAATCCCCTTCTTGGACCTCATTCAGGAATCCCGTTGACAACTCCCCACCTGTGAAGATCAGGACGCGAGTGTGTTTCATTATATATTCCTCCTTTTTCGAGAGAATTGTCATTGAATTCTAGTATAGTGCAGTTTTCATGCTTGCACAATTTTAATAGGCGCGGCTACAATGTAGTATGTAAATTGACGGGGGAGCGGGGGAACTGAATTTTGGACATGCATGTGTTTGACGTATTCAGCATCATTGGCACCATTGCGTTTGCCATGTCCGGAGCTTTTGTGGCAATGGAAGAGGAATACGATATTTTGGGGGTTGTGGTGCTTGGATTGGTCACGGCCTTCGGCGGGGGTATTATAAGAAACGTCCTGATCGGCGTGCCGGTTACCACCCTGTGGGGTCAGGGAGATTTAATCATGCTGGCGATGATTTCGGTTTTCGTGGCGTTTGTGCTGCCGCTCGGCTTGATTCAGCATTGGAAGAAAACGGAGGCCTTGTTTGATGCAATCGGGTTATCCGCCTTCGCGATTCAAGGAGCATTATATGCTACGCAAATGAATCATCCATTGAGCGCGGTCATCGTGGCGGCTGTGCTGACAGGCAGCGGCGGAGGAATGGTCCGCGATTTGCTGGCCGGGCGGAAGCCGCTCGTGCTGCGCGACGAGATTTACGCGGTCTGGGCCATGTCAGCAGGTGTCGCTATCGGCTTAGGGGTCGCCACCAAGACCTGGCAGCTGTTGACCTTATTTGTTATAGTCATCGTTTTCAGGATGCTGTCCGTTCTATATAAATGGAGATTGCCCAGAAGGTCGCTGCACGCAGCCCAGTCTTCGGCAGCCAGCGGAAAAGAAGTCAGATCCGGTTAAAATAAGGTATGGAACAGATTAAATAAAATTTCTCGATTGCGATTCATCATAGCGTGGAGGTGGAAGGACCATGGTATCCGTTTTGTTTGTATGTTTGGGCAATATCTGCCGCTCGCCCATGGCGGAAGCGGTGCTGCGGCATAAAATAGTACAGCGCGGGCTGCAGGATCAAATAAGCGTGGATTCGGCCGGCACCGGGGATTGGCATATCGGCAGCATTCCCCATGAAGGCACGAGAAAGCTGCTCGACAGCTGGCGAATCAGTTATGAAGGAATGGTCGCGCGCAAGGTAGTCAGCGAGGACCTTGAACGTTTCGATTACGTTATCGGCATGGATGATTCGAATGTAACGAATATCCGCAAGTTAGCTGGAGGCGATCAGGCTGAGATTTTGAAGTTCATGGATTTGCTGCCGAACGAAAAATTGCGCGAGGTGCCCGATCCGTATTTCACCGGAAACTTTGACGAAGTGTACCGGCTGATTGATGCGGGGTGCGACATCTTACTGGACAAAATCATGGAAGAAAAGCTATAATCGATTCGAACAAGCGGTGAATCAGCCGCTTTTTTGAAGAACATCATTGAAAGCGATACCAAGAAGAACGGGCTGCTGAACATAAAAGATGAACAATGCACATTCCATAAAAAATGCGCGGTTGTTCATCTTTTTTTGGAGTGGGGCAGAAGCTGCAGACGATCATGTCCTAGCTTTGCCTCACAGGTATTCTTTTTGCCAACGGATTTCAATCGTAACGCATGGAGTCCCGAGTGGGACAGTTAAACCATTTTGCAGTAACAGGTCATTTATATAGCCCATGGATTTTGCCGATTCAAACATTTAACCAAGGAAGTACATAAGGGCAGCAGGGAGCTCTTTTTGCCAAAATCCCCAAAGGTGACGACCTTCTTTTTCAAGATATGATACGGTAGCACCCCGTTCTTCCAGCAAAGCCTTTGTTGAGCGATTTAATTCGACGAAGTTATAGACACCTGTATCGGTTGCGTAGTTGTCTTCTTGCAAGCCTACAATCATGTAAATGTTGAGCCAGGACAAATCACGCTCTTCCTGAATCATGTTCTGGGTCTTCTCATAGTAGGCCCCGGACAAGCTGATGATTCTTGTGAAAAGATGCGGATAACGCAAGGCCAAATGCACGGAGACGCTTCCCCCGAGGGAGTCGCCGGCAAGCACTCTTTCCGCAGGCTCTTTGCGCACGGGATATTTTTGCTCCACGAAGGGAATAATCTCTTCGGCGAAGCAGGACAGGTAAGCATCGAAGCGGTTGCCGAACGGCGCGTACTCCTCGGTTCGTACCTTGGTGTTCACTTCCACGCCCACAATGATGAACGGCTCCACGCCTTCTTCGAGGATGAGCTGGTTGGCCCAGGTCGCGATGCGGCCGAAGTTGAAAAATTCCTCTCCGTCCTGACAGTAAACGACGGGATAGCTGAGGATTTCATTGTATCCGGGAGGAAGATAGATGCGCAGCGTTCGAGTCTCCTGCAAAAACTTGCTGTCAATCACTTCTTTTACGATGGTTCGCTTCAATAAACGTTCATTCGTCATCATTCGTCACCTTTTTCGGGTTAGTTTTTGAAATGCGGTAAACAATAAGTTAAAATTACCCTGACATGTTGAAGTTGTCTGCTGTTCTATGATGTTTGTCATACTGTTATAGTATTATTCGTCAACTGTTATACATACAAACGTGAAAGAATATGAAATTTTATCCCGTATTTCTTTGACGAATGGAGTGAAACAGGTGTATAATAATTCTATAACAGCGGAACTTGATATTCAAATATTTATTGAGGTGAAAAAAATGACCAAGGTTCCTTATGAAGTATATACCGAGGAAGTAGGTACTCTATCTGTACTTTCCCCGGATGGCAAAATCGTAAACAAAGATCTTCTGCCTGAATTGTCGGACGATCAACTGAAAGAAATTATGTACCGTATGGTATTTACCCGTACTTGGGACGACCGCGCCGTAAACCTCGGCCGTCAAGGACGTCTCGGTTTCTACGCTCCTGTATCCGGTCAAGAAGCTACGATGGTAGGCAGTGAGTTCGCGCTTGAGAAAGACGACTTTATCTGCCCGGGCTACCGCGATATGCCGCAAATCGTATGGCATGGACTTCCGCTCTACCAAGCATTCCTTTATTCCCGCGGACATCAGCATGGCGGACAAATTCCCGAAGGCGTTAACGTATTGATGCCTCAGATCATCATCGGCGCGCAAATCCTGCATGCCATGGGTATCGCGATGGGCTACAAATTGAAGAAGCAAAAACAAGTGGTTATTACGTATACCGGTGACGGCGGCTCTTCCGAGGGCGACTTCTACGAAGGCCTGAACTATGCAGGCGTGTACAAACTGCCGGTCATCTTCTTCGTGCAAAACAACGGCTATGCAATCACGACTCCGTTCTCCAAGCAGACAGCAGCATTGTCTATCGCGCACAAAGCTGTAGCAGCCGGCATCAAAGGCGTTAAAGTTGACGGCATGGACGTTCTCGCGGTGATCAAAGCGGTTCAGGATGCTGCAGAGCGCGGCCGCAACGGTGAAGGCGCAACGCTGATCGAAGCCGTGACATACCGTTTCCGTCCGCATTCCTTGTCTGACGACGCTACGAAATATCGTACGAAGGAAGAAGAGGGCGAGTGGAACGAGAAGGATCCGATCGCGCGTCTTGCGAAGTACCTGGAAGCCAAAGGCCTCTGGACAGAAGAAGATACAGCTCGCGTGAAAGAAGAAGCGAAAGCGAAAGTCAACGAGCAAATCAAAAAAGCAGAACAAACGGAAAAAATGACGGTACCTGGTTTGATCGACAGCATGTTCGAGCAAACGCCGAAGCATTTGGAAGAACAGAAAGCCGATTTCCAATAAGAGTGACGGGCCGATGATTGTCAAAGGTTGATCCTGGATGATCATCCGGTTTGTCATGGGCGCATCAGGTCTTGTTTTTAAATAACGTTTAACATCGATATATAGCCTTATAAGGCATCACACTGGAAGAACAGTGAACTGTATTTCTTAAGGAGGAAATGAAGCAATGGCACAAATGAACATGAAAGAAGCGATTCGCGACGCCATGCGCGTTGAATTGAGCCGTGACCCTAACGTTGTCATCTTCGGTGAAGACGTAGGTAATGTCGGCGGTGTTTTCCGGGTAACGGAAGGCCTTCAAAAAGAATTCGGGGAAGAGCGCGTATTCGATACGCCGCTGGCA
Organism: Paenibacillus sp. JNUCC32; assembly: GCF_014863545.1. Taxonomy (NCBI): domain Bacteria; kingdom Bacillati; phylum Bacillota; class Bacilli; order Caryophanales; family Paenibacillaceae; genus Paenibacillus; species Paenibacillus sp. JNUCC32. The sequence goes on along the minus strand of NZ_CP062260.1, from coordinate 2,968,177 downwards.
GAGTCCGCTATCGGAGGTTTGGCGGTAGGTCTCGGTATTCAAGGCTTCCGTCCGATCGCTGAAATTCAATTCGTTGGATTTATCTTTGAGGCACTCGACCAAATCGTCGTTCAAGCAGCGCGTATGCGTTACCGTTCCGGCGGACGCTACAACTCCCCGATCGTGTTCCGTACACCATTCGGCGGCGGGGTAAAAGCGGCTGAGCTGCATACCGACGCACTCGAAGGTTTGATCACACAAACCCCGGGTATTAAAGTTGTAGTACCTTCCAATCCTTATGATGCAAAAGGACTCATGATTGCAGCGATTCGCGACAATGACCCTGTATTCTTCATGGAGCACTTGAACCTGTACCATGCGTTCCGCGCTGAAGTTCCTGAAGGTGATTACACCGTTGAGCTTGGCAAGGCTAACGTGGTTCGCGAAGGAACGGACGTTACGATCATCGCTTACGGCCTGATGGTTCATACTGCTACGAAAGCGGCAGACGAGCTTGAAAAGAACGGAATCAAAGCCGAAATCATCGACCTGCGCACCATTTCTCCAATCGACATCGATACCGTGCTGGCTTCGGTTAAGAAAACCAACCGCGCCATCGTGGTTCAAGAAGCACAGAAATCTGCCGGCGTAGCCGCAGAAGTAATCGCTCAAATCAACGAGAAAGCGATTCTCCACCTGGAAGCACCGGTGCTTCGCGTTACGCCGCCAGACACCGTGTATCCATTCGCTCAAATCGAGGACACTTGGTTGCCTACTCCGGCGCGTATCGTTGATGCCGTAAATAAAGTATTGAATTTCTAATAGCAGCAATTTCTAGGGAGGTTTTTCAGTTGGCAAAATTCGAATATCGTTTTCCAGAGCTGGGCGAAGGTTTGCATGAAGGTGAAATCATCAAAATGCATATCAAGCCGGGCGACAAAGTAACAGACGACGACATCATCATGGAAGTGCAGAACGACAAGGCGGTCGTAGAAGTTCCTTGTCCCGTGAACGGTACGGTTCAAGAAGTTTTTGCCAAGGACGGTCAAGTATGCCGTGTCGGTGAAGTGGTTGCAATCATCGATGCTGAAGGTGACATTCCTGAGCAAGAGGCTCCTGCCGAAGAGCAGTCCGCTCAAGAAGCCGACGCAGCGAAAGGCAGCGCAGATACGACGTCTTCCCCGGCTCAAGATGCTCCTGCTGACGCTAAACAAGGCGGAAACGGCGAAGCAGCGACGCCTGCAGCACCTAACCGTGAAGTTCTGGCTACGCCAAGCGTGCGCAAATTCGCTCGCGAGCAGGGCGTTGACATCGCACAAGTTCAAGGCTCCGGCAACAACGGAAAAGTGACCCGCGAAGATGTAGAAGCCTTCAAGAACGGTGGCGGCCAAGCAGCAGCAGCTCCGGCTCAAGAAGCTGTTTCCGAGACGAAAGCGGCTCCTGCAGCAGCATCCGCAGCGGTGGACACTCGCGCAGAAGAAGAGCGCGTGCCATTCAAAGGTATCCGCAAAGCGATCTCGAATGCTATGGTTAAATCGGCTTACACCGCTCCTCACGTTACGATCATGGACGAAGTGGACGTAACCGAGCTGGTAGCGTTCCGTACCCGCATGAAACCGATCGCTGAGAAGAAGGGCACGAAAGTTACGTATCTGCCATTCATCGTTAAAGCACTTGTTGCGGCAAGCCGTCAATTCCCTGCTTTGAATGCGATGATCGACGAAGAAGCGAACGAAATCGTGTACAAAAAGTACTACAACATCGGTATCGCCACGGATACAGATAACGGTCTGATCGTACCGGTTATCAAAGATGCGGATCGTAAGAGCATCTGGATGATCGCTGACAGCATCCGTGATCTGGCTGCACGCGGCCGTGAGGGCAAACTGGCTCCTAACGAAATGAAGGGCAGCACGATTTCCATCACGAACATCGGTTCCGCAGGCGGCATGTTCTTTACACCGATCATCAACTTCCCGGAGGTTGCTATCCTCGGTACCGGCCGCATCAGCGAAAAAGCGGTTGTGAAGAACGGCGAGATTGTAGCAGCACCTGTTATGGCGTTGTCCTTGAGCTTTGACCACCGTATCATCGACGGCGCAACGGCTCAAAACTTTATGAACTATATTAAACAACTGCTCGCTAACCCTGAGCTGCTTGTTATGGAGGTGTAACTAATGGTAGTTGGAGATGCTTCTTTAGATATTGATACTCTAGTCATTGGTGCTGGTCCTGGTGGTTACGTGGCGGCGATTCGTGCCGCCCAACTGGGTCAAAAGGTTCTGATCGTTGATAAATCGGAACTCGGCGGCGTTTGCTTGAACCGTGGTTGTATTCCTTCCAAGGCTTTGATCGCTGCAGCTCATCAGTTCGAATCCGCGAAGCATGCCGATGCATTCGGTATTTCCGTGGAGAACGTAACCGTTGATTTCGCGAAAACGCAGGAATTCAAAAACGGCGTTGTCAAAAAAATGACCGGCGGCGTAGCCGGTTTGCTGAAAGGCAACAAAGTGGAAGTTTTCAACGGCGAGTGCATGTTCATCAACGAAAACGAAGCGCGTGTATTCAATGATCATGAATCTCCGCGTTACCGCTTCAAGAACTGCATCATTGCTACAGGTTCCCGTCCAATCGAACTGAAGCCATTCCCGTTTGGCGGACGCATCTTGTCTTCCACCGAAGCATTGAACCTGCCTGAAGTACCGAAGAGCATGATTGTCATCGGCGGCGGCTACATCGGTGCCGAGTTGGGTCAAATGTACTCCAAATTCGGTTCCAAAGTAACGATCATCGAAGGTCTGGACAGCGTTCTGGCTGGCTTTGACAAAGACATGACAAGCCTCGTTACCAAGAACATGAAGAAAACCGGCATCGAAATTATCACAGGTGCTAAAGCTGAAAGTGCTGAGCAAAACGATAAAGAAGTTACCGTGAAATACTCCGTGAATGGCGAAACCAAAGAAGTAACAGCTGATTACCTGCTGGTTACGGTTGGCCGTCGTCCGAACACGGACGGAGAGCTTGGTCTGGACCTGATCGGCCTCGATATGGATGAGCGCGGATTCGTGAAAGTCGACCATCAAGGACGCACCAGCATTCCGCATATCTTCGCAATCGGGGATATCGTGTCCGGCCTGGCGCTTGCACACAAAGCTTCCTACGAAGGTAAAGTGGCTGCTGAAGCGATCTCCGGAATGCCGTCCGTCGTGGATTACAAATGTATCCCGGCCGTTGTGTTTACGGATCCTGAATGCTCCAGCGTAGGTTACACCGAAGCTCAAGCGAAGGAAAAAGGCCATAAAGTAAAAGCTGGCAAATTCCCTTACGCAGGCAACGGACGTTCCGTATCCTTGAACCATCCGGAAGGCTTCGTGAAAATCGTGGCCGAAGAGGGAACAGGGCTTATTCTCGGAGCGCAAATCGTGGGTCTGGAAGCTTCCAACCTGATTGCCGAGCTCGGCCTTGCTATTGAAATGGGCGCTACGCTTGAAGATGTAGCTTTGACCATCCATGCGCATCCGACGCTGGGCGAGATCGTTATGGAAGCGGCGGAATTGGTAATGGGTCATCCGATCCACATCATTGCCCGTTAATCCGTAGACGTATTTTCGAGTCATTATATATTCAGCCAGGAGGCAGAGAACGCGCAGGCGGTTTCTGCCTCCTGTTTTTTTATGAAGATATGCCAACGGATACCCGCCCTCTCCGGGCAGGGTTATTTTAAGCATCCCAATCATTCCGTGAACATGGTAGACTGAGGATATGAGATTTTAGTGAGGTGACTATGAGATGAAACAATATTTGGAGCTGCTGCAGGACATACTGGATCATGGCGTAGAGAAGGGAGACCGGACGGGTACGGGAACGTTGTCCGTATTCGGAAGACAGCTGCGTTTTGACCTATCCCAAGGGTTTCCGCTAATGACAACCAAGCGGATTCATCTGAAATCGGTCGTACATGAGCTTTTGTGGTTCTTGAGCGGTGAAACGAATATCCGGTACCTAAAAGAGAACGGCGTGCGGATATGGGACGAATGGGCGGATGAAAACGGGGATTTGGGCCCTGTCTACGGCTCGCAGTGGCGGGCATGGGAAACGCCGGATGGACGCCATATCGATCAGATCGCCAATGTCATCGATTCGATTAAGAATAATCCTGATTCCAGACGACATATCGTCAGTGCCTGGAACGTGGCGGAGATTGATAACATGAAGCTGCCGCCGTGCCATTTTGTATTCCAATTCTACGTGGCGGGCGGGAAGCTTTCCTGTATGCTTACCATGCGCTCGGTGGACAGCTTCCTCGGGCTGCCGTTCAACATTGCCAGTTATGCGCTGTTAACCCATATGGTTGCCCAGCAGTGCGACCTGGAGCCGGGGGAATTCATCTGGTCGGGCGGCGATGTCCATATTTATTCCAACCATATGGAGCAGGTGAGAACGCAGCTTGAACGCGAGCCATATGCGCTGCCGAAGCTGGTGATCAAGCGCAAGCCGGACAGCATTTTTGATTATGCGTACGAGGATTTTGAATTTGAGGGTTATCAATACCATCCGACCATTAAGGCGACGGTTGCCGTATAAGTTTAAATTGGGTTATGGAGGCTCCATGCGGTGACATCCATAAGATCAATGGAAGGAGAGACGGTGTAATGATATCGATGATATGGGCAATGGGCAAGGATCAGGTGATCGGGCTGAACGGCACGATGCCGTGGCGCTTGCCGCGGGATATGGCCTTCTTCAAGGAGAAAACCCTCCATAAAACGATCCTGATGGGGCGCAAGACTTGGGATTCCTTTGGCGGCAAGCCGCTGCCTCACCGAAAGAACATCGTGCTGACGAGAGATGAGAGCTTTACGTTGACGGAGGATCAGGGCATCGTGATCCATGACATCGAGAACGCGTTACCCTATTCGAAGAATGAGGAACTGATGGTGATTGGCGGATCGCAGATTTATGAATTGATGCTGCCGAAAGCGGATCGTCTGTACTGCACGTTCATTGACGAGAGTTTTGAAGGGGATACGTACTTTCCCGAAGTGAACTGGGAAGAATGGAAGATCGTCGAAGAAGTTCCCGGCATCACGGATGAAAAAAATCCGTATGCCTACCGTTTCGTTACGTTTGAACGGAAATAAACAGCTCGATGGCACGATTCGGAGGGATAGACTTACCGCCTTCCGTCCATGTTGACAATGCTTTCATAGTAGGATAATACAAATGATCATGCATATAGTCCATTTAACAGGCGAAAAGCGAAATGCTACTATATTTCTAATGTTTATGCAAATGGCTGCTTAAATAGCCGCGAGTAGTGGGGATTCATGCTTTGATAAAAATTTTTTTAGCATAAATAGAAAAAATAAATCAGGCTGAAACCTGTTTCTTGGCTCATCTGACGATAGATGTCGGATGATTTATGATATGATAAATTGTACATGGTAATCAGCATGGATAGAACGGATGGGGGTAAAGCAGTATGTCTACACCAACAGGATTTATGGAATATCAGCGCCAGCTTCCGGCAGACCGGAGCCCGGCTGAACGAGTTAAAGACTGGGAAGAGTTTCATAAACATTTAGAAGAAGATGAGCTCCAGACCCAGGGAGCACGCTGCATGGACTGCGGTACGCCATACTGCCATACAGGAATCGATATGGTCGGCGGCACATCGGGCTGCCCGATCCACAACCTGATCCCGGAATGGAACAATCTTGTATATCGGGGCTTGTGGAGAGAAGCTCTGGAGCGTCTCCACAAAACGAACAATTTCCCTGAGTTTACCGGACGCGTATGTCCAGCGCCTTGCGAGGGTTCTTGTACCGTCGGTTTGATCGGGGAGCCGGTTACGATCAAATCCATCGAGCAGGCGATTATCGACAAAGGCTTTGAAGAAGGCTGGGTCGTTCCGGAGCCGCCCGAGAAGCGCACAGGAAGACGCGTAGCCGTTGTCGGTTCCGGTCCGGCAGGACTGGCGGCAGCAGCACAGCTGAACAAAGCGGGCCATTCCGTCACCGTCTACGAGCGTGCGGACCGCATTGGCGGCTTGTTGACCTACGGGATACCGTCCATGAAGCTGGACAAGGGCATCGTGCAGCGCCGTGTCGATCTGCTCGCGGCGGAAGGCGTCGAATTTGTCGTGAACACCGAGATCGGCAAGGATATTCCCGCCAAGCAGCTGATGGAAGACTATGATGCCGTCGTACTCTGCGGCGGTGCAACAAAGCCGCGCGAATTCAACATTGAGGGCAGTGATCTCAAGGGCATCCATTACGCGATGGATTACCTGAACGGAACGATCAAGAGCCTGCTGGATTCCGGTCTTGAAGACGGCAACTATTTGTCGGCAAAAGACAAGGACGTTATCGTCATCGGCGGCGGCGACACCGGCTCCGACTGCGTGGCGACAGCGCTGCGTCACGGCTGCAGCAGCGTTACCCAGTTCGGTACGCATAAACAGGCTCCGCTGCAGCGCGATCCGATTGCGAACCCTTGGCCGCAATTCCCGAACGTGTATACACTGGATTACGCCCACGAGGAAGCCAAAGCGCTGTTTGGCAACGATCCGCGGGAATTCTCCATCATGACCACGAAATTCGTCGGAGATGATGAAGGGAACCTGAAAGAGCTTCATACCGTTCAAATCGAGCGCATTGTAGATGAAACCGGCCGTAAAGTGTATCAGCCGATTCCGGGCACGGAAAAAGCGTTTCCTGCACAAATGGCGTTCATCGCGATCGGTTTTGACGGACCGGAGCAGACGCTGGTAGAACAGCTTGGACTTGAAACGGACCGTCGTTCCAATGTTAAAGCGCCGTATGGCAAATATACGACGAATGTGGATAAAGTATTTGCAGCCGGCGACATGCGCCGCGGACAAAGCCTTGTCGTGTGGGCGATCAATGAAGGCCGCGAGGTGGCACGCGAGGTAGACAAATATCTGATGGGCGCGACCGTACTGGTTTAATCCTTCTCCTAAATATGCTATCATGAATATAGTAGTTAAAGGGACTTCGCGAGAGCGAAGTCCTTTTTGGAGTTAGCCTCCGCGCCAGGCTGCTCATCGGGGAGGAGAATGTCATTTGAAAACGTTGGTCATTGCCGAAAAGCCGGATATGGGACGGAATATCGCTGCGGTCATCGAGCCGCGGGCCAAGAACAACCGTACATATCTTGAAGGTGAGCAATACATCATAACTTGGGCTATCGGACATCTGGTTGGGCTGGCGGAGCCGGATGCATATGATCCGAAGTACAAACGCTGGAATTTACGGGACCTGCCTATCATTCCGGAGCAATTCAAAATCATCCCGAATCCGAAAACCAAGGATCAGCTGAAGGTCATTGGAGAGGTAGCCAAGCGCTGCAGCCATATCGTGAATGCCTGCGATGCGGGACGAGAAGGACAATATATTTTCGCACTAATCCAACAACAATTAAAACTGAAACAGCCTGTAAAAAGACTATGGATCTCGGATTTAACGCCGGAAAGCATTGGCCGCGGCTTTGCGGAGCTTAAGGACGGCGTTGAATTCGAGAATTTAACGCAAGCTGCGCGCGCACGCAGCGAAGCCGATTGGTTGATCGGCATGAATGCGTCGCGCGCCTTTACGACCCGCCATCAGACGTTGCTGTCGGTTGGCCGGGTGCAGACGCCGGTGCTGGCACTGATCTATGACCGGCAGAAGGAGATCGAAGCCTTCGAATCGCAAACGTTCTACGACGTGAAAGCTTTGTTCAAGCAGGATCAGCTGGAGTATACGGGAACCTGGCAGGGAGAGCGGCTGACCTCGCAGGAGAAAGCAGAGACGATTGCAGCCAAGGTCCATGGAAAGAACGGCACCATCACTAAATATGAAGTGAAGGAAACGAAGGAATACCCGTTCAAATTGTATGATTTGACCCTGCTTCAGCGTGAAGCCAATGCCAAGTACGGTTACTCTGCCAAAAAAACGCTGGATCTTGCGCAAGCGTTATATGAACGCCACAAGGTGATCTCCTATCCGCGTACGAACTCCAACTATGTGAATGAACAGAATATCGAAGGCATGCACAAGGCCCTTCATATGCTCAAATCGACCTCGTATGCATCAATGGCCGCAGGAGCGGATCCGAGCCGGGTGCACGTCAACAACAAAGCGGTATGCAATCCGCAGCGGGTTGAAGATCACCATGCCATTCTGCCGACATTAAAGCGGCCGGGCACGCTCAGCAAGGAAGAGCAGCATATCTACGATCTGGTCATCACCCGGTTTCTGTCGCATTTTTATCCTCCGGCCATGTACAAGCAGCATACGGTGCTCACCGAGGTCGAAGGGGAAACATTCAAGACGGGAATCAAGGAGCTTTTGTCGCTTGGATGGAAGGTGTTGATTGCCCAGGATACGGAGAAGAAGAAATCCAAATCTTCCAAGAAGGGGAAAGAGGACGAGGAAGAGGAGAATCAGGAATGGAACGACCGTTCCTTTGACCTTACGCCCGACAAGCCGGTGCAATGCAAAAAATCCGAAGTGAAGGAAAAGGCTACCCAGCCGCCAAAAAGTTATACGGAAGGCACGCTGCTGAAGGCCATGGAAAGCGCCGGTAAGTCCATTGAGGATGAAGCGCTTCGGGATGCGATGAAGGATAGCGGTCTCGGAACGCCGGCAACCCGGGCAGCCACCATCGAGCGGTTGAAAAAGGTCGGATATATTACGATGCAGGGCAAAAAAATCACCGTAACGCAAAAAGGAAGAACGGCGGTGGAGCTGATCCGGCATGCCGGCGTCGAATTGCTGGCTTCGCCCGAGATGACAGGCCAATGGGAGCGGCGCCTCCACCAGATCTCCAAAGGCGAAGCTTCTGCTGACGTATTCATGCAAAACGTGCAGAAGTTCACCGTTTCGATCATAAACAAGGTATCCTCGCAGCGTCCGGCGCCTTCGTCGCTTTTCGGCGGAGATGAGGACAAGTCCAAAGGAAGAGGGAAGCGAAGCGCGTCTAAAGCGGCCCCAGCCTCGAAAGCGAAGAATGAGCGCACGAGCAAGCCCACTCCGAAATCAGCGCCTGCCGATTCAAATGAAGCGCCGTCCGTACGATCTCCCTTGGGGCGCTGCCCAAGCCCCGGATGTGACGGGCATATTATTGAAGGGCGCAAAGGTTACGGCTGCGCGAATTTCAAAACCGGCTGCAGCTATGTCATCTGGAAGGAATTTGCCGGAAAACAAATTTCTCATGCGATGCTGAAATCCTTGCTGCTTCAGGGAAAGACCCAAGTGTTATCCTTTAAGAACGAGGACGGCAGCACGTATAAGGGCAGGCTTGTCCTTGCTGCGGGCGGTAACGGGCAGCTGGCCGTTCAGGCCGTGGACTCCAGTGCGGCCGTAAAATCGTAGAACGTCGAGGGTTAAGCCAAAATAACGAGCCGATCCGGGATATTACTCCAGGATCGGCTCGTTGTCCGTTCGATTAAGTTAAATGCTCTTCAATGACTTCCGGCACTTCAGTCAACGCCGAAACGGTATAGAGCACATTATGCGGCTCTTGCTTCAGCTCGACCAGATTATACTGCCACTCGCGCTGCTGCTTGATGTAGATGCTGTTAATGCCTGCCGTCAATGCCGGAACGACATCCGTGCGGAGCGAGTTGCCGATCATCCACGTGTTCGAGCGGACGAACGACCCCATGCCGAGAATCTCCTCAAGCGCCGTGATGTTTTTATGCTGGCGGATATAAATCCGGTCTTTAAAATAGTCCGCCAGCTTCATCTGTTCGATTTTTCGCTTCTGTATTCTCGTTTCGCCCCCGGTATAGAGGTGAAGGCAGTGGCCATCCTCTCGAAGCTTCTCCAGCGTTTCGACCATGCCGGGGTAGGCTTCAATCTCCTGCTCGTATACGCTGAGCCCCAACTGGTAGAGAAGCTCCTCTTCCTTAGGCGAGGTATCTCTCCCGTGAATTCGGCCGAAAAAATGGTATGTATCGATTAGGGACTGGGGGAAGTTCGCGCTCGCGAATCCCATCTTGTCGATGCCGGCTACGTCGATTTCCATTTGCTTGGCTCGGATTTCTTGGGTGGTTACTTCATAAGGCTGAAACCATTCGGTCATCCATTCGAAATAATCGCCGAGAATCAGGTCGAAATACTTGTTGCAATGTATTAATGTATCATCCATGTCGAAGATAATATGCTGAGATGTTTTACTCATGGTACGCTCCTTCATACTAGGAAAGTCGAATGTAAGTCTCCAGGAACATTTGCAGCTCGGCTGCACCATCCGGCCGTAGGCTGAATCTTTCGTTATTTTCGGATTTCAGATGGGAGCGCAGCAGGCCCGCCGCCCTCAAGATCATCAGGTGGTGCATCAATTGCTCGTAGGGCTGTCCCAATTCGGACGCCATTTCGGACACGGCCTTCGGCTCATCCGCAATATATCTCAGCAGACGCAGACGTTCCGGATCCGCGAGAGCCTCGGTCATGCGCAGGAGAACGACGGGCGGCTCATCCTCGTCTTCTTCCGGTATATCAATAGGGTACTGCAGTAGGAGTACATTATCATAGAAGCAATAGGTATTGATCGGACGAAAATGCGTACCCGGGAACAAAACCACGTTTTCTTGCGGCACGTTATCCAGAATGACTCCGCTGGAAGCATATTCGATCAGATTTTCGTCGTCCATTTTCGGAAGCAGCATTCGTTTCTCTTCGGCATCTTCCTCCAGAAGATGGTACAGCTCAGGCTCCACTTCGGAAAAGTAGTGCTCATACCAGAGCTTCATCAACGGTGTGTAGTTTTCTCGAATTCTGGCCGTTTCATCCCGCGTGAGGGACGGCAAGTGAGGCTGAAGCAGGCCATGAAGCTCTTCCACCGGGGAAGATTCGATCCAGCCCAGAAAATCAGGGATTTCAAGGTGCTCTCCTCGAAGCATGATCAGGGCGTATAAGACATCGTAATCCGCGAGCGGCCATGAGCGGGCTCCACTGAACTGGACACGTACATGCTGCGGCAAACGCTCATCCATCTCCGTTATCAGCTGTTTTCCAATATCCAGGTTATCGGTCCATTTCCTTGTTGCATATATCATGAAGCTGCCCAGCAGCTCATAAACCATGGATACATCGATACTAACTTTATATTTCATGTACGGATACCCTCCCAATTGATGGCATTGTTATTATTATGGCTTGTATCGATTGGGCTTGTCCACTATAATGTTCATTTGGCTGTTTAAATTCATCGTTTTTTCATATTAGAGGAGGACTATATTTCAGTGACAGAAGCTGTTACCCCCCGTCAAGGGAGAACTCATTATTTTATTTTAATTGCCGTCGTGGTTGCGGCTGGTTTAAGCCAGGGACTGCTATTGCCGGTGCTGGCTATTTTTTTGGAACGGATGGGCATCTCATCCTCCATGAACGGATTGAACGCGGCTGCTTTATATGTAGGCTCATTTGCCATGACGCTGGTTGCGGAACGGCTTCTCGGCTGGGTCGGTTTCAAAAAACTGATCGTATCGGGTCTCGTGCTGGTGATGCTGTCGCTGGTCGCTTTCCCGTTGATTCCGAGCGTAGCCGTCTGGTTTGTGCTGCGGGTGCTAGTGGGCATCGGCGATAGCGCGCTGCATTATGCCGCCCAGCTGTGGGTGCTGATGATGTCAACCGTGAAGAACCGGGGGCGGAGCATTTCCTTTTACGGCATGTCCTACGGTCTGGGATTTAGTATAGGGCCGCTCGGCATTCCTCTTCTGAAATACGGCGAAGCGGTACCGTTTCTGATTCTGGCTGTGCTGTTCTTGTTCATTCTGCTGGTCGTTCTGTTCAAACTTCCGAATTTGAAGCCGGAAAAAAGCGAGCAAGGAGAGCAGCAGCCGGCCGGCCGCTATCTCAAGAGCTACCGGCTGGCCTGGTTTGCCTTGATTCCCGCATTTTTATACGGATACATGGAAGCGGGGATTAACAGCAATTTCCCGGTCTATGGGTTAAGAAGCGGGTTCACTTTAGGCGAAATTTCGACATTGCTGCCCTTTGTCGGCATCGGCGGACTCCTGCTGCAGCTTCCCCTCGGCATCTGGAGCGATAAATTCGGACGCAAGCGGGTGCTGACGATCGCGGGGATCGTGGGAGGCTGCAGTTTCCTGCTGATTCCGGTAGCCGGAACGAATTTCTGGGCAACCTTACTATTACTGACGGTGGCCGGCGGCTTGGTCGGTTCTTTCTTCTCCCTCGGTCTGGCTTATGCCGCGGACATCCTTCCCAGGGTGCTGCTGCCGGCGGCCAACGTCGTGGCTTCCTTCCATTTCAATGCCGGCAGTATCGCAGGGCCGAATGCGGGCGGCGCTATCATGGAAACCGGGTGGAACGGGGGAATCTTCGTTTTGCTCGGCGGCTTGTATATTGTGTTTGCGTGCACGGGATTATGGTTCAAAGGCAACAGCGTTTCATTCGATAAATAGAAACATGCGTTCTCATGGCAATTGCTTTCGCTTTCTTCTAAACTAGAGAGTAGGAATATGCACTTGACGGGAGAGACGATAACATGATTAAAGTGGATCGGCTGAAGAAAACGATGGGTCCTGAACGTACACCGGTGTTAAAGGATATCACATTTCAGATGGAACACGGGGAAATGATCGGTCTGATCGGTGCGAGCGGAAGCGGAAAAAGTTTGCTGATGAGCTGTCTGTCGATGCAGCAAAAATGGGACGGCGGCAAGCTGACGATTGACGGCGAAGATATGATGAATCCCGCCGGAAAACGAAGAATTCGACGGGAATGGGCTTATCTCGAGCAGAATCCTTCCCTAAACGTAAATCGAACGGCGCTTAAGAATGTATTGATCGGACAATCCAGCCAAACGCCGCTGTGGCGGATGGTTACCGGGATGGTCCGGTCTGATGATTATATGGGAGCCATGGATACGATCGAGCACCTGGGTTTGCTGGACAAGGCAAAACGCAAGGCCGGCGAGCTGAGCGGCGGCGAGAAGCAGCGGATTGCCATTGCCCGGGCGCTCGTTCACGGCGCTAAGGTGATTTTGGCGGACGAGCCTGTCACGGGACTCGATCCGGCCTCAGCCGAGCATGTTTTGAAGACGCTAAAAACCTTGTGCGAGGAAGAGCGTCTGACGGTATTTACCGTCATCCCGCTTGAGCTTGCGGAGAAATACTGCACCCGAATCATGGGGCTGTCGGGCGGCCAACTGGTAGTGGATGTGACCGGAAGACGTTTAACCCATGGCGAGAAGTCAAGACTGTAATTATTGATCACTTGACGCAAGGCGAAAGCATAGAAATGAGTTGATACTTATTGAAATATAGAGTGATGCAAGCCCTCTTGGCCGGCTTGTTACTATTTATCATAAGCGGCTGTACCTTTATCCAGGATCCGGTGTCTTTAATGAAGCGACCGGATCTGCCGACGGACAAAGCGACGCTGAACGGCGCCATCCAGTCCGCGCTCCAGAAGATCAAACTGGACAACGGCGCTATCATTCGGCCGCGAAGCGACGTCGACAGCAGTTCGATCCGAATTCATGACCTGGACAATGACGGCGTTATGGAAGCCGTCGTTTTCTATCAGACGCCGGATGAAGAGGTGAAAATCCACGGCATGATCATGCAGCAGCAGGGTGATACCTGGGTGAAGAGCCTCGATTTCGACGGAGAAGGAACGGTTTTGGAGTCATTTGATTTCGTTGATTTTACGAACGACGGCAAGGTTGACATCGTAGCCGGTTTCTCCCGCGGAGAAGAGAATCTTCAGAACCTGCTGGCCGTGTATTCATTCTCCGGGGATTCGCTCGAAAAAATCCCGGCTTTGCCGTATACGCATTTCAATATCGGAGACATGAACGGCGACAAGGTCAAGGATATTACGGTGGTATACCTCCAGCAGAAAGAGCTCTCGTATATCAGCACCTATCAATACGACAAATTCGAGGATGCTTTCGTTGAGCTGAACAAACTGGATTTGGGACCAAATATCGAAAGTTATTACAATGTTGTCGCAGGTAAAGTGGCCAAAAACAAAGAAGGTATCATCTTGGATGCTTCGGTCGTGTCCAACTCTTCCTATTCCAAGCTCATTATCATGGAGGACAACAAGTTTATTGACGTGCTCCAGGATGAACTGCTTACTTACAAGGAACTGCCGGTTGAGAGCGAGGACGTGAACGATGACGGTATTTTAGAGTTTGGTGTGCTTACTAGGCCAAGCGGCTGGGAAGATCGGCTGATCCTGGACGAAATCCCGTTCTTCACCACGTACTTCCAGTGGGACGGAGAGGTGCGGGAGAGCAACGAAGTAGAAGGGCTTCAATTCGTGCTCCAAAGATACTACGATATGAATAATCGCTTCTATCTGGATTTTCCGCCGGATATGTACAATAAAATTACCATTACGCCGGAATCCAACAAAAATGCTTATTTGAATTTTGTCATGACCGACACGGGAGAGTCCGTCGCGGAAATCAAGTTTTTCTCCACGGCCCAGTGGGGGAAAGCCGAATCCGATTGGGAGATCTTGGTGAAGGAGAAAAACCGCGTCATCGCTTATCGAAGCCATGGCGATCTGAAATTGAGTAAAAAAGATAAAAAGCCAAGCAGCAACAATGTGGCTCCTATCGAAAGAAAGGGGAACTAGACCTTGAGTAAAGTGCTCATATTAGAAGATGAAGAATCCATTCGCAGTTTTATCGTAATTAATCTGAAACGGAACGGCTTTGAGGTGCTGGAGACCGAGAACGGCAATGAGGCCCTTCGCTTGCTGCAAACGACGCCAGACATCGATATCGCCTTGCTCGACGTCATGGTTCCGGGAATCGACGGCTTTGAAGTATGCCGCAGAATCCGGGAAACGAACGAGCGGATCGGCATTATTTTCCTGACGGCAAAAGTTCAGGAGCAGGACAAAGTGTATGCCCTATCCGTCGGAGCGGATGACCACGTAAGCAAACCGTTCAGCCCGACGGAACTGATCGCCCGGCTGCAATCCCTTCTGCGCAGGGTGAACGTTCAGCGTGCGGGTGCCGCCAAGGTATCCTTCCAATCGGGTCCGTTCACGCTGGATCTGATTTCCAAGCAATTCAAGAAGAACGGGCAGCCGGTGGAGCTGACGCCTACGGAATTCTCGCTGGTCCAGTTCTTCCTGGAAAAAGAAAACACGCCGCTTAGCCGTGATGTGCTGCTTGATCACGTATGGGGCAAAGAATATATGGGCGATCCCAAAATCGTGGACGTGAACATTCGGAGACTTCGCCAAAAAATCGAAGGCAATCCTTCCGAGCCGGAATACCTCCAGACGGTATGGGGACACGGCTATAAATGGAAGGGTCAGGGACAATGATCATCAAAAAAGGCATTCGGCGGCAAATCGTGCTGCACTACTTCCTGGTAGTGTTCATCGCCTTGCTGCTGATTGAGGTTATTTTTCTAATCGCTTTACGATCGTATTATTACGATACGGTGTACAACCATATGGTGAACCATATCCGTACAGCCAACGATTTCTATCAGCCCTTTCGACTGACCTCGTCGGACAACGTCAATCAGCTGAGCGAAATGGTTCGCCATTTTGAACTGTATAATACGGAGCTTCAAATTTTGAACCCGGCTGGGCAAGTACTCTCAACTTCGACCGGCTTCGAAATAGAGCAGACCATCAAGACCAGCGATGTCACCCAAGCGCTTGCAGGCAATACGAGCCGTTGGATCGGCAAACAGCAAGGCACGGGCCAGATCGTGATGGCGGTGTCCCAGTCCGTTTCGAACGGTTTTGAAAATACGTATATTCTCCGTTACGTGACTTCGCTGGAATACGTAAACGACAAGCTGATGAAAATGACGCTGTTTGCCGTCAGCATCGGGGCGGCCGTTCTGGCGATCGTGCTTGCTTTCAGCATCGGGCTGGCCAATTCCATCGTAAAGCCGCTCAACAACATTACCACGGTGTCCGCTCAGATGGCCAAAGGCAAGTTCAACGTGCGGATCAAGGGCGACTACAAATACGAGCTTGGCGAGCTTTCGTCGACCTTGAATTACATGGCGCAGGAGATTGTGCGAAGCAATCAGGTGAAGGACGACTTTATCTCCTCGATCTCGCATGAGCTGCGAACGCCGCTCACAAGCATCAAGGGCTGGAGCGAAACGCTTGACTCCGGCGGCTACGATCCGGAAGAAACGAAAATCGGAATGCAGATCATCTCCAAGGAAACCGACCGGTTGATCGGCCTTGTCGAAGAGCTTCTGGATTTCTCCAAGCTCCAGCAGAATGAGATGAAGCTGGTGAAGGGCATCGTGAATTTACGGGAGCTGCTGCAAGAGATCATGCTCAATCTGTGGACGAAAGCCGAGAAGAAGGGCGTTCAGATCAAACTGGAGTCCGACGAGAAGCCGATTATCTATGGGGACGTCAACCGCTTGAAGCAGGTATTCCTGAATATCGTGGACAACGCGGTTAAATTCTCGCATGAGAACGGGGTAATCAACCTGTCCTTCGCGATGGAAGAGAAGTTTGTTATCGTTACCGTACAAGATCACGGGATCGGCATCTCGGACGAGCATCTTCGGCGGGTAAAGGATCGGTTCTTCCAGGTGAATCCACTTAACGGGGGAACGGGACTGGGATTAGCGATCACGCAGCAGCTCGTTGAGCTTCACGGGGGCACGATGGAAATGGAAAGCGAGCTCGGGCACGGAACAGCCGTGATCGTCAAGCTGCCGCTGCCTGAGGGGAAAATACCGATGGCCGGCGGGTTGGAGAACGGTGAGGATGACGCAGCCGGGCCGATGGCCTAAGCTTTGCCGGCAATCCGGCAAAGCTTTTCTCAACTTTACACCCGCAAAGTATTTGGACTAAGATCGATGCATAGTCTCCACTTTGTGGGGTATTGTTTTTGGGTCCCCCGCAAAGTAATTGGAATAAAGCTCGGAGCATAGTCTCCACTTTGTGGGGGATTGTTTTGGGGTCCCCGCAAAGTAATTGGAATATGCATCGGAGCACAGGCTCCACTTTGTGGGGTTATGTTATAGAGGAGGGGAGAACAGGAGTGGAATCCGCAGCAATGTTTTCAACGGAGCAGGGGCGGTTTGAACTACGAAGGGCAGAAGTCGTGCACGCAGGAGAGATGCTTGCGCTTCTAACGGAGGCGGCCGAGGTGATGGAGCAGCAAGGGCGCAAGCAGTGGAGTCCCTCGCTTTTTTCCCTGGACCTAATGACACAGTACCTGGAAGAGCGTGAAGTATTCATCCTGTGGCATGAAGATAAGGCGGCCGGCATGTTTACGCTGCAGTACGGGGACCCTGACTACTGGGGAAAGCGGGACGATCCGTCCTACGGTTACTTGCATCGTCTGACCGTACGCTTCGCTTATCGGGGGCTGGGTCTTGGGAACAAAATGATTTCCTTTGCGGAATCGTATTTGGTTTCCAAAGGGAAACGGGGCTTCCGATTGGATTGCGTATCCCATTTGCCAACGCTGAATCGATTTTACCAGCGTCAGGGATTTCAATTCGTGGCCGAGCAGGATATGGGCGGTCGCATCGTGAATTTATATGAAAAGAATTTTGTTTCTTGATCTTAAAGTTTCGAACCTCCGTCGCATGCGCTTAGACAAAGTCAGCAGGGCACGATACATGAGAAAAAGCGATCCGCTACGGATCGCTTTTTTGTGTTAATGGCCTGAAAGAAATTCTCAGGGCTCTATTCTGTTCATGACATTCGTTCAGGATGAAGAGACATTTGCACGCAAGCGTCCTTTTTCGTATACATCCTGAAGGAGCCGGGCCGGCTGGGTACGAACCGTTGGTTTCGGAAGCACCGTCTCGTATGGTCCTACGACCACGACATTGCCGGGAGCCCCTTTCACAACGGCTCCGTCCTTGATCACTGCACCTTCCCCGATGATGGCGTGCTCGATATGGACGCCTTTGCCGATTTTGGCATTCGGCATGACCACGCTATCCTTCACGATGGAGTATTTGCCGATTTCTGATCCGCAGAAGATGACGGAGCTTTTGGCTTTTCCTTCGAAGGTGCATTGGTCATGAATCAGGCAGTCCGTATGCTCCACATTTCGGGTACGTGCTGCTGACAGCTTGGTTTTCCAAGCACGCGTATACATAGGCCAGTCGGCTCTCTCAAGGACGAGCTCATTTTGGCTAAGCACATCCATATGGGCTTCCCAGAGGCTTTCTACTGTGCCGACATCGCGCCAGTAGCCCTGGAAGCGGAATGCTAGCAGCGACTCTTCTCCGGACAGCATCTTAGGGATGACATCCTTTCCGAAATCATGGCTGGAGTTCGGGTCAGACGCATCTTCGATCAGGTGCTGCTTCAGATAGTCCCAACGGAACAAATAAATGCCCATGGAGGCAAGATTGCTTTGCGGTTCTGCCGGTTTTTCGGCAAATTCAATGATATTGAGATTATCGTCAACGCTCATGACGCCAAATCGGCTGGCGTCTTCCCATGGTACTTCCATCACGGAGATCGTGGCAGGAGCCCCTTGCTTCATATGGGCTTCAAGCATTTCCCGGTAATCCATCTGGTAAATATGGTCCCCGGACAAGATGAGCACATGCTCTGGATTTTGATCATCGATGTATTGAATGTTTTTATAAATAGCATCTGCCGTTCCCAAGTACCCGTCTTGGTGTGTGCTGTTGGATGGAAGAAGGGCAATGCCTTCACGTCCTGTATGTGTTAATCCCCAGGGTTCGCCTTCGCCGATATGTTCGTGTAATGATTCTGCCTCATATTGCGTAAGCACTCCAACCGTATCGATTCCGGAGTTTACACAATTGCTGAGAGGAAAATCGATTATACGATAATGTCCGCCAAACGGAACGGCGGGTTTTGCCAGCCTGGACGTAAGAGGAGCCAATCGTTTACCTTCTCCACCCGCCAGAAGCATAGCAATACAGTCTTTTTTCTTCATCACGTTTCCCTCCCAATGTATTTTCACGTTGTTCATTACATAAACGACATTCCCGGGGTTTGAAACGATTATATTGAAAAAGTAATTTGAAAATTACAAAATTATTTTTCAGGGACATTTTTTATTTTCAACCTGGTTAGAATGGGGTAATAGCATTAATAATATTGCATTTTTAAGAAAAAGCAGGTGACGACGATTGAACCAAGCAGTTAGGGAAGGAAACATGACTCCGGAACAAGTGTATTTATTTCATGAGGGTACCTGGTTTCACAGTTACCAATGTATGGGTGCACACCTTGCCACAGAAGAAGGAGAAAGAGGCGTGCGTTTTACGGTGTGGGCTCCGAATGCCAGGCAGGTAGGACTTGCCGGAGACTGGAACGGCTGGGATGGTTCCCAAGACCCGTTATATAGGATGCCCGATTCGGGAATTTGGAGTCGGTTTTTCCCTGGGATGGAGACTGGAACTTTTTACAAATATCAGATCACGGGGCCCTTCGGAGAAACGTTCCTAAAGGCCGATCCTTATGCATTTCATGCCGAAGTACGACCTGCGACGGCATCGGTGGTGACCGACCTCTCAGGATATCGCTGGAATGATGCCGCATGGAGAAGGAAGAACAAATCCCCATATGCCAAGCCGGTGAACATTTATGAAATGCACTTCGGGACCTGGCGGCAAAAAGAGGACGGTTCGTTCTTTACATATCGGGAATTGGCCGATCAGCTGATTCCTTATTTGCAGGAAATGAGTTATACCCACGTAGAATTTATGCCCTTGGCGGAGCATCCCTACGATCTTTCGTGGGGCTATCAGGGCACCGGATTTTATGCGCTGACGAGCAGATACGGAACTCCCCATGATTTCATGTTTCTCGTCGACCAGCTGCACCAAGCCGGCATCGGCGTGCTGCTCGACTGGGTGCCCGCACATTTTGCCAAGGATGCCCACGGGCTTCGGCAGTTTGACGGGGCGCCTCTTTATGAGTATGCAGACCCCCAAAAAGCCGAGAAACCTGGCTGGGGAACATTGTCTTTCGATTATGCCAAGCCGGAGGTAATTTCATTCCTCATCTCCAATGCCTTATTTTGGATGGATATGTATCATATTGATGGTCTTCGCGTTGATGCCGTGACGAGCATGATCCGTCTTGATTTTGAGAAGCGTGAGGGTCAGTACAGCCTTAACGAGCACGGAGGCTTGGAAAACCTTGAGGCGATATCCTTTCTGCAGGAATTGAATAAAGCCGTGTTTCGATATTACCCGAATGCCTTGATGATGGCCGAGGAGTCGAGCGCATGGGCGGGGGTTACGGCACCTGTGCATGAAGGGGGTCTTGGCTTCAATTACAAATGGAATATGGGCTGGATGAACGACACGCTGTCTTATATTGAACAAGAGTTCGATCAGCGGCCTACCCATCATAATTTACTGACATTTCCCATTTGTTATGCCTATTCGGAGAATTTTACATTGCCGCTTTCACACGATGAAGTCGTCCATGGAAAGAAATCGCTGCTTAATAAAATGCCGGGAAGCTACGAACAAAAGTTTGCGGGTCTGCGGATTTTGCTTGGATACCAGATCACCCAGCCCGGGAAGAATCTGCTGTTCATGGGGGGAGAGTTCGGCCAGTTTATCGAATGGAAGGATCAGGAGCAGCTCGACTGGCTGCTGCTGGACTATGAAAGCCACCGCAAGCAGTTGGCATATACGGCAGCTCTAAACCGCATGTACGTGGATGAAAAGGCGCTATGGGAGCAGGATCACCGATGGGAAGGCTTCGAATGGCTCAGCGCCGATGATCATGAGCAGAGTGTCGTATCGTATATGAGAATGGGCACCAAGCCCGGCGATACGCTGATCATCGTCATTAATTTTCAGCCGAAGGCATATGACCAATATCGGGTCGGTTTGCCGAGAGCGGGGCAATATGTGGAAATTCTGAATTCCGATCATGCCGATTACGGCGGCTCCGGACTGCTGAACGACGGTGAGATGAAAGCGGAGAAGAAGACCTGGCATGGCCAAACCCACAGCCTGGAGATCAAACTGCCTCCATTAGGCATGGTTGTTTTAAAGAAAAAGCCGCCTCGATCGAGGAAATCGCAAGATCGATCGGACGCGTCGCTGAAGGCGGCAGCGGCAAGAGAGAAAACAGAACAAAAAACGATACGGAGCAAAAGGGGGAAGCAGGATTGAAATTGTTATTTGCAGCTTCGGAATGCGGACCATACATCAAGACAGGCGGACTGGCGGATGTGATCGCTGCTTTGCCTAAATCCCTTCGCGGCATGGGCGAGGATATTCGAGTCGTGCTGCCGAAATATCGCGGCATTCCGGAAGAATACAGAGAGCGAATGGAGCATGTGGGAGAAACCCGGGTGCGGGTAGGCTGGCGCGAGCAATATTGCGGCATCGAGTCCCTGGTGGAAGACGGCGTAACGATCTATTTCGTGGATAACGAGTACTATTTTGGCCGAGACGGCATTTATGGTTACATGGACGATGGCGAACGCTTCTCTTTCTTCAACCGTGCCGTGCTTGAGGTGCTGCCGGTAATCGGATTCCAGCCGGATGTGCTGCACTGTCACGACTGGCATACCGCCATGATTCCGCTGCTTCTTGAAGACGTCTATCGTCATGATCCCTTCTATGCGGGGATTCGAACCGTGTTCACGATCCATAATCTGCTGTATCAGGGCGTATACCCGTACGAGGTGCTGGTTGATCTGCTCGGCATTCACAGCCGGCATTTCACGGCTGAAGGCGTGGAGTATTACGGAAACGTGAATTTCATGAAAGCGGGCATCGTTTACGCAGATCACGTAACGACGGTCAGCCCAACCTATGCCACGGAAATCCAGACGGGTTATTACGGATACGGACTTGACGGACTTCTGTCGGCCCAGGGCTCGAGATTGAGCGGGATTGTGAACGGCATTGATACCAAAAGCTACAATCCGGCGACAGATCCGCATCTCGCCATGAAGTTCCGGAGCGGACTGAACAAAAAAACGCAGAACAAAATCGCCTTACAGGAAGAGCTGAATCTTCCCGTGGCGCCGCATATTCCGTTGATGTCGATGGTAACGCGATTGGTCGATTCGAAAGGACTCGATTTGGTTATCCGCATTCTGGATGAGCTGCTCTACTATGATGAGATTCAGTTCGTTGTCCTGGGAACGGGAGATCCTTCCTATGAGCATTGGTTCAGGGAAGCGGCAAATCGCTATCCCACCAAAATGTCGGCCCAGATCCGGTTCAATGAGCCGTTATCGCGGCGTTTTTATGCCGGCAGCGACCTGTTCCTGATGCCTTCCAAATTCGAACCGTGCGGCATCAGCCAGCTGATCGCCATGCGGTACGGCAGCGTACCCATTGTCCGAGAAACGGGCGGACTGAACGATACGGTTCAGGCATACAACGAGTATACGGGCGAAGGGAACGGCTTCTCCTTCAAGGATTACAATGCGCATGACATGATGAACACCATCCGCCGCGCGACCTCCATGTATCGAATGCCCGAGCACTGGCGTAAAGTGAGCAAGAACGCACTGGGCGGGGATTACAGCTGGAACGTTTCGGCAAAGGAATATCAGGAAATCTATCAACAGATCACCAGCCGATAATAACCATGTCTTTCATGACGCAGGGGTGCACGGATAGCGAAGGAATATCAAGCTATCCGGGCACCCCTGTGCTGTCTGAATATGATCGAAGCTAATGTTTCAATTCCCGGCATAAAATGCGATACGCGTACGGTTCCAAATCGATATGCATCGTACCGTTTACCGGTTTTACAGGTTCTTGGGTTTCGGCATCGATCCAATCGGTCGTGACGATGGGATGCGATAGGGTACGCTTCGAGTCGCTGTTGTTGATCCAGACGATAAAATGCATGGTTTCGTCGGCACGTTCGTACACGATGCAAGGATCATGAAGATTCGCCTGCAGGAAGCGGAAGCGACCTTGCCTGAGGGCTTTATGCTCTTTCCGCAGCGCGATCATGCCTTGATAAAATGCATACAGCTCCTGGTTTCGCTTCTTGGGATCCCATTCCATGCATTTGCGGCAATCCGGGTCTCCATCCCCGGTCAAGCCGATTTCATCCCCGTAGAAGATGCACGGCGTGCCCATGAAGGTGAACAGGAATACGACGGTGAGTTTCATGCGCCGGATATCTTCTCCCACGCGGGTAAGCAGCCTGGGCGTATCGTGGCTGCAAAGCAGGTTGAAGACCACTTCGTTCGTCTGCTGCGGATAACGCATCAGGATCGAGCCGATGCGGTTGGCGAAGGTGAGTCCGTCCATGTTGCCGTTGAAAAACTCCAGCACCTTATCGGCAAAAGGGTAATTCATCACGGAATCGAACTGGTCGCCTTGCAGCCAGATCAACGAGTCGGACCAAACCTCGCCTACGATGTATGCCTCGGGGTTGGCCTTCTTGACAACCTGCCTGAAATCCCGCCAGAAATGATGGTCGATTTCATTCGCGACATCCAGACGCCAGCCGTCAAGCTTGATCTCCTTAATCCAATACTCGGCGACGCCCAGCAAGTACGCCTTGACTTCGGGATTGGCAGTATTGAATTTCGGCATGTTTCCGAAGAAGCCGAAGGTGTCGTATGTCGGTATGCCGTCCTTGATCTCGCAAGGAAACCGGTTCACATGAAACCACCCGGCATATTTGGACTTCTCGCCATGCTTCAGGACGTCCTGAAAGGGCGGGAACTCCTCGCTGCAGTGATTGAATACCGCATCCAAAATCACACGAATGCCTTTTGCGTGGCAAGTATCCACTACCTTTTTCAACAGTTCGTTATCGCCAAAGTGCGGATCCACCTGCTTATAATCTACCGTGTCGTATTTATGATTGGAGGGGGAGAGGAAGAGGGGGGTAAAATATATGGCGTTAATGCCCAGGTCAACCAGATCATCCAGGTGATCCAGCACGCCCTGCAGGTCACCGCCGAAGAAGTTGTCCACCTCCGGCTTGCCGCCCCAGGCTTCTGTTCCGTCAGGACTGATGGCCGGGTTCCCGTTGGCAAAGCGTTCCGTCATGATTTGGTAGAATACGGCTTCTTTGGCCCATTCCGGTACTTTGAATACATCGACTTCATGTATGTACGGAAATTCAAAGTAGCCTGCCGGCGGATAGGGGTAATCCCATCCGATTCCGCTGTCGACCATATACACCGTTTCATCTCCCGCATGAATCCGGAATCCGTATGACAACCTTTTGTATTTGGGCCTGACTCCGCATTCCCAGTAATCAAACATGTCGTCAGAGGCGGCCTTTTCCATGGTGATCTCGAAGTACGTACGGTCCCAATCATATTTGTCGCCCGTCATGGCAACAACTGAATCAATGTCGTTCTTCTTGGTTCGAATCCGAAGATGAATGGTGTGTGTATCGTAAGCATAAGCCCATTTATCTCTAGGAACATGATACAGCGCTTCTAACAGCATGGTTACACCTCCTATATGAGTAAAGCTATAGCTAATTAATAACCAGCTGCTGGCTTGCCTGAATCATGCGGTGAATGAGACAGGCGGCTTGCAATGTAGATGGACCGAAATCATGCGCTTCTATAAGATGGGAAGGCAGCCGATAGATTATGCATCCGTCCGTTCCCTTCCTATATTCCATATCTTTAATTCCTATTTTGGATAATTCTAAAGTCCCGTGTTTACATTTTAATGTAGGGAGAGGAGAAGCTTGCGGATAGGATGAAATCTAAACATTAAATTCCATTTATTTTAGGAATAGAATGGATTCAAACCCGCTTGATTATTTTAATAATTAGTTATATTCCACAAACTGAATCATGTGTGACATGATCACTTTAAGGGTATGATGATTTGACCGTTGTATTAAAATAGTGGAATGAAATACTACAAGTTGATTTTGCCTGTAAGTTACAAATTGAAAACCCATCAATTTTCATTGCATATTCATGCATCCTGTTTTATAATGACTCAGTTGCTTTTTTTCTAAAGGTTTAATCTATTTGTAACAGTTAGGGGAGAAATGAGACATATGAAACGTAAATTTACAGCGTGGATGACCCTGTTCATGGTGGTCGTGCTGTCTTTCGGCAGCCTCGTCCATGCGGAGGGCGAGAAGAAAACGGTAATTCTCGGAACCAGTGCCGACTATGCGCCATATGAGTTCCATAAAACGATAGATGGCGTGGATACCATCGTCGGATTTGATATCGATATCGCGAAGGAAATCGCCAAGGATCTTGGCGCAGAGCTCATTATCAAGGATACGTCCTTTGATGCGCTCTTGCCAGAGCTGACGAGCGGCCGCGTGGATTTCGTCATATCGGGCATGAATCCGACGGAAGACCGCCGAAAAAGCATTGATTTCTCGGAACCTTATTACGCTGCGGAACAATCGGTCGTAGTCCGCAAGGAAGACGCCTTGAAATTCAACACGCTTGAAAGCCTGGAAGGAGCCCGGATCGGGGTTCAGAAAAGCTCCATTCAGGAATCCATCGCAAAAACGATACCGAATGCCAATGTAGTATCGCTCGATAAAATCCCGGATTTGCTGCTGCAGCTGGAATCCGAGCGCGTGGACGTCGTCCTTGCGGAGTATCCGATCGCAAAGACCAACATGAATGAAGCGACCATGGCCATCACGGATGCCAAGCCGACGGCGGAGAACGACGCATATGCCATCGGGGTCCGCAAAGGAAACGAGGAGCTGCTTGGCAGCATTAATGCTACGCTCGAGCGCTTAAAAGAAAATAACCAGATCCAGAAATTTGTCGACGATGCCAGCGATCTGGCTGCAGGACGAACCGCAGAGAACTTGAATACCTTTGAATTTTTCTGGAAATATCGCGACTATTATGCCAAAGGCATTCAATTTACGTTGCTTATTTCGGCCCTCGGCGTATTTTTCGGATTCATTCTCGGATTGATTATCGCGTTAATGCGGATGTCCGGCGTAAAAATCCTTAAGTTCTTGGCTACCGCATATATTGAAATCATCCGCGGCACGCCGATGCTGGTCCAGCTGTTTATTATCCATTACAGCTTGGCGGCGTTTGATATTAAATTCTCACCGATCCAGTCGGGTATTTTGACGCTCTCCATCAACAGCGCTGCCTATTTGGCAGAAATATTCCGCGCAGGCATTCAGGGCGTGGACCGGGGACAACTGGAGGCCGCACGCTCGCTCGGGATGACCAAGGGCAAAGCCATGCGTCATATCATTTTGCCGCAGGCGCTGAAAGGGGTACTCCCTGCGATCGGTAACGAATTCGTTGTCATTATCAAGGAATCGTCCATCGTATCGTTCATCGGGGTATTCGATATTATGTACCAAGCCCAGATTTTGCGCGGTTCAACCTTTGCCCCGCTGAATCCGCTGCTTGTGGCGGCCATGATCTACTTTATACTGACATTCGTTCTTTCGAAGCTTCTGGGTGTCTGGGAAAGGAAGTTGAGTGCAAGTGATAACCGTTAAGGATCTTCATAAATCGTTTGGCAAGCTGGAAATACTGAAGGGCATCAATATCGAGATTGCAAAAGGAGAAGTGGTGGTTGTCATCGGACCGAGCGGCTCCGGTAAAAGCACCTTCTTGCGCTGTCTCAATCTGCTGGAAGTGCCGACCAGCGGCGAAATTTCATTCGAGGGTGAGCTGATCACCGCCAAGAACCACAATATCAATGCCACCCGCGAGAAAATGGGCATGGTGTTTCAGCAGTTTAACCTGTTTCCGCACAAAAAGGTCATCGATAACATTACGCTCGCCCCTATCCAAGTTAAAGGGGTTTCGGCGAAGGAAGCCGAGGCTACAGCAGACGAGCTGCTGAAATCGGTTGGACTGCAGGACAAAAAGGAGTCTTATCCTTCCCAGCTGTCCGGCGGACAGAAGCAGAGAATTGCCATTGCGCGAGCACTCGCCATGCAGCCCCATGTCATGCTGTTTGACGAGCCGACCTCCGCACTCGATCCCGAGATGGTGGGCGAGGTTCTGGAAGTGATGAAGAAGCTTGCCGAAGGCGGAATGACGATGGTCATCGTGACCCATGAGATGGGCTTCGCCCGCGAAGTGGGAGATCGGATCCTGTTCATGGACGGCGGCAAAATCGTGGAGGAAGGCACGCCGGACCAACTGTTCGGCAATCCGACCCATCCCCGTACGCAAGAGTTTTTAAGCAAGGTATTGTAACTTTTTCATCCGGAATGTAACAAATTAAAAACAGCGCCTAGCCTGGTGTTTCAGGCAGCGGCGCTGTTTTTCTTTGTGTGTTGGTAACAATTGCTTGCGGTATAGGTTACAAAATTGTGATATATTCATGTTCGTTGACATACTACATCCGATTTACCAAGCTACATATAAGGGAGGCATCTCTAGATGTTACGACAAATGAAATTTTGGACAAGAAATCGTGGACTTAACCAAAATAATAAAATCGCTGGAAGAACAGCAAAATGGTTTACTGTTACAGCCATGGCACTCGGACTGACTTTTGCCGGAGGCGGGCTGCAAGCACATGCAAGCTCCGTGCATGTTGCTAAGAACGGCGATACGTTCTATTTCTTGTCCAAACAGTACGGCGTTAATATGGACAAGCTGATGAAAGCTAACCCAACAATAAAGGCAACGAATATTTACCAGGGGCTCAAAATCAACATACCAGGGACGGTATCGATGAACTCGGCGGCATCCGCGGCGCCAATCGCTCCAGGAAACTCCGGTTTCACGCCAAGCTTGAATGTTATCCCGCAGAATAACGTAGTCGAAGCATGGGGCAAGACGTTTAATTACAGCAAAACTTTATCCGTAAAAGCTACTGCGTATTCCTCTGCTGCAAGCGAGAATGGCGGTTGGGGCGCGGTTGACTATTTCGGGAATTCCCTTAAGCTTGGCACCATCGCCGTTGATCCCAAGGTAATTCCGCTCGGTACCAAGGTCCTTGTAACAGGACATGAGCATCCAGGATTGCCTAAAAAGGCATTTGTGGCAGAAGCACGTGATATCGGCGGAGCCATAAAAGGGAATAAGATTGATATCTTCATCCCAGGCTCCCAATCATCCGTAAATCAATTCGGCATCCAGGATATCAAATTGTTCATTATCGATTAATTCATATATCATGATGAATCGTAAAGACGGCTTCACTGGTCAACTTCCAGTCAGCCGTCTTTTTGGCGTTTATGCAGGCTCTATCGCGATTCCGGCACGTTTAACATATCCGGAAGCGTTACGAAACTGTACCCTTTGTTTCGCAGTTCCGTTATGATGTCCGGGAGCGCATCGATGGTACCGGTAAGATCGGATCCCACGCCGCCGCCGGCATGCTGGAGAACGATCGATCCCGGGCCGACCGCAGTCATAATATTACTCTTGACCTCTTCCTTCTGCAGTCCTTTCCAATCGAGGGAATCGACATTCCAATTCACGACCTTGTACCCGTTTTTGCGCGCCCATTGGAGCTGCTCTTCATTAATATCGCCATAAGGCGGTCGGATCAGCCGCGGGTCGACTCCGGTCAGCGACTTCAAAATCGTGTTGGTACGCTCAATTTGGCTTTTGAATTTCTCCAGGCTCAGCTTGTTCAGTTGGGCGTGATTGTAAGAGTGATTGCCAATAGCATGTCCTTCTTCATGAATGCGTTTCATGAGCTCAGGGTGTTTCTTGGCACGGTCTCCTACTGCAAAAAAGGTGGCCTTCACCTGCTGTTCCTTCAGCACATCGAGTACTTTTCCGGTAAATCGGGGATCCGGTACATCATCAAAGGTAAGCGCCACCTGTTTGACCCGTGGTCCGCTTGCGCGAAACGTGTCCGGGTATTTCCTCAGCAATTGGCTTAAAGACGGCGCGTCGTCTGATGGTTTGCTCTGATTTCGCTTCGAATGATCCATGACTTGGCCGGACTCCGACATGACGGAAGCATCCTGAGGTTGTGGTGACAGATTATGTAAACCGGACGCGTTTGCCGGGATGCCCGGCACAACGAAAAAGAATGAAAGGATCCACAGCAGGCAGATTCCTGCGCGGCATCTTTTGAACATCACGATCGGCCCCTTTAGCTTTTTAGTATGGTATGCCCAGTTGGACAAACAATTATCCTCAATATGGGAATTCGACGGTTTTTAGTTTTCCCTCGGAAAGGTGTATAATAACCCCTAACAGATTTTATTACATCTTAATCATTTGGATGTGGAAGGAGATAATCGCTTGGCTGACTTGTTTACACCCTACAATTTCAAGAATTTGACCCTCAAGAACCGCATTGTTATGCCACCGATGTGTCAATATTCCGTAAAGGCCGGGGACGGGATTCCGAATGATTGGCATTTTGTGCATTACGTCAGCCGTGCCGTGGGAGGCACTGGCTTAATTATTGTGGAAATGACAGGCGTTCACCCGGACGGACGCATAACCAATCAGGATACCGGGATCTGGGACGACAATCAAATTCCTGCCTATCGCCGTATTGTCGAAGCCGTGCATTCTTATGGAACCAAGATTGGTATCCAGCTCGGCCATGCCGGCCGAAAGGCGCAGGATGCCGAGCCGTCGGTAGCCCCGTCGGCAATCCCGTTCAGTTCCCATTACAAAATGCCGAAGGCACTCTCCACTGCCGAAGTGGAAGATCTCATACAGGCCTTCAGGGAAGGAGCTCGCCGGGCTGTTGAAGCCGGATTCGACACGGTTGAGATTCATGGCGCGCATGGTTACCTGATCCATCAGTTTCATTCGCCGCTGACGAATCAACGCAGTGACGAATATGGCCAAGACCTCCCCCTGTTCGGTGAACGGGTTGTCCAGGCCGTTAAGGAAGTGCTGCCCGAAGGCATGCCGATCATCATGAGGGTGTCTGCAAAAGAATATGTGGACGGCGGTTATGATGTGGAGTATTGTGCGGAAATCTGCAAACGATACCGGGATGCCGGGGTCGATATTTTTCATATCTCCTCCGGAGGAGAAGGGGTCGTCGGTTCCAATGGCGGTCCGGAAGCGAAGCCGGGTTATCAGGTCGATCTGGCTGCGGAGTTCAAACAACTGCTGAAGGTCCCCGTGATTGCAGTAGGGCTGCTTGATGATTACAATGTCGCCCAAGAGGTGGTTTTGTCGGGCAAGGCGGATATGGTAGCGATCGGAAGGGGCATGCTGCGGGATCCGTACTGGGCGGTTCATGCTGCCAAAGCGCTTGATGAAGAACAGAAAGTTCCGAAGCAGTATGAACGTGGATATTAAGAATCAGTGCGTGTTCAAAATTCAGATTTCAGCACCGATAAGGTGATCCCAAGATGACTTTTATCAACCACTAAAAAAATTTTGAAACCGTTTGGGATCATGCAACGTAAACATTTAACATATACCAGTATTTTAAAGCGAAAGCGAGAGGAAGAGAACGATGTCCATATTTAAAAGATTGCGTGACTTGACCATGTCCAATATTAACGCCATTATCGACAAGGCTGAAGACCCGATCAAGATGACGGACCAGTACATCCGCGATATGACCGAAGACCTTGAGGATGCCGAGAAGGCGGTAGCTGCCCAAATCGCCATCGAGAAACGCTTCAAAGCCCTTTATGAAGAGCAAGCTGCTCTCGTGGAAAAACGCACGCAGCAGGCTCATACGGCAGCGCAGGCGCAAAACGTTGAACTTGCCCGTCGTGCGCTGGAAGAGAAGAAGGCAGCTGAAGCCAAGCGCGACGAGTACAAAGCAAGCTACGATCAGAACAAGCTGGCAGCCGACAACCTGCGCGGCAAGCTGGAGGAAATGCGCAAGCAGCTTACAGCGATGAAGAACAAGCGCGAGACGCTGGTTGCCCGTTATAATGCGGCTAAAGCGCAAACCGAGATCAACAAAGCAATGAACGGTTTCGGGTCTGACACGGCTTCCGCCGGGTTGAAGCGGATGGAAGAAAAGATGCTGGCCATGGAAGCGCGTGCCGAAGCAAGCAACGAAATGTCGACGCGCGAGAAATCCCTCGATGAAGAGTTCGAGAACCTCGGCAAGGACAAAGCCGTTGAGGATGAGCTTGCAGCCTTGATGAAGCAATACGAGAACAAGTAATCCGGGTCTGGTGGTCTGACAGATAAATAGTATCGATGGCGAGGGAGACGCAGCAGGGCTGAATACTACTGTGCTTCTCCTTCGCTTTTGTTTGATACCGGATATATACGGGACTACCCTTTAAGGTTGTCTATCTTCGATTGAAGCAGTCTGATCAGGGCAAGTTGATATGTATGTTGAATGTGTGGAGGCTTAGAGATGGATTTTGATATGATCTTGCGTGTATTGCTTTGGACGGCGGTCGGCGGGCTGCTGTTGTTTGTATTGATGTTCGTGGATTCCCTGTTCACGAAATATAACGATCTTGAAGAAGTGAAAGCAGGTAACATGGCGGTAACCACAAGGCTGATCCTCAAGCTGGTCGCCCAAGGGTATATTTTATCCGTGTCGATCGGAACGTCCTATCACCTGCTGGAGGCGATTGTGGTATCGGTCGTTTCGTTTATCATATTGTTTGTTCTCGAAGCGTTGACAGAGCTCATGCTGCGCAATTTTGGCAAGCTGAACCTGGATAAGGGAACCCGCGAGGGCAAAACCGGTTACGGTTTGTTTGCAGGATCGCTGCATGTGGTCGGAGCGTTAATTATTACCGCTTGCTTATAGAACGCATAATGGAGATAGGGGATTAGGAAAGATGAGTATGTGGAAAAGAATCAGCAATTTATTTAGCAAGCCCGAGCCGCCAAAGGTAGAGAAGAGCATGCTGCAGCTGGCTCCGGGCGATATTTGCGAAGTGTCTCTGGTTACTTACGAAGTCACGGGCCGCGTGCACAATCGAGGCCGCAACGCGGTCGTCCTGACGCTTCAGGATGGCAGCACCATTGCTTATCTTCACATCGAAGAACGCGAGACGGTTCAATATGCACTCTACGCGCCCATCGATGGACGCCTGGATTCGCCGGATGAGGTGCCGTCCATCATCGATCTGGACGATCATGTGTTTCATTTGGAAGAGGAATACGGTGGACATGTTTCGATATCCGGCCGTACCGCGTTTATGCAAAGCGGGGAGCAGCACGTATGGCAGTACCAATCGGATGATTACAAGCTGCTGCGAATCGAATGGCAGAATGGACGGTTTATGCTCTATGAAGGCGAGAAAGTGATACCGGGGGACGTAAGGGTTATCCGGGCGACTTAGGAGTGGTGGCATGAAGGAACGCTCTTTTTTATCTGTAAAAATCATACTGGTACTGAGTCTGTTCGTATCTTTATTAAGCGGATGCGGAGCGCCGAATATCAAGGACACGTATCCGCTGGAGTCCGTCAATCGGGACGGAAATGCAACATCCTACGTGTATCGGGCAGCTGATAAAAGCGTTCCCGAAGTGGCGAGCGAGCTCATGGCGGCCAATACGCCGGATCAATCTTCTCCTGAGGATACGGAGCGGATGTTCTTGGTCTATGGCGATGAGTATTACCATTTGCAGCAGGATCCCCAGAAGCCGGCCGATACGCTGATCGAAATCGATTCCAAGGAATATGTTCAGCGCAATTACGATTCCAGTTTCCTGCAGGGATACTTGACCGCCGTCCTTATCGGGAATTTGTTTGATTCGATGGGCGGCGGGGGCTATCGCGGCTATACCAGCAAAGATGTGTATAAACCGGCTCAAGGGAACTATAAAAAGCCGACAAGCCAAGATAAGAAGATCGCTCCGCCGTTGACGGTTGACCGGAGCGGGAAAATTACGCGGCGCGGTCAGGATACGGTCGGCACGGGCGGAAGCCTGTTCAGACGGAATCCGGATTCGAGCGGTGACCGCGGCTCGATCAAACGCGGCGAAAGCGGCGGAAGTTTGTTCGATTCGCCGAAGAAATCGTACAAGAAGCCCAAGACCCGGATCGGATCCGGAAAAATTTCCCGAAGGGGCCGAAGGTAAAACAATTACGTTTCATGCGCATGGTCTAAGGGCCATGCGTTTTTTAATGTTTCGAAACGAAAATATACAACCGTCAGATACGTACATGCGATTTCTTGGAGATCAGCCGCTCGGTTTGAAGATTGCTCGGAATGTAGTACAGTAAGATTATCAGT
Source organism: Paenibacillus sp. JNUCC32 (assembly GCF_014863545.1). NCBI lineage: Bacteria > Bacillati > Bacillota > Bacilli > Caryophanales > Paenibacillaceae > Paenibacillus > Paenibacillus sp. JNUCC32. The sequence continues at coordinate 2,935,184 of NZ_CP062260.1, read as the reverse complement.
CTGGGATATAGTCAGAAAGCGAGGAATGCGTTGTGAAAGATCATGAACCGATATCGCCCAAGAAGCCAAACCATAAATTCGATCGGCGTGCACTACAGGTATCAGACGCGCAAGCGTTAGCAACTTCTTATGCGGATTGCGGCCAGGAGGAGCTCATTCGGCTGCAGGACAGCGATGGCCGGGTGCTTGCATCCGATGTCGTCGCTCCCCACCCGTTCCCGGCTTTTGCCCGTTCGGGCATGGACGGTTATGCGGTGTCGTCAGCGGATTTGGCGCCATGCGATCAGGGGGAAAAGGTTTGGCTTGAGGTCGTCGACCATATCCCGTGCGGATATGTCTCCTCCGTGCCGATCGTACAAGGCAAGGCTTCCCGTATCATGACGGGCGCCCAGGTGCCCGAAGGCGCGGACGCTGTCGTGATGCTTGAAGCGACGGAGCTTCGCGTGGAGGATGGCGTAACCTATGTAGGCTTTAAGCGTTCCATCGAGAAGGGAAAGAATATTACCCCTCTCGGGTTCGAACTCCAGGAAGGCGATATGATTCTCCGCCGAGGGACTCGCATCGGGCCGGGAGCGATTTCGGTTCTGGCTACGTTTGGCATACATAAGGTTGGAGTGTATCGTCAACCGGTCGTGGGCATCTTCTCGACGGGCACCGAGCTGCTCGACATAACCGAGCCGCTTGAGCCCGGTAAAATCCGTAACAGCAACACCTATATGCTTGCATCGCAAATTCGGGAAGCGGGCGGCGTTCCGGTGATCATGGAGGCCATTCCCGATCATATCGAGCTTGCCCGTCAGAAGGTGGAGGAAGCGCTCCGGGATTATGACATCGTGGTTACGACAGGCGGCGTCTCCGTAGGCGATTACGATATTATGGGAGAGCTGGTGACATCCGGCGGATTGGACATGCTGTTTAATAAAGTCACGATGCGTCCGGGCAGCGTGACAACCGCGGCGGTGAAGGAGGGGAAGCTGCTCTTCGCGCTCTCCGGTAATCCGGGGGCATGCTTTGTCGGATTTCTGTTGTTTGTCAGACCTTCGATTCGAAAAATGCTGGGCATGGAGCAGTTGTATTTAACCGAATGGACAGCCGAGCTGGGTTCGGATTATGCAAAGGTGAATAATTTTACCCGTTTTGTCAGGGGCAGCCTCCAAGCGGTAAACGGCAAACTTGTAGCCACGCCCGCCGCCCTGGATGAATCGAGTGTCATGATCACGATCAAGGACAGCGACTGTTTGATTGTTATACCGCCAGAGCTTAGAGGAGCGGTTAAAGGCCAAGCCGTGCAGGTGCTCGTTCTTCCAGGGGGTTGGTCATGAAGGTCTTCCAGTTCTGCGGGTATAAGAACAGCGGCAAAACCACGCTCATTGCGTCTCTGATTCCGCAATTGAAACGACAGGGCATCAGGATAGCCGTCATCAAGCATGATGGGCATGGCTTTGATATGGACCGCGAAGGGACGGATACTTACAAATTCCGCGAGGCCGGAGCCGAGGGGATTGCCATTGCCTCGCCGGGCCGGACGGCCATGCTGAGGGAAACGGAGCTGGACCTCGATACGTTGATACATATGTACACTGATTATGACATGGTGCTGGTCGAAGGGTATAAAATGATGCCTCACCCAAAACTGGTGCTGCTGCGGGGAATGGAGGACAGGGGGCTGCTGGATCAGGTCGAGGAGATCCGGGGAATCGTCGTGAATCCCGACATGCTAAAGGAACCGCCCGGCCTGCAGGAGATTCAGCATCGGCTGGCGGTTCCCTTGTTTACTTGGAATGAGACGGAGCGGATCGCGTCGCTTATACTATCACTGTAAAAAACCATAATTACTCGTCGGAACGCCTCTCAATCGCCTCGGACATCGTTTTGTCCGTCAAATGGGCATACACTTCAGTCGTTTCGGTGGAAGCGTGCCCCAATTGTTCTTTCGTTTTATATATGTCATTTTGAAGATAGTAATCCGTTGCAAACGAGTGCCGCAGCTTGTGCACGGTCAGGGACGGCTTGCCAAAACGCTTGGCGTATTTGATGATCATTGCCTGAATCGCCCGTTTCGTCATGCGCTGTCCTTCATTCTGGCCGTTGCGCAGCGCGACGAAGAGAGCTTTTTCTTTTTTCGGCACTTTGTAGCGGGTCTGCCGCAGCTGCAGATAATGCTCGAGATCGTCTTTGGCCTGCGCCCGGAAGTAGACCGGGGTTTTAAAGGTTTCATCGTTATTGCCCTTACGATACACATGCAGCATTTTATTGTTCAGGTCGATGTCTGCAAGATTCAAGTTGACCACTTCGGATACGCGAAGACCCGAGTTTAGAATAAGGCTGGCAATGCAGGCATCTCGGACTTTGTTCTGTTCATGCGCGTATAGAGCCTGTTTGTTATTCTCCACATCGTGCCCGTATCCTTCGTGAATGTAAGTGATGAAATCCTGAAGCTCTTCTTCTTCCAGTATTTTTCCTTTCAACTTGGCAGCCGTATCTTTGGGCTTGTGAATCCGTTTGATCTCCACTTTGGCCATGATGTTGCGTTTAAGGAGCGGGTAAAAATCCTCATCCTCCGCAATCTGGCTTAAATAATGGAACAGAGAGCGAAGCGATGACAGCTTGCGGGAAACCGTAATTCGGGAGTTGGTGCCTTCCCGGCGCGTGGTCAAATATAATCGGTAACCTGTGATGCTGTCCATGCGAAGGGTCTCCAGCTCAAGCAGCGTCACGTCTCGGTTAGAGGCGGCTTGTGACAGCCCTTCCGACCGGAGCCAATTAAAAAACGTTTCATAGTCCCTTACATATTCGAGCAGGGTGGAGGGGGAGAGATCCGGAAGTTTGTAGTCGATAAATTGCTGCACAAACCAAGGCATGGCCGGCGCTTTCTCATCGAGTCGTGCGCGGTCGATATCTTTTTGTATATTCATGTTCCACCTCGAATGATTGTCTTTATAGCGATAATCGCTGTCATTATATACTAGTGTAACATATGGAAAGTCCGTCGTGCTTAATGCCTCACACGATCGTCTCCTCGATCCGATGGCGCTTGTGTTTCAACATAGACGGATACTATGATGAAGATGGGAAGCATTTGATATGATAGTGAAATGCCTAGGGAGGCGGCAGCATGATTTCAGAACGAGCGGAGCGCATGGGAATTGAGCTGGTTCCCAAACGGAAGCAAGCCGTTATCGTAAACTTGATGCAACTGTACTTGTACGATTTTACTAAATACCTGGATATCTCGGTGAACGATCAAGGATTGTTTTTACCCTATCCCGATCTCGATGAGTTCTGGAAAAAGCGGGAACGGAAATATCCGTTTCTGATTACGTTTGATCAACGGCCGGCCGGTTTTGCCTTGATCGAGCGTATGGACAACGCCGCGGAAGCCGACTATTACATGACGGAATTTTTCGTTATGCAAAAATACAGACGTACGGGATTGGGGACTTGGGCGGCGACCTGGCTGTTCGATCATTTCCAGGGACGCTGGAAGGTGACGCAGGTCAGCAGCAATATACCGGCCCAGGCTTTTTGGCGAAAAGTCATCGAGTCCTATACGGGCGGGCGTTATGAGGAATACGTGGCCCCGGTTCGTTTAAATCCGTCTCAATATTTCAATTCCTAGTAAGTCAGCATGAAATCAACTTTTGACGTGTTTCAACTGATTACCTGAGCTGTTTGCATATCTATAACTTGGAGGGATTCGAATGTATTTGCCCAGCTTTAATCTGGAAGGAAAAAAAGCCTTTGTAACAGGGGCGGGGCGGGGAATCGGGCGCGCGATAGCCGTAGGCTTGGCGGAGGCTGGATGCGACATTGGCCTGATGTCCCGAACCCGAAGCAATCTGGAGGAGACCGCGGGTCTAATTGCCGGCTTGAAGAAAGGTCAAGCCTATGTGCTGCCGGGCGATCTGACGATTCGGGAAGAGATGGAGGCGGCGATCCGCGAATTTGTGGACCAGGCGGGGCAAATCGATATATTGGTGAACAATGCCGGCATGAACATTCGTACGCCGGCGCTGGAAGTGACCGATGACGAATGGGACTTAATCGTGCAGACCAATTTGAAATCGGCGTTTGTCGCATCTCAAACCGCTGCCCGTTATATGAAGGAGCAGGGGAATGGAAGAATCATCAACATTTCTTCCGTAGGCGGCCATACCGCCCTACGCACGGGCGTTGTCTATGGATCGACCAAGGCTGCTCTAATCCATATGACCAAGGTGCTGGCGATGGAGTGGGCGCAGTATGGAATCCAGGTCAACGCCGTCGGGCCTTGGTATTTCCGGACGCCGCTGACCGAGAAGCTGCTGAATGACGACACTTACATGCAGGCTATCCTGGACCGGACGCCGCTAAAACGCGTAGGAAGCCTGGAAGAAGTGGTGGGGCCCGTCGTTTTCCTGGCTTCCGAAGCCGCCAATTACATGACCGGGCAGACGTTGCTGGTTGACGGCGGGCTTAGCATTTATGGATTTTGATTGGGGATTCTTTTCATGGATGCAGGTGCTTGAATCCTTTGGCAATTGTATCGGAACAAAGCTTTCAAGATTATCCATAACGGGTAATGTAGAATGGTAATCATAGGGAGGAGAGTGAAGGACGATGGAACGTAGAGCATTTGGGCGGACGGATATGCAGGTCAGTGTATTGGGATTCGGCGGTGCCGAGATCGGACAGTCGGATCAGAAGACGGTGGACCGGCTGCTGCACAGCGCGATTGACGCAGGCCTTAACATGATTGATACCGCGGAATGTTACGGCCACAGCGAGGAATTGATCGGCAAAGCGCTGTCGGGCCGCAGAGATGATTATTACCTGTTTACGAAATGCGGGCACGCCTCCGGATTGGACTACCCGGATTGGGATCCGGTGATGCTTGAGCAAAGCATTGACCGGAGCTTGAAACGGCTGCAGGTGGACCACGTTGATGTCATACACCTTCACAGCTGCTCTGAGGAAATTCTGCGGCAGGGCGCCGTGATCGAGGTGCTGAAAAAAGCAAAAGAGCAGGGGAAAACGCGGTATATCGGCTACAGCGGCGATTCGACGGATGCACTGTACGCCCTTCAAACCGGCGCATTCGACAGCTTTGAAACTTCGCTGAACATTGCGGACCAGGAGGCGATCGACCTCACGATTCCCCTTGCTATGAAGCAGGGAATAGGGGTTATTGCCAAACGTCCCGTAGCCAACGTAGCCTGGAAGCATGAAACATTAAGCGAACGGGACTATGCCTATCCTTACTGGGTTCGGCTCGGCGAGCTGAACTACGATTTCCTCTCTGACGTTCAGCAAGGCGTTGAGACGGCACTACGGTTCACCCTAAGCACGCCGGGCATTGCGACGGCCATCGTGGGTACGGCAAATCCCGACCGTTGGGGGCAAAATGCCGCACTGCTCGAGAAAGGGAAATTGCCGGAGGAGGTTTACGAATCCATCCGCGGCCGCTGGAGAGAGGTTGCCGGATCCGACTGGGTAGGTAAAGTGTAGATCGCGGCTTGCTTAGAATCTGAGATTCAGGCCAAATAGAGTATGAGGTTGATGCGCAATAAATACCGTCTTGGTATCCCGGAAGAGCTTGTCAAGATTTCTTGACAAGCTCTTTTGCCGTGATGAGAGCGCGGATGCCGCGTTTCGGCAGATCGATACCGATAAAGTGGAATGATGTTTCCGGGGAGGGCCGGCCATGCGAATGGCGGGTCTTTTTTTGTTGAATAAGAGAGCATGAGCGTTTCGATGGTGAATAATTATATTAATTCAACATATGAAAAATTCATAATAGGGAAATACCAACCACTTACGTTACTCTTGCCGCCCCGATGTTCCCGCTTAACTATGCCTTAACCTAGCACAATGATATGGCCTAAAAAAAGAGCTAGGGTGCGAAGAAAAGTTGACATGGAAATATTTCCCCCTGCTAAAGATGAATGTCCCCCTTTGAAAGCAATAGGGCTTGGAATAAAATTCTGGTAGACAGCAAGTGTTTGCATCAGGTTCTGAAAACATACTTAGGGGGATTAGAAATGAAAAGGACTTCCATGTTACTCATGAGTGTCATGCTGCTGCTCTCCATGTTCCTCGCAGCCTGCGGAAACAGCGGTGGCACCAACACTCCTGCCGCTGAAGGAGAAACGCCGAAGACGGAAACAACTCCGCCGGCGGAAGAGAAGAAGGATGAAGCCGCTCCGGTTTCGCTTCGCGTGTTCTCGACCTTCGGAGGAACCGACGCAGCACGCGAAGCCTTCCAAGCCGCGTTGGATGAATTCACGAAAGAGCATCCAAACGTAAAGATTGATAACGACACCATGTCAGCAAATGATGACGGTTTCAGAACGAAAGTCAACACCGATATGAACAGCGGCAACGAGCCAGACCTGTTGTTCTACTTCATCGGGGCTGACGCAGAAGGGTTCGTCAATGCCGGCAAAGTCGTGCCGCTGAACGAAATTCTCGACGCTGACGCTGACTGGAAGAACGGATTCATTCCGGATGCGCTTGAGCTTGCCAAGCAGAAAGACGGCAACATTTACGCTGCACCTTTGACCGGCTTCTACGAAGGCTTGTTCGTTAACAAAAAAATCTTCGAAGAAAACGGTCTGGAGCTCCCAACCGATTGGGCGAAGCTGACCACGGCCGTTAAGGCATTGTCCGAAAAAGGCATTATTCCTTTGTCCGTACCGTTTGACCAATCGCACTACCTGATCGAGCATACCATTTTGTCTGCGGCTGGTCCTGAAGGACAAAATAAAGGCCTGCTCGATGGCATCGATCCAAACTGGGAAAAAGCTTATGCCGCTATGAAAGAATTGTATGATCTTGGCGCATTCCCTAAAGATGCCGCAACAATCGACCTGAGTATGTCCGGCAACTATTACAGCGAAGGCCTGGCAGCCATGACCATCGAAGGATCCTGGGCCATCGGCGGCTGGAGCGACGATACTCGCGACAATTCCACGGTTGTGCCATTCCCGACGGTTCCTGGCGGCGTGGGCAGCGGCAATGATATCGTAGGCGGATTCGGTTCCGGCTTCTACCTCTCCAAAGCCACCTATGACGATGCAGCCAAAAAAGAAACAGCCATTGCTTTGCTGAAACACCTGACTTCCCCGGCGTCCATTCAAAAAATCGCTTCGGCTAACGGCGGTACACCTGCTGCTGACGTTGAAGTGACTGGATTGCCGCAAGTCGCACTCGACGGCTTCGCTATGGCAGCAAAAGCAGCCTCCATCAGCGCACCGGTTGACAGTAAAGTTTCGCAAGAAACGTTCGGTAACCTTCGTGCCAGCGTTCAGCCTGTAGTGGAAGGCAAGAAAACTCCTACTCAAGCGATCGAAGAAGCGAAGAAAACCGAGGATGCCAACAAAAAATAGTTGTTATCAGAAACGGTAGAAATAAAAGTGACGTACGCCGCCCCTCTGCTTTCATTCGGGCGGCGTAGTCATTTCGGCATGGACGATGAAGAAAAATAAACATCAAGGGTGATTAATATGAAGGGTGATCGCAAGTACATTGTGCTGTTTTTATTACCCGCAGCGGCCATCATGACAATCTTTCTATATTATCCGTTCTTCAAGAGTTTGTATCTCAGCTTTTATCGCACAAGCGGCTTTTTCGACAAAAAGTTTGTGGGCTGGGCAAACTATGAGAGACTCGTTACGGATAAGCTGCTTGGCGCTGCAACGCTGCACACGCTGGAAATTATGCTCTATGTTATCGTGTTCCAGGTGGGAATTGCGCTAGTGCTGGCCGTCCTGGTAGATAACATATCCAAGCTGAAAGGGTTCTATCGAACCGTATTCTTCTTCCCGGTGGTTATATCCGGTACGGCTATTTCTTTGTTGTTTGTGCTCTTCTACAACTACAACTTCGGTTTGCTGAACAACTTGCTGGCGAATTTCAACATCGAGAAGGTATTGTGGCTGGATGCGAAAAATGCGCTTAAAGCGGTATCGATCCCAACGGTATGGCATTATGTGGGCTTTTATTTCGTTCTGTTCTTGACCGCCATGTCCAAAATACCTTCGGATTATTATGAAGCCGCAAAATTGGAAGGAATCACGGGCCTCAAAAAAACAACGATGCTTACAATTCCGCTTATCATGAGTGACATCAAGGTCGTCATTACCCTTGCCATTACGGGTACGTTGAAGGTGTTCGAGTTCATCTGGGTCATCACGAGCGGCCAGAACGGAACCGAGGTGCTGGGGACGTACATGTACAAAAAGGCCATGGTGGACCAGAACTTTGGTTACGGATCGGCGGTTGCGATATACATGGTGGTCTTTGGCGTGCTGCTTGCGTTGATAGCCAACCGTTTGTTGAAAAGAGACGAGATTACATACTAAGCATTATAGGGGTGTACTGTTATGGAGCCAACCATCGTCGTTGAACACAAAACTCAGCGCGTTAGGAAGCGTCGGTTTAGTCTAGGCACCACGTTGATGTACGTGATTTTGACAGCGTGGTCCTTAACGACCATCTATCCGTTATTCTGGATCGTGAACAACTCGTTCAAAGTATCCCGCGATGTGATGAATAATTCCTTTGGCATCGCCTGGGAACCGGTGTTTGTTAACTATCAGAACGCATTTGACCGCATTAATATCGGAAGAAGTTATATCAATAGTTTGGTGATGTCCTTCAGCACCGTATTCTTGGTATTATTGCTTGGAGGATTAGCTGCTTACGTATTGTCCAGGTTCAACTTTCGAGGAAAGCGAACCATTTATTCCATTTTGTATGCGACGCTGCTGATTCCTGCGTTTGCAACCGTGGTTCCGGTCTATGAGCTGCTTATCAAAACCAGTCTGGTCAATACATACTGGGGTTTGATTTTTCCGCAAACGGCAGGCAATCTGACGTTTGCGACCTTGGTTATTGCCGGTTACATGGCAACCATTCCGAAAGAACTTGAAGAAGCGGCATTCATGGACGGCTGCAACCGATGGCAGATGTTTGTGAAAATCTTCGTTCCGATCTCTCAGCCCGTATTCGCGTCGGCAAGCATCTTCGTGTTTATGTGGTCGTATAATGATTTGTTCTCGGCATTGATCTTTGTGAACAAAGAGAATGTTCGTCCAATCGTTGCCTTGCTCAATGAGATCAGCTCGCAATACGGAACGGACTTTGGTCTGATGGCGACGGCAGTATCATTGACGGTTATTCCGGTTCTGATTGTATATCTGTTTATCTCGAAATATATCCAGAAAGGTCTGACCGAGGGAGCCGTCAAAGGTTAAGGAAACGGCGAACTCAACGAATAGGCAAGTCAAGAGGGGACATGAAGTCGCCTGTTTGACTTGCCTATTCGTTGTTAGGTTTCATACGAGTATTAAACTGCAGCGAGCGCGATCGGTAAATTATGGCGAGGTGAGATTATACTCGATCAAGCGGGAGAAGCCGTCTTCTCCATGGCCGGCCTGGATTGCTTTTCGGGCAATTGCTTTTGCTGCGATTAAGACGCTGCTATCAATTCCATGATGTTCGGCAGCGTGGATGATATGCTCCATGCTCGTTACATTCGAGATTAGGTTGGAACTGTCCCCAGGGTAAACGCCCCGATCCGCATCATGCGCCATATAGGTCATGATATCCGGCATTATGCGAATGATATTGTGCGCATAAGGGGCGATGTCTTCCGCAGCGATGTTCTCCGCCCGTGCAATGGCCAGCGCGTGTACATAACCGCTCATGGCTGTCCAGAACACATCTAGCAGCGCCACGTCATATGCCGCTGCACGACCCGGATCCTCGCCCAGGAACGAAGCGGTGCCGCCCAGGCTGGCGAGTATACGATGATGGCTGCGATAAACGTCTTCTGGCCCGCTGTACAAAATGACGGCCGAAGGCTCCCCAATCGTAGGTATCGGCGTCATTATGGCACCATCGATGTAGTCAATTCCGTTGTGGTAAGCCCATTCCGCCATTTCCCGTGCACGTTCAGGTACGTCGGCTGTCAGGTTTATAAGCGTTTTTCCTTTCAATGCACTTGTCTCAGAAGACAAAACGGCGTTCACCGCATCATAGTTGAGTACGCAGATGATAATAAGCTGGCTGGCAAGCACCGCATCCTTAACGGACGGAGCCAGCACGGCACCTTGCTTTACCAGCGCGTCAGCCTTTGCCGAGGTCCGGTTCCACACCGTTGTGGAATGGCCGCTCCTGATAAATGCACCGGCCAGGGCTTGCCCCATGGGTCCGAGCCCCAGCACCGTTACTACGGTTTGGCTGCCGTTTGCAGGCGTTTGCCGAGTTTCAGTTTCGAGCATTTGTTCTTGATGTTGTTTCGATGGTTTCATTGTATACCTCCTTAAGGATTAGCTTCGAATACAGTGTAGACCTTGACACTAATGACAAGGTCAACGATTTTTTACAACCCTAGAGGGGAGAATAATATTTCAACATATGAAAAATTCACAAAAGTAGTTGTAACACGTTCTACCATCTGTGGACCATGCTTACGGCTGAATCCGAACTTATTGACAAACGAAAGAGGAAAAAGCATTTAAACTAACTAAAATAAAGTTGTTGACAATAACATAGTTCAATGTTAATTTGTATATACAAATGAGAGGTGGCTGGATATGAACATCGATGATTCCATTTTAAGCTCGTGCCTGTTTTTTACGTCAAATCGGTTTGCACGTTCCATGACCAAGATGGCGGAGGATGCATTTGCAAAAGCCGGCTTATCCCCAACGTACTCCTATGTGCTGGTGGTGATCCATCAATATCCCGGAATTACGCAGAAAGAGCTTAGCGATAAATTGTCGATTGCTCCATCCACAAGCACCCGATTCATTGATAAGCTGGAGGAGAAACTTCTGGTAAAGCGCAAATCCGAATGGAAGGAAACGCATATTTTCTTGACGGACGAGGGGATGGCGTTATACCGGGAGCTGAACCAATATTTTGAAAAGTTATACGGAGAGTATGTCACCCTCTTGGGGAAGGAGCATAGCGAACAGTTAGCGAAACTTCTCCATGAATCCAGCGAATTGCTGAAAAGGGGAATGTAGCCTCTGTCTTTTTCACCACTCATTTGTACATACAATTGATAAAGGAGAGATTCGAAATGCAGATTGGTATTATCGGTGCGACAGGGAAAGCGGGAAGTCTGATTCTCAAGGAGGCTCAAGCACGCGGTCATGAAGTAACGGCGATCGTGCGTAATGCATCCAAAATCTCCGATTCCAGCATAAACATTTTGGAGAAGAACGTGCTGGATCTGACCAGCGCCGATCTTCAGCGGTTCGACGTTGTCGTGAATGCATTTGGCGCGGCGCCTGGGCAGGAGACTCAATATGTGGAAGTAGGCCGGGTGCTGATACAAGCACTAAAAGGCACGGATACCAGACTGTTTGTTGTCGGAGGAGCCGGCAGCTTGTTTGTGGACGAAGCCAAAACGCTTCGACTTTTAGAAACGCCCGATTTTCCGAAGGAATATTATCCGACGGCATTCCATGCCGGCGAGAATTTGAAGGACCTGGAACAAACTTCGGATGTAAAATGGACGTATCTTAGTCCGGCAGCGTTCTTTAATCCGGAAGGTCGGCGGACAGGGAGTTATCAGGAGGGCAAAGATCAAGTCATTGGCAACGCTAGCGGTAAAAGCTACGTCAGCTATGCCGATTACGTCATCGCGGTGCTCGATGAGCTTGAGCAGCCTAAACATCTCAACGAGCGCTATACAGTCGTATCCGAGGCTTAACAGGCCCGGACATGCGGCCTTCATATAGATCTTTGAATAAGCTGGTTTCTTAACTGAAATCAGCTTATTTCTTTTTGATTATGTTATTTCAATATATGAAAAATTCACAATAGAAAACACCTCAAGCGATATCTAGCAACATCCTCTTAAATACAGCCTGACCACTTACATAGCAGCTATGATAAAGGTTTAAACAAGGAAATCGCCCCATTACGATATCGCAATTCAGGCATCTATAAGTATTAGATAAGATGAGTCAAAACAACCTGCATACAACGGATATTGCATACAGGTTGTTTTGAACGGTGCTTCTGTTGGCTGTCCTTGTTGTTATCCGTCTGATCTCACAAGAAACGAATATTGATATCACGCAGGCGTCCGGGAGACATTTTCGGCATCTTAATTTGAAGCGTAGGCTGTCTATAGGTCGCAACGGATTGCGCAGGCAGTATGGGAACGGGTAAAGATATGGTTTGGTGTTGTTCTTTTGGCAAGCCGTTGATTTTGATCTGCGTCCGGTTCAGCTGAATCCATAAATTTTCCGGATGGATGCGTTTAGGCACATAACATTTCACGACCAGAAAGTTATGAGTATCAAACGTTTCATAGCGAAGCGAGTGTGGATCGGGAAGAATTTCATTTCCGGCAGTCGCTTTTCGTATCGTATCCTTTACATAATCCTCAATGATCGTGGGATCCAGCTGATAATCCTCATTGAGATGATTCAGATCCTTAAATGGAAAGGAATTGTTGTTAAAGAAAGAGTCCTGTGTCAACCAGTCCGGCTTTTTGGATCTTGAGCTCACGATAATCCCTCCTACGTTCTTTGCTTCCAGTGTATGGGCGAAGGAATGTTATAGTGACATCTGGGCATCCGACCACATAGAATAAATCGAAGCGGACGATTATGAACAAAGAGGTGGAATTGTGGTTTCAATTATCGGCAATATGAAAATCGTAAACGTGGGCCCCAGTTCTACGGTATTGGTAGGAAATACAGGGGTCATCGATTTAAACAGCACGACAAAAGCTTATTCCGGCGCCAACTCGTTCACCACCGGGGACAGTATTGGTACGAATATAGCAAATAACCAAGCCAACAATACGAATACATTCGATCCGGACCTTATTGATTCGCCAAATGCTTAATTAAGGTTGTGAGCCCCAGTGAATCTAACGGTACATCAATGCATTAATATACAGCAGCTTCGGGTTGGCGCGGTGACCAATTCCTCGGTGCTTCAGATTGGAACCGCAGGTGAGATCCGCGCATTATCCAACATTTATAACACGGGCGGTTTTACGGGACCTGCTCCGGAATTCGAGCCTCCGAATAATATGGCCCCCCTGGTTCCGTTACCTGCGCCGATTGAAGATCTATATCGGCCAGAATGAGGCTCATAACTTACGCATACAATCATTAGGGAACGGGGGGAGATGCCATGTATCAATACCATATCCAGCAATTGTTCCATTGTCTTCAGTCCCAGTCGGAGCAGCTTAACAGAATGGAACAAATGCTAAAGGAAATGCGTAATGATATAAATCAATTACAACAGGGCAATCAAAAGCCGACGGATCACGTCGAATATAAATTTGATTTATTGAAAATCGAAAAATTGGAAGGGACCTTAAATATTGGAGTAACACCCTCAGATGGGAAGTCTCTGGGGGATATCACCGTCAATGGCCAGCCGGCAGAACAAATCCAGGCGGGAGCTGCCGGAAGAAATCTATACTCAAACATATATCAGCAAGTTTCAAGCCACTTGGAACATGCGGTGCCGGCGCAACTCGAGCAAATGAATCCCCAGTCCAATCACGAACTTGGAGATCAATATGCTGCGGTGATGATAGAAGATATCCGAAAACAACTCGAAGATCGCATCAATGTTTACTTACAGCAATATCAAACGAACAGCGCCTCGATGAATCCGGGTGATGTTGAGCAAACGATCGCAAATCAAATGAAAAAAGAAATCGATACGGCAGTCGAGCAGCATCTTCATCATTTGCAACAAGGAAAGAGGAATACGAATGAAAATGACGGTCATCAATAAAGAGCTCCGGGTTGGTTCGATCCGTATTACGGCGATCTCCAGCTCATCCGTGCTGTTGATCGGAGATACCCGGGTTATTAATAGCAGTTCCATCTACGACACTCCTTCCGAATCCCTGCAGATCACCCCGCTCGTTCCGTTATCACCGGCTACGGCACCATGAAGCGCCATGTACTCGTTGATAACGTATATATCATCAATATCTCTAATAGTTCGGCGTGCATCTGCGGCGAATCGGGACATATCGATGCCTATACCCGGGCATTGGCGATTCAACGTCAAGTTCCGGTTTTTTTTGAGGACGAAGGCAATTATGAGGACTATCCGATTTTTTCGAGATCCATACCTGCATGGCAGCTTCCGTCAGAAGTAGACTTAGACGTTATACATGACCATAAAACGATTCATGTGGGATGCCTGGACGTGATATCGACAGCGTCTGCATCGGTTGTGCAGGTAGGTTCAAACGATACGATGAAATTAGAATCAAGGGTGAAGGCGATCAGGCACTTTATTACGGATGCGTCCCAAGAATTAAAGGATTATAAAGGCGTCATTGTCAGAAAGAGCCCACGCTAGTGTGCGGCAAAAAACAGGAGGAGCTTCATAAGCTCCTCCTGTTTTTTTGCGGTCTGAAGTTTATTCTCCTTGCTGGTGGGCAGCCTCGTCTTTAATCTCTTCCCGGAAGCCGGAAATACTCTTTTCGCGACGAGCATTGCGGTCTTGAATCTGTTCTTTCTCGCTTGCGGGAATCTCATCCCCGAACTCCTGAAGATAATCTTCTGCCTCGCGGAAGTTCTCGATCGTGTTTTGGACGGCCTGCTGCAAATGTTCGACATTGTCTTCGCGATTATCAGGTTTAGCCATGAAAGTTCACCTCCTTGTATGTAATGATCTTGCTCATTCGCACACCTCAAAAGTCTTCCATAATCGAAACATCCTTATGCATCTGAGAATGACGCTATCAAAAAAGCTACAGTATTGTAAATTTTGCAAGCCGGTTCTTTACATTTCCGTAGGATGTAATATGTTATAATGTCGAAAAAGCAGACTTGCCGGCATGACATCGAATAAGAGGAGGAAGAATTCTTGATATCTAGACGTTTTATATTCTGGCTCGGTATGCTGATGATGATTGTATTCATGTTAGCAGCCTGTACCTCAGAACCGATAAAACAACAACAGCAAACTTCTACTGTAGAAGACCCTCCTGAATCAATTGAAGATGAAGAAGAAGGTCAGACCATCACACTAGTAACGCCGGATACGGCCATGAAAGCACCTGAGGAAAAAAGCAAATATCAGATACATACACGGTTGACGGATTTCCATCTGCTCAATGAGTCAACGGGGATTGCTTGGGGGATCACGAACACAGAACTGCGTCTCTATCAGACCGAAGATTACGGTGAGACCTGGGTCGATATCTCTCCATCATCCAATGTCCAATTCGTTGATAAGCTGGAGTATGGGAAAGACATCGTGTTCACGGATAAAAATCATGGTTGGATTATACGAAACAAACAGAGATCGGCCGAAACGATCCTGCTCAATACGACCGACGGGGGCGGCAGCTGGAAGCTCTCTTCGCTTCCGGAGACGGGAGTCGTTACGGCAATGTCCTTCGTTTCATCCCAGCAGGGATGGATTATGGCGAAAGGCGATCTCTCCCGGGGATCGGAAGAGAAGTCGCTGTTTCACACCAGCAATAATGGCGGAGTATGGGATGAGATTATGCAGAATACGGAGTATCCGACATCCCGAATTCCGGGAAGCGTCATTCCGCGAACCGGATCCGTCATCGGATTAACGTTCACGGATTCGCTTGTCGGGTTTGCGACCATCCGTGAAATGCAATCTTCCAAGTTGTATATAACACGTGACGGAGGACAGAAGTGGAAGTCTTCCGGCCAAGTATTCAAAAGCAAGCTGCTCGATACGTGCGGTTCCGTTTTTGCCGGGACTCCCAAGTATCTGGGCAAAGGTGGAAGCGGAAGCGAGATTTATATACCGGTTACCTGCGTGAAGGAAGATCAGGCGAACTATTTGGGTTACTTTACGGCCGATACGGGGAAGTCATGGAATTTGGTGTCGTTCCCCATGACGGGAAATAGCGGGAAGGGAACCATCCAGCCTGTCTTCCGTCGTCTGCATGACGGATGGAGAATGGTGAACGGCATCGTCTATCATACGAGCGATATGGGCAAGACCTGGACACCATTCCCTAGAAGCAAGCTGTTGTCCGATAATCTTGCAAAATATCCGAATGTGGTCAAATTGCAATTCACATCGTCGGATGTCGGCTGGATGCTGATTGAAACGACGGACAAAAACCGATCGCGCCTGATGAAAAGTAGTGACGGCGGCGTTACCTGGCAGGGGTTGTAATACCGACTAATAACCTACAAGCAGGATCTGATTCGCCAATCGAAAACTCTCTCGATGACGAAGGCTTTATCGGCTAAAACCAACGGTTCCGATAAAGCCTTTATAAACTTATTATATTGTGAAATAAATCACAAATAAAATTCAACCTGTATGCTACTATAAAGATGTAATCAGGTACGTCAAAAAGTTTGGAAGGGGACGATCCTTATGCATACCGATCAAATGACGATAAATTTCCTTCGCTTGTGCTACCATTGCGATGATGCATGTTTATGTCAGACGGAGGAGCAATGTTTGGCTTGCTGGAACGAGCAGGACATGGCACCGCAGGACCATGAAATGACGGGACAAGAAGAAACGATGAAGTGGATGAGATTGGCTTACGATTAAGCGGGTATGAACAAGATGAAGACAATGAATGGATCAGGGCGTTATAAGGTTCCGTGAAGAAGCTGATGACTGGCACATTGCCGGCATCAGCTTTTTTTGACGCTCCCAGAAAGGGACAAGTTCTTTAAAATTTCAATCAAACTTTCCATGATGCATGAGTTAAATTGTCCGACATAAAGCATATACATATTTCAAGACAAGGTGGAGGGGGGAGCCGTATGGGATCGGGGTCAGATTGGATGTTCGATTTTTTCGGCAGCGTTATGCCCGTGTTTTTCATCGTCGTCATCGGGATCATTTTGCTGTCGGCCGGTAAGGGAATCCTGCAATGGAGTCAGAATAACCGACAGCCTTTGCTATCGGTCGATTCCAAAATTGTGAGCAAGCGAACGGAAGTGAAACATACACAGCAGACGGATGATACGATGTCGAGCCGTACTCGTACCACCTATTATCTGACATTCGAAGTGGAGAGCGGAGATCGCATGGAATTTGCCGTAAACGGCGAGGAATTCGGCATGTGCGCGGAAGGGGACGAGGGACTGCTTCGTTTTCAGGGAACCCGGTACTACGGATTCGTCAGGCACCCCAGAGCGCATCTTCATGTGGTCCGGGGTTATGAACAACCTAAATAAGAGGCTGGTTCATTTTATGACGCCTTCTCCTGTGGTATATAATGTAGGGGAAGGAGGAGCTGCCTATGAAATTTCAGGATAAAACGGTGGTGATAACGGGCGCTGCGAACGGGATAGGCCGCGGATTGGCTGAGGCTTATGCGGCTAGCGGAGCTCGAGTGATAGTAAGCGATGTTCATGAAGAGCAGGGCTATCTGGCGGCAAACACCTTGAAGGATCAAGGATTTCATGCCGTCTTCATCCCCTGCGATGTGAGGAAGGAAGAAGAGATTAAACGCCTGATGAACCAAGCGGCCCAATATGGGGGCACCATCGATATCTTAATAAACAACGCAGGGGTCTCCCGATGGAAATCACCATATGAGCTTACGGTGGGAGAATGGGACGACGTAATCAACACGAACGCCAGAAGCTGTTTTTTGGCGACCCGCGAGGCTGCCGCATATATGAAAAAGAGTGGGAATGGCGGGGCTGTCGTCAATATATCCTCCACGCGTTCCATCATGTCCGAGCCGAATTCGGAAGCTTATGCGGCTTCCAAGGGAGCCATCGTTGCGTTGAGCCATGCCATGGCCGTTAGTCTGGGGCCCGATGGAATTCGGGTGAATTGCATAAGTCCGGGCTGGATTGAAACCGGGGATTATGAAGAGCTTCGATCCGAGGACCATAAGCAGCACCCTGCGGGTCGGGTCGGGATTCCGGCCGATATCGCCAAAGCCTGCTTTTATTTTACCGATCCGGAGAATGACTTTGTAACAGGGGCCCATCTGGTGGTGGACGGCGGCATGACCCGCAAAATGATATATGAACCTTAACTTGTTTCGGATAAAATAAAAAAGGATCGTCTCCTCGGGGACGATCCTTTCCTGATTATAACCCGTATTCGCAAAACAGTGGCGAATATCTCAATATAGCCGCTTGGACTTAACGGACGGTTATAGCCATGGAATCCGTCTTGCCGCTCGTCCGGTCGGTTACGCTGACAACGGCAATTCCGCTTTGATTCGCGCGGGCAACTCCCTGTGCGTTAACGGAGATGATATGGGGGTTGCTGCTGCGATAGCTGAGTTTGTCGAGGGATTCCTTGCGGCCATCGGGGTGAAGAAGTTCAGCACGAAGCTGCTGCGTTGTCTTGGAAGTCATTAGATCCTTGCCCAGCAGCCGGAGAAAAGGCTGATTTCCATCGAATGCGGCCGTGACATGGAGCGTTTCAACGAATCCGTAACGTTGGTCCTTAACCGAGATCGCAGCGCTTCCCGGAGATATCGCCTTCATCCGTCCGGTTGAACTCACTTGAATGATATCCGGAGCATCGGATGTGTACGTCAGCTCTTCCGCCTGTTCACGCATCCCGCCCGGGAAGCCGTACCAGGCTTCGATCTGTCCCGATTCGCCCAGTTCGAGCTCATCTGAAGCTTCCACGCGCATCACGATCGGGGCTAGCGGGTAAACGCCGACTTCGGTGAAGCTATTCCAAGGGTTGGCATTATTTCCTTGGCCCAGTATCCGAATGTATCGGGCTGTCGTTTGCTCCACAAGAAAAGTTTCAGGCTGCACAGTCGTGCCGGAAGTCAGCCCATTCTCGTAGATGGTCGACCATTCCTCGCCATCGACGGAGGCAAGAACATCAAACCGGTTTTTACGGGTATCCCCTAAATATATGGCCAGCGAAACAGCGCCCACTGGCTTCGGCTCACCCAGGTCAAGCTGTACGTATTCCGTACCCGGCGCGGACCAGCGAGTGCTCAGGTTGCCGTCGACGGTATGTTCCGGAATGTTCGCCGATTCGGGAACGGCGCTCGCGGTAACATGCCGTACCTGATATTTTAGATGGTTCGGCGGTTCGCCTATGGCCGGATTCCGGGTGAATTTGATGGTATATTTATTGCTCAGATTCGGTTGAGCGTCGTTCTGAATGACGATGGTTGCCGTACCCGGAATCGTTTCTGCCTGATCAATGGACACGGCATGCTCCGCTTCGGCCGTCATCACAGGCGGAGAGGGAGCATCAAACGGAAGTCCTACTTCATAATACGTGATTTCTGGACGAAACCCATGGAGCGGCATTCCGTCCATAAATAAACGGTTAGCCATAGGTCGGGCTGCCGGTTCGGGCAGATCGCCGTCAGGTATGGTCCATTCCAGCAGGGGAGTATACCCCGTCTCCGCTGGAGGTAACGGATCGTTTGCATATAAAGGAACCATGCGAACGGACAAGCGGACATCCTGGACGTGCTCCAGGTGTATGGTCAGCTTGCGCATGCCTTCGTTGCTGGATTGGCCATCCGGATTCGGGGAGGTGGCCAGCGGCGCTGCATCCATGACGGAGAACCGGGCACCGGCAGGTCCTTCGACCAGCTCAACATACAGCCGCTTATCCAGTTGTGAAAGAATGGCGGCGCGTCCATTCTTCACAATCTCCACGTCCGCTCCGGTGTGCATGAACCAATACAGCTCTGAAGGAAGCTTCAGTTTCATCTCATCCTGGATGACCAGCTCGCGTCTATCGGCGGAGAGTTTCATTCCTCTTAACATCTCGCCTGCGTCTTTCCGGTACAGGTCGGTCATATCCAGAATCGTATAGGCTCCTCTTGGCTTCGATTCCTTTTTTATCGTAACGGCTGTGCCGTAAGGCTCTTGCTGAACAATCGGATTCTGGACGGGATTGATGACGATGGTATTATGTCCCTCGGTTTTTTTGCGGTAATACGTCCAGCGATTATAATTGTAATCCCAGAAGCCGGGCAAGCTGTAGGATTCGTTCCCCAGATCGGATGCCCACCTTACGCCAAGCGCGTCAAAAACGAAGGTACCGCCATCCAGATCGTTATGGCTTCGCATCGTTTCGTTAACGCCTTTCATGGAAGCAAACAAGGCATAGGGATCATCCCATGCGCTCCGCATGGAGGCCGATTCAATGCCGGTGAAGAAACGATCCAGCTCGGTCGGAACCGTTTCAAACATGCCAGGCTCGTAAAACACCAGATAGAGAGGGTGGAAGTAGCCCTTGCGCTCATACAGATCGCCAATAAACCAGGCGTATTCAGGTTTGTTGAAGAACGAGGCGAACCATAAGGATTCATACATGTTGTAGCTGACGCCGCCATCATAAAAATTGAACACGCCGCCTTCGCCTAGCAAATGATACGGATAAGCGCCCGATGCCTCGTATCCCGGCAGCAGGGACAGCCCAAAATCGGTACCCAGGCTTTTATTCAAGCCTTGAATATACATGGCCAAGTATTGGCCTCCATAATGCCAATAAGCAGGACCTTCCGGCCAAGAACCGTCCACGGTATAGTGACGAAGCGCATATTGCAGCTTCTGAAACGTGCTCTGGATGACTTCCAGCGCCTGATCCTCGGTCTCAGGCTCATCCGCAACGGTTAACGCAAGCAGGCCAAGGCCTCCGTTGTCTACCAGGTTAATGTTATTGTGCTCCCCGTTATGGCGGAATTCACCCCGGTACCAATCGAGCGCGACAGCAAGCGCATGATCTCGAATCGCCGCATTCAATTGGGATCGCTGAGCTTCATTCAAATCGTCGTATATCCAATCGTAGGCCAGCGCAACGGCGAAAGACAATTCGGACAAGGCAAGGATGTTGTTGGTTCTGCCGCCCCAATCGGGGTAGTGCGTCATCGCTTCCAGTTCCTGCCACGCACGTTCGGCATAACGGGATTCGCCGGTCAAGCGATACATGAGCGCGGTCGGAATCAAGCGGTCGCGTAGCATGTAGGCATTGCCGCCATTAGGTTGGTAGGTTAGCGGCGAAGTTGCAAGGACGGGGTCCGCTTGATTTCTCAAGAGTTCCATCCACTCCGTCATATAACGATCTCCGCTTGCCAGCAATTGCTTGGAGCGGTTCAAATCGTCCGTGGATGCGAGAAGGCGCGGATGGGAACGGGTGGATGAGGCATGACCGTGCAGCGATTCCGAAATTCGATCTGCCGTCGGCCCGACAAAGACCAGCATATCGCTTTCCGTACGTCCGCCACGTCCATCTTCAGCCGATACGCGAAAACGGTCGTACCCCAGATAGTTTTCATTAGGAGCATATCGATAAGTACCCTCGGCATCCACTTGAACCGTGCCCTGTGATGGCGGTGCTTCAAGTTTCCATGCGATCGGATCTCCATCCGGATCCTTCGCTTTCGTGAACTGGCCGGAAAGGGAAGTATTCATCGTCGTATAACCCCATTCCAAATCCAACAGGGGAGCAGCATTCACAGGAGTAACGTGGATCGTGCCCTGGCCGAATTTGGCGCCGCCCGTATCAGCCTGCAGGGCAGCAAACTGGAAGAGGTCCGTACCGCTAAAGCCGCTGTCGGGATAGTAGGTAAAGCTGCCGTTCTCCTTTACGGTAATCTTGCCGTGCGCAGGCTGGGAGACGAGGAGATACGTATGGTCGGCACCGCTGCTGTCGCGCGCGGACAATTGCCCGAGCAAAGCTTGGCCTTGAGCCGTTTCGCCTTCGTAATCGTCCACCAGCAAGGTGTCCGGCGCATTGACGCTGACCGCCATAGAGGCGGTATGAGCACCGTCATAAGTCGCTGCGGTTACGGTTGCAAGTCCTGTGGAAAGGCCGGTTACGTCACCTTGATCCGTCACTTCCACGACTTCCGGATTGGACGGAGACCACTGCAGCTGAGGGGGAGGTGACGAACCTGGCTCATAACGGACGGAAGGTGTTATGGTCTCGCCCGTATTCAGATAGGCCACATCCGGTTCGATCGCGATGGATTGAAGCGGCTCCTCAACCAACACATCGTCGAACCAAGCTTTGCCCGTTCCGGTTTCCAGAAACAGCTCAACGGTCAATAGGGGCGGTGAGGCTGCATTATCCGGAACGGTGAACAGCTTCTCCATATACGTCCAGTCTTGGGTGCCCTTGAGCGTTCCGACATGAACCAGCACATTGCTGGTGCCGGTTCGCTTCATTTGATATCGGATGAGCGCGGCATTGCTGACGGACTCCGTTTTGACCCAGCCGCTGATCCGATACGTTTTCCCGACCTCTACCGGGATGGACTGGGTTATGGCTGCCCGGCTGGACGTTCCTGCGGGACCTTCGATGCTGACCGATTGTTTCCCGGATTTGAATATTCCCGAATCTACTCCCAATATGGGCGAGCCTGTTGGAAGCCACTGTCCCCAATTTGCCGGCTTGATTCCGCCTGACCAGCTGGACCCCGCCTCCGTTGCCTCAAAACCGCTGTTCACAAGCAACCCCTCCTGTACCTGATCTCGTTCGCTCTCTGCCCATGCCAATGGGGGCGGCAAAAAGCCATGAAGCCCCGTAATCAGCACGAGTACAATCAGAGCCATTCGTTTCACATCCATTCCCTCCCGACTGATATCGATTTCCGGCCATGAAACCGGAACACTTCCATCGTAGAGGAAGCCGCAGCGTTCGAGTATGATACAATTTCGTGATGCATTAACATTTTTGAAGAAAACCTGTTCATGTTAAATAAAAACAGTATGATGTAATTAATGTAAGTGCGGAAAGAACACATCTAAAGAATGGAAGGAATGAGGGTATGGGGAAATTGACGACAACCACTGCAAGAAATGAGCGATCCAATCGCGTATCCGTGTTCGTTACGTTGCTCATGTCCTATCTTGTGGTACTGCTGATCCCGGTCATCGTGTTCTGGGGTCTGTATACCCAAATCGAGCGAATTATGATCGAGAATGCCAACAACTCCAACATGGCACTCATCGAACAGGCCAAGCAGGTCGTGGACAGCCGATTGGATGAAATGCATTTGATTTCCCGGAACATTACTTCACATCCGAGACTGGATACGCTGTTAAAGGCAGGATCCCCTCAAACCGGAGCGGAGCATTACAATTACTACACCTTCATGCAGGAAATGCAGCGGTACCGAAACAGCAGCAGTTTTATCACCGATTTTTATGTGTATCTTGATGAGAGCGATACGGTTCTCAGCCCAACCTTAAAAACGACGTCCAGCGTCTTGTTCTCCGATATCTACGGATATGAAAGCTTAACCTTTCAACAATACCAAGCGGATATACTGCGCGGCGTTCATTTCAACCGGTATCTGCCCGTAACGGAGGTCGGCAAAGGCCTGAACCAGAAACGAATGCTCACATATATGCAAACGCTTCCATTCGGCGAGAAAAACAACCCCAAAGGCGCCCTTGTCATGCTGATCGACGAAAGGCAGATTACAGGCTTGCTCGAGGAGATCGTGAAAACCAACAACGGAACGATATCCATTAAGGATGCCAGCGGTCAAGTGATTCTTCGTGCCGGTGAAACCGCAGTATCCAATGTGGGTAAAGCTGAGGATAAGCAGGCCGTCATGACGGTATCGTCCAGATCCGCACGCAGCGGGTGGGAGTACGTGTCGGTCGTGCCGGAAAAAGTGTTTATGGAAAAGGTGAATATGGTCAAACGAATGGCCGCAGGCGTTCTCGGCATCTGCCTGGCCGCCGGAGTTGCCGCTTGCGCGTACATGACGTACCGGGCGTATTATCCCCTGCGCGACATTATCCGCTTTATCCGCCAATCCCATCCGGTCAAGGAGGGGAAGGTACGCAACGAATATGATTTCATCAAATCCACGATGGCCGATTCCTTTGGCAAGCAGACAGAAATGAAGGAGCAATTGTCGAGGCAAACGCCGGTGATCCGGTCCAACTTTTTGCAGCGTTTATTGAAGGGAAACGTGGATGCGGCCGATATGTCGGAGCATGCCCTGGAATTCATGGGGATATCGTTTCCGCATCCCGGCTTTGCCGTTGCCCTGATCGAGCTGAGGGATGCCAGCGGGTTCATTCATAACGAACGGGAAAGCGAATGGGCCCTGATCCGCTTTGTCACAGGGAAGGTGGCCGAAGAAATTCATCCCTTTACCGCGTATTCCGTGGATCTGGAGAAGAACCAGGTCGCCATGATTCTGAATATGCCGGAACCTCTGCAGGACAAGGCGGGCGAGCTGTACGATTGGGCGGAACAAGTGAAGCTGGTGATCGAACAGCGCTTCAAGTCCGAGATCACGATCGCGATCAGCGATATCCGTTCGGATCTTGGATGTTTGGCAAGCGGATATACCCAAAGCTTGAAGGCGCTGGAATATTCCATTTTTACGGCCTATAAACCGATTTTATTCTACGATGAAATGAAGCAGAAAACGGGGGTGTATTATGATTTTCCCATTGAGACGGAAATCCAGCTCATCAACGCCATGAAAAGCGGGGATACGGATAAGGCTCAGGATATCATTCAAAGTCTGTACCACAACAACTTCAGCGGTCAATCCATCTCGCCCGAGCTCGGTCGACTCATGTTCGCGAACCTGCTCAGCACGATGTTCAAGCTGCTCAATGCCTTAAATTTGAAATACGAGGACGTATTCGGTCAGGCAGGCAAATCGATCGAGGACATTACCGAGGGCAGCACGGTAGAGGAGCTGTACCGGGAAGTGAAATGGATGTTCGGCCAAGTCTGCCTGTACGTAAGAGACCAGAGAGGCGATTCCTCCTCGCAGCTCCTGGATAAGATAAAAAGCTACATCGCGGAGCATCACGACGATGCCATGATCAGCCTGGCTTCCATTGCCGAGCAATTCGATATCACGCCGCCCTATCTGTCGGCCTTCTTCAAGAAGAACAGCGGGACCAATCTGACCGATTACCTGGCCAAAATTCGGATCGAGCGCTCCAAGGAAATGATGCGGGATGCCAAAAATACGATTTCGCACATCGCCCGTTCCGTCGGTTATACCAGCGATGTCGGTTTTATCCGGGTATTCAAGAAATACGAAGGGATCACCCCGGGAAAATACAAGGAAACCCTGCATTCCCTATCATCAACCTTAAGAAAAGATCATCTCAATTCTTAATCGCTGTATATGGATCCAGAAACTGTACGATATACGTTGAAAGCGCTTCAGCATTAATATTTGAGGCAGGGCCGGCATCAACTCGGCCTGAACATTTGGGATGATCATTCATTAGGAAAAAAGGGAGGCGTCGTGATTTGAAAACAAACCGGAA
The DNA here is from genome assembly GCF_014863545.1 of Paenibacillus sp. JNUCC32. Lineage (NCBI taxonomy): Bacteria > Bacillati > Bacillota > Bacilli > Caryophanales > Paenibacillaceae > Paenibacillus > Paenibacillus sp. JNUCC32. The sequence goes on along the minus strand of NZ_CP062260.1, from coordinate 2,909,973 downwards.
ACGTATGACGAGACTGGCCATCTTCATGCTGATTGTGGCTATGATTGCCGGGTGCAGCGGAAAAGGCTCGGGAGCCGAGGAGCCTGCCGGCGACAAAGGCAAGGAAGGAACGGGCGTTGCCTCAGGCGGAGAAACGGGGTATCCCGGCCAGCTGACCTACTGGGTATCGCTGAATGCCAACGCATCGGCAACGATGCAGGATATGAACGGCATTGCCGCCTATCAGGAAATGGAGAAATTGACAGGGACCAAGGTTGAGTTCCAGCATCCGCCGGCAGGGCAAGAGGCAGACGCCTTCAACATTATGGTCTCGTCGGGCAACTTGCCGGATGTCGTGGAGTATGGCTGGGCCAACGTATCCGGAGGGCCGGATAAAGCGATATCGGACGGTTCGATCATTCGCCTGAATGAGCTGATTGAAGAGCATGCTCCGAACCTATCGAAACTGCTGAACGAACACCCGGAATACAAAAAGCTGATAACGACGGATGGCGGAAACATTTACGTATTCCCGTTCATCCGCGGAGACGAGTATCTGCTGACCTTTAACGGCCTTATCATCCGCCAGGACTGGCTGGATCAGCTCAACCTGCAAGTGCCGGAAACGATTGACGAGTGGTATGAAGTATTAAAAGCGATCAAGACCCAGGATCCCAACGGGAACGGCCAGGCGGATGAAATCCCGCTCCTGCTTGATATGGATATGACGGGCATTAACCATGCATTTGTCGGCGCGTGGGGAATTACGACAGGATTTTATCAGGTGGACGGGAAGGTACAGTACGGCCCCATCCAACCGGAATTCAAATCTTATTTGGAGACGATGAGCAAATGGTATGCCGAAGGCCTGATCGATCAGGATTATGCGGCAACGGACGGGACGCTCAAAGATGCCAAAGTGACCAACAATCAAGTGGGTGCCTTCTCCGGATACATGGGCAGCAGCCTCGGCCGCTATTCCGAACTCATGTTAAAAAGCAATCCGGATGTCAGTCTGGTGGGCGCTCCCAACGTTGTGCTAAAGAAGGGGGACACGCCGCTTCTTGGACAGAAGGATTCGCCGTTCAACGGATTTGGGGCGGCTGTGACGAAAGCGAACAAATTCCCGGCGGAAACGGTGAAATGGCTCGATTACAAATATGGGGAAGAAGGGCACATGCTGTTTAATTTCGGGGTTGAGGGAGTCAGCTACGAGATGAAGGACGGGTACCCGACCTATACCGACGAAGTGATGAAGAATCCAGATGGGCTGTCGATCACCCAGGCGTTGTCGAAATACAACCTGGCCAGTTATTCGGGACCTTTCGTTCAGGATCGCCGTTACGTCGAGCAGTATTCCGCGCTTCCTCAGCAAAAAGCGGCCATTGAGACATGGATGAAGGCGGAGAACGACCGTTTAATGCCGATTATTTCGCCGACGGCAGAAGAGAGCACGCGTTATGCCTCGATCATGAACGATATTAATACGTATTACGAAGAGATGGTCAACAAATTCATTATGGGCGTGGAGCCGATCAGCGGCTTTGATCAATTTGTCCAAACGGTGCAAGGAATGGGCATTGAAGAAGCCCTTCAGATTCAGCAGTCTGCGCTGGACCGTTTTAACAGCCGGTAAGTTGTAGAAGCGCATGAAGAGGGAGAAAACGGGCGAGCCGTATCCTTCTTCATGCGGGTTATTTTTCACAGAGGAGGGCATACGGTGCAGCTAAAGGAAGAAACAAAACGCATGACGATACAGAGCAAATCCGAGAGCTTCAGCGCAAGAGCAGCGAAGGACTTTCGCCGGAATTCCACGATCTACCTGATGCTGCTGCCGGTTGTGGCGTTTTATGCCGTGTTTCATTACGGACCGTTATACGGCCTGCAGATTGCGTTCAAGAACTTCTCCGCAGGGCTCGGCATCTGGAATAGCCCATGGGTCGGCTTTCAACATTTCAGCGATTTTTTTAACGGATTTTTCTTTGAGCGGGTCGTTTCCAATACCATTATCCTCGGCGCGTACGATCTTATCTTCGTATTTCCCGCCTCCATCGTGCTGGCCTTGATGCTGAACGAGGTGCGACATCGGATCTTTAAGCGGACCGTACAATCCATTACGTATATTCCGCATTTCATTTCCGTTGTCGTTGTTGTCGGGATGCTGGTTGATTTTTTGGCGGTGGACGGCCTGATCAACCATATCATCACCTACTTCGGCGGCAAGCCGATTTCGTTCATGCGGCTGCCGGAATGGTTCCGCACCATCTATACCTCGTCCGCCATCTGGCAGGGGATTGGCTGGGGCTCCATCATTTATCTGGCAGCGATTTCCAATATTGATCCGTCCCTGTATGAGGCGGCGAAAGTGGACGGTGCTGGCCGCTGGAAGCAGATGCTTCAAATAACGCTCCCTGGCATCCTGCCGACCGTGATCATTCTGCTTATCTTGCGGATCGGTTCCTTTATGGCACTGCAGGATGAGAAGATCCTGATTATGTACAACCCGGTCATCTACGAGACGGCAGACGTGATCGGGACTTATGTCTACCGCAAGGGAATACTGGAAGCAAGCTACAGCTTCAGCGCCGCTGTCGGCATGTTCAATTCCTTGATTAACTTTGCGCTGCTCATTGGAGCCAATTATCTCAGCAAGCGGTTTACCGATACGAAGCTGTGGTAGAGAGGGGGATCTCATGCGAACTACTAGATCGGTCAGTGAAGTCCTGTTTGATTCTGCGAATGTCATTCTATTGTGTTTGTTATCGATCATAACGTTATATCCGTTTCTCTACGTATTGTTTGCTTCGATCAGCACGCCAGCCGAATTCGTTCAGCACCGGGGCATCCTGCTGTGGCCCAAGGGCTTCTCGCTGGACTCCTATCGTATGGTATTCGAGAACCCGAATATCATCCGAAGTTACCTCAACACGATATTTTATGTAGTCGTCGGCACGACGCTGAACATTCTCATGACGGCTCTCGGAGCCTATGGTTTATCCAGGAAAAACGTGATGTGGAAAGGCGCCATCATGATGCTGATCGTGATGACGATGTTTTTTGACGGCGGGCTCATCCCGAAATACCTGCTCGTGAAAAATATGGGTCTGCTTGATACGTACTGGGCATTGATTATTCCAAGCGCCATGACGACATGGAACTTGATTATTATGCGAACGGCATTTCAAGGGGTACCCGATGCGCTCGAGGAATCCGCGCGGATCGACGGAGCCACCGACTGGACCATTCTGTTCCGGATCATCATCCCGTTATCGCTGCCGGTCATTGCGGTCATGGTCCTCTTTTACGGGGTGTGGCATTGGAATAAATGGTTTGATGCCCTCATCTATCTAAGGGACCGGGACTTGTTTCCGCTGCAGTTGATCCTGCGCGAGATTCTGATCCAGAACGATACCAGCAGCATGATGACCTCGGTAGGAGGGGGAGATCGGATGCCGGTTGGCGAAACGATTAAGTATGCGACGATTATGGTGGCGACGCTGCCGATCTTGTTTCTGTATCCGTTCTTGCAGAAATATTTCGTGAAGGGCGTCATGATCGGCGCCATCAAAGAATAGGAGGTATGTGAACCATGTGGGATCAGGCCATCATGGATGCGGTTGAAAAGACCAAGAGGAACATCGGTTTATTTCCGATGAAATTCCCTCACATCACGGCGGAGAAGCGATACGAGTGGGGAGAAAGCAATGACTGGATTGAAGGATTCTACACCGGAATGATCTGGCTGTGTTATGAATATACGAAGGACCCGCTGTTTAAGGATACGGCAATCGCTCAATTGGAGGATTACAAGGCGCGGCTGGAGGAGAAGCGGCATCTGGATCATCATGATATCGGATTTCTGTACCTGCCCTCCGCATTGGCCGCGTGGATCGTGGATGAACATGAAGAGGGCAAACAGCTGGCCCTAAAAGCAGCCGACCATCTGATGCTGCGCTGGCGGGAAGAAGGCCAGTATATTCAGGCCTGGGGCCGGAAGGGCGACGAGAAGAACGGCGGCCGCATTATCATCGACTGCATGATGAACATACCGCTGCTGTATTGGGCGTATGACCAAACAGGCGACGAACGCTACAAACGCGTGGCCGTCGCGCACGCGGAGAAGAGCCGCCGTTATTTAATGCGAGGGGATGATTCTTCGTACCATACCTTCTACTTCCAGCCGTCGGACGGGAAGCCCATCGGCGGTGGGACGCACCAAGGATATCACGACGGCTCCACCTGGACGCGCGGGCAAGCATGGGCCGTCTACGGATTTGCGCTTTCCTACCGTTATACCCGTGATCCCAAGTATTTGGATACCGCCGTGCGAGCTGCCCGCTATTTTATCGAGCATTTGCCGGAAGACCATGTCGCCTATTGGGATTTTGACGTTCCGATCGAAGCGGGTACGCCTCGCGACAGTTCCGCTTCCGCCATCGCCGCATGCGGGATGCTGGAGATCTTGGAGCACCTGGAAGAGGAAGATGGCAATAAAGGGCTATTGACAGACGCCGTCGAGAAGTCCATGATCTCCCTTGTAAACCGTTATTCCACTATCGGTGAAGCTGCCGAGGAAGGCTTGATCAAGCATGGTTCCTATTATGTCAGAGGCGGGATGGGACCGGACGATTACATGATCTGGGGGGATTATTATTATCTCGAGGCCTTGCTGCGACTGACCAAAGGGATACCTGGCTATTGGTACGAGAGAGGATAGTAGAACCGGATCCGTGAACTATAACGGGAACGCCGCAATCTGTGCGGCGTTCCCTTTTTTGTGTAAAATAGGATAGGATCATTGTTCACAATATACTCATTAGCATTGAGAGAACGTCTTTGTTATGATGGGGAAGATTCAAATTTAAGATAAATGGTTTGGAGGAGATAGGCATGTTGAAACATGTGAAAACTTCGGTTCTGCTGACCTTGGGTCTGCTGCTTGTACTGGTGTTCCCGACAGCAACGTGGGCGCATTCCAAGCTGGAATCCAGTACGCCCGCGGCAGACGCCAAGATCACGGAAAGCGTGAAGGAAGTCAATCTGTCATTCAATGAAAATATCGATGAAAATTTAAGCACCCTCAAGGTGAAGAATGCGCAAGGCGAAGAGGTTGAAGTATCGGAAGTCAAGGTTAGCCAGAACACTATGGCTGGAACGCTGGCAGCACCGCTTCCATCCGGTTCTTACACGGTGGAATGGAAGATCGTTGGCGGAGATGGACATCCCGTTGACGGAACGTATGCTTTCGAAGTCGATGCACCGGAAGGGGAAGCTGCTCCGGAGACTTCTGCCGACACCGAAGAAACGTCTGCGGATACAGGAAGTACACCGGATGAAACAGCAACGGCGGATGATACAGCCGCAGACAACGCAGATCCGTCGACGGATACGAATCAGCAGGCGGAGAATACGCCGGCTAATGACACATCCGAAGGAAACGGGTCGACCGTGTGGATCGTGATTATCGTCATCGTGGCCGTTGTCGCAGGATACTTTGGAATTAAAGCATCCCGGAAGAGAAAGTAATGTCTTATTATTGGTTAAGCGAGCCGTTTTTATATTTAGCATACGCCATTCTGGCCGGGATCACGGTGTTGTCCCTGGTACCGAAGGCTTATAAGCCGGACATTTCGGTACCGGCCTGGCTCGGCCCAGCGGCGGGGGCAGCCATCATCCTATTCGGCTTTGTGCCGCTGCTGCAAATCATCATGTTCTTCAAGGATGATATCGGATTCTGGCAGTCCTTTAACAGCATCATGTTCAAATTCAGCGAGGGCGAGCGTTATGCCTGGATACTGGTTCTTTCGATCCTATTGGCGGTACTGACCCTGATCGTCCGCCGGAAGCCCGGCTCTCCCTTACGCTGGCTTATGCCCGCTCTTCTGTTGGGCATTGCCGTCGCCATGTCTTCGTTCAACCACGCTGCATCCCTGTTCGATGGCGTTGGACAGCTTGCTTTCTTCGCCCATTTCACGGCGATGGCCATATGGACGGGAACGCTGCTGCTTACAGGATGGTTCAGCACGGAACATGATCGCTGGAGTGCGTTTCTCCGATGGTTCCATCCATTAGCCATCGCCTGCGTCATCCTTGTCATCGGATCGGGTCTGTTCCTGATGACAGCCGTGACGCCGGAACCCGTAAACAGCTGGACGCTGTCCTACGGTCAGGCCCTGCTGGTCAAGCATATTCTCATTCTGCCGCTGCTGGTGTTCGCGTTCGTTAACGGTTATCTCGTCAAGCGCAAGCTGCGCAGGGATACAAGCTATCGACCTGCGGCATGGGCACGAAGCGAGGGAATCCTGATCGGGCTGATTTATATCGTCACCGGCTACATGAACCAGCAGCCGGCGCCGCACGAGGTCGTGGATACATTGGCGTCATATGGCCCTGCAGCAACGTTTGTCTGGTTCCATCCCGGGTTTACGATCGGTGAATTGGCCTTTACGTGGAGCTGGATCGGGATACTCTGCCTGTGCCTTGGGCTTGGTCTCCTCTGGAATGTCGTGAACGTATTTCGCAGGAACCGGGCAGCAGCCGCCGGGCTGTTAAGCGGGTTAGGCGCCGTTGCGCTGATATATTGCGGCTTGATGTTTTCGGTTACCGCCGTTTAATTTGTTTGAAGTGAAAGGTCCTTGCTGTTTAATCAGCAGGGCCTTTTTTTGGTATGGGAGCAATGATAGTTGGCTGGATAAAGGTGGTATACTTGGGGGTGAAGATCGAACATGGACCAAATCTTGAACTGGGGGGAAATATGATATGGAAAAAGTGAAATTTATTCGCTTAGCATCTCCTACGGATGCATCCGTACTGGACCGATTAAACGAGGAGTTTAATGGGATTAGAATGCCGCTGGAGGAAATTAAATATAGTTTGGAACAAGCGGATGAGATCGTGGCCATCGCTTATTTAGGCGATGATCCTGTTGGATTTGCCTGCGCGCAATCATTTAAGTCCTTTTGTTACCGGGAGCTTGTCGGCGAGATAACGGAAATGTACATTCAGGAGCGGGCAAGAAGGCAGGGGCTGGCAGGAATGCTGCTCGTTTTTCTGGAGGAACAATTGATAGCGCGCGGGGTGAGCACGGTTAAGGTGCTTACGGGTCATGATAATCGCCAAGCCATCGCAGCATATGAGAAATCAGGTTATAAGCGGGAGGATGAAGTGCTTCTGGAGAAAGAGCTGGGGGAATAGGAACGTGCTAGCATCCAGGATATCAGATAAGGGTCAGCGACTAATCGTGCATGTACAAAAGCATGATATCCGAGTTATATAAGGATCATCATGCTTTTATATTTGCTGGAGAATCCGGTCAATTATCCATGATGCTGCGTTTCGGAGCGATATTGACCTGGCGTGAGTCCCGTGCTTCGCTTGAATACCGAGTTGAAGGAATGCATGTCCTTGTAACCGACCTTTTCGGCGATCATACTGACTTTGTCTGTCGTGGTTCGCAGCAGCTCGCGGCTCATTCGAATGCGTACGGTCTGCAGATAATGATGCCAGCTCTGGCCGGTATATCTGCGGAACAATCGCTGAAGATGGCGTTCGCTGAAGCCGCTGATCTGCGCAAGACGCGTCAGCGTGAGCTCATGCATGTATTGTCCCTCCACGTATTGAAGGACATCATGAAAAGAGGGATGCGAAGGCTCCGAGGTCATAGGCTGCGAATGCTCGATGGCCCGGCTGAACTCAATGATCAGCTGTAGCAGCAGCGTGTGCAAATAGACGGCTGAGCCGCTGATCTGCATGGCATATTGTTCATAGAGGGAGACGAACAGCTTCTCGAAACGGTCATGCCGATCCGTAATGGCGCGGTACCCAAGCGAGCCGTCTTCCATCTGTTTCAATAAGGAGGCTGTCCTCGAATCGGAAGCAAAGGCAATCAGTTTCGGCAGGAGATTGACGGAGAATATGCAATTGTTCACGATGAGCGGCTTCCCGTTCGAAGAGGTAGGCCGGAATACGTGAGGCATTCCGAGCGGTATATAAAACATATGACCTTTGCGAACCCGCTGCACCGAGTTCTCCATGTGATGGAAGCCTTCTCCCTCAGCAATATACGCTATTTCCAGAAAATCATGGTTATGGTAAGACCCCGAAAAATTCTCCGCGTTACGATTTACATACATCAGGGTGTCATCCCGGAAAAAATAATCTCCGTAATAGGTTTCCATCGGTCGTTTCATCCTTTTTGCTCCTTTTCATAAATCGAGGATGGATGTCCGTTTTACCACATTGAATTGTCCGTTATCCCCATCATCCTGCTTGGAGGTTCACTTATAATAATAGTTGAAACAGGGACAGAAATGAAAGCGTATATCAAGCCAAGCGGCTAATTCAAACGGATTGTTGAAGCAGCCTTCTTGAAGTGAACGGAGGAATGAGCATGTTCAGCGTAACGGATGTACGATGCGAATATCTTCATCAACCGATAGGTATCGGAGAGCGAAAGCCGCGCATCAGTTGGAGGTTGGCCTCGGACGAAAGAGCCGTCAGCCAAACCGCTTATGAGATTGAGGTTTCCAACGAGAAGGAATTTGCCAAGCCCTGCTGGACATCAGGGAAAACAGCCTCGTCGCAGTCGGTTCACGTGGAATTAACGGGGCTGAGCGTAACATCATGTAAGCGCTATTTCTATCGCGTGCGTGCCTGGAACCAAGCCGGGGAATTGACGGAATGGTCCGACACGGCCTACTGGGAGACAGGAAAACTGGAAGGGGAGCCATGGGTCGGACAATGGATATCTGCACCACGATCCTTGCTGCCTGTTGAAGCCGGTCACCTCCCGCTGCTCCGCAAGAGCTTCAGCTTAAAGTCGCCCATTACGAAAGCAAGAATATATGTCACGGCGCTGGGCCTTTATGAACTTGAGCTTAACGGACAGAGAGTGGGAGACTGTTATTTCACGCCAGGCTGGACGAGTTACGATCATACGATTCAGACGCAGACCTATGACGTGACCGAGATGCTGAAATCTGGCCAAAACGCGATCGGCGCTTGGCTCGGTAACGGTTGGTACAAGGGACAGCTGGGCTGGGAGGATCGTCACGCGATTTATGGAGATCGATTAGCGCTTCTGCTGGAGCTGCATATCACGTATGCTGACGGCAGCGAAGAAGTGTTGGCAACCGATTCAAGCTGGCAGTCGGCCAAAGGCCCGATCGCCATGTCGGAGCTATACCATGGCGAAACCTATGATGCGCGCCTCGAACTGGACGGCTTCAGTTCGGCAGGTTATAACTCGGTTGATTGGCATGGCGTGGAAACGATCGACCAAGGTTACGACAAGCTGAAGCCCCAGATCAACGAGCCCGTGAGAGCCGTTCAAACGGTGCGGCCCGTGGAATGTCTGACCACGCCCAAAGGTGAAACCGTCATCGACTTCGGACAGAATTTGGTAGGCTGGGTCCGATTTAGCGTGTCCGGTGCGGAGGGCACAACGGTGACGCTGCAGCATGCGGAAATCCTGGATGCCGAAGGTAACTTTTATACGGAGAATCTCCGAACCGCTAAACAAACGATTCAATACACGTTAAAAGGCGGAGGGAACGAAATCCATGAACCTCATTTTACGTTCCAAGGCTTCCGATATGTTCGTTTAGACGGTTTCACGGAAGAGCAGCTGGACCTCCGGCATTTCGAAGCGGTCGTGCTCCATTCGGATTTCGAAGAAACCGGAACTTTTCAATGTTCGGATCCCATGGTGAATCAATTGCAGAGCAACATTCGATGGGGACTGAAGGGGAATTTCCTCGACGTGCCCACGGATTGCCCGCAGCGTGACGAGCGGCTTGGCTGGACCGGCGATGCGCAGATGTTCATCGGGACGGCGGCCTATCTTGCCAACGTGGCGCCTTTCTTCACGAAATGGCTGTCGGACCTGGCCGCGGAACAGCGCGATGACGGAGCGGTTCCGTTCGTTGTTCCGCATGTGCTCGGCGATGAAGCCTATGCTTCGGCCGCATGGGGAGATGCAGCGGTCATTTGCCCGTGGACGGTGTACGTCAATTTTGGCGATCGACGGATATTGGAGCGTCAATATGAGAGCATGAAGCGCTGGGTCTCCTACATTCAAGCTCAAGGGGAGCATGAATATCTGTGGAATACCGGCTTCCATTTCGGCGATTGGCTGGGACTGGATGCGAAATCCGGGGACTATGTGGGTGCTACGGAACGGGACTTTATCGCTTCGGCGTTTTATGGTTATTCGGTGGAACTGCTTAGGAAAACCGCGGTCGTATTGGGACGAGAACAAGATGCTGCCCTGTATGCCGAGCTTAAAGAAAAGGTTGTCGCTGCATTCCGTAACGAATTCGTGACCCCGTCCGGAAGGCTTGCGGCGTCGACGCAGACCGCGCACGTGCTTGCGCTTATGTTCGGGCTGCTGGATGAGGCGGCGGAAAAACGCGCGGCGGATCGTCTTTATGCATTGCTGGAGGAGAGCCGGTTTCATTTAACGACCGGTTTTGTGGGCACGCCTTATATTAATCATGTGTTAAGCCGGCACGGCATGCACGATGCGGCGTATAAGCTTCTGCTGCAGCAGGACTATCCTTCATGGCTGTATCCGGTGACGAAAGGCGCCACGACGATATGGGAGCATTGGGACGGCATCAAGGAAGACGGCAGCTTCTGGAGCCGCGACATGAATTCATTCAATCATTATGCATACGGAGCCATCGGCGAATGGCTGTATCGTTCGGTTGCCGGCATACAGACAGTGGAGGATGCGCCGGGTTATAAACATATCCGGTTTGCGCCTGTACCGGGCGAAGGCCTGACATGGGCGGAAGGCAAAATCGATACGATGTATGGAACCGTCCGGTCATGCTGGCGGATGGAAGATGATGGCGAGTTTCAGCTGGAAGTGTGCATTCCGCCTAATACGACTGCTGAAATTTGCCTGCCTGGTGTTTTTGACGTTTCAAACGTTAAGGAAGGCAGCACGGTCCCTCTGAACGAAGCGAAGGGGATCCATTCGGCAGTCGATGGCGAAGCGGGTGTTGTGATTCAAGCGGGCTCGGGGGAGTATACGTTCCGTTATGTATACAACCATCCTAAAGCGAAGTAAGGCATGATAGCAGGAGACCAAAGTTCTTTACCGCGACGGACGCGGTAAGGAACTTTTTTTTCGTATCCAGGCACATTTCTGGGCGAATGCACATACGATACAAAGTGATCTTAAGGAAGCGAGGGGAACTCTGTGGCAGTCATCAAAGCGAATTCGAATGATGTGGATCTTCTGGCAAGATTGATCCGCGCAGAGGCAGAAGGCGAAGGTGAGCAGGGCATGCTCATGGTAGGGAATGTCGGGGTGAACCGGATACTGGGTAACTGCCTGGATTTTCGAAACATCCGCAACATGAACGATATGGTATTTCAGAGCCCGGGTGGTTTTGAAGCAACACAGAAAGGCTATTTTTATCAACGGGCCAGGGATCGGGATCGTCAGCTAGCCCAAAGGGTCATTAATGGGGAACGCATATGGCCGGCTAGCAACGCGCTATGGTTTTTCCGCCCGGCAGGGGACTGCCCGGCAACCTGGTACAATCAGCAGAACACAGGCCGATTCAAGGCACACTGCTTCTTCACCCCGACATATGCCGATTGCCCGTCCGTTTTTTGATTCATGTTATACAACCGCTTAGGCGGGAGTTATAAATTAAAGGAGGAAATTACTTATGTACAATCAAGGTGTGCCGCCTGTGAACTTCATGAATGGAGTCCGTTATCCGGGAGTGCCGAACCGCGGGACCGCTGGTTACACGGCAAACGTTCCACCGCAGGTGCCCAGCGGAAGTCCAATGACGCCGGGAGGCACCGTTGTTCCGGCACCGCCGCAATTCGAACAATCTTACGTGGAGAATATCCTTCGATTGAACCTTGGGAAGCAGGCAACGTTTTACATGACGTATGAAAACAATTCGCAATGGAATGCCAAGGTGTTCACGGGCATTATCGAAGCCGCCGGTCGCGATCATATCGTCATCAGCGAACGGACGACAGGGCGCCGGATCATCCTGCTGATGGTGAACCTGGACTATGTCGTGTTTGACGAGCCGCTCAATTACCAATATCCGGGCGTGATCGGCAATCCGCCTCCAACGGCAAGATAAATCTATTTTTGCGAATGCCCCAATAACCTTCGTTTACACCGATGTGAAACGGAGGTTATTTCATTTGGCCTTGGCAGAATATTCAATGGCATGCGTTTTTCTAACGACACTCCGCGCGGCCGCATTGTATTATTTTAACATTATGAATGTTTATTCATAGAATCGTTCAATTCATCGGAAAACGAGTGTTAACGGCTGAGAATCAAATTAAAGCTCATAACAACGATGATTAATGTCATAAGACAACGTTTGACTGTGTATCGTAGTACTATATAATTACTTATATAGCTTGAATAAGTCGGAATAAGACAAGGAGATGAGACCATTGGGAAGTTGATGCGTAGTCCGAACACGCTGTTATGCTTGATGGCACCACACATTTTTAATAACCGAAGGAGGTGTTCCTATTCGTCATAGCATGCTGTATGGCGGGTAGGAGATCGATTGAGTGACCCCTTACCGAGTTTGATAAGTTTAACCTTGGTATTGATTCTCGTCCTATTAAACGGATTTTTTGTATCGGCTGAATTGGCTTTTGTTAAAGTGAAGAGCAGCCGGATTGACGCTTTGGTTGAAGAAGGACATAGACGTGCACAATTTGCGCAGAACATACTGAAGAACCTGGACGGATATATATCCGCTTGCCAGTTTGGGATTACCATCGTGTCCATCGGCCTTGGCTGGATCGGCGAGAGAACGATTTCCGCCATGATTACGCCTTGGTTCAACGGAATAGGATGGAGCAACACAGCCGTTCATGCGGTGTCCTTGGTATTAGCCTTCATCTTGATCGCACTTATGCATATCGTATTCGGTGCATTAGCGCCTAAGACGGTGGCCGTACGCAAGGCGGAACAAATCACGCTGCTGTCCGCAGGCCCGCTGCGGGTATTTTACACCATCATGTTCCCGTTTATCTGGTTTGCCAATGGGCTTTCCAATAACGTTCTTCGCATATTCCGGATGAAGCCGGTGGTTGAACGCAATGTCCATACCGAGGAAGAACTGCGGGATATGATGAAAGAGAGCAGCGAGAGCGGATTGATGGATAGCACGGAGATGACACTGGTAGACAACATTTTTGAATTTGCCGATACAACGGCAAGGGAGATCATGATCCCCCGTACAGAAATGATCTGCTTATACAACAATCTTTCATTGGAAGAAAATCTGAAGATTGCAAGCGAGGGCATGCGAACCCGTTATCCGATCTGCGACGAAGACAAGGATCATATCATTGGCTTTATTCACATTAAAGATCTGATGCGCGGCTTCGTTGGCGACCAGCTTTCCCTGATTCGCCCGATCATTGCTGTTCCTGAGTCAATCAAGATCAGCGAACTGCTGCGAAGAATGCAGCGGAGCAAGACGCAAATCGCCATTCTTATCGATGAATACGGCGGGACCTCGGGACTCGTGACCCTGGAGGATATTATGGAAGAAATCGTCGGTGAAATTCAAGACGAGTTTGACGAAGAGCGTCCAGGCATTGAAAAGGTGGGGGAGGATGAATACTCCATTGATGGATTGATGCTGATCGATGAAATCAATGACCAATTTGGTCTGAATGTGGATACAGAAGATTACGATACCATCGGTGGATGGCTGTCTGCGCGACTTGAGGTGCTGCTTCCGCACAAAGGCCAGTCTGTTATATACGAAGACTGTCGCTTTGTGATTGAGGAGACGGAGAATAAACGCATCTCCCGGATACGCCTGATCAGGCAAGAGCAGCAGCTGATACAGGAAGAAGCGGGCGCGTAAACTGGATATTAGAAGAAGCAGCGACATTAAATGTCGCTGCTTCTTTTTATTTGCAGAAAAGTTTCGAAAATTATATCAAACCGTGAAAAAATAGAAACTTTTACGCTAACACGACGTGTTAAAATATGGATGTTCCTATCATATTGAAAGAAAGGTGATATTATGTCGAAAGTACGCAGTCCAAAACGTATAGCTTCAGCACTTGCAGTCAGTGTTTTATTAAGTTTATCCTTGGCAGGAGGGGCTTACGCGGACTCCGCTGCAGACATTGCACCCGGTGCTTTGACGACTCCGCCTCCGGTTGAAATGAATTTGAATTCTTCCATCAGCCTCTTAGCGAATAAATATTTGATCAACTACTATTCTACGATTAGCAAGGCAAGCGGCACCCAAGTGAGCATCAACGGATTTACGGGCGCTGGACAAGCCGTAGACAGCATCGGCATTAATTATGTTCTACAGCGCTGGACAGGGTCGGCTTGGGTGGATGCTGGCAGTGCATATGAAAACGGAACCAACAAGCTTTCGCTTAACGGCACCAAAAATTTCAACGTTCAGGCAGGCTACTATTACCGTGGCAAAACCATTCATTGGATTAATGAGAACGGTACATATGAGGAAGGCACTTATTATACGAACTCGATATTAGTAGAACAGTAATTTCAATAGGTTATCACAAAGAAGGACACTTTATGCAAGTGTCCTTCTTTGTGTGTGCAGGTATGGTTCTAGTGTATGCTGTTGGCGATTTTAATGAATTCTTCTCTAGAGAACAATCCGCTAATATTCACCAATATTTTGTCATTGTCATGCAAAAAGCGGAGGTTGGTTTCAGTCAGGTAGGCTACGGCTCCGGATTTCAGCTTCAGCGTCTCGGTAACCTTTCCTCCAAGGCCGATGGACCGTTCTGCCGTCATGTCGATTAAATCGATGTAGAATACCTTTTCATCCGCATTCTTGTAGTGAAGATGAAGATCCAGGATCGGCGCGCTCTCGCTTTCCGCGATTCCCGTCGCCTCATAGAACTCAAAGCCAGGCGGAATATAGCCGATTTCAGGGATCTTGAATAATACGCGCTTTTGCGATTCGATTAAGGATTCGTCGGAATCCGTAAAGGGAACGTCTTCGGTTTCCACCAATTCAGCGGGCGGTACTTGATCGGCGTTATCTGGGACAGGGCTTATATCCGGCGGAGGCGCAGTAAGGGCCTTGCTGGGATCGACGGGCTCTTTCTTGCCGAATATCTGGCCCGTTATGCCATTGCCCCAATCCACGATTTGCTGATAAATCGGCGATACGGCTTGCGTGACGGTAGGCTGGGAGAACACGAATGCCCCGAATGCCATGGAAGCTGCGATAATACCGGCCAACTGAAATCTGCGGCGTCGCTGTTTCCGATTGTTAAGTTTCTCGACCTGCAGCTTGACTTGCTGCCAGGATTGTCGCTTGGATTCGTTGTCCGTAGGGAGTGAGGAACGTGAAGCTGCACGATCAAAGGCTTCATCAAAGGCCTCGTCAAACCAATCATCGTATTTTTCGTTGCTCATCCAATTCACCCCACTCTCTATACAGCATTTTCTTAACGGATTCCCTGGCCCGGAACAAACGCTGCTTCACGATCTCTTCGCGAGTATTCAGCAGCTCCGCGATTTCCCTGTAGGTCAGGCTGTGCTTCCAACGATACTCAATCAATAGCTTGTATTCAGGCTTCAACTGGTCGAGGTACTGCCCGATCGATTCCTCCAGCAAATTCGATTCCACCTGGTGTTCGACGTTCGTGGAAGAAACTACCACGTCCTCTTCATTAATAAAAACACTATCGACATCCACCTGGTTACGGTATTTTTTATTTTTTCTTAAATAATTCATGGTTGAGTTTTTCGCGACGACACGGAGCCAGCCCCGCATCTTGCTTTCCGTTTCGAACTTCGGCTTGCTTGTGATCACTTTGATAAAGGACTCCTGAATGATATCCTCAACAGCAGCATGATCCCGTACGACATACAGTATTTGCCCATAAACGAGGTCATAAAATTCATAATAGATTTCTTCCTGAATAGGTTCGCTCAGATCAGCGAAATCTGCTGCAAGGAGGAGCTGTAATCGGTTGGACACGCGATAATCCCCTCTCTGGTGTAACCATCCTATTTCTCTCATCATTTTACAACATATCGGGTAAAAAAGCCCTACAAATTCTAGTAACAGCCGACTCTGGAGACCGGAGGCATCCCGGCTTATCCTATTGAATTCATGGTATTGGGCCCGCTTTTCGCCTCTGTTATCAGCAAGCCAATGAGCTGCGCCCATCTCTTCATCATATGCTCGGCCATCAATGGGTATTAATCGAATCTGGGATTGACTCGGCAAGAGAAAGGGCGGGGATGGACCAGATAAAAACAGGACAGCCTCTGAGAATCAGGCTGCCCTGTCGATCGTTCTTAATCGAATGCTGGGTTGCTAGTCATGGTAACGGCAAATATGGCGATTATGCCCAGTTACCATCGATGAAGACCGGCTCTTCCTTGCCATCATGCGTGATTCCCGTAATCTGAAGCTCCTTGGAGCCCATCATGAAGTCGACGTGGGTAATGCTGGTGTTCAGGCCGCTTGCCTGGAGCTGTTCGGACGTCATGGTCTTGCCGCCTTCAAGGTTGAAGGCATATGCGCTCCCGATGGCCAGGTGACAGGAGGCATTTTCATCAAACAGCGTGTTGTAATACAGGATGCCGCTTTCCGAGATCGGGGAGCGGTGGGGGACAAGAGCCACCTCGCCCAGATAATGCGACCCTTCGTCCATGGAGATCAGTCGGGTTAAAGTATCCTGGCCTTGTTCGGCGGAAAAATCGACGATGCGCCCGTTCTCGAACGTAATCGAGAAATTGTCGATGATGTTGCCGCCGTAGCTCAAAGGCTTCGTGCTGCGTACGGTGCCGTTGACGCCGGTTTTGAGAGGGGCGGTGAACACTTCCTCCGTCGGGATGTTGGCAACGAAGCGCTCGCCTTTTTCGTTGTGGCTGCCCGCCTGGGCCCATATATGACCCTCCGGCAGCTCGATTGTCAGATCCGTTCCAGGTGAAGTGAACCGGAGCTTGTGATATTTCTTGGCATTGAGTTCATCCGATTTGCGTTGAAGGGTATGGATATGCTCCTCCCACGCCCCAATAGGATCTTCCAGGTCCGCGCGAACCGCGCGGAAAATCGCGTCCCACATTTTGTCCACCTGTTGGCCGGCAGGAACGTCAGGAAACACCTTGGCGGCCCAATCAGGGGAAGCGTACGCTATGCCGGTCCAGCTCATTTTGTCGGCCTGCTGGTATTGCCGGTATTTCGACATGGCTGCGCCATATGTACGTTGATAATTGGATATACGCTCGGGATCGACTCCTTTTAACAGGTCGGGGTTCGAGGAGAGGATCGTCAAGAAAGCGGCTCCTTGTTCGGCAAGTTCGGTTACTTCCTCTGCGTAATAAGTAGGCGGTTCCAAAAAAACTTCGTCGGGCGCCAGATCGTACCGAATCCGATTCACGATTTCGTCACTGTAATTCACTTTCACTTGCTTGGCACCCGTTTCGTAGGCTTTCTTCACGATCAGACGCACCAGCGGCGCCGCATCAATCATGGCGTTAACCACCAGCGTTTGTCCCGGCTGCACGTTGGCGCCGACCTTAACTGCTAGCTCCGCATAGCGTTCCAATTTTTGTTCAAAGCTGGACATGACAGACCCTCCATTTCTTATATGCTGCCTCATAGCAACTTCAAGCGTTGTTTAGATTATCGCACAATTTTTAAGTTTGTAAATCAACCTCGGGTCAATTAAAGTCCGAAAAAGTTAAAAGAAAGCAGCTACTTCGCGAGAAATAGATGCTTAATGCTGCAACTTATTCTTAAAATGCCCAGTTTCCTTTCAGGAATACGGGTTCTTCCTTGCCATCTGCCGTAACGCCGTAAATATCCATGTCGCCGGAGCCGATCATGAAGTCGACATGGGTTACGCTCGTATTGAGGCCGCTCTGAATCAGCTGCTCCTGATTCATGTCCTTGCCGCCCTCGAGACAGAAAGCATAAGCGCTGCCGAGCGCCAGGTGGTTGGAGGCATTCTCGTCAAACAACGTGTTGTAATACAGGATGTTCGACTCCGAGATCGGGGATTGATGCGGTACAAGCGCCACTTCACCAAGGTAACGTGCACCTTCATCCATGTTCAGGAGGCGCTCCAAAGTCTCATACCCTTGCTCCGCCGTGAAGCTGACCACCTTGCCTTCTGCAAAAGTAAGGGAGAAGTTGTTTATGATGTTACCGGCATAACTTAATGGCTTCGTACTATGTACGGTCCCGTTGACGCCTGTTTTGAGCGGAGCGGTAAAGACTTCCTCAGTCGGCATGTTAGCCACGAAGGAGTGTCCTCGTTCGTTGATGCTGTCGCCTTGTGCCCAAATGTGCCCTTCCGGCAGCTCGATGGTAAGATCGGTTCCAGGCGCAACATAGTGGAGCTTCTTGTATTTCTTGGCGTTCAGCACGGAGGATTTGGCTTCAAGCACTTCGAGATGTTGGTTCCAGGCCTCTACCGGGTTCTCCTGGTCCACACGTACGGTGTGGAAAATCGCATCCCACAATTTGCCGACCTGCTCGGATTCCGGAACATCCGGGAATACCTTTGCGGCCCACGCAGCCGAAGGAACTGCGACCAGGCACCAGCTGAACTTGTCGGACTGCTGATAGGCACGGTATTGCTTCAATGCTTCGCCGCGCGCCTTGTAGAAGTTTCCGATGCGCTCGGAATCGATGCCGCTGAGCAGATCGGGGTTCTCGGCCAGCACGTGCAGAACGGCTGCCCCGTTCTCGACCAGCTCCGTCATTTCTCCGGCATACCATTTTGGCGCTTCGGTAAACACGTCATCCGCAGCTTTTTCGAATTGAAGCCTTGTTATCGTTTCGTCGGTCCACAGGATCTTAACGAGGCGGGCCCCCGCTTCGTATGCCTTCTTAGCGATCAAGCGGGTAAACTCGGCGGAATCGACAGGAGCATGGACCACCAGCGTTTGCCCTTCCTGTATGTTGACTCCAACCTTTACGGCCAACTCGGCATATTTGTCCAGGTATGTATTGAAATCGGACATTTGGAACCCTCCAATGCAATTAATAATGTAACACCCCATATTATACTAGATCGAGCTGTATAAGAAAAACCATAATCAGCGATCAAGAAAAGTGATATACTGAGTCTTGTGAGTGCTTTACAACGTAACGAAGGAGCGTGAAAACGTGTCACAAGTCCGAATCGAGCGTGCGGATATGAAGCGGGATAATGCCGATCAATTCGTGGGATATACCGTATTTTCTATAGATGGACATGCCTCATCCTACGAGATCACCTTCCTGAGCAAGAACGGCCGGGATTGGGATTACAGTCTGAACTTTGCCGGCGAGCCGGGAATCGAGGAGCAGTTTCTCCAGATAGACGAACGGATCGAAAACGATGACGAGCTGTTTGACGATTTGCTGGATGCAGCCATTGATGCCAGCGAATTCGGGGCATCAGAGGCGGACTAAAGAAACGTATTTAAGAAACAAACCGTACACCTCTCTTAGATGGAGGCGTACGGTTTGTTTACATGCGGCAATGAGCGGGCCGGATAGCTTATCCTATTGTGATTCGTCCTTCGGGATGGCGGTACAGCTCCTTGTTATTCTTGCGGCTAAGCGCGTAGGCAAGCGTTAGCGGCCCCAGCCGGCCGAGGAACATGAGCATGGCAATGGTAACCTTGCCAACCCCGGAGAGCTCGGTGGTCAGACCCATGGATAACCCGGCCGTGCCGAAGGCGGATACGGCTTCGAACAGAATCCTTAAGAATTCGCCTGATTCCGTAACGGACAGGAACATCGAGGCGCCTACCAATAGCAGCAGCGATAGAATCGTCAGCGTGATGGAGCGGTAAACCAGGGCTTGGGAGATGCGGTTGCGATAGAGCACCACATCGCGTTTTCCCTGAATCATCGTGACCACGGCACCGATCAGCACGGCAAAGGTAGTCACCTTGATGCCGCCTCCGGTCGATCCGGGGGCTGCCCCGATGAACATCAGGAGAATCATGAAGAACTGGGACGATTGCTCCAGACTCGCAATGTCCAGGGTGCTGACGCCTCCCGAACGGGGAGTGATCGATTGGAATATGGAAGCCATGATCTTTACCGGATACGAAAGAGGCCCCAAGGTTTTGGGATTGCTGTGCTCCAGGATAAAGATCATGACGGCCCCGATCACGATTAACAGGGACGTCACCGTCAAGACAACCTTGGAATGAAGCGAAAGCTTTTTGCATTTCGGATACTCGATGAGATCAAAGATAACGATGAAGCCGATGCCTCCAAGGAAAATCAGGAACATCACGATGATATTGACAAAAGGATCCGCTACATAGGTGGCAAACCCTGAGAAGGGGCCGTGAATTTGGCCAAAGAGATCAAAGCCTGCATTGTTGAAGATGGAGATGCTCTGGAATATGCCGAAGTATGCCGCATCGGAAAGCGGCATGATGGCAGAGAACCTGAGCGTCAGCAGCAAGGCGCCCGCGCCTTCTATGATCAGCGTGTAGACCAGCACTCTTCGGATGAGATCCACGATGCCTTGTATTTGGTATTGTCCCATCGCTTCCTGAAGGATCATCCGCTCCCGGAGCGAGATTCTGCGGTTGAACATCAATGCAATCCAGGTAGCCGAGGTCATAAACCCCAAGCCGCCAAGCTGAACCAGCATAAGCATGACAATTTGTCCAAACATCGACCAGTGGGTGCCCGTATCCACGACGGTTAACCCCGTCACGCTGATGGCTGACACTGCCGTGAAGAGAGCATCTACCAGCGGAGTCGAAGTCCCGTCGGCGGTAGCGATAGGGAGCTTAAGCAGAAAAGTTCCGATCAGTGTGATCGATGCGAAACCGATCGCCAGAAATTTAGGAGGCGTCATTTGATTGCGTAGGTCTTTCTTTTTCATGCCGATTATCCTTTACCGAAAGTTTAATTTTAAAATCAATCTCTAATATAACACGAAAGGTGAATCATTTAACCATCATGAATTCGAACCGAGCACCGATTCCCGTTTTTATCCCGTTATTTATAGGGATTATAGCCATATCCTTTTCATCGATTTTCGTAAAATGGTCCGGCAGTCCCGTTTCCATTCAGGCCATGTACCGATTGGTGATCACGTTTCTGATCATGCTGCCGTTCGCGGGAAAGTACATGCCCGTTATCCGATCGCTGAAGCGCTCCGAAGTGCTTCTGCTGATTCTGTCCGGTGCGATGCTGGCCCTGCACTTTTTGTTGTGGATGGGCTCCCTGAAGTGGACTAGCGTAGCCAGTTCTACGATCATCCTGGCCCTTCAGCCGGTATTCGTCATGATCGGCGCCTACATCTGGTTTAAGGAGAAAACGTCGCTGGCGGCCATAGGAGGTATGGCCATCGCCTTTCTCGGCGTGTTCCTTCTCATTGGCAGCAGCGGCTTCAGCGGGAGCAAGGGACATCTGACCGGCGATATCATGTCTTTGCTGGGGACGGCCGCGGTGGCCGTCCATATGCTGCTCGGACAACTGTTGCTCAGAAGGCTGCCGTCATTCCTGTACAGCTGGCTGGTTTTTGCGGTAGCTGCTGCCGTATTGGCGGTATATAACGTGGGCATGCAGATTCCGCTGACCGGGTATTCCGCTCGCGAGTGGGGGATATTCGCCTTGTTGGCCGTCGTGCCCACGGTATTCGGTCATCTGTTATTCAATTGGCTGATGAAGTATGCGACTGCCTCCACCGTGTCGATGAGCGTTCTCGGAGAGCCGGTTGGAGCGAGTCTGCTGGCTTTTCTCCTGCTGAATGAGTCGATGAATTCGCTGCAAGCCGCAGGCGGAGCGCTGGTGCTGTTAGGGCTGGTATTGTTCTTGAAGGTCGGCAGAACCAAAAAGCAGCCGGTGGACGTCCAGCCTGAAGCGCTGGGCTGATCCCGCATTATTTTGCCTGGATAGACTAGTTCCCGCAAAATTAGCGCACACTGAACATTAAAAAGCCAAAATATTACAATTATGGAATAAAGGCTTAGAACGGGGGCGCGCGTGAAAGCAGTCACTTATCAAGGCAGACATCGGATCAAAGTGAAGGAAATGAAAGACGCCGTTCTTCGGCACAGCGACGATATCTTGATTCGAGTCACCACCACGGCCATCTGCGGATCTGACTTGCATTTATATAACGGCGAGCTGAAGCATCTTAACGATGATTACATTATCGGCCATGAGCCGATGGGGGTCGTCGTGGATGCAGGGCCGGAAGTAAGCAAGGTCAACGTGGGGGATCGGGTGATCATTCCTTTTATCGTGTCTTGCGGCAAATGCAACTTCTGCCAGAATCAAATGGAAAGCCAATGCGATTATGCTAACGAAGCCAAGGATACCGGCGGTTTTTTTGGATACAGCGACGCGTACGGCGGCTTTCAAGGCGCGCAGGCGGAACTGCTGCGGGTACCTTACGGTAATTTCATGCCCTTTGTCATCCCGGAGGATGCCGAAATGGAGGATGAGAAGCTGCTCATGCTGTCCGATGCGCTGCCAACCGCCATGTGGAGCGTGGAGAACGGAGGAGTTAAGCCCGGCGATGTCGTCATTGTCCTCGGATGCGGCCCGATAGGATTGTTAACGCAGAAGTTTGCATGGCTGAAAGGAGCGAAGCGGGTCATCGCCATCGACCATGTGGACTACAGGCTGGCGCATGCCAGCCGCACCAATCATGTGGAAACCTACAACTTCGAGAAGATACCCGAGATCGTGAACTATATCCTTGAGATAACCAAGGGCGGCGCCGACGTGGTCATCGATTGCGTGGGCCTGGATGCCAAACGGACTGGCATCGAGATGCTGGGCAGCATGCTGAAGCTTCAGGGAGGCTCCTTGGGGGCTTTTCGCATGGCTGTGAGAATGGTGCGCAAATACGGGACCATCCAGCTCACGGGCGTATATGGGCTTATCTACAATGCATTTCCGCTAGGCGAGCTGTTTGAACGCAATATTACGTTAAAAATGGGTCTTGCCCCGGTCATTCATTACATGCCCCGCCTGTATCAAATGTTGAAAGAGGGGACGGTGGATCCTTCGGATATCATTACCCACCGGTTTCCGATGGAGAAGGCTGCCCTTGGCTATGATATTTTCAATGAGAGGAAGGATGGCTGTATCAAAGTCATCCTGAAGCCTTAGACCACGCCAATCCAATTAAAATGAGGAGCGTTTCGGAAGATGAGCAGCACGTCCGGAACGCTTTTTTATTTGTATGGAAAAAAAAACGATCCCTGGCGTTGACAAGCCAGCAAGAAGTATTCATAGTAATGAAAAATAGAATTGTAGAGGGAGAGAGGAATCGAACACAGATGAGCACCAAGTCAGAACGGCTTCCCGCCGATATCGAGGGAAACCAGGCCAATTCCTATCTTCAAGGATTCAAGGATTGCATACCAACACTGCTGGGATACCTGAGCATCGGTTTTGCGGCAGGCGTCGTCGAGCGTACCGCAGGTTTCAGCCTGCTCGAGATCGCGCTCCTTTCGCTGCTGCTCTATGCGGGCTCCGGACAGTTCATAGCCGCGGGGATGGTAGCCGCCGCAAGCCCGGTCTTATCCATTATTGTCACGATATTTTTCGTAAATGCCAGGCATCTGCTGTTAAGCGCGGCGATTGCACCGTATTTTAAAGGGTTGTCCTCGGGAAAAAGCTTCTTCATCGGTTCCCTGCTAACCGACGAAACGTTTGGTGTGGCGGCAGCCAAGGCGGCCGAGCAGAAGAGGCTGGGTTATCGGTGGATGGTGGGACTGAATATTACGGCGTATCTGTTCTGGTGTGCAGCGAACGTTGCGGGAGGTCTTGTCGGAGCGTGGATACCGGAGCCGGAGAAGTTTGGCCTTGATTTTGCATTGCCTGGCATGTTTATCGGATTGCTGGCCCTGCAATGGATCAGCCGAAAGAAGTATAAACTGGACTTCATGGTGATTATGGTCGCCGCCGTTTCGGTAATCGCGATCAGTACGATCATGCCGGGAAGCGCAGCGGTCATCGCTGCGATTATGGTTGCGGCTACAGCAGGGATGGTGATCGAACGATGGAAATAAGATGGCATATCGCCATACTGATTATCGGATGCGCTGTCGTCACCCTGATTCCAAGGGTTCTGCCGCTCATGATTCTGAGCAAGCTCCGCATTCCGGAATTGATGATCCGTTGGCTGGATCATGTGCCGATCGCGGTCATGGCGGCGCTATTAGCGCAGGAGCTGCTCGTTAGTGACGGACGCGTGGATCCGGGGGGCCATACACTGGAACTGATAGCGGCTGTCCCTGCTTTTCTGACCGCATTTCTTACGAAAAGCCTGTTTGCCACCGTCATTGTCGGGATCCTAACCTTGGTGGGGCTCCGCTTGCTGATCTGACCAAACGAAGCGTTATGCATGAGATGTTTATCGTAGCCCTAACCGGAACGCTTGCAAACAGCCGTATTCCTTGGAATGACGAGGAATGCGGCTGTTTTATGTTCATTTGCCAGGGTCGCTTTGGGAAACTAGTGTGCCAAGCCAGTGACGGTAGGTTTCTTTCATGCCTTTTTCCAAGCTGAACAACGGACTCCACCTCAGCCGCTCCCGGGTCTTTTCATTATTCAGGCAGCTGTGCCGAATATCGCCGATCTTCGCGGGCAGATAATCGACATCGATGCGGTCTGGGTGCAGCCGGCTGATGAGATCGACGATCGTATTGACGGAATGGTCGGTGCCGGTGCTAACATGAAGCACACTCTGATCACCATGAAGGATGGAGGCAAGGTTGGCGTCAACCACATCTTTGACATAAATGAAATCCCGGGTCTGCAGACCATCGCCGTATATTGGGAGCGGCGCGCCTTGATACAGGCGTTCGCCGAAGACCGCCACGACGCCGCCTTCTCCCTTTGCGGTCTGACCCGGTCCGTAGACATTTCCATAACGAAGAATGGTGTATTGCAGGCCGAAGAAGCGGTGATAAAGACGGATATATTGTTCGCCTGCTACTTTCGATAGCGCATAGAAGGAGACCGGGTTAACCGGATCGTCTTCCGTTAGCTGAGATCTCTCGAGGTCTCCATACACACCGGCTGTCGAAGCAAACACGATCTTACGAACGCCAGCCTTACGGCAAGCGTCCAGTATGTTTAGGGTGCCCATGACATTGGTATCCGCATCAAGCCGAGGTTCCTGGATCGATCGCTGCACATCGGCCTGTGCTGCTAAATGAAATACGACATCGGGCTTCAGCACCGAGATGTATGCCGTTGTCTGCTGACTGTTTACGTCAGCTACATGTAAAATCGCCTCACTGTGAAGGCGACCTGGTTCTCCGGTTGTCAGGTTATCAATTACATGGACTTCATAGCCTTGATTAACGAGTCCGTTCACCAGGTGGGAGCCGATGAAGCCCGCTCCGCCGGTTACAACCATCTTCATGCATAAACCCTCCAGCCTTTGATTGGGATGCATTATCCTACGTGGTACGGATGGATCATGCATTGGACACTTGACGGGGGAGCGAAGGAATGGGCGGATTAGATCGGTGTTTACATTCCTGTTATAATGGAAGCTGCAAATTAACATTACTTTTACAAAAGAGGGAATGGGAAATGGAACGCTACCTTGAACAAAGGTTGAAATTATGTGTACTCGTTTTTTTGACGCTCTTAGTCAAGCTGATCCTTCTAAGAGTGTTTCTGTTTAATGGGATTGCATGGGGGAAGGTGCTTACCGATGCACTGTCGCTCCTCGCCCTGATTAGCTTTCTGGAACTGCTGCTGCCGGTCAGAGGGAAAAAGACGGTCTATGTGATCCTAAATGTCGTCTTATCTTTCATCATGTTTGCATCGGCTGTTTATAACGTTCATTTTGGGTCCATACCGACGTATACCGCGCTTGCGGGTATCGGTCAAGTAAATCAGGTACGGGCCAGCATTACGGCTTTGCTGGAGCCGGAGCATTTTCTATTCTTCCTGGACCTGCTGCTCCTGCTGGTCATATGGGCGGTCCGGAAAATACGTTCACGCTCCCAAAGGGGCTTGCATTTCGGTGGAGCTCGTTCCGGATATTCCGTAACCTACTCACGCAGGCCTGGTCTGATGTGGCGTACTTCCATGACCGTTGTTCTTATCGTAGCGGTTGTTCTGTCCGGACTGATCATTCGCAAAGAATGGGGAATCGAGAATGAAATCGTGCGGGCGGAGCAAATGGGGTTCATGAACTACCAGGTGTCTGCTGTCGTGCGTAACTCGCAGGAGAAACGTGCGCTGGCCGAGGGAAGTCTGCAGGACACCATCCTGCGGTCCCAGCAGCTGCTCGCGACGTATCCTTACGTCAAGGAAGCAAAGGATAAGCCGGACTATTTCGGCGCTGCAAAAGGCAAAAATCTGATCATCGTCCAGATGGAGTCCTTGCAGAACTTTCCGGTGGGTCAATCCCTGAACGGCCAGGAACTGACACCGGTGATGAACGAGCTTGCGGATGGCGGCCTGTATTTCCCCCACGTCTTCCAACAGATCGGCCAAGGCAATACATCGGATGCCGAATTTGCGGTGAATACCTCGATCTATCCGACAGGAACGGTTGCCATGTCCACCGGTTTCGGAAATAAAGAGCTGCCGGGCCTTCCGCGTCTCTTGAACAAGCATGGCTATGCGACCGGCACATTCCACGTGAATGACGTGAAGTTCTGGGATCGCAGCAAGATGTACCCGGCGCTTGATTTTCAGCATTATTACGACAAGCCGTATTTTACGAATGATAACTTCAATGAATTCGGTCCTTCCGATGAAGAGTTGTTCCGAGTCGGCGTAGACAAGCTGCTGGAGAACCAACAGCAGAATAAACCTACCTATGCCCACTACATCACGGTCTCCAATCATTCTCCATACCATGTAAAGGATGAATTCGCGAAGATCACCTTGCCTGCCGAGCTGGAAGGGACCCATTTGGGAAACTATCTGAAGTCGGTGAACTATTCCGATTATGCGCTGGGAACGCTGGTAGACCGCCTGAAGCAGAACGGGCTGTGGGATGAAACGGTACTGGTCGTATATGGAGACCATTTCGGCATCAATCCGGCAGAAGCGGATGCGGAGATGATCTCGTCAACGCTGGGCATTCCTTACCATGAGCGCGTCAATCGATTTAACATTCCGCTCATCATTCATGTTCCCGGCATGAAGGAAGGGAAGGTGGTTGAGCAGGTAGGGGGACAGGTGGATATTCTGCCTACCGTCGCAAACCTTCTGGGCGTCTCGCTTGATGAGGAGGGGTTTAACGCGTTTGGGCATGACCTGCTGAACGTGGACCGCAACGTTATAGGAATGAGGTATTATTTGCCGACGGGATCATTCTTTAACAACGACATTCTGTTCGTGCCGGGAGACGGGTTTGAGGACGGTACCGCAGTATCCTTGAAGACGCTTGAGCCCGTAACGGATTTCGAAAAATACCGCAGCGATTACGACTATATATTGCAGCTGATGAAAATGTCCGATGAGTACGTGAAAATGCTGCCCAAGCGGGCACCGTAAAGCCAACAATTCGTTAAAATAGGAAAGGGATTGTTTCATTAAGCCTTAAACTGGCTTTGATGAAGCAGTCCCTATTTTTATGCGGAGGCTTCAGTGAAGGATTGCCTCACTTTCGTGGCCTGTGCTATTATTATCCTTATTGTTAACCTATTCATTATTAAAAATGGTTGACAATCAGAATGGAGAGGGAGATTTTGAATATGACAACACAAACCCATTACGATTGGTTGACGCTGGCGGATCGGGTCGTGAAAGGACATGAAGTGACCCCGGCCGAAGCCTTGGCGGTTCTGAACAGCGAGGACGGGGAGCTTCTGAACATTATGCAGGCCGCCTATCACATCCGTCGCGAGTATTATGGAAACAAGGTTAAGCTGAACATGATCGTGAACGCGAAATCCGGCCTCTGTCCTGAGGATTGCGGATATTGCTCCCAGTCCATCGTGTCGGAAGCACCCATCGAAAAATACGCATGGCTGACCAAGGACAAAATTCTGGAAGGCGCGCGCGAGTCGATTCGCCGAAAAGCGGGAACTTATTGCATCGTGGCATCCGGACGCCGCCCTTCCAATCGGGAGATTGATCATGTAGCCGAAGCGGTGAAGGAGATTACCCGGACGACCGATCTGAAGGTGTGCTGTTGCCTGGGCTTCTTGAACGAGGAACATGCGCGCAAGCTCGCCGATGCCGGGGTCCATCGATACAACCATAATCTGAATACTTCCAAAGATAATTACGGGCATATTACGACTACGCATACATACGATGACCGGCTGGACACGGTGAAGCAGGCAAGCTCTTCCGGAATGTCCCCTTGCTCCGGAGCGATTTTCGGAATGGGGGAGAGCATAGAAGAACGGGTGGAGATTGCGTTTGCTCTGAAATCGCTTGGAGCGGATTCGATTCCATGCAATTTTCTGAATGCGATCGAGGGAACCCCTCTGGAAGGACGCAGGGAATTGACACCGATTATGTGTTTGAAGATTCTTGCCATGATGCGGTTTGTTAACCCGACGAAGGAGATACGGATTGCAGGGGGCCGGGAAGTGAACCTGCGATCCCTTCAACCCCTTGGCCTGTACGCGGCGAACTCCATATTCATCGGCGATTATTTAACGACAGAAGGCCAGGCCCATACGGCCGACTGGGGATTGATTGAAAACCTTGGGTTTGAAATTGAAGAAAACGCGCTGTCATGATGTATTGACAATTAGGTGCGGAGCACATACTATATACCCGTAGGGGTAGGATTGGCGTTTTTTTAAGCCCGTGATCTTACCGCCATGCATCATGCTGAAACACATGATATTGATGGGGGAATGATTCGTGCTGATTGCATCTGCCGCACTGATAATCTTTATATCCGGTCTCTACTACCGGAGGTATGTACCTATAACAGGTTTGCGCTTCATGAAGTGCAGTGATCTTCGTCTGGCACAGAAGGAATGCCCGAATCTGAAAGTGCTTGATGTACGCGATGTGTCCGAATTCATGGAATGTCCGAGGAAAGAGACCATAAACATCTCGCTTGGAAGGTTGCCGTATGTGTGGGAGAAGGAGCTCAAGCCCGATGATTCCGTAGTTATCGTAACGCCCAAGCGCTCGGATGGAATCCTGGCTGCGCGCAAGCTGAAGAAGGCCGGCTTTACTTCGCTTTTTTATTTGCAGGAAGATTGCACGGCGTGCAATTCCGTGCAGCGCGCATCGATGAATTGATCCCAATCTGATCAGCAGGTTCATGCTGGTCAGATTTTTTTTTGCAAAAGTTGAACGCTTTAACGGTTTGACAATGATAATCGTTATCATTTAGAATGGTATATAGTTCGTTTAATTAGGCAGATTTTCGCTAAGGGAGTGTTTATGGATATGTTGATCGAGACTAAAACGATTATTGTTAAAGCAGGCACCTCCAACCTGGTCGTGGAACGTTTCAGCAAGCCGGGACCCATTGAAGAAATTGAAGGATTTATCGATCTGAACGTTCTTGTGAAGAATGCGAAACGTACCGACGAAACGGAAGAAGTTATCGTGATGATCCGCTGGGAGTCGAAAGAAGCGTGGAAACGCTGGGAAACCAGTCCCGCGCACATCCAAGGACACCGCGACAACCGCGGAAAGCCGCAGCCTGAGCATGTCATCAGCTCCAGCCACGGCATGTACGAGGTCATGGCATCCAAAGGGCCGAGACCGGTTCAACAGGCATAATCATTCTCTATATTCCAGAAGAAGCGGCTGTAGCAGCCGCTTCTTCTTTTTTAGTTTCCTTGTCGATTCTAAGGGGCTGACAGGGGTTAAAACGACGGAATTTAGGGAACCGTAAAGGGATGAAAGGCAAGAACAACTAATCATTCCACCTTCTGCTGGGAGGAAGTCAACCATGTATCATCTGTACAGCCATAACGATTTAGATGGCGTCGGCTGCGGCATCATCGCCAAATGCGCCTTCGGTGAAGGAATCGATGTCCGTTACAACTCCATTCACGGATTAAATCAACAAGTCGAAAGGTATTTGAACCGGACCTCCGTTCAGGAGAATCCATACGATATGCTGTTCATTACGGATTTGTCGGTCTCTCCTGACATCGAGAAGGAATTGAACGTGTTTGTCGAAGAGGGGGGACAGGTGCAGCTTATCGATCACCATAAAACCGCCCTCCACCTCAATGAACACAGCTGGGGACAAGTGGATGTAACGCATCGGGACGGCCGCTTGGCATCGGCAACCTCGCTGTTCTATGAATATTTAATCGAGCATGGACATCTCGGCAGAACCGAAGCGCTGGACGAATTCGTTGAGCTGGTGCGTCTCTATGATACATGGGAATGGGATGAGAGCGGCAAGATCGAGGCTAAGCGCTTGAATGACTTGTTCTACATGTTGTCCCTGGACGAATTCGAGAGCAAGATGTCTGAGCGCCTCCGGGAATCGCACGAGGGCTTCTTCTTTGATGAATTTGAACAGAAAATCCTGGACATGGAAGAGAATAAAATCGAGCGTTACATTCGCCGCAAGCAGCGGGAACTCATTCAAACCTTCGTCGAGGAGCATTGCGTCGGCATCGTTTACGCCGAATCCTATCATTCCGAGCTTGCCAGCGAGCTGGGCACGAGCTATCCCCATCTTGACTACATCGCGATACTGAATATGGGCGGAAGAAAAATGAGCCTTCGAACCATTCATGATCATGTGGACGTGTCCGAAGTGGCGATGCGGTATGGCGGTGGCGGCCATGCCAAGGCTGCGGGGTGCACCATAACAGAGGATGTGTATCAATTGTTTGCGGCGGACTCGTTTGAGCTGGAACCGATCCGGTTCGATGCTTCGCGCAATCAGTTCAATATCAAAGGAAGCGAGTCCGGCGTGCTGTACGAAAGCTGGGGCGAGGATTTGCTGTTTGTTTACGCCAATGCCGGGGAATGGGTGATCGAGTGGAACGGAGAACCTCTCCCATTCCGGTTCAGGTCGTTCGAGGAAGCAGAGCGGCATATGAAGCGCCAGTACGGGGTCTGGTTGTCCCGGGATGACGTATTTGTGAAGATGCTGAAGGAACAATGGATCCGAAACCGTACCCAAGAGCGTCCAGGCTTGCCACCGGATATGGATGAGGAGAAATTAATGGAAGATCTGTAGACGGATCAGCAGGAAGAATGATCTCGCACGATGCGTTTTATTGTGAAGACAGGAGGAATATTCGGTGAAAAAAATGATCGCCGGCTGGGCCCTTGCCCTGCTGACGGCAGGTATCCTCGCTTGGAGTCAAACGCAGAGCCATTCCGAGCCCTCCATTCCCTCGGCGGTTCACAGCAAAGAACTTCTGAAGGATGTTCCCGTACCTTGGTCCGCCACGAAAAACACGATTCGCTTGAATACATCCGATCCAGTAAGTGCGGCCGTACTGACTTCCAAGACGCTGTGGCAGTCCACGAACGTGCACAGCCGTCCGCAGACCGTGATCCTCGTGGATTCGGCTCACTGGTCGATCGCGGCTGTCAGCGTCGATCTGACGCAGCTTAGCGAGGGGCCTTTACTCTTCGTTGAAGAAGGGGGGATCCCGAAGGAAACCTTGGAAGAGCTGAGACGGCTGAAGCCGAGGGGAGCGGAGCACAACAAGGGGATTGAGATCATTACCGTCGGCCCGATCTCGGATCAGGTGATGAAAGAGCTGAACGGACTTGAATACAAGGCCGATCACATTCCTGCCGGGGAAGCCGCGGAAGCGGCAGCAGCAATTGATGCCTATGCTTCCAGGGTAAACGGTTCAGTACCGACCTCGGTTATTGTCGGATCGATGGAACGGCCCGACTATACGCTGCCCGCGGTAAGCTGGATTGCCCATATGCCGGAAACGATGCTGTATGTCAGCGAGAAGGTCGTGCCCGAAGAGACGGCGCAGGCCCTAAGGCAGCGTAAAGGGAAGGCGAATATCTACGTCATCGGACCTGAAAAGGTGGTGTCCCAGGCCGTTGAAGACGAGCTGCGGCAATATGGGAAGGTAACGCGCATAGCCGGAGACGATCCGTATGAGAATGCCATTCATTTTGCCCAGTATCATGATCCCGGGACGGGTTTTGGCTGGGGAGTACAATCGCCGGGATACAGTTTCTCCTTCTCGAGGCCGGACTCGCCGGCATTGTCCATTGCGGCCGCTCCATTGTCCCATATGGGTAAACACGCCCCTCTATTGTTTACGGAGCGCGACGGAGTGCCACGCTCGATTACGAAGTATGTTGACTCGATCAGGCAACAGAGTGACGCCACCAAAGTGGATACTCCCTATAATCATGCCTGGATCATCGGAGATGAACAGACCCTGACCACCAAGCTCCAGAGTGAGATTGATGAAATTCTGGATACGCCTGCAGGACATAATTAATGGAGCCGCAAATGGCATTGGCAGATGAAGCTGCATATGGAATGCAAAAAGAAACCGTTCCTCGTAATTGGCGGGCCGCACGTCCCTAGTTCCGAGAAACGGTTCTTTTGCATGTTTGAAGTATGATGGGGAAATGATTCGCATGCAGCACCTTCAATAGGAAAAAAAAGGGCATCCCTCGAGATCCAGGATCTTTTGGGACGCCCTCTTTGATATTGGTCATACGTTCGTGACAGCGAACGATGATCGACGGTACACGTTCACCCCAGATTTTCGCGAGACTTAAGCGTACCAGCCCCATATGAAGATGAACAGCGTTCCGAAGATAGTAACCAGCCCTACGAACAGGGCGAACGCAATGTTGATATAGACGGACTTTTTGTCTTCGCTTTCGCCGACGTGCATGAACAGCATAAGCTGAACGGCTGCCTGCAGGATCGCGGTGACCAGCAGAACGGCCACTTTCGAAGCTGCCGGCATATCCAGCAGAACCACGAGCGCGACAGCTGAAAGGACGAGGGACGATATATAACCCGCTACATGCTTAATTGGAAACAGCTGTTTTAACATGTCACATCAGTCCTTTCAGATACACGAAGCTGAAAATGAAGATCCACACAACGTCCAGGAAGTGCCAGTAGAGCGAGAAGATAAAGGACTTGTTGGCTGTGGAATGATCCAGTCCATGCTTTTTAAGTTGAATCAGAATGGCGGTTCCCCACAGGAGACCGAAGGTTACGTGAGCTCCGTGCGTGCCAAGCAATGTGAACAAGCTGGAGGAGAAGGCGCTGGTTGAGAGCGTTACTCCTTCATGAACATAGGTGAAGAATTCAAAGATCTCGATCCCGAGGAATCCCGCACCCAGCAGCAGGGTGATGACCATGAAGATCATCATCTGCTTTTTCAGGCCCAGACGCATCGCATGAACAGCCAAACCGATGGTGAAGCTGCTCGTTAAGAGCAGGAACGTCTCAAGCAGGACCGGCGTAATTTCAAAGATTTCCGCTCCGCTCGGACCGCTGGCAAAGCGGTTCACGAGAACGAAGTAGACGGTAAACAAGGTAGCAAAGAGCGCAATTTCAGCTCCGAGGAACAGCCAGAAGCCGAATATACGATTGCGGTTTTCCTCTGTTCCATATTCCAGCGGCTGAGTGGCATCTATTTTCATACCGTATCACCCCGCAGTTTCTGTTCGGTTTGAACAATCTCTTCAACCGGAATGTAATACCCGTGATCACGGTCGAAGGACATGGTAGCCATAATAATCAATACCGCGATACCGGCAACGATGGATGGAATCCACCAGCTGAATACCAGGAAGAAGCCCAGGAAGAAGAAGGCGATGCCCAGTATAAACGGTTTTCCGGTGTTGCTTGGCATGTGAATCTTCGTGATTTTCTCGTCCGAAAGCGGCTCGTTGTTTTTCTTGGAGAACCAGAAGGCGTCACGGCCTTTGACTTTCGGCGTTACCGCAAAGTTGTAAACAGGAACCGGACTTGGCGTCGACCATTCCAGTGATCGTGCATCCCATGGATCTCCCGTTTTGTCGCGCGGCTCGTAACGTGTACTCCAGTAAATGTTGTACACCAGAAGGATGAATCCGATCGCCAGTCCGACCGCGCCGACCATCGACAGCATATTCAGCGGACCAAAGCCGGTCTCGGCCGAATACGTGTACGTACGGCGGGTCATCCCCATAAGTCCCAGGAAGAACATTGGGAAGAACGTAACGTTAAATGAGATGGCAATGAACCAGAATGCGATTTTGCCAAGCTTTTCGTTCAGACGGAAGCCGAACACTTTAGGGAACCAGTAGTGGAAACCGGCAATGACGGCGAATACGGCGCCTGGAATGAGCACATAGTGGAAGTGGGCCACCAGGAACATCGTATTGTGATACTGATAGTCGGCACTGGCCATCGCCAGCATGACGCCGGTTACGCCGCCGATCGTAAAGATCGGAATAAAGGCAAGCGAGTAGAGCATCGGCGTCGTAAAGCTGATTCGGCCCTTGCGAAGCGTAAAGAGCCAGTTGAATATTTTGATCCCGGTCGGTACGGCAATCGCCATCGTCGTGATGGAGAAGAAACCGTTGACCATGGCCCCTTGACCCATCGTGTAGAAATGGTGGGCCCATACCAGGAAGGACAATCCGGAAATAATCGCCATACTCAATACCATGGAGCTGTAACCGTACAGGTTCTTTTTGGAGAACGCTGAGATGATCTCGCTGAAAATACCGAATGCCGGCAGAATAACGATATATACCTCAGGGTGACCCCATACCCAGAACAGGTTGGCCCAGAGCATATCCATGCCCCCGTTGGCCATCGTGAAGAATTGCGAGCCGAAGATGCGGTCGAACATCATAAGCAGAAGCGCAATCGTAAGCACAGGGAAAGCAAAGATAATGATGACGCAAGTGATCAATACCGACCACGTAAACATTGGCATGCGCATCAGGGTCATACCCGGCGCGCGCATTTTCAGGATGGTTACGATAAAGTTAAGGCCTGTCAGCAAAGTACCAATCCCTGAAATCTGAAGCGACAGAGAGTAGTAGTTGTTGCCGACCGTCGGACTGAATTCGATACTGGCCAGCGGGAAGTAAGCGGACCAGCCGGCATCAGGCGATCCTCCGATAACGAAGGAAATGTTGAACAGCATCGCTCCGGCGAAGAACAGCCAGAAGCTGATTGCGTTCAGTTTAGGGAATGCAACGTCACGGGCACCGATCTGGAGCGGAACGATGACGTTCATCAGACCGAAAATAAACGGCATGGCCATAAAGAGGATCATGATGACCCCGTGAGTCGTGAATACTTCATTATAATGCTGACCGGTCAGAAACTTCATCTCCGGTGCGGCGGTCTGCGCACGCATCATGATCGCGTCGACGCCCCCGCGGAACAGCATGATCAATGCACAGATGATGTACATGACGCCAATTCTTTTGTGATCCACGGTCGTCAGCCATTCCCGCCACATATATCCCCACTTCTTGTAATAGGTCAAGCCGAAGAGGATTGCGAGCGAGACGAGCACGATACTCACCATGGCGCCGTAAATTAACGGATCACCGGTAACGAAAAATTCGTCCCATTTCATAAAGGCCTAGCTCCTTTCTGGATGTATGAAGTAGATCGGGTGAACAACGTTTCACTCACCGATTTAATGTCCATCATGTTGATGATTTGGGCTTTCTTCAGCCGGGAAGTTCGGCAGCGGTTCGTTTGGATCCACGTTCGTTTCGCTGTCAAATTCCGTTTCTTCCGTTGTTGCAGGATCCGGGTGGACGTCTTTATGGTCCTGATGCTCCTCATTGCCGTTGACGTCACCGCCATGGTGATGGTCTTCGGATGGCGGCGGGCTGAATTCCAGATGCGTGTTAGAGAAGGTCATTCGTCCGACATGCGCGGTCTCCAGAAGCTTCTTGAACTCATCTTCCTTCAGTTCAGGCGCCGTATCCTTTACATCCTGAACCCACTCATCATACTCGGCAGAGGTCATGGCAAGAGCTTCGAACTCCATATGGGCGAAACCTTCGCCGTTGAAGTTCGCGTTACGGCCCATCATCGAACCCGGTACGTCGGCAACCATGTTCAGCTTGGTGATCATGTCGCTCATCGCGTACTTCTGTCCGTGAAGCTGAGGGATCCAGAAGCTTGTGATCGGACCGAACGAATACAGTCGGAACTCGATCGGACGATTGGTCGGAATGTTAACGTAATTGACGGTTTCGATTCCTTCTTCCGGATAGCTGAAATGCCATTTCCAGTTCGAAGAGGAAGCATAAATGACCAGAGGCTCTTGGTTCTCGTAGCCTTCAGGCACGTTCTCGACGGCCACCGTCGTTTTGACGGTTACGACCGAGAGCACGGCAACGATCAGGATCGGAATGGCAGTCCACAGAATCTCCAGCCATTTGTTGCCCTCTTCATGTGGCGGTTCATAACCTTCGTTGGATTTCTTGGCTCGATATTTCGTGAGCATGTAGATATAGAGCGCGTAAACTACCGCTAGGATTCCGACCATCATGAGAATGGAGAATATGATTGTATCGGATAGGGTTCTGGCAGCCGGTCCTTTCGGATCTAATACCGTGAGCGAGCTGCAGCCCGATAAGAGCAAGGTAAAGCATAAAAACAATGCAAATAACGGCCCTCTTTTGTTCATGATGTACCCCTTTCCTTGAAACGTTCGTTCGATTCAATGTTACTGACACATCTATAGTAGAAAGTTCCGGTCGGCTTTGCAAAACACATAAACTTGTATAAATAACAGATAAATCCATATTCGTGTCAATGTATGTAATTTTATGTGTTCAATTTGTTACAAAAGGGGAGGGTTGTGAGCGAAATCATTGTAGTGGCGCGGTTTTGAGGCAGTTCATACTTTGTTCAAACATTCACGAGAGTTACCAGTTTCGTCACAATTCCGGGCCTGTTTTTCACTGGTTTCACCTCCTTAACCTGCCGAATAAATCCCAGTACTGATAAGGGTTTAGACGTGAAAGTGTAATTTTTCACAATAAAATCGAACCCGATTTTTATTTCCAGTTTACTTATTTAACCAAAAGGCTCGAAGACGCTTGTGATATGATATAACTAAAAATTGGAACGTGATATTTTGCTGGGAATTGTGAAACGCTTGACAGGAAAGAGAGGGGAGCCGGTGCGGTCGTTCTGGATATGGTTTTTATTTCTTGTTTTGAGCTGGCTTTGCGCCTTCGTCCCCGTGCTGCAGCATGTTGATCCGGATCCATTGCCTTGGCGATTGGGAAGCAGCGCCATTTTTTTCACGGGCTTCTTTTTGGCGCCGTTGTTCCGCGCCAGGCCTGCAATGCTATTTGTCACACTGCTCGCAACGTCGGTATTTTCGGTAATCTCCTTGGGACCCGCGAGTACGGATGCAACGAACCCGTAGGATATTTGCGATGAAAGCTGAGTGAACTCGATGAAAGTGAGTGTTCTGCAAAGTTTGCTCGACGGACTTCTCAGCATGGTTAATTGCTGCTCATCGGGGTATTGTGCATGGGTATTGGGATCAATCTGATGGAACGGCGTCATGTGTAGGCTGCAAGCAAGCATAAACGATAACATGATGGCGCGCTGAATAAAGAAAGGGCTAATCCGGGAGGGTACGGCATTCCTCGGAATAGCCATTTGCTTTTGCTGTTTACAACACATGGAGGCGAATAAGCTCCGCAAGCCGAATAAGTCCCTTCTCCAGTTGATCGTAGGAGGCGTAGGCAAAAGATAACCGCAGATGCTGCTGGTCGTTACGGTCATAAATATTTCCGGGATTGAGCAGCAGGCCTTCCTTCAACGCATGCTCGAATAACGTACGAATGGAGATCGGCTTTGCGATGCGGAGCCAAACATAAAATCCGCCTTGGGGTTTATTCCAGTGGGCAATATCTCGAAAATATCGTTCCAGCAACGACAGCGTAAAGTCTCTGCGTTTCATCAGCTCTGCCCGGGTCTGAACGAGATGCTTCTCATAGGATCCGCTCGAGAGCCACTCCGCGACAGCATGCTGGGACAGCGAGCTGGACCCGTAATCGGTCTGCATTTTAATGTCGGACAGCCGATCGATGACAGGCTCCGGCCCGACGACCCATCCGATGCGCAGACCGGGCCCGAGGGTTTTGGACATGCTGCCCATATAGAGCACGAGTCCTTGTTTATCCGAAGCTTTCAAAGGGGGCGGAGAGGGAGTATCCAACCATAAATCGCCATACACATCATCCTCGATGACGGGCAATCTTTCTTGGGCACAGATTTGCAGCAGCTCCGTCCGTCTGTCGGAAGACATCATCGTGCCGGTAGGGTTATGAAAGGCAGGGATCGTGTAGAGCAGGGCGGCTCTGTGCTGACGCTTGAGCCTTCCGATAGATTCCGTTCTGATCCCTTTGGCATCCATCGGGATGCCGTGCAACTGCATGCCAGCCGACTGGAATACATGAATCGAGTTCAGGTAAGTGGGATTCTCCACCAGGATGGCGGAACCGTGATGCAGCAGCCCCAGGGAAATAAGCTGCAAGCCCTGCAGCCCGCCGGAGACGATAAGAATGGAAGAAGGAGAGGCGGATATCCCCTTCTTATTCAAATAATCGCTGATGATTTCCCTTAAGTATAGGCTGCCTTTCGGTTCCGAATATCCCAAAGTGAAACGGCTGGACATGCTGCCGTTAAACGTCTCCCGCATTTGGGCGGTCGGGAGGAGCTCAGGCGAAAGCTCGCCAGTACCGAGTCGGATCACTTCGGGATCGGTTTCCGCACGGTTGATCTGCTGGATCATATGGATGTTCGGCTGGTAGGAGCCGGATTTCACGTATTGATTCCAATCAGGCGGGGGCGTGGCGGCCAATACGCTCCAAGTATTGTTCACAATAACCGTGCCTTGTCCCACCCGGGATTCTATGAAACCGTCAGCCGCAAGCTCACCCAAGGCATAAACGATGGTGCTGCGGTTGACTTGAAATTTGGCGGCGAGCTCCCTCTGCGGGAGAAGTCGGGTTCCGACCGGCCATTCCCCGTTCATGATTCGGCTCTTCATGTGATCATAAATTTGCTGATGCAGGGGCACTTCGGAAGCTTTATTCAATTTCCATTCTTCTGTCATGGACAACCTGCTTTCTGACAACGTTTCTATAGTATTATGCCCAGTTTACATCATTGGTTGGGTCGAAAACCAACCAATTGGTTGGAGACGCAGTCAAGCACCTCCATTACAATGGTGAAAATATGTACTGGAGGTTTGCTTTCAAATGATAGGCGTTATACTTCATGGATTCATTCTGGCTATTGGCCTAATTCTTCCCTTGGGCGTGCAGAATGTGTTCGTATTTAATCAAGGTGTCGTCCAACCCCGGTTTATTAGGGCGCTGCCCGTCATTATTACCGCATCGTTATGCGATACGCTGCTGATTTCATTGGCGGTGTTGGGCGTATCCGTGATCGTTTTGGAATATGAATGGATCAAATTGACGTTATTTACATTGGGCATCTGCTTCCTGGTCTATATGGGAGCGGCGACGTGGAGGAGTAAGCCTTCAGGTCAGGACCCGGAAAGCGCCCGTTCGTTCTCTCCCAAGAAGCAAATCGTATTTGCCATGTCCGTGTCGCTGCTAAATCCGCATGCGGTTCTGGACACGATGGGCGTCATCGGCACGAGCTCGCTTCAATATGAAGGGGCGGACAAAGTGATTTTTACCGTTATATGCATCGCCGTCTCCTGGTTGTGGTTTCTGGGACTCGGAATTGCCGGCAGGGCGGCCGGAAGAATGGATCCGTCAGGCAGGCTGCTATTCGCGCTGAACCGAATATCGGCGGTGATTATGTGGGGGACGGCCGCTTATCTCGTCTTTCATTTGATTCAAACCTAGTGAGGAGAAATTTAGAAGGGACTGAGAATTTATGCTAATTAAGGAATAGAAAATGTGGTAAGTTTGTATGTAACCCGGGAATAGGAGGAGGCAATGCGATGAACATTTCGATTGGCGGCTATTCTTTTTATAACACGTTTCTCGACGGCAAAATGGATGTGTTCGGTTATTTGGAGACGGTGAAGTATCGATACCGAATGGATGCGGTTGATTTGTGGAACGGTTTTTTCATCGATCGAAGCGGCCCCATATACAAGCTTGCCGACGAAAGCTAGATACGGAAAATCAGGGAAGCGCTGGATGAGAAGGAGATGAGCGTGGTTAACTTTGCTGTTGACGGGGCTCATCTATGGGATCCCGACCCGGACATGCGGGAGAAGTTGTATGAAAATGCGCTTGCCCATCTGGATGCCGCAGAAATTTTGGGGGCCGAAACGGTGCGGATCGACACCGGCGGCGGTTATAAAGAAGCGGAGCCAATGCCGGACGAACAATTCGAATACCTGGTTAAGCGCTATCGGGAATTGGCGGAGCGTGCAGGGGATAACGGTTATACGGTAGGCCCGGAAAACCATATGGGCGCCTCCCTGCTCCCACGGGAAATGAAGCGGATTGCAGAGGAAGTCCGGCATCCGGCTTTTGGTTTCCTGCTTCACCTAGGAAGATGGAGGGCGGATGAGGCCGAAGGCGACGAGATGGTTGCCCCGTGGACGGTGCATACGCATTTCGATGCGAAGACCGCGGTTCATCCCGATGCGGAGGAGAAGGTGCGCTGCCTGCTCGCCGGGGGCTATCAGGGATATTGGGGCGTCGAATACAACGCGCCGGGCAACCAATACGTGGAAATGGAATGGATCATTGGGGCCGTGAAGCGGATCGTGAGCAATGCCGGTCGAGTCGTACAAGAATGACATG
This sequence comes from Paenibacillus sp. JNUCC32, assembly GCF_014863545.1. NCBI lineage: Bacteria > Bacillati > Bacillota > Bacilli > Caryophanales > Paenibacillaceae > Paenibacillus > Paenibacillus sp. JNUCC32. Next base: position 2,869,333 of record NZ_CP062260.1, on the reverse strand, counting down.
ATGTTTTCTCTTAAGGATAAAAAGAGGACCGATTCTAGAGAATCGGTCCTTGAATGATTTTGCCAGTAGCAGCTAAAGAAAACTTCCAACACCCGTTAGCTGGTCAGCTTAAATTGGCTGTTGTACAACTCGTAGTAGAAGCCGCGCTTGGCCAGCAGCTCTTCATGTGTGCCGCGCTCCGCGATTCCGCCATGATTCATGACAAGAATCTGGTCGGCCTCGCGGATCGTGCTTAGACGATGGGCGATGACAAAGCTGGTCCGGCCTCGCATCAGGGCGCGCATGGCGGTCTGAATATGCATCTCGGTTCGGGTATCGATGCTGCTGGTTGCCTCGTCGAGAATCAGAATAACGGGATCGGCAAGCACGGCGCGAGCGATCGTCAAGAGCTGCCGCTGGCCCTGGCTCAGGTTGCCGCCGCCCGACAGGAGCTGCGTATCATAGCCATCGGGCAGCTTCATGATGAAGTCATGCGCATTGGCAAGCTTGGCGGCGGCTTCGATCTCTTGGTCCGTGGCATCCAGCCGGCCATATCGAATGTTCTCCCGGATCGATGCCGAGAATACATAAGCATCCTGAAGCACGATCCCCAGCTGACTGCGCAGACTGTCTTTATCCAGTTGGCGGATATCGCTGCCATCTATGGTGATTACGCCATCATCTATCTCATAGAAGCGGGTGAGGAGATTGATAATGGTGGTTTTGCCGGCGCCTGTCGGGCCGACGAGCGCAACGGTCTCACCCGGCCGGGCGGTAAGCGAAACGTCCCTCAGAATCGGGACGCCTTCCTTATAGCTGAAAGACACATGGTCGAATCGTACCTCGCCATACATATCGTCCGCTTTTTTCGTCTGTTCATTGCCTTGGTATTCGGACTCCGTATCGATAATCTCAAAGACCCGTTCTGCCCCGGCAACCGCGGACTGCACCAGGTTGAACTGGTTCGCCAGATCGTTCAAAGGCCGTTGAAACTGCTTCGAATAATTCAGAAACGCAACGACGACCCCGACGGTTGTGAAATCCTTGAAAGCCATGTAGCCGCCAACCGCTGCTATCAAGGCAAAACTGACATTGTTCAGCACGTTCATAACCGGCCCGACCGTGCCCGAATAGATCTGGGCTTGAATGCTGGCGTCGGTCAGCTTTTTGTTCATGTCATCAAACTGGGCAGCGGCATGCCGTTCGCGGCGATATACCTGCACGACCTTTTGGCCCGAAACGGTCTCATCAATGAATCCGTTAAGCTCACCCAGCAAGCTTTGCTGCTTGGAAAAATGCTTTCTTGTCCGGCTTGCCACCGTCTTCGTGAACAGCATGACGAGCGGTATGGTCACCATGCTGAGCAGCGTAAGCCATACGTTGAGGTACAGCATGATGGCAAGGGATCCGATCAGGGACAGAACGCTGGAGATGAGCTGGGTTACGCTTTGATTCAACGTACCGGAGACATTCTCGATATCATTGGTCGTGCGGCTCATCAATTCGCCGTGCGTCTTGCTGTCGAAGAAGCGGAGCGGCAGGACTTGAAGCCTTGCAAAGATATCCCGCCGCATGGCCAGAATGGACAGCTGGGAGACTTTCACCATGACATGCTGCTGAAGCCATGCCGTGAGCGCGGTGCCAGCATAAACGGCAAGAAGTATCGCACATAACCCCATAAGTCCTCTGATGTCTCCCGGGATGATGTAATGATCCACGGCGTTCCCCAGCAGATAAGGGGCAATCAGTGAGAGCAGCGTCGTTACGAGCGTGAATACGAAAACAGCCATCATGCCGCCTTTGAACGGACGGATATAGCTCCATATCCGGCGTATCGTATCCATCGTATGTTTCGGCTTGGCTTTGGCTATCGTCATTCCGCGGATGGCGTTGCCGCCTCGCATGCTAAGGTCCGGACCGTCCGTATGATGGGCATGCTTGGAATCCTGATTCGGTTTAGCCATGAGAAGACACCTCCTTGCCGAATTGCGATCGATAAATGTCCTGATATACTTCACAGGAAGCAAGCAGCTCGTGGTGCGTGCCCTTCGCGATCAATTCCCCGTCATCCAGCACCAATATCAGGTCGGCGTCGATCACGGATGAGATCCGCTGGGCTATCATAAGGCAGGTCCGGTCTTTCATCAGACGGGCCAGCTCTTTCCGAAGCCGCGACTCCGTTCCCGTATCGATGGCGCTGGTGCTGTCATCAAGAATCAGAATGGCGGGTTGAAGCAATAATGCCCGCGCAATGGATATCCGCTGTTTCTGTCCGCCGGACAGGTTCACGCCGCGTTGTCCAAGCACGGTATCGTAGCCATCCGGCATGGAAGTAATGAAATCATGCGCTTGGGCAGCTTTAGCCGAGGCCATTACTTCTTCATCGGAAGCGTCCGGTTTCCCGTAGCGGATGTTGTCCCTTATAGTGCCTGTAAAAAGGATGGATTCTTGCAGGACGATGCCGATTCGTTCGCGCAAAGCGGACAGCTCCATTCTCCGCACATCGGTTCCGTCGATTCGTATCTGCCCGGAGGTCACATCGTACAGACGGGGGAGCAGGGATACCAGAGAGGTTTTACCCGAACCTGTTGCACCCATAATGGCTACATGCTGTCCTGGTAGAACCTTGAAACTGATGTCGCGCAGTACGGGCCTCTGCATCTCCGAGTTATAGGAAAAGGTAACGCGGTCAAACATGATCTCTCCTTGCTTGTACGCATCGGTTGCCGGTTGAACCTCGTTCACAATTTCGGATTCTGTACGCATGACCTCATGAATACGGTCAGCGGAGACCTTGGCCGTAGAAATCCGTACCAGCATCATGGCCACGGAAGAAACCGAGAACAATACCTGCGTGACATAGTTTATAAAGGCTACCAGGCTACCGACCTCAAAGGATCCGCCGATAGCATCCTTTCCGCCGAACCACAGGACGGCCACGATGCTGACATTCAGAATCATGGTCAGGATGGGCATGTTGAGCGCAACGATCCGCTGGGTTTTAACCGAAACTTGCGTGAAGTCGTGGTTCGCATCATGAAATCGGTCCTTCTCGTAACCGGCACGCACGAATGCCTTGGAGACCCGGATTCCGGCGAAATTTTCCTTCAATACCGTATTCACCTTATCGAGTTTCTTCTGAACGGTGGCGAACAAGGGCAGGGTAGCCCGGATCAGGAAAAACATCACGACGAACAGCAACGGAACGGCAATAGCCAGAATGATGGCCAGCTTGGGGCTGATGATCACCGCCATGATCATGCTTCCTATGGCAAGAAACGGTGAGCGTACGAAGATGCGCAGCAGCATCTGCACCATCGTCTGAAGCTGAACGATATCGCTCGTAAGCCGGGTGATGAGCGACCCGGTTGAGATGTCGTCCAGATTGCGGAAAGACAGGGTCTGAACTTTGCGGAACAAATCCCGGCGAAGGTCGGCGCCAAAACGCTGTGAAGCAATGGAAGAATAAATCGTGCACCCGAGACCTCCAAGCAGCCCGATGGCTGCAGCTCCCAGCATGAGCAGCCCTGTACTGAGGATGTGTGGCGTATCGTTCTGCATGACGCCGCGGTCGATAATGCTGGCCATCAGCATGGGCTGAAGCAGATCCATGGCGACCTCCAGCAGCATCAATAGCGGTGCAAGCAGGGCCGCTGTCCAGTGAGGACGTAAATAACGAAATAGTTTAAGCAAGAATAATGGCACCTTCTTTATTCTTATTAGTCTAAATACCAAGGTAAGCCATGGGCTTCAGCCTTGTCAAAGGGTAAAGAGCGAAAGCCCGGGAGGGATTCGCATCTCTTAAGAAAAACTTTAACTTTTCCCTACTTTTCCTTAAACTATATTCTTTAAGATGGTGGGACAAAGATAGAGGGAGTTGTTGAAATTGAAGAAGGGTTTGATATTGCTCGTGATCTTCCTGTTGGTCGGATGCGAGCCCGCACTAACGGAGACGCCAAACGCGAATGATAACGAAGGAACACATAAGGAACAGGATATGAACGCTGGCTCCGACGCGCAGGCGAATCCTCAATCAGAATACGATAACGATGGGAATAAAGCGGCTCAAACGGTCTCAGTGACAGATGAACAAGTAACGCAGGGGAATCTGGTTTTGGTCAACAAGGATCACCCGCTGGATCCGGCAGCCGTACCGACGGATATCGTGAATTTGTTTCACGATCAAGACTTAATGAATGGTTACGTCGTTCTTGACAACACGATCCGTTTATCGCGCACTGTGGCGGAGCGTTTTGGCGATATGATCCAAGCAGCAGGAGAGGACGGGGTCAATCACTTCATGATCAGCAGCGGGTACCGGGATGAGAGCGAACAAGAGGCGTTATATCGCGAAAAAGGCGCAGATTATGCATTGCCACCAGGCTACAGCGAACATAACCTTGGGTTATCCATGGATATCGGATCTACGCAGAAGGCGATCGATCAATCTCCGGAGGGCGAGTGGCTGAAGAAGCATGCTTGGGCGCATGGATTCATTTTGAGATATCCCCAGAACAAGACGGATGTCACAGGGATCCAGTATGAGCCGTGGCATTTTCGTTATGTTGGGCTTCCGCACAGCATGATCATGCACGAGCTGGATTTTACGCTCGAAGAGTATCTGGATTTTCTCAAGGAGAAAAAAAACTATAAGGCAACCGTAAACGGGAAGGCCTACGAAATCGAGTACGTACCCGTCCAGGCGAAAGAAACGGAAATTGAAGTTCCGGCCGGCAGCGAGTATGAGATATCCGGCAACAACATCGATGGCATGATTGTGACGGTGCAGCTCGGCAAGGATGAGAATGAATGAAACTAACGCCTAAATGGATGGTATTATTGCTGTATGCGTTGTATGTATATGTGCTGGTCAAAATCATTCTGTTCAAATTCGGCGACGTGAACATTTCGTTTCTGTGGCATCAACTGCAGCGTTCGATGGATAATCCCGAATATATGCAGAATCGATTGCAATTTGCCAATTTTACGCCGTTTAAGTCCATTCATCAAAATATGAAACGACTCTCGAGCCCGCATGACGTGATCAATCTGTTCGGAAATATCGCGATTTTCATACCCAATGGCATATTCGTCAGTGTATTGCTGAAAAACAAGTGGATGGGATGGCTTGGCGCTTTCGTGACTTCCTTCGGGCTAAGCCTTGGGCTGGAGTGCTCGCAGATTCTCTTTTCGATGGGAAGCTTTGATGTGGACGATTTAATCCTGAATACGGCTGGCGGGGTGATAGGCTGTTCCATGGTCCTCGTCTTAAAACTAACCTTATCGGAAAAACAATCCCATATTGATGAGGGTAGGGGCGGGAAAGGCAAGCCGTTATCGGGGGCGAAGAAGCAAGAGGCCTCATCTTGAACCTGATGATGAGTACCGATTTGACGTTGAAGACATATCTATAAAGGCGGTGGTTATGATCGTGAATAAACGCTGGAAAAGGATCTTGTTCGGTTCCATCGGATTGGTCTTTGTCATGTTCGTCATAAATATCGCATTATATATCCATTCGATCGGTTGGAATAATATCAAACTGATGTATTCGCTTCATACCACCGACAAATCCGTCGTTAAGATTGATGATCCTTCGAACGGCCATGGACTGTATCTTACGAAGATGAGGCAACCGGCTGAAATGATTAAGGAGCGGATGCAGCGCGAGGATTGGCATTATGTAATGCAAGAGGGCTCCGGCTATTTTTTTGAAAAGGATGACCAGGATGTCGTGGTGACAACCAAGATATGGCCGAATCGTTATTTTGTCAGAATTTCGGTTCAGCATGACGTCGTGAATTTAGCCGACTGATGGCATGGCCGTTATCCCAAACAAAAAAAGCATCGATAAGATGCTTTTTTTGCGTGGGTGCCCGCTAATCGACCGTTTCTATGGCAATATGCCGTGAAACGGTCGCAGCGTTAACATGGATCTCGCTTTCTCTCACGCCTCGGCCGATCCGGTCTGCGCGCCGGATGGCACGCCGCGGAGCCAGCTGCGCCGCCATTTCAGCTGCATCACAATCGTAAGGGCCAGCGATGCGGCGGCAATGAAGCTCAGAATGATGAACCCGGCGGTGTATGAGCCTGTCGCTTGGTACAATCGACCCAATATCAGCGGAAGCGCGTAGCCGCCCAAGCCTCCGGCAGCCCCGACAATCCCGGTAACCAGGCCGATCTCGCCGGCAAACCGTTGAGGGACAAGCTGAAATACGGAACCGTTCCCCGCGCCCAGGCACATCATGCCGATAAACAGCAGCGTGACGACAAGCCATAGCGGCGGCAAGAAGGAGACGCCGATCAGCATAATGGCAGCTCCGGCATAGAGAAACATCAGCATTCGCGAGCCGCCGATACGATCGGCCAGAAAGCCGCCTACAGGACGGAAGAAGCTCCCTGCTATGACGCAGATCGTTGTAATGTCCGCAGCCTGAACCGCGGAAAGGCCATACTGGGTGTTGAAGAAGATCGTTAAATAGTTGGCGAGCCCGACAAAGCCGCCAAACGTCACGCAGTACAGGGCACAGAATACCCAAGCATCGCGCTGTTTAAGCACATTGCCATATTCGGACAGCCGTTTGGGGGCAGGCCGATTCGGACTGTTGCGGGCAAACAGCGAGAAGTAGATGAAGACCAATACAATGGGAATGATGGCAAGTCCGAAGACAATCTCCCAGCTTCCGAAATGCTGCGCCAGCCGGTTGGCGAACAGGGTCGCCAGGACGGTGCCGCTGTTCCCGGCTCCGGCGATTCCCATCGCCAGGCCTTGATGTTCTTTGGGATACCACTGTCCCGCAAGGGGAAGTGCTGCGGCGAACGAAGCTCCCGCGACGCCGAGAAGAATCGCAACGACGTACAATTGATCAAGGGAATCTACCCATAACCAGCCAAGCAAAAGAGGGACCAGCGTGACGATCATCCCGATCTGAGCCGTTAGCTTCGGGCCGATGCGATCGGCAAGGAAACCTAATACGAGCCGAAGTATCGAGCCGCCAAGAACGGGAAGTGCCACCAGATTTGCCTTCTGCACCGGATCCATCGGATAATCTCCGGCAATGACTACCGCGAGCGGTCCGAGCATGCCCCATATCATGAAGCTGATATCGAAATACAAAAAAGCACCGAACAGGGAGGGCTTGTGCCCGCTTTGCCAAAATCCTTTCTTCTCCATGGTTTTCGCTCCTTATCCAAATGTGTACGTTCTCTATACCTGGTGCGGATCTTCAGATGCAGGCATAAAAAGGCCGCAATTCGCCCATTGCAGAACGACTTGCGGCCTCGTTGCCCAAGACGCAGACACGTCATTGTGTCTTCCGTCTGTGAAATATATGATTTTGCTGATTCACATTATAGATAACAGGTCAAATGAATGTCAATATACATCACACAAAAAATCGAATAATTATTAATCATTAAAATTCCGATGAATATATGTCATATATCTTGACGTATCGAATTTCGTCAACTAAGCTAGATGTATGTTACGAATACCAATACGGCACAAGGATGTGCCCGTTTTGAAGGCAATGACGCCCTTTCCTGTTCCCAGGGAAAGGGCGTTTCGTATTTTCTTACATGAAAGTGACAAGGGTAGAGTGGAGGTAATTCATGAAGAGAAAGAAGCTCATTGTTGTCGGAAATGGAATGGCAGGGATACGATGCGTAGAGGAAATACTCCAGCTTGGGCCGGAGCTTTTCGATATTACGATATTCGGCGCCGAACCTCGCCCCAACTATAATCGGATTCTGTTGTCCAAAGTCCTTCAAGGCGAACATTCCCTCCAGGATATTATCCTGAACGACTGGTCTTGGTATGAGCGGCATGGCATCCGGTTATTGACCGGTGAAGCCGTTCATCATATCGATGTCAAAGCCCGCTGCATCGAGACTGTCTCCGGTAAACGGGAAGGTTATGATGCATTAATTCTGGCAACAGGCTCATCCCCTTTCGTTCCGCCTATCCCCGGGACGGATAAGGAAGGCGTCCTTTCATTTAGGACGGTGGATGATTGCACGAAAATGACCGAAATGTCCAAGGTCTACACAAAAGCGGCCGTCATTGGCGGGGGATTGCTGGGGTTGGAGGCTGCCCGGGGACTTCTCCATCTCGGCATGGAAACCCATGTGGTTCATAATGCCCCTTACATCATGAACCGGCAGCTGGACCGGACGGCAGCCCATATGCTGCAGCGGGAGCTCGAAAGCCAAGGGATGCGATTCCACTTGGCGATGGATACCACGCGAATCGTTGGCCGAACAAGGGCGCAGGGGCTTCGGTTTATCGACGGAACTCGGCTTGATGCGGATGTAGTGGTGCTTGCCGTAGGGATCAGGCCTAACGTGGAGCTGGCCCAGAGAAGCGGTCTGCTGACGGGGCGGGCTATCCTGGTGGATGACTACATGAGGACAAGTGAGCCGAATATTTATGCGGTGGGAGAATGCGCGGAGCACCGGGGGATTAGTTACGGCCTAATCGCTCCCCTGTATGAGCAAGGAAAGGTGCTTGCCCGGGTTATCTGCGGCCGGCAGGCCGAGCCTTATGTCGGTTCGATTCCTTATTCCCAGCTAAAAGTCTCGGGTGTGGATGTATTTTCGGCCGGCGCGATATCGGGGATCGATGCGGAAACCGCCATTCAGCAATACGATGCCGTAAGCCGCACGTACAAAAAAGTGATCATGCACAAAGGCAGGGTTACGGGTGCCATTTTGTTCGGAGACACGACTGAGGGTTCCGCGCTGTTGTCCATGGTGAAGAAGGGCGCGGCTGTCTCGGAGCTTATCCCGCAAGAAGGCATTGTAAGCTCGGCGGAAGCAGCTGCACAGACGCTCCCGGATCATGAAACGGTGTGTGCTTGCAACGGCGTGAGCAAAGCGGAGATCATGCAGGCCGTTACCGATCGCAATCTCCAAAGCACGGATGAAGTTAAGCAGCTGACCAGGGCATCCGGTTCGTGCGGCGGCTGCCGGCCAATGGTGGATGCCCTGGTCAGACATGCGCGAAGCGGCAAAAAGAGGGCTTCGCAGAGGGCGGCCATAACGCAAGGCGAGATTCCCGTATGTGAATGCACGAAGCTGGGGCACTCCTCATTGAAGCAAGCGATTACCCATGCGGTGAGTCAAGGCTGTCATACGATATCGGATTTCATGCTCCATCAGGGCTGGAAGAAGCCGGGCGGATGCATAGTCTGTCGGCCAGCCCTGCGTTATTACCTTGAAATGACGGGGATAGGGAACGGTGATGAACCGGTTCGGAAGACTTGGCATGATGTCTCCGATGCGGATCATGGACTCTACCAAGGCGTTCAGGTATGGATGGAAGACACGGAAGGCTCGAGGATGGAGGCGGCAGGCATTCGGCGCATTGGAGAATGGCTTCGCCTTCGCTGGCAAGAGGTATCGCTGCCTTATCCTGTACATGCAGGGGTGTCCGATCGTCTAGCATCGTCCGTCAGCATACTGGTTCAGGGGATCGGAATATCGTCTTCGCCCGCAGGCTGGGAGGTTTATCTCGGCGGACATGCGGACCACCCTGTCCGTGAAGGACAATTGATCGGCGTTGCTGAACGTGAGGAACATGTAATGCAGCTCGTATCCGCTTGTTTGCAGTGGTACCGGCAGAACGGCTTGTATGAGGAGCCGATGTGGAAATGGGTGGAACGTACGGGTGTGACCTCGATCCGGGAGCATGTTCTGGACCACGATCTGCAAATAGAGCTTGCAGAGATGCTGTCTCGGCGGGAATGGAAGACACAAGTGGGTTAAACAAGCGAAAAATAGGGAGAGGCGGTCAGTTATGGTTTATTCGGAATCGTCCGCTGCGGGAGGAGCTGCGGCCGTGGTAGAGACACAATGTCCGTTTTGCAGCGTACAGTGCAAGATGACGGTTGAAGAGGAAGAGAAGAGCGTCCCGGGACGGTTCAGGGCCAAGTATAAGGTGGAGGGGATACCGAACCTCGCTTCCGAAGGCAGGGTGTGCGTCAAAGGCATGAATGCGCATCAGCACGCAGCCCATTCCCAGCGGCTGCAGCATCCACTGATCCGTTCAAACGGCGAACTCGTTCCTTGCTCTTGGGATGAAGCGATGGCCGTGATTAGCGATCGATTTCAGGCGATATCCGAGAGATATGGTCCCGATGCCAATGCCGTCTACGGCGGCGGGTCCCTGACCAACGAAACGGCCTATTTGCTCGGGAAATTTGCCAGGGTGGCGCTCGGTACCCGGTATATCGATTATAACGGCCGTTTCTGCATGTCGGCCGCAGCTTCTGCCGGGAGCAAAACCTTTGGAATCGACAGGGGGCTGACGTTCAGGCTGTCCGATATTCCTCTTGCCCGCTGCATCGTGCTGGCCGGCACCAATATAGCGGAATGCCAGCCTACGCTGCTCCCTTACTTCAACCAGGCCAAGGAGAATGGGGCGAAGATCATCGTCATCGATCCGCGCAGAACCGCAACGGCCGCAATAGCCGATATGCATTTGGCGATCAGACCTGGGACGGACGCCATGCTGGCGGATGCGATGCTGAAGATGATCGTGGATGAAGGTCTCATAGACGAAGGCTTCATTCAAGCAAGAACTACGGGTTACGAGGAACTGAAAACCTATTTGGGCAGCTTCGATTTATCTCGGGCCGCCGATTTATGCGGATTAGATGTGGAGCTGATCCGGGAGGCCGCCGTATCCTATGCTATGGCGGATACCGGGATGGTGCTGACGGCCCGAGGGGTGGAGCAGCAGACGGATGGCCATCTTGCGGTACGCCGTTATCTGAATCTGGTCTTGGCAACAGGAAAAGTCGGGAGGGAAGGCTGCGGATACGGGGCGATCACCGGTCAGGGAAACGGCCAGGGAGGAAGAGAGCATGGGCAGAAGGCCGATCAGCTGCCAGGCTATCGATCGATCGAGAATGAGGAGGACCGGGCATATGTTGCCTCCGTGTGGGGCGTTAAGGCTTCCAGCCTGCCTGGAAAGGGCGTCTCTGCCTACGAGATGATGGAGCTGATTCATGAAGGCGAAATTAAGTCGCTCTTCGTGATGGGGTCCAATCCCGTTGTTTCGAATCCGAATGCGGGGCTTGTGGAGGAAGGCTTGAACCATCTCGATTTTCTGGTGGTTGCGGATATGTTTATGTCCGAAACGGCCCGATTCGCCGATCTTGTCCTGCCGGTAACCTCCTATATGGAAAATGAAGGTACGCTGACGAATTTGGAGGGACGGGTTCTTCTCCGGAAGGCGGCGCGACCGGCGCCTGGGGAGGCCCGTCATGACTGGATGATTCTATGTTCGATCGCAGACAGATTGGGCAAGGGTGAATATTTTGACTTTCATGAGCCCGAAGAGATATTTAATGAGCTGAGGCTTGCAAGCAAAGGCGGCATTGCAGACTATTTCGGCATCACCTATGATCGGTTGCGCCGGGAAGAGGGAGTATATTGGCCGTGTCCCTCTGAAGAAGAATCGGGGACGGGGCTTCTGTTTCGGCAGTCGTTCGCCCATCCAGACGGAAAGGCCGTGTTTTCTGTGACGCCGGGGAATCCATGGGTGGGGGTGTCCGAGGAGTATCCGCTCATTCTGACCAATGGCCGTCTTCTGTCACACTACTTGACGGGCGTGCAGACCCGGAGAAGTCCTTCCCTGCTTGCACGCGAGCTTGAAAATTTCGTGGAGATCCACCCGATTATCGCGCAGCGTTACCGAATCCGCGACGGGGAGTGGGTGGAAATCGTGTCGGAGCATGGACGTTTTTCCGTACGCAGCAGGATTAAAGAACATATAAGAGAAGACACGCTGTTCGTCCCGATGCATTGGGGCGGCGTGCAGAATGTCAATCATGCGACCCGGCCGGAGCTGGATCCGTTCTGCAAGATGCCCGGTTTTAAGACAGCAGCTGTCCGGATACGGTCATTGAGGTAAGGGTGATGCAACAATGAGTCCGTTCTTCATTGACAGGATGAATATGGAAAATTATAATAGGAACAATTTTATATACAAACACAATGATTGGGAGTAGTAGAAATCGTTCATGGTTCAGAGAGCTGCAGCAATGGTGAAATGCAGTCCATGAGGATTCCGAAGCTCGCCCATGAGTGGTGAGGCAGAAATGGAGTATGCCTTGACGTTTAGCCTTCGTGATCGGGCTTCAAGCGGATTTGATGAAGATCGGATCAAGTAGAGTGGTACCGCGCGGGTAGTTAGCCTGTCGTCTCTTATGGGATGGCGGGCTTTTTATATTTTATCGAAGGGAAGGGTTCATATGGTTAACGCGAAAGAGCGCGATTGTTTTATCTGTCGAAAGCATCGGGGAGAGATCCAGCTACCGGGGGGAGCGATTTATGAGGATGAGCTGCTCTACGTAGGCCATATTTCTTCCGATTCCAACGAAGCTTATCTGGGATATATTATGATCGATATCAAGCGGCATGTATCGGGATTAGCGGAGCTGCGGGACGATGAGTCGGCCGCCGTCGGCCGGATGCTGACCCGGGTGAGTCGCGCCTTGAAAGCATGCTTAGGCGCGGAACATATCTATTCCTTCGTGCTGGGAGATCACGTCCCTCATCTGCATATCCATCTGATTCCGCGTTATCCGAATACGCCCCCGTCTTATTGGGGGTTTGGAATCAGCGGCTGGCCGGAAGCCCCTCGAGGTGATGCCGCTCAGATCGAAGAAGTGTGTTCGCGAATCAGGCGTTGTATGGCGCAGGATGAGGTTTCTCCATGAGACCCTATATCGTGAAGTGGCACGGCAGCTCCAGCATGTTCCTCGACGATCCGCAGACGATTGCGGTTTCCCATGGGGTACTGGGCCGGTATGGCGGCAGCTCGGCAGCCGGGGCGGATAAAAACGAGGATGGCGCTTATATCTGGATCGATGCGGAATCTGATTTGGAATTCGTCCTGCTGCTGGATGCCCATGAAACCGATGAGAGCGCCCAGCTCGTCTTATCCTATATCGATGGGGCCGCTTCCGAGATTGCTGGCATCCTCCGAGAGCCAATCGAGCAGTGTTTTCAAAACCTGCATGACTATTTGCTGGGCATGTTGACTTCCGAACGCTTTCGCGAGGATTGCAGGGGAATTGCGGGTGAAACTTCCTGTCTGCTATGCTGCAGACGCGAAGAATACTTGTGGTGGTTTAACGTCGGGGATTGCCTGCTTTATCTGCTTCATCCCGAATTGACGGCGCTCGGGCAAACCTTGCTCAATCAACGGAATTTCTACGAATGGATAGGGAAGGTAAACACCTTCGATAAGCAGGTCCCTTGTTATTCCACGGGCGTAAGAGAGCTGCGCTCCGGGAAAAACGTGATTGTATTAAGCACCGATGGCGCTTTAGAATGGGGACCGTTATTTCTGGAATATATGAAACAGCTGCGTGGCGTTGATCTGGAAAAAGGCGTGAAGGATTTCATGCAAATGTCGCATGAACGCGGGATCAAGGACAGCGTCACCATGATTGCATGGCAAGTGGAGCTCGAGCATCATCCCAGCTATCCATCCGATGGTTCAAGATAGGAAATGCATGCAAGGCATGATGAATTCAATTGAAAAAGGCTAGGAAACCCGGTCAATGACCGGGTTTCCATTGATTTAATTAAGCTGGTGCTGGAGATTTTTCGTCCACTGTTCATGAAGATCTTCCTTGGAAAGATGGAAGATGCCGTAATAATCATCCGGATTGCGAATGAATTGGTTCAATGAATCTAACCCGTATTTTTCAATCATGAACGCAACGATCAAATATGAAAACTGAAATCCTGTTTTGCCGAAATCCCAGGAATCATCATTCAGATCCTCGAAGCTTGGAAATGCCCGACTAAGAATGGCTTCGGTCGTCGTGCTTCGGATGAAGTCTTCCGACATCTGCTGAGCTTCGTACCCCCCGATGCCCTGACGGATCCATCTAGGTGCCAGCGGATTAATATCACTAATCAACCACATGGCATACAAGTGCAGGGTGGACCGGAGGATCGAGTGGTAGGTATGCTCGGGTCCCGGGTTCAAGGGCGAGACGATTTTTAACGTGCAGTTATCGAACGTGCCCATGAACCAATTAGGTGCATCGCTTTCGCCTACGGCTTGATGGAATGTGGGCAGGTCGGGATAAATTTCAATAACGATTTTGCGGGAAGGCTGATGATTATATTTCGCGGCCATCTGTTCTACATTATTCTTGAGTTCTTGAAACAGGTCCTGATGCACCTTGTTCTGATGATGATTTGCCTCACTTTTACTTTCAATGGATATCAAGTCGAGTATCGACATAATCGTGATGTCACCCCATTCTCTTAATTCTTTCTTCAGCTTCGCTAAGGACCGATACAATCGGTTTTTCACCGCACTCTCGCGCATGCCGACAATCTGGGAAATTTCCTGCAGCGTACAATCCACAAAAAATCGTAAAGATATGATCTGCTGATCCCGTTCGCTTAACTTCTTAAGCGCCGCTCCGATATCAATTCGAATATCAACATAACCTGCAAAATCAAGGGAGATGGACTGCGATTCAAAACGTGTAAAGTCATAAGGTTTTTCATTTTTTCGCGCTAAACTTCGATACTCATTTTTGACTGTGTTTTGAGCAATTTTGAAGATCCAAGTGAACAGACTGGATGTTCCGTTAAACTTATCAAGGTTCTCCATTGCCTTTAAAAACACTTGCTGGGTTAAGTCATCTGCCGCCGTCGGATTCAATTTCAGTGCGAGATAATGCCGGATCCTCGGGCGATATTCATCATACGTATCTTCAAATGTTCGTTTTGTTCCTTGATTATCCGGATAACCAGGGAGTTTGTCATGAGCTCTAGACATGGATAAGAACCTCCTCTTGACCTTACAGTTTATTAGACACCGGAGGTATGCAAAAAGCCACAGTGGAACGAAATATTCTCGGAATCTAGGTTTTTATGCATTTATATTCATCATCCTATAAAGGCACAAGAAAGAAAGGCGTTTTGTGCATATGATGTCATCATCATGTATATGGGAAGCGAGGTGATCCTTATATGCCTTCGAAACGCGCAAGGAAGTCCAGATCCGCTTCCAAACCGAGACCGCCCCAGCATTGGGTAGGTCAGCCGGTCGTGGTCGTTCTGAAGGACGGCAGCTATTACGTCGGCGAACTGAATCAGATCCAAGGCGGGGAAGTGACGCTATCAGGGCTCCGGGCCAACAATAAGATGCCGGCTGCGATTGCCCGAAGCGGAGACAAAGCGCAAATATCCGGATTTTTAAGCGACCTCTTTGGCGGACCTCCAAGCGCTGCGTCAGCCGAAGGAGCCGAGGAGGGAGTGGCGGCTGCGCCTGCAGGCCCTCTCGGCTTCCTGGGACAGATCGTGCCTCATATTAAACTGGGCATGAACGTGATAAAAGCCATCATGCCATTAATGGGAGTGTTGAAAATCTAACCAAGGGCAAAGGTCTGATCGAACAAAAAGAAGCTTGAACCCTCAAGCTTCTTTTTGTTATGCCGTTTGATACAAAAATCTCATGGATGCATCAAATCGAGATGGCACGCTTCATAATCGATTTGGCTTCCTGTGCAACGGCTTCGTCCTTATCGTCGATAGCCTGCATGAAGATGAGCATGGGGATATAAACGGCGATTAAACGAGCCAGCACTTTCGTTTCTTCGTCCACGCTGCCATAGGCTTCAAAAAATCCCTCCCTTGAAGCCGGAGGCAAGAAGCTGTAAGCAATGCTCAGGTCGCAGGCGGGATGTCCGATGCTGACGTCGCCCCAATCGATGATGCCGGAAAGCTTGCCTGTTTCGTCCACCAGCATGTTTTTGAAATGGAGATCTCCATGAATAAGAATATGTCGCTGCTTGACCCGATCCAAGGAAATGCCGTGCAAATAGTCGGCGATCTCCTTCATTTCTGCATCCGTAAAATGGAGGGCAAGCCGGGCTAGAAAGTCCAGCATTTTATCTTTGCGCCCAGCGAGATCGGTCAGATTACGATGGTCCACCGCTACACCTTCTTGCTGCGCTATGTCCACGGGAAAGGCATGCAGGTTCTTCAGAAAGCGCGCGAGCGCTGCCGCCGACTGCATCCGTGTTTCATCCGTCAGTCCAATCGGAAACGAACCGGAAAGATAGGTGTACCCCAGAAAAGGCGCGGGGTAGTCTGCGCTTTCTTTTCCGAAGAAAAGGGGCTTAGCATAGGGTAATGTTATGTAATTCGCCAGCTTGGGCAGGATTTTGGCTTCGGTTTGAAGTAAAGGGATGGCAAATGCTCTTCTGGGAAAACGAAACACATACTCTTCGCCGATGCGATAGACGGTATTGTCCCAGCCGCTGCCGATCTCTTGGATGGGTAATGAGGACAGCTGGGGGAATTGACGGTTAAGCAGCAACCGGACTAACGGCTCCGTCACTTCCCATTCGGCATCCCATGGATTTTGTCCCATATTCGTCTTCACCTCCATGAATGAATAATTTCCACGAAACGGAACACTTACTCAGTGTATCGGAATCGCATCGTACGGGCAACGGAAAGGACAGCTGTAATTGAACTTTACCGGCCAATTTAGATATCTGTATCATAGTGATTCCTTTCACAATAACATTATTGTATAGTAGAAGAGAGATAAAAGTCACTTGCGGACATCCAGAAGACCAATAAATCGATGAAATGAAGGGATAAGTGTGCCATATTTACGTTTTAAAGGATTTTCAGAAGTTTTCCTCGAAGAAATAACGCCAACCGTAGTTGAAACATTCGCCGGTATTGTTCAAATTCCGAAAGAAATCGTGAAAATCGAACAGCTTCCATATCGGATCATTACGAATACGCCGTTATCCGTCGAAATCCTGATGTTCCAGCGGGCTCAGGAGACCCATGATGCGATTGCGGCCAGCATACACCAGATCCTGTCGGAGCACGGGTACCGGAACGTACATATATTCTTCGTGATTCTCAATCGGAATCTCTATTATAAAGAAGGCAGGCCATTAGAATAAAATAAGATATGATGAGTGAAAACAAGGATGCTAGAAGAGCATCCTTGTTTTTTTAATTAAAATGAATGATGGACTTTATGTCATATCTTCTTACCGTTATGATATATCAAAGAGATTATGAGGCATGGTAAGTGCATGGATAGGAGGAAACATGGACCGACTACAGGGCATTTTGAAGGAATATTACGGTTTGGCTCATCCCGTTATTGTACCCCAGCAGGGCGGTTGGGCTGCGCTTGCTTACAAAGTGAGTAACGGCGCACAGGACTATTTCCTGAAAGTTTATGAGAAAAGCCGGGCCTCCACGCCCAAATGGACTGCGCTGATTGACGAATATGTTCCGATCCTGCTGTGGCTTGAGGAGCATAGTCGATTAAAGGGCAGCATTCCGGTGCCGATGCTGACGACAGACCGACGTTATCGATGCAAGGATAACGAAGGCATTTATTTGTTGTATGAATATATCGACGGGGACACGATCGCAGACCGCAAGCTGACGGAGAATCAAGTGAGACAACTGGCAGAGATCATCGCTGAGCTCCATCGTTACGGGGAGGATTTTCCGCTGGTGACAAGTGCCATGACGGAAAGCTTTACGGTGCCTTTTCTTGGTCAGCTAAGGGAGGCTCTGGATACGAAGAAGCCGGTTGACATCGGTGAAGTCGTGAATCCCCATATCGACAGCTTGAAGGGTTTGATGCTTGATGTGGAAGCGCTGTCCGAAGCGTTGAAGAAACGCGATCTTCGCCTGGCACTGTGCCACACGGACGTGCATGCCTGGAATCTGATGTCGGATGGTCAGCAATTGATATTGATTGACTGGGAGGGGCTGAAGCTGGCGCCGGTCGAAGCCGATATGATGTTTTTTGTCGATGAACCCTATTTCGAATCATTTATGAGGATTTATAAAGAAACGCATAGCGATTACGTGATGAACAGCGAGGCGCTGACGTTTTATCAAGGCAGACGTAAATTGGAGGATATCTGGGAGTTCATGGAGCAGCTGCTTTGTGATGTCCAGAATGACGAAGAACGCGCGTCCACGCTAAACAGCCTGAAGAAAGAGCTTGAAGAGATCACGATGTCTAAATCCTAATCAGCGTTGGGTTTCAATATGTAAAAAGCCTTCTGGCAGAGTTCGAGGCATCTACCAGGAGGCTCTTGCTTGGCTTGTCCATCGGAATGGTTCACATGACGTATTTTGCCAGCACCCAACAGAGCAGAGCCATAAACCAGGAGACAAAACCGAAGATCATCACGATTTTATTCTCGCTCCAGCCGTACTTGAGACTGAAGTGGAAATGGATCGGGGCCATCCGGAACAGGCGCAGCTTGGTCCGTTTGTAATACCATACCTGCAGGATAACCGAAAGCTGCTCCGCCAAATAGATCAGGAACAGCAGCGGAATCAGAATTTCGACCTTCTCGATCACCGCCAGGAATGAAAGGGAGCCGCCGATAGCGAGGGATCCCGTATCACCCATAAAAGCCCGGGCCGGATGAATGTTGTAGAGCAGCAAGCCCAGCAGACAGCCGATCATGACCAGCGAGAACATCTGAACCTCCGGTTTATCGGAGATCAGGAAGAAGAAAAAGTAGGTCGGAATGGCCACATTGATCAACAGTCCGTCCAAACCATCGGTAAAGTTGATGGCATTCGCCGAGCCTACAATGAACAGCAGCATGATGATAATGTAGACGCTGATCGGCAGGTGAAGCTGGAACCCGTTGAAAAGCGCGATATCACTAGTCAGGGAGAAGGACTGGAACAGGACATACAATAATGCCCCGGTAAACAGGAACTGAAGCACAAGCTTCGTTCGGCCGGATATTCCGGACGGGTCCTGCCACGCTGCTTTTTTGAAGTCGTCCATAAACCCGATCGAGCTGAACAGAAGAAAGGTGGAACATAAAAAAACGGTCAGCGGCGTAGGCTGAAACTGCAGCGACATCCCAATGCCAATCAACAAAATAAGGCCAGCCATCAACGGTGTCCCGCGTTTGGCCTGATGATCGGGAGGCAGCTCGGTCCGGATCGGCTGCGTTAGCTTTAAGGTGCGCAAACCCCAGATGAGCAGCGGCGTAAATAGCGTCACCAGCAAGAACGATAGTCCGGATACACCCAGAATTCCATTCATCTCATACACATCGCTTTCTATCCATTTCCGTTAGTTCATTGTATTTCGATGGAATGGACAAATATTCCTCCTGATTAGAAGTTAATAAAAAGAGTAACGCATCCTATTCTCGACGGGGAGACGTTAATGATCGGGAGCTTACAACGTCGATTGCGGCGACTGTAAGCTCTTTTTGCTTTCCAATAATTAGGTTACTGCTATAATGGGAGGGTGGAAATGTGAGATAAAAGCTTATTGTAGTCAAGTCCATCGATTTCACACTTTTGTACATTCAGAGTTATTCCTTGTACTTACTTCATAGGAAATGTTCCCATTCCTATGTTAATCAAGCGCTCAGCGCGATCAAATTCTATGCTCAAAAAGTACTATTGCATGAGGAATCAGTCTCTTATGTTCGCCCTAAGAAAGAAAAGAAGTTGCCGAATGTGTTATCGATGAAAGAAGTGATGTTGATCTTAAAAGCACTCGATAATTTAAAACATCGTGCGATCCTATACCTTACCTATTCCTCAGGATTACGGGTAGGTGAAGTGGTCCGGTTGAAAACTCAAGACATTGACTTCGAGCGAAAAACGCTTCGAGTTTCTCAAGGAAAAGGTCGAAAGGATCGTCTTACGCTATTATCCGATACAGCTATGGATATTGTTCAACCGTATTTACAACAAGAAAAGTCCGAGAAATGGATGTTCCCAGGTCAACACCCAGAGCGCCATATAACGGAACGAACGGTTCAAAAAGTGTTCGAACAAGCACGTACTGCCTCTGGAATCCAGAAAAAGGTTAGTATTCACGCCTTACGCCATTCATTCGCTACCCACCTGTTGGAAGGTGGAATTGACATTCGCTTCATTCAAGAGTTGCTCGGTCATCAAAGTGTACGCACCACCGAAAGGTACACACATGTGAGTGTGAAGGACATAAGAAGGATTAAAAGTCCGTTAGATCAATTGGAAGTGGAGATTCAGGGAGAAAAATCGTAAACATGGTTGGTGAAGGAGTGTTCACGAACTTCGTAAACACCTCAAGAGATGATATTTTTGCGAAGTTCGTGAAAAAGACGTTACATGAAATCAATGCTGTTTATTTTGGAGGATCATTCAATGAAGGTTTATTTAGAAGCATTATCAGAACAAGATTTTACAACGATCATAGAATGGATAAATCAAAAAGATGAAGATTTCATCGTACAATGGGCAGGTTTAACTTATTCCTATCCATTAACCATAGAACAATTGAAAGCACATTACAGTAAAGGAATAAATACGATTGAATCGGATGTTTTTATATATAGGATCAAAGAGGCAAAGCAATTTGTTGGCACAATACAACTTTGCAGGTTTAATAAAGATCTTGAAGAGGCTGTAATTGGAAGATTTTTAATTGGTGAAACGCAAAATCGAGGAAGAGGAATTGGAAGCAAGGCATTAAAGGAAATTGTAAAGATTGGATTTGAACAATTCAGATTAAAGGCAATAAATTTAAACGTATTTGATTTTAATATATCGGCAATTAGATGTTACGAGAATATTGGTTTTGAGAAGATGAATCGTAAGGAGAATGTATATCAAGATAAAGCAGGACGCACATGGAATAATATCGAAATGAAATTAATTAAAGATAATTTTGTGGGCTAATTCGAGAGGGCACTGACATCATGTAACATAATATTCACGCATCGGAGCCTGGTGGCTCCTCGGTCAGTGAGATGTGATCGGCAGAGGAGTAGATTCAGCGGACACATCCGCACCGACTAACCGCATCGCGGCCGCAGACCCTGGGGGGCCTTAAGTCGGTGGGACGTCGTGAATACGGGAACGTTATAGGAAATTTGGGCAAAACATATATAAACAAACTGAGCCAGGCAACTGGTGATCTTTGTAATGCTCGAATAGAGACATCGAATAAAAGGATTGATCTGATGAAATTAATTAGAAGAATTACTGATAGTGATATTTTCGGTGGAACTCCTGAATTGATTGAGTCGGTATCACGATATGCTTCAAGAGGTGTCCTAATTGATGAAGAGATGAATGCAGCTATGATGTATATGTCAGAAATTAATCTATACAAATTGCCAGGTGGAGGAATCGAAGAAAAAGAAACAATAGATCAATCATTTTTAAGAGAGATTAGAGAAGAGACTGGATATGAAGCTAAAGTATTCCATGAACTGGGATATATTGAAGAACATAAGAAGAAAAATGATTTTATGCAATTATCCTATTGTTGGATAGCATATGCAAGGAGAAGAGTCAGCGCTGTAAAACTTAGCGAAAGCGAAAAGCAACTTGGAATGGTGGTTAATTGGATGACTTTAGATAGGGCAATGGAATTGATGAATGAGTCATTGATAAACTGTAATGATTATTCAACAAAGTTCATGATTCTGCGTGATAAGACTATCCTAAATATTGCATATGAAATATTAAAAAGGAACGAAAGTGAACATTTTAAGTGACTCGAGGAAGGCCCGAACATCCTATAACATCATATCCACGCTTCGGAGCCTTACGGCTCCTTCGGTCCGCCCGACGGGAATTGGCAGGGGAGCAGAATCAGGCGGACACATCCGCACCGACTAACCGCATCGCGGCGGCTCCTTACGGAGCCTTAAGTCGGTGGGACGTCGTGGATACGGGAACGTTATCTGAAATTACTTAAAGGATATAAAGAAAGAGAGTGATTTGTATGTCCAAATATATTGAATATCTTTGTACTTCAACTACAGCTTTTGTTGATAAAGAAATAGTTGTTAATTTTGATCAAGGAGAAATCACTGCGGTTAAAACGCAACTTTCAACTGAAGGAGATCAACCTAAAAGTGGTATTGTTAGAATAACAGTTTATTTTAAAGAAACTATTGAATACGATCAAGCCGAAGAGCTAGGTAACCATAAGGTGAAGCAGATTATCAATAGCTTAGTTTATGTGAAAGGAAGTCAAATTAACGATCCTTACATTTTTAAAGAAAATATTAAACCAAATTCAACTATTGTTGCTAGGATGCAAGGAAGGTTTAGTACACTATCTGATTTTGGACAGGAAGAGATTGATGAGTTTGTTGAACTAACTAAAAACGAAAAAACGAATCATATCTATTACACCCTGTATAAACAATCAATGAACCATAATGATAATTTGGGTAAATTCATGTTTTTGTATAGCTTGTTAATAGTGATGATAGATGCAAAGAAACAGAAGGATGTAGATTCTTATATTATCTCAAATTACCCTAATGAAGAATTTAATCAGAGACAATCTACAAGAATGGTGAAGAGAGATGGAATTGAAACAAGAAGTGATGAATTAGAAACAAGATTTACTTGGCTCCGAAATCAATTAGGACATACTCAACAAGATAGTGAGATAACAGTTGTTATAAAGGAAATTAACGAATGCTGGAGAGATCTAGATCGTATAGTGAAAAACGTAATCAAAGATAAAGTCAGCGAGTAAGTTAATCACAGCGGGAGTAACTTCAGATAACATAATATTCAAGCTGCGGCTCCTAACGGAGCCTTGGTCTGCGAGAAGGAATTCAGAGAGGCAACTCAGCAGACACATCCGACTACGTCGGACGTCATGAACACAAGAACGTTAAGCGCAACTTCTGAAAGAAAACTGTAATACAAATTTAAAACTGATGAGTGCTTACTTTTGGAAAGAGAACAGAGAAGTGGATTCTAAATTAATCAAGAAAGAATCAAAAATTAATTCTTCATTATTTGATGGCGTGTTTAAGCTATCGATTTTGATATGATAACAAAGAAGTATAGAAAAGATCAATAATGCTAAAGGGAGATGATCTTATAAACATGTATAAGAAATTCATGATTTTCAGATGTCTAACTTCGTTTCATGAAATAGCTGCACTTTTTGATAAAAACCAAATGAGTAGCGTAGAATACATTTCCATAACAGATATAGAAACAAAGGAGTCTAAGCTTTATGATAGTCTGTTAATCAAGTATCGAAAACTGCAAGATAAGAGCGGTATAGAATACATTAATAATTATCCTGAAAAACAATATAAGCATATAAGTGAGGGAGAAGTAGTAGATGAAGAAATTGAGCTGCTCTACTTTAGAGAGTATAAGATAATTTTGTTTATATCCAATGTGCTAAATATTAATTTATTGAGGAAAATTATACCTATTTATGATTATAAAAAAATTAACGAAGCAATGCTTCCTATTGATATACCGAATGAATATTTCAAGCAATTGTTAAAAGAAAATAATCTTAGTTTTAAAGAGATTACGTATTTTCAAGATGCAAGGCTTGAAAACATTAACGCCAGTAAAATGGAAATTACATTTAAATTGCGAGATGGATTCTTAAAAAATATAAATGATTTAGGTATAGATCTATATGAGGCACAAATCACCGAAGTTAAATTTGAATATTATAGTGTTTTAATAAAACTAAATTCTAAAGGCCGGGTATTACTGAATAAGTGGGTAGATGAATATGCATTGAAAAAAATAGTAGATTACTTGGCTGAAGGATTGGAGGAAATTTGATGGATTCGTTTCGAAGAATATCCGAAAATCCTATCTTTATATTTATAGCTAGTTTGTCATCAATAGTATCACTAATAGTAAGCTATTTTTTCAATGAATCCCTTAATTGGATTATACTTTTAGTTTGTTTTGGATCATTTTTACTTATAATTCTTTTAAATATTCAAAACAAAAAAATAATAGGTATCATGGATAGAATTGATTTAAGCGTATCGACAAAGTCTATTGATCTTGAGACTGACGATGATGAAATATATAAGTCAATTAATGGATTTATATTGTTTTACCATGGAACTTTATCTCAAGAAGCATTAAAAAAGAATCCAAAAGCATTAATCACTTTAACTGCTCCTTCCCAGTTAAAGTTGTCAGTGCAAGTAGGGAAAAACTCGTTCATCAGAAACTCTTCTAACGACAAGCACATCATTGAAACAGCAATTACCAATGGTCTGGATTATATGATAATAATTTCATTTGAATTACGTCAAAATGAGTTGAATGAATTCGAAAAATCTAGCAAGCATATTCAAGTTAACGTGGTCTGTAATGAATTGGAATTGAACTATAGTGAAGCTATTCTTATTCAAACCATGGGTTAATAATATTTTAAGTTTAAGAATTAAACAAGTAATGTTTGCTGGTCTATGCTAGGGCACACGAAGCAGATTAAAACTTCTAAATTGAAAAGATGAGCAAATTAAATTTGAAAGGAAGTAAATCGATAAATTAAGAATAAGTTTAAGGTACCTCAGGAAGTCAGAAGCAACACTTAACATAATATTCACGCTGCGGGCATACGCCCTTGGTCCGGCATTCGCCGGACACCCTAGCATTCGCTAGGGTCGTGAATACAGGAACGTTAGCTGAAATAGCCTAAATACGAAGGTAGGAGATATAGAATGGATAAAAATGCTCAACTAAGAGATGTGAAACAGAAAGTAGATAAAGCGATTACAAAAATTTTTGAACGTGATCTATATTTATTAATTAATGATTTAAATGAAAGAACAATCGCTCATAAATATGCTACATATCTTCAAGAACAATTCAGTGAATATGATGTTGATTGTGAATATAACAAAAACGCTGATGAAGATAAAAAGAAGAAGATGATTTACATCGTAGAAAAAGAGTATTGGAAAATCAAAAGACTAAAAAGAACATTCTCTGCCGATATTATCCAAAACAATATAGAGTATATGGCACTATCAATTTTCCCAGATATTATAGTTCATAAAAGAGGAGAAAATTTAAGAAATCATTTGATTGTAGAAATAAAGAAATCGACAAATAACAATCTTCACGAAAAAAATTTTGACCTGACAAAACTTAATTGTTATACGGATAAAACAAGGCATAATAGGCTTGCATATGAATTCGGAGTATTTATTGAATTTGAGACAGGAGTTCAAGATCCAGCAAAGCCTAAAACAACTTGGTTTTGAAGCCTATGAGTGATTATTCTAAGAAGCGGCTACAACAGATACATAATATTCACGCTGCGGACATACGTCCTTGGTCCGGCATTCGCCGGACACCCAGCATATGCTGGGTCGTGAATATAGAAACGTTAGATGAAATCATTTCACAATGCTAAAAATTAAAGGAGTATTTTTATGTTAAATATAAAAGTCGAAACTAAAGATGTTCTAGGTATCGATTGGGATGAGGCTATAAGTGGCCCGGTTGAGAAAGAATGCCATTTTTATTACTCGCTCTTTTATAAAGCTTCTGATGAAGCAGAAAAAAATAAAAATATTACACATAGTGAAATTTTAAAGCTCTTAGGAATGATCTGCTCATTTCATTTAGATTTAGAAAACTATGAATGTCCATTTGAGCCAGCTCTCATTCTTAGAGAGTCAAGAAGTCCAAGTATAGAAGATCTTACTGAGAATGATTATGAAGCACTTCTAATGATTGTCGAACTTGTAAAAGACTCAGAACTAAAATCACGCATAGCTGATATTCTATGGGTTGGGAAGCGTCAGCATCTTCAAGCTAAGAATGCTGTTTATTCTTATATTGAATCATTTTGGACTTTGTTTGATCCAATACATTGGACTAGTTGTATAGAGAGAATCGAAAGAGCATTACAAATTGCAATTATACTAGGCCGAAAAAACGAACCGTTTGAGGCTTCTGTTAAAGTAATTGAAGAAGCACTCAATAGGATTAATGGAGAAGACTCTTCATTTCTTTCGGCTAGATTAATGGAATTACTAATTGAGAATGGTATAGGTGATCCAGAAAAATACTCTATGTTATCAGAGAAAATTGCTATTAAAGCAGAAGAAGAGTTGGATTTTCGTAGAGCGAGAAATTATTGGGGCATATGTTCAAAATGGTACCATCTTAAAAAAGATAAAGAAAATCAGCACGCTAAGTTAAAGAACTATGCTGAAACCTACGTGAAAGAAGCAAAATCAATCCTCGCACGCGAGAATCCAAGTTATATGCTTGCATCTTCTCAAATATTAAGCGCTATTGAGGCACATAGAAGAGTAAGAGGAAAAAACGAACGTATTGAAGAACTACATAGACTTTTATTAACTTACCAAGAAGAGTCAGTAGATGAGCTACAAAGCATTTCCTCTGAAAAAATAGATATTAGCAACTATATAGAAGAGGCAGAAAGGCTAGTAGAAGGTAAAGACAAACAGAAGGCCATTTTTCAATTGGGCTTAATAGGAGGAGTGCCTCAAAAGAATGCTCTACGTGCGCAAGTTGAAAAAAACTCAGGAAAATACTTTCTTCAAAATTTTTTTTCTTCTGTGTCTATAAATGAAAGTGGAAAAATAATTAAACGTCATCCTTCTATGATATCAGGAGATCAAGAAGAGGTTGAGGCAGCAATTAAAGTAGAGATGTATAAAAATGCTCAATATTATCACCTCATCCATACTCAAGGTTTAGTGGAGCCTGCTCGAAGAAAAATAATTTTCGAACATTGTATCCGTTTGAAAGACGTTTTTGATTTAGTCGAAAATAATCCCTTTGTTCCATATGGAAGAGAAATTATATTTGCAGAAGGCCTATTAAAGGGGTTTTATGGAGAATTTTTAGTATCTGCACATTTGTTGATCCCACAACTTGAAAATTCAATTCGGCATATTCTTTACGAATCTGGAGAGATTGTTTCTAGTCTTGATTCTGAAGGAGTTCAAGATGAAAAAAATTTAAACTCACTTTTATTTGTTCCAAAGTTTGAAGAGCTCATTTCTGAAGATATAGCCTTTGACTTACAAGGACTTTTAGTTGAAAGATCTGGGAGTAATCTGAGAAATAAGATAGCTCATGGATTGATGAGCTATGAGAACTTTTTCTCAAGCGAACTAACATATTTATGGTGGTTAACTTTACACTTATGCTGTATCTATAAAACACTATATCTTAAGTCCTTAAAACAATAGTTAAAAACATGAATGAAATGACATCACCTAACAATATATTCACGCTGCGGGCATGCGCCCTTGGTCCGGCATTCGCCGGACACCCAGCATGCTCTGGGTCGTGAATACGGGAACGTTTAGGTGAAATAACATAAATAAGAAAGAGGAGTAGATAACTTGAAGGATGTTAAAACAATAGTCGATTTTTCGGAATTATTGAAAAAAGATGAAGATCTTAATGAAACTAAAAATCAAATTTTAAATTGGCTTAAAGAGTACTTACCTTACACGAAAAATATCCTAAAGGAACTACATCTAAACGGATTTTCTAAATATCCAAGCATTATTGATGAATATTTTAAATATTTGAGAGAATTTAATGTTGTTGAAGAAGAGAAGCATGAATTAATTAAAGTTAGAATACTCGCTATATTAGCGTTACTGAACGAATTTTATGAAAATAAACACGACTTATATATTGATAGTTATGAGTCTATTTTAAATATTAAAGCTAAAGCTTTTAGAAATATGCTCTATATGTCTTCAAAGGCACAATCTATTAATAAGCTTGATCGTGAACAATTAAGAAAGCAAGATATTATTATGTTTCATCTAACTGTTTATAAAGATACGATAGAAGGAGTTTTAAATAAATTATTAAGCCCAATAATATTTGTTCTAGAGTGTGAGTCTCATAATACTCCAATTGAGACGATTGAAAATAGATATTTCTCTGAAAAATACTTTGACAGAAGAAATAGAAATTTCAAAAACATAGAGCGTGATTTTAATGTATTGTTTGAAGATACCAATATGTATCTAAGGAATGCTGAAGCTCATTTTGATTTTTCAATAGATGAAAAGAGTGAGATGATCACATACAAAACCGGAAACAGGAATTCGCCTACGATAAGTCAGTCTTCTTTTAACGATCTAAAATGTGAAATCAATGTGCTTTCTGAGGTAGCAAGACAAATTGGAATTGCTTATGAGATATTTTGGTATGAGCATGCTAATGAATTCAATAATATATTCCCAGAGACTAATTTTGATGAAAAATACATTGCGCTGAGACAAGCCTTGTTAAGAAATCGATTTATATTACATGGGTATAAATACTTAGGAGGCTTGTTGAACTTATATTTTAATTATGATGAAGAACTTATAACTACTAGTGACCTTATCCCACTCTTAAGGCAAAGCATTAACTTTTTATCACTAGGAGATGATTACGAAGAAGAAGTAAACAATATAGATCTTATCGTAAATGAGTTCGTAACACTGAAAATTGAATTATGCATAGTAAGAGAACTAGAAAATGATCTTACTAAAGAGTCTTTCGAGTTGTTTGTAAATAGTGTATTGGCTAACATTAAGATAAATTAGAGGGTAGTTCAAGATGATAAGTTACTTCACCTAACATAATATTCACGCTGCGGCTCCTTCGGAGCCTTGGTCTGCGGATGGATTTCGGAGAGAAATTTCAGCAGACAACCCCTTTGGGGTTCATGAATACAGAAACGTTATTAGAAATCCCTAATAATATTTAGTAAACAAGGAGAATACAAAATGAACTTTTGGAAATTGAAATATAAGATTGAGTCGTATCTGAATTTCTTCAATAAAATCACAATCAAGGACGTTAGCTTTTATCGGGTTGATGCGGTTAATTATGCTGAACTGAAAGTTGATGCTCAAGACATTCAAGAAGCTGAAAAGCAAGGTGAAATGAAATTGCAAGATGTCTTGAGTGCTATGGAATTTACTTTAAACGAGAGAATTAACTTTCATGTTATGGATATCCAACAGGAAAAAGGTGATGGAAAGTCTCAATTTTATGGTGCTTCGAATTTAGCTAGCGCTGTTGCAGTAAGAGTTCCATTCCCAGAAACTGAGTTGGAAAATATCAATGATATTTTTACAGGGATCAATAACTCCAATAATATTGGAACTATAGCCTATCAATCATATTTGAAAGGAATTGAAGTCGGAGAATGGTATAACGAAGCGTTTCTGAACTTTTTCAAAGCAATAGAAGTTATTGCAAATACATATCTTGAAGCAGGAAAGAGGGAAAAAGAAATTTCTAGTGAAGAGAACCTAAAATCTTTAGTAAAAGATCTTGAAGATTATGTAAAACACAAAGAAGATAATCTTGATAAGTTAAAAAAAATTTGTACCAACATACACAGTTTGGGATTTATTGAACTTAAAATGAAAATTGATATAGCTTTAATGGATCTAGGTTTGAGTGAATACAGCAAAGAAGCAAATAAATTAGTGAACTTTAGAAATAAATTTGTAGCTCATGGAAGTAGTAACAAAATCATTAAAATTCAAGAGCTTGAGAAGTGCAAAAGCATTTCTAAGATGATGATTAAAAAATACATTGAGAAAAATCATACTTAAGAGATTACAAAGAAGTTAGGGACATCTTATAACATAATATTCACGCTGCGGCTCCTTTGGAGCCTTGGTCTGCGGGAAGAATCTCAAAGAGGGATTTCAACAGACAACCCCTTCGGGGTTCATGAATACAGAAACGTTATCAGAAATCGAGGTAAAGCTGAAAAAACAATAATTGCATAAAGAAATATATATGGAAAAAGTGATTTTTATAGAAGAGCAAATTATTAAAAGGCATAAAAAAATAAATCAACATTATAAAATCTTGGTAAATGATATTAACGTCAAAATACTTAATTACAAAATACCTAACCGCGTCGCGGCACCTTTAATGTACTTGAAGATAGTGTAATTAAGGACTATGTAGTTTGGATTTTTTCTGCGTTATATCCCCTGATTTTTCGAGTATCTACTAAGTATCTCGAAGAAAGTATTTGGAAGATTATAAAGGAAACCTTTAAATTGAGTATTATTCCAATGTTTATCATTAGTGAATATACACTTTCAATTTGGGCTGAACTAATTATTGTACCAGTACTTGCAGTGATTAGCGGTCTTTTAGTAGTTTCTGAAAAAGATAAGAAATATCATCAATTTAAAAAGCTTTTGAATATTATTTTAATCGTTATAGGCTTTATTTATATTTTTGTTGGAATTAAAGGGTTTATAACTAATCTTAACGATGCTCCAAAGTAGACTTTTGGCAGAAAATGTTTATTGATACATTGGAATAATGTTGCATTTTCCTTTGTTATTCTTTTTACAATACGTAAGTATTTATGAACAGATAATTAAAAGGACAAAACTTAAAAAGAGAATACAAAAGTTTCTTGCAATTTGGGTTATCTTTTTTGAGAATAAGTTTCACAAGAATGAACTCTTGAGAAGTTTGAGGAACTATAAGTATGGAGAGCTATACGTTAGAAGAACTGAAGAATTGTTTAATGGAGATTCAATGAAGAGTTGACATCGCCTAACATTATATCCACGCATCGGAGCCTTGCGGCTCCTAGGTCCGCCAGAAGGAGATTGACAGGGGAGTAGAATCAGGCGGACACAATCCGCACCGACTAACCGCATCGCGGCCGGACCCTGGCGGTCCTTAAGTCGGTGGGACGTCGTGAATACGGAACGTTATATGAAATTGGGGCACAAGAAAATATAAAAGAATCGAAAAATGTTGAAGGCTAAGGTAAAATAAGGAAGATGGGAACCAAACTTCAAAACGGGGGATCACAATGGATAATCTAAATGTCGACGGCTATAAAATTCTATTTTTTATAGAAAAACCTACTGAGAGAATGTATAATCAAGTACTTACCTGAAGCCTCTTTTAACAGAGAGATTGCTGAATATGCTAAGAAAACAGCAAATGAAAACGGTATTACTGATACTTTAACTTACCGTGATTTGCTTGAGTACTTACATATAGGGCAACTCTTCGATGTTATTAAGTCAAATACCTTTCAAAAATATAAAAATAATGATATAGGCCGTGTTAATATATCACCATTGATAAGACGTAGAAATACAATCATGCACTCTCGTTATATTTCTTTTCAGCAGTACGAAGAAATTAAAGAGATTTGTGAGAGAGTTGTTTCAAGTATTAAGGACGAATATTCCAGTCAAAATTGGAATAGGTTTTTAACGGAAGATATTGAATCGTATTCTATCCCTCTTATCTATGTGGAGTACCCTTTAGGAAAAAACTTCGAGAAACTTATCGGTAGAGAAAAAGAGTTGGGCGAAATAAAACAATATTTAAAACGGCCATTTCCAATCTCAATTATTCGCCATGGAGGACTTGGTAAGACGGCACTTGTTCTTCAGTTGGTAGAAGATCTACTGTATTCTCCCCATCGTCCGTTTGAGAGGATTTTTTTCATGAGTTTTAAAAACTCTGTATTTGAGAACGGCGTTGTAAGAAAACTGGAAAAGGTTATAAGCAATCACACTGATTTGATAAATAGATTAGCTTACTACATGGATATTCGGACCGTTGATAGGTTTTTTAAAGAAGTCGAAGAAGAAGTTTGGAAAAATATATTTAGTAAAAAAACACTTTTAGTATTGGATAACCTAGAGACAGAGATTGTGCAAAGTAATCTGTCGGAGTTTACTAATATTGCAGATATGTTTTTAACTAATTACACAAATCCTTCTAGACTTATAATTACAAGTAGACTAGGACTGGGAGATAGTGAGAAAAAATACCCCCTCTTAGAATTTGATATGGAAAGAACAAAAGAACTAGTGATAACTAATTTGCCTGAAAGGCACAATATGTTAATAAAAGCGGAACATACAGATTGGGAATGGGTACAAAAATATACCTGCGGCAATCCAGGATTAATATTATCTTTTTGTGATTCATTGAGAAATAGTAATAAAACATTAATGGACTTAAGGGTTGAATTTTTTTCGAAATACACTCTTGAAGCACGTCAACTATATGATGCACAAGACGTTTTTCTTGAGTTTTGTTTTGCCAATACTGCTGAGAGCCTTGGTGCTAATTCCCAAGTTTTTATGGCGGCTTTAAGTTATTTGTTCTTAGAGGCAAATTTAAAGGAGGTCAGTGAGGAGTTACTGGGTTTCTTAATTGATGAGATTGGTTTTATTAAACTCGGACTTCATAATGTAAAAGCACAAGTATTTGTTAATATTGGGTTTTTAAGGCCTATTAGTGGGTCAAATAAATACTACGTGAATGAGTTATTTGTCAACTATATAAATGGAAATTATTCAAATAGAGGAGAGGTATATACTGTCTTCGACTTGAAAAATTCAGAATGGTTTGCTCCCCTAAAGCAGATGGTAGTCAGTATTATTGACCTTCAATATGAAGAAGATCTGTCTGTTTCTCAAATATTATCTAATCTTTATAAAGTAAAGTACGAACAAACAAGTAATAACGCTTTTCTCATGAAGGCATTCTTCTGTGAACCAACTTTATCAAACTTACTTTTTTATTTGGAGAAGTCACAACCAGTCGAAGTTTTAAACAATTTCAATCTTCTGGAAAAAGTAAAATCATTACTGATTCAAAATAAAGATCAACAAACTATTGAAAGAATCGTATCTAGATTGATATATTGCATGTCTGAAATTAACCACTTAATCAAACGTGGTGATCGTTCAGTTGTAACGCATTTAAGGCAATCAGATCTATATGACTTTTTTCAACAAATGCAAAGTAGGATCTCTGTGATTAAAATCGGGAGTATGAGCATTTTCTTAAGAAGAAAGATTGTTGATTTTTTAGTCTCTATAAACCAATTAGATGTTGCTGAAACATATGTGGAGAGTCATGAGGAACAGATGTCCAAATCATGTTTTGAGCTATATTCAAAACAGATTGGTATTTGGGCAGGTAGGGATAGGAGTAGATGTGAAAGATACATTACCAAATGTAATCATCTGATAGGGAGTAGGTTTATTCGTGATGAAGCTAAAGCTGGGTTTTATGTTTACCTAGGGCGTTATTATAGGGATGAAAACCCGCTACTAGCTTATAAAGTTTCCTCTGAGATTGATAAAATTCCAGCAGTAAATAATACAATTTTTTCGTTTTATCTAGAGTCACTTCTTCTAAGGGCTCAGTGCCTCATTGAGGCAAAACATAACAAAGAAGAAATCATAAAATTTATAGACGCTTTTAAAAAGGAAAGCAGGACCTCGAGATTTAAGGATATTCAAATAAGAAAACGTAAAGGTTTTGAAGAGAGTATCCGAGTAATCGAAAGAACTCTAAGGCGACAACAAATATAATTAGTATATAAGGACAGTAATTAATTCATACTGTCCTTAATTTCTTTTGTAACTCAGGATGGCCCCAACACCGTATAACAACATATTCGCGCATCGAGCCATTTGGCCCTCGGTCCGACAGAGCATTTCGAGAAGCAGGAACAGTCGGACACATCCATTCCCCTAAGATAGGAGCTATCTAAGAGGGATGGACCTCGCGAATACCTGAACGTTATGTGAAATTCCTGAAAGAACTAAACTCATAGAAATCAGGTGAAATCCATGATTAACCTAATGGACTATAAAGATCGAAAGGAAATAATAAATTTGCTAGCTGAATGTATGTATCCAGATAATAAACGAGTAATTCAAGAATATGAACGATATAAGAATGATAAATCAAGAATATTACTGGGAAGAATTGAAAATCATGAATTAGTCGGACTTATCGGAATTATTTATCAAACAGATTATGAAATTGAACTAAAACATATAGCAATAAAATTTAACAATAGAAGAAAAGGATTAGGAAAGAAATTAATAATGGAATTTATGGAAGAGAATCTTATAAGAAGAATGGAAGCCGAAACCGATAAGAATGCAGTGAACTTTTACAAAAAGATCGGTTTTAACATTACAAGTTTAGGAGAGAAGTATCCTGGAGTAGAACGTTTTAAATGCACTTTGAATAAGGATTGATTTTGAAAGTATATTCAGGAAGTCAGGAACTTCACATAACACCATGTTCCCACTGCGGTTCCTACGGAACCTTGGTCTGCCCGAGGAATTTCGAAGAAGAGGATTCTGTCAGACACACCTGCACCAACTAACCGCGTCGCGGCTGCCCTTCAGGCTTAAGTCGGTGAGGCGTCGGGAACACACAAACGTTAGGTGAAATTACGGGAAACACAATTAAATAAAGGACTGATTCAAATTGCTCGAATTTTTAAGTATGTATGCTAATAAAGCATATAAAGAAATAGAACAAATCATCAACAACCCTAATTTTTTATTTTCCAACGATCCAAGATTAATTGAGGTAGAAGCACGAAATAATTACAAATACATACATGGTTTTACTCGTCAATTGAAGAAGAGCAGTATCAGTAATAAAGATGTGATTGAATCATTGTTCTTTGTAGAAAGTAAGATTGAACAGTATTTGCAAAGATTTTATAAGGACAAGGATTTTATATTGGTTATTTATGGCGATATAGGGATTCCAGCATTTACTTTGACCGTTTTTTCACACTACAATAACGACAATAATGTTGATAGATCAGAGCTGGTTGAGCTCGTAGATTGGTTTAAGAACAATGCTCTTTTTAATGGATTAGAGATAGGTGAAAAAGAAATAGAGGGAGAACAAGAGCAGGATGATTTTAAATTTAAGAGATACTATAGAAAGATTATTAAAACCTAGTTTGTAAGAAGTTCAAAGAAGTCCGTAACATCACCTAACATCATATCTACGCCGCGTCACTACGCTCCTTGGTCTGTCAGAGGCTTCTCGAGGAAGCAAATCAGGCAGACAACCCTGCGAGGCTAAGCCCGGGGGACCCGGCGCGTTCGCGCCTTCAGCCTCTCGGGTTCGTAGATACCTAAACGTTATAGGAAATCAGCAGGACCCCTTAATAAAAACTTGAAGAAGGTATAAAACAAATTATGGAGCAAATAAGTAACGACGATTGTTATGCTTATCGTATATATCCAGAGCCAGACGGAACAAGCTATTTACAGAACGATTTAATGACTACAAAGCAAGTCGAACAATTATTTGATTTTTGTCAGATTCTCGAAGCTATTATATATGATGTAGGTTGGGATTTCTTGATCCAGCACTACGGATATAAATTGCTATATGAAATCAACAACAAAAGTGGATGGTTTGAGTGTTCCGATCTCGAAGAGTATAAGGCCTATGTAGAAGCTTATCGAAATGACATGAAGAGAATTGAAAAAAGGAATCAAACTAGATAAGTGATTATGTATCAAAAGCATTTTAATAGTTGAAAAGATAAATAAAAGTGAGCGAATTCGATGAAGATGCTGACATCCTATAACATGATATTCACGCATCGGGCATACGCCCTGGGTCCGGCATTTGCCGGACACCCGACATACGTCGGGTCGTGAATACAGGAACGTTATGTGAAATCAGCATAAATAAAAGATTGAAAGAGTGGTATGAATGACTGGATGCAGATATTTATTCATTTCTAATGGAGATAAAATTATAAAGATCTCCCAGCCCAAGAATCACAAATATAAGTCTGTACCTCAATTAGCAAATCAGGATGTACTTGAGGTCATTTTGTATTACAAAAATAAAGATAGGAAGCCACACCAATTGCTTACGGTCGAATTTGATCGATTCCGATTAGATTCTAATGGTAATTATGAAGAAACAGAAGCAGATAGGAAAAGAGCTTTTCATAATTTCTTTGCTTTTGGAATGCCTAGTTTACTCGAAGAAGTAGAAGCAGAAGATAAACCACTACCTATACCTGTTGCCCCGATAAATCCAACCGATAATGAGAAAAGATTGTTATATAGTTACATAAATGAGAAATTACCTCACTTAGCAACTGATGCCCCGTATGTAGTAGAGAGTAAAATTAAAGCATCAAGAGAGAAATATGAAGAGTTTAAAAATATGGCAAAGAAATCAAAGAACCGAGTCAAGTAGTTCGAAGAAGATGCTGACATCACAAAACAAAATATTCAGGCTGCGGCTCCTAATGGAGCCTTGGTCTGCTGCATGGATTTCGTAGGAGTATTTTCAGCAGACACATCCGACTTCGTCGGACGTCGTGAATACAGGAACGTTATCCGAAACCACCGTAAGAGTTAATTTTTAAAAAAATATCAAATCTATTAAAAGGGAGTCCTCCAAATGATATGGGAATCAAGTTATTGGAAAGAAGATCTTTTAAAACTTTCTGACAAGATTAATAAAGTGTATTTATCAACAGCATACGATGATGATATGTTAGTGGAGTTTGAGAAAGACATAATGATCGTAATGTATTCAGTTAGAAAGCTAGTTGAAGCCAAGAAATTATCCCATGACACTGAACAAATACAATTAAAGGTTAAATCGTTTAAAAACAGAAAAGATGTTACAAGATTTAATTGGCATAGAATTCAAGAGCTATATGATTTAGATACACCATCAAATGAAAGTATGAAGGCAAGCTACTTATATAATCAGATAATACATAGTTACATTTTTCTAGTTTCACTGAATGATGAGGAAATTGTAGAAGGGTTTTATTTCACTTCTGATAGAATACGGAATCAAAAACTATTTTTTATTGAATTAAGAGAATTAAATAGGTACATAAATATAGTTGGAAATGATTATCCCATAGAAGAAAGATATGAATACAATAAATTAATTGAAGATTATAAAAATTTAACAAGCGCATCGAAGAGGGCCGGTAGCATCGGATAACAAAGTATTCACGCTGCGCGCCTAACAGCCCTTGGTCTGCTAGAGGCTTTTCGGGGAAGAGGAGTCAGCAGACAACCCTGCACTGGCTAAGTCCGTTGGACCCGGGGCTTTCGCCCCTTAAGCCAGTGAGGGTTCGTGAATACGGAAACGTTATCGGAAATTCTTGCGTGCGGTTAATACGTTTTAGGAGGGCTTATGAAGTCAGTATATAATAATCTTGTTATAAATTCTTTATCCGGAAATCTCAAGGATGACATATATAATTTTTTAGTGAACAATGGTTGCCCTAAAACTGCGGAGCATTGTGTCAGGGTGGGGAAAGAGGCAAGAAAGATAGCGGAAAGATTTAATGCTAATGCAGATTCAGCTGAAATTGCTGGATATTTACATGATATAAGTGCGGTTTATTCTAACGATGTAAGGATTCAAGTTTCCTATGATCTAGGTATTGAAGTACTGTCTGAAGAAGAGGCTTTTCCAATGATAATTCATCAGAAGATATCTAAAGAAATGGCTAGAGATATATTTAATATTATGGATCAGGAAATTCTTGATGCAGTTGGGTGTCATACGACACTAAAGAAAAATTCAACTATTTTAGACAAGGTTTTGTTTGTTGCAGATAAGATTGAATGGGACCAAATTGGCGAACCTCCATATTTATTTCAGATTACGCAGAAACTAGATCATTCTTTGAACGATGCAGCATTCGAATATATTGATTTTTTATGGAAACAGCGAGATAACCTTAGAGTTATTCATCCATGGCTTAGAGACGCTTATTATGAATTGAAGGACTTAGTTTAGTAATTCGAAGAAGGCAAGAACATCAGATAACATCATATCTACGCTTCGTGCCTTTCGGTCCTTGGTCTGCAAGAGGTATTTCGCAGATGAAACTCAGCAGACAACACCTTCGAGGCTAAGTCCGTTGGACCCGATCGGGTCCGACGGACTTAGCTTCTCGGGTTCGTAGATACAGAAACGTTATAGGAAATCAGCGCAATAACGAAAAATCAAAAGCAATTCATTATTAGTTGATTTAAACTAACTGTGTAGTTTAGCTTATAAAGAGCAAATTGAAGTATAAGAATATATATTGGAGGAGGAGTAGAAATGTACACACACAAATCGTTTGAAACTTTAGGAACATTCACTTTGCTAAGACCTATTTTTATCTCTATTTTGGTTGTATCACTACTTTTATTTTTTATACTGATAATCCCTAAATTAAAAAATAAAATGATAAACGGTTTTACTGTCCTTAGTTTGTCAGTTATCTCGATTTTTGTTTCTGGTCAACTTTTATATAATAGTGGAATCATCGTTGACGAGATTGGATTAAGTGGAGACCCTGTATCGTTTTATATTTTTTTAGCAATTACAGGTATTTGGATAATCAATCTTATAATCTATTTTTCAACACAAGGAAAATCAAACAAATAACCAAATTAACGGGGGATTGAATAGTGTAAGTCTTTCGAAGAAAGTGCTAACATCCTATAACAATGTATCTACACTTCAGGCTGCGCCTTTGGTTCAAAAGAAGCATTTACAGAGAAGCGGAATCAGCGAACAACCCTGGCGAGGCTAAGTTCGTCGGGCCCAGTCGCTGGCGCCCCTTTAAGCCTCTCGGGTTTGTAGATACAAGAACGTTAGCTGAAACCATTGCATAGAAAATTCTTGTAAAATGAAAAATCAAAAGATAAAGGAAGAGCCAACGTGCAAACATTTGTTTTAGATTATTATTGAAAACACAGATTTGAGTTTGTTGGTAGTTTAACAGAACACTACCTTGAAGGAAGTTTAATTTAGAATGAATATATAAAGAATAAAATAAGACAAATAGATGAAATAATAGATAATGAGAATAAAAATTGGTACTTAGATTTAAATGGTTACAGATTAGAAGATATTGAATTATTTAAGAATAGTCCTTGGTCAATTATTAATGATGATAATGAGATTAAGATAGTTTCAAGATTTTTTGATTACGGAACTGGTGAAGCAAGATTTGCTTTGCAACCTTGGTTTAGAACTGGTGACGAATTGCTCAGAAATAATAAAGATTAGTAGTAAGTAATTCGAGGAAGGCAATTTCATCAGCTAACACCGTATCCACGCTGCGGACCTGGTAGGTCCTTGGTCAGCTCGAGGCTTTTCGGAGGAGTTGGTCAGGCAGACAACCCTGCAAAGCAAAGTGGCGGAACCACCCGCTCCCGATTGCCGCTTAAGCCACTCGGGTTCGCGAATACAACGACGTTATCTGAAAGATTGGCAAAAATCATAATAGAAAACATTGATGGGAGAGCATTTTATGAGCCGCCTGGTAATCATGACGGTTGGAAAAACTCATAGTGGAAAAACCACTTTTGCTAAAGAATTAGAATCTGTACTACAACAAGCCATAGTCATTGATCAGGATAATCATGCTGAATTTATTAATAGCCATTATAAGAAACTTCGCCCTATAGAAGGTCCCAATACTTTAAAATTCTCTATAACAAATGCTATTGTTAACTATGCTATGGAGCAAAGCAATTTCCACATTATCTTAAGCAATTCCAATTTAAATAAATGAGGAAGAACAAATGTACTCCAGAACTTTCATGACAATGGATTTGAAAGTATTATAGTCCACTTTAATTTACCAATTGATTTATTGAAAGAACGTGTTACACAAACCCAAAGAAGTAAAGCTATATTTAGAAGTGCCTTGAACTTTTTGGAAGTATTGGAGAGACAAGAAAATACGATAGAAGTTCAACCTACTAAAGATGAGGCTAATTATCTATTTGACATCAAGGACCCCAATGATACTTTGGAAATTATTCAACAAATAAAAGAGATAAGTGAATTTAGATAATTCGAAGAGGGCCGATCCATCAGCTAACATGGTATTCACGCTGCGTCGCTATCGCTCCTTGGTCCGGCCGAGGTAGAAGAAGTGGAATCAAAGAGTCATTTCATTTGCAGAGAAGCTAACTCAGCCGGACAACCCTGCACAGCCTAACCGGGTCGCGCCACTCCCTACGGTTGTTTAAGGCAGTGAGTGTTCGTGAATACAATAACGTTAGCCGAAAGAAGTTCTTAGTTTAGGAGGAGTCTATATGATATTAGAAAAAGTTATAAATAGAATTGCAATACAAAGTGAATATAAGGATTTTGTTGATAAGTATATAAATCATATACTTACCGAATTTAAAGGAAAGATTCATAGCATTTATATGTGTGGCTCGATTCCAAAAGGAACTGCTAAACCTTTTAAGTCAGATGCAGACTTTACTATTGTATGTGTAAATCCCAAAGATATTGATTACGAAAGATTGTCAAATATTAAAGACAGGCTTTTGGAAGAATATCCAATAGTAACTAAGATTGATACGATAATTTGCTCGATTGACGATGTATTAAGTAAACCGAATGAGTGGGGTTTTTGGGTTAAGATCATTTGTGTTTGCATGTATGGTCATGACATTGGTGAAAAAGTACCACCGATCATTATTTCTCCAGAGTTCATTCTAGGCTTAAATACAGAGACCAAGGAAGAAGTAGATCGTGTACGTCGTTCACTTTCTACTGCTAGTGATCACACGATGAAAACTAGATATATTAAAGGGTATTCGAAGAGATTAATTCGTGCATTATACTCTTTGGTTTTAACAGATACAGGTGTATGGCAAGATGACATTATTGAGATGAAGAATGCCATAATAAACTATTGCGAGATTGACTCCGCTTTAGTTGAGTATCTGTATGCTTGTTACTTGGATAGTGATGTATTTGTTGAAGAGTTTCTGGGAAATGCAGATGAAGTATATAGCTATTTTGAGAACGCCTTAAATACAATGGCTGCTTCCAGAACTTCTCTCGGCTAACACCATATTGACGCTCGGGGTCACTCTCAGAAGCGAGTGACCACATCCGGCCCCCTAAGCCCGTCGGGACGTCCTGCATTAGGTGTTCGGCAAGCCTCACAACTATAAGCAGCGACTCTAAGGGGCCAGGACGTCGTGAATACAAGAACGTTATCTGAAATCAATGCAAATCTGAAATACTCAAATATAAATACCTACTAAGAGAAGGTGTTTTCATGGACAAGAATTCATTAAATAGAAGAAACATAATTGTGGATGTGGAAAATGGTGTCGGCAGCTCGGAAGATTTAAAAACGGATGTTGTTCATAAAACAAACAGCCTATATTGGGATACCAAAGGCAATGACTTCTTAAAAGCAATCGTGCTCCCTTATTATGGAGCATTTATCTCAGAAGAAAAGTGCCAGCTTTTTGGTGATATCTCAGGAAAAAAACTGCTGGAGATCGGCTGCGGAAATGGTCAATCTTTGCAATATCAAGGGGAACGAAATGCATCTGAACTATGGGCTGTGGATATTTCAGAAAGACAAATTGAAAAGGCAGCGCAACATTTGAAGTCATGTGGTATAGCAGCAAAATTGATATGTTCTCCTATGGAAGAAGAATGCGGCATCCCAACGGATTATTTTGATTATGTTTATTCAATTTATGCCATAGGTTGGACCACCGATCTTGAGGGTACCTTTCGACGAATATCTTCTTACCTTAAAAAAGACGGGCTATTTATTTTCAGTTGGTCTCACCCTATACACAGATGGATTACTACAGAAAATGATAGGTTTGTAATTAATAAGAGTTACTTTAATGAAGGTTGGTATCCGGTAGCAGTTGATGAAGGTGAGCTATTGTTAGCGGACCGGATGCTGTCTACCTATGTAAACGCGCTTGCGAAAGCAGGGTTTGTAATTGAGCTAATGATTGAGGAATCTGATCATGAATTTATGCAATCGCGGGATGAAAACAGCGATATGGCAAAGAGAGCAAAAATGCTTCCAGTAACTTTTGTGATAAAGGCAAGAAAACTATAAAATATAAAAACAAAAGCGAAACTGACTCCAAGATTTTTAGAGGTTCAAGGAAGGCATTGACATCCGATAACAAAACATTTACGCTGCGGGTCGCTGTCGCGCCCCTTGGTCTGCCCGAGGATTTTCAGGGAAGATGAACAGGTGGACAACCCTGCACTGCCTAACCGCATCGCGGCCGCTCCCGTTGGTCGCTTACTGCAGTATGGGTTCGTGAATGCCTGAACGTTATCTGAAAGATACGCTTATAAGTGAGGGTGATTCGTTTGAAGCAAGGACAGATTGTGTTCTTGAACGGAACTTCAAGTGCAGGAAAGACTAGTATTTCTATGGAACTGATCAATCAGAAAGAGATTCTTTTTCATCATTTATCCATAGATGATTTTTTTCATAATTTCAATGATCTTATTAATAACAAATTTCCAGATTTAAAACCAGTAAAAGAATTGGATGATGTAGTTATCGGACAAATAATGTTTGATCCTATAATCTCCATGTACTACGCCACAATTAAACTGTTTTTAGAATATGGTCTGAATGTAATCGTCGATACCGTAATCGAAAATGACAAGTGGTTTAATGATTATCTTGATGTACTTTTTGATTATCCTACATTATTCGTAGGTGTAATATGCTCGAAAGAAGAACTCACAAGAAGAGAGCAAATCAGAGGAGATCGAATGATTGGACTAGCAAATTCCCAGTTCGACAAAGTATATTGCTTTAATGAATATGACCTTGAAGTAAATACTGAAGAGTTGAATCCAACAGAATGTGCCGAAAAGATATTAAATTTTATTAAGTCCGATCAGGATTACTCGGCATTTAAGAAATTAAGTAAAAGAGATGTTAGTAGTTCATAAAAGGCATCCCATCAGATAACACCATATTCACGCTGTGGGGCTATCGCCCCTGGGTTGTCAGATGAATAATTATGGAAGAAGTTCAGACAACAAACGCGCCAACCTAAGATAAGAGTTATCTAAGTCTGGGCCGTTTCGTCAATACAAGAACGTTATGCGCCATTTCCGGTAAATATTAAAGAAATATTTAAGGAGATCATTTATGAAAGGTAAGATACTCATATTATTTTTTATTACGATAGTGTTTTCATCTTGTCAAAATAATAGTCAATCGACTACCTTGAACAGCGAAACTAAATCAATAATGAATTCTGAACTGCCATCTGATGTAGTGAGTACAGGTATTGGAACAGAATCGAAAGAAATAACTGAAGGTCGTTCAGATCCTTCTAACTATGAAGTGTTAACCATGAGCATTGGGAACCTTGATTTGAAAGGAGAATTTTATGATGAAATGCTTCGAAATCCTATAGATCATGATTATGAGGTGGAATTTAATGAATTTCAAAATTCCAAAGAGATTATTACAACATTAGAATGGGGGGCGTTGGAAAGCAAATATACAGAGATTTGGGATAATGAGTTAAATCATATATATAAAAAGCTTCTTTCTAAGTTGGATAGAGAACCAAGAGAAGCACTAATTGAATCGCAGAAAGAATGGTTACAGTATCACTTAAGGGAAACAAAATTTGTAGAGAAGTCATTTATTAATAATGGTTACCTTGGATCACAAGGGTCGGTAAGCCTAGGCAGGGTTATAAAGGAGAGAATTAGGGAAAGAACAATGCAATTATTTGAATATCGATATTTGCTAGATGGTGAAGTTGAGTTTTTATACCAAAGCAAAAAATAGAGTTGGAATCTTGATCAAAGGTTTTTAGCACTACAGACCTTATATAAATA
Organism: Paenibacillus sp. JNUCC32; assembly: GCF_014863545.1. NCBI lineage: Bacteria > Bacillati > Bacillota > Bacilli > Caryophanales > Paenibacillaceae > Paenibacillus > Paenibacillus sp. JNUCC32. The sequence goes on along the minus strand of NZ_CP062260.1, from coordinate 2,826,046 downwards.
AAAAATAATCAACAAAACATATAAAAGCGTTATAAAATGAGTTATACTGAGGTAAGAATAAGTAAGGAGCCGTGCTGGAACACGACTCCAAAGCACAATAACTGCATAAAGAGCAGTCGGCCACAGGAGTTAGGTCGAGAAATAGACCGTTACCTTAGCGAGGGCGGTCTATTTCTTTTTCATGTAGGTAAGCAATGCCAGAATGAACATGCCGAACATGAACATTAAGGAAAGTGCATCTTTGACCTCCATGGGCATCACCTCCCTTCTGGGAGATTAGCCGACCGCCCTTAAAGCCGTATATTGTACTAGAAAATTATAACATATAAGATATGATGAAATACCATTAAAATACTATAAATAACTAGAATGAATACATAAGAAACAATATATATCCGTAAAACATTTATGAGAATGTAATTACAGATAAGGCAGTAACATCACTAAACCATGCATCTAAGCTCCGCCCCTTGGTTTTTTCATAAGCAAGCACGCTCATAGGCGAAAATTCAGACAACACACGACCCAGCCTAAGATAAGAGCTATCTAAGGCTGGGTCGCGTCACAGATGCGGGAACGTTATGTGAAATCATCCTAAATACAGAGGAGAATGTGAATGATAATTCGTGAAGCTGGATCCAATGACGCCGAAGCTATTGAAGGACTATATAAAGAGTTGCTTCCAAACAACACAAAAATAAAAGTGTTGGAAGATAGAATAGAAGAAATTAAACAAGATCCTAATAGTTTCTTGTTCATTTGCGAAGTAGACCAAGAGATCGTTGCAACTGCACATCTGCATCTATGTTTAGATGCGTTGATAGAGTCACAACCTTTTGGGGTTGTAGAACGTGTAATTGTATCTGGAAACAGACAAGGTCAAGGTTATGGATCGCTCATTATGAAGCATATTGAAGAGCTGTGTATTTCAAGGGGTTGTGTTAAGGTCTTTTTAACCAGCGGAGCTTCGAGGAAGCAAGCACACGAGTTCTATACAAAGTTAGGTTATGACGGTGATTCGAGTAAAGCCTTTAAGAAGTACTTATAATTTTTGAAAGTTATTCGAAGATGAGGCAGACATCACATAACACCATATTCGCGCAGCGGGCGTTCGCCCCTTGGTCCGCAAAGAGCGAAGGGATTTCACTGCGGAGCGATTTCAGAGATACAGGAAGCGTTGGCGGACAACCCTGCGAACCTAACCGCGCCGCGACCGGCCCTTCGGGCCTTATGGTTCTCGGGTTCGCGAATACATATACGCTATCTGAAAGCTAGGCACTAATATTTTATCTGGTGGTGACTGCAATGACGCAAATTGAAGAACATTTTCAAGAGTTCCATGTTCTTGAAACTGAACGAACAAGATTAAGAAAGATAAGTTACTCGGATCAGGATGATATGTATAGTTATTGTAGATTTCCTATGGTATCGAGATATACCGTTTGGGACACTCATCAGTCACTTGATAATACAAAAGCATTTATTGAATTTGTGTTAAACCGTTATGACACACAGAAAGTAGGACCTTGGGGGATTGAGCACAAACAAGCCAAGAAACTAATTGGTAGTTGTAGTTTTGTGAGTTGGGATAATCGAAATAAAAGAGCAGAGCTTGGTTATGTATTGTCAAATGAATATTGGAATCAAGGATACATGTCCGAGGTAATTAGAAGAATTTTAGGGTTTGGATTCAATGAATTAGGGTTAGTTCGAATTGAAGCAAGATGCCATCTGGATAATATCGGATCCGCCAGAGTAATGGAGAAGACTGGAATGCGATTTGAGGGGGTATTGAGAAGGCATATCTTAGCGAAGGGTGCATTTCAGGATGTAAAATTTCATTAAGGTTGTGGTTGTTGTGAATGCAAGAACGTTATATGAACCGCCGAAACCTGATAAAAACCAAATAGTGAGGGAATCATCATGCCCAATGTGTCTGTCAGATACATTCATAGGAATGAATTAGATCAACTACTTTTGCTATATAAGCATTTAAATGCAGATGATCCAGAACTGAATATATACGAAATACAAAATCATTGGCGAGAGATAATGAATGACAAGCTGATGAAGATTATTGTTGTAGAGCATGAGGGGAAGCTTGTCTCTTCATGCGTTTTAGTTCTTATTAGGAATTTAACTAGGGGCGCAAGACCATATGGCTTGATTGAGAATGTTGTTACACATTCTGATTATAGAAAGAACGGTTACGGGAAATTAGTACTTCAAAAAGCAGTCGAAACCGCTAGGGAGAATGATTGTTACAAAGTGATGTTAATGACAAGCTCTAGAATGGAAGGAACCCATAGCTTTTATGAGAGCTGCGGATTCACTAAAGGGGATAAGACAGGATTTATAATTAAGATGTAATGAGGGGAATTCGAAGATGCGCCGGCATCATTTATCATCATATCCACGCTTCGGAGCCTGACGGCTCCTCGGTCTGCGGGATGAGATTGGCAGGGGAGAGAATTCGGCGGACCCATCTGCGAGGCTAACTGCGCTCCGCTCAGCCGGTTTGGTTGGAGGCTACGCCTCTCCAGATGCGTACTTTAAGCCTCTCGACGTCGTGAATACAAGAACGTTATACGACAGAACAGAGAGATGATAATAGTTAGATTCATAGTAAAAAATGCATTAACCAGAACAACAGAGCGAAAGGACGCTATCCCGTATGAAATTTTCAACGAACGAGCATTCGATTCACGACATTCGACTTGCCCGCTATGCCGCCGTGTCCACTGCCTTATGTCTGGTAAGTGATGAACAGCTTAGCAAGCGAGTGGAAAAAGCTACGGTTCTAAATACTGGTATTGGCGGTACAACGGCTTTCTTACAAATTGATGATACACCCGTGTTCGTGAAAATGGTTCCGCTTACGGAACTTGAAAGCCACTACGATAATTATATGTCTACCAGAAACGCGTTCAATCTTCCTCCGTATTGCCACTATGGGATAGGTTCACCAGGTGCTGGAGTGTGGCGTGAGGTCGCTGCCCATACCATGACCACCAACTGGGTTCTGGCGAGACAGTGTGAGAACTTTCCCCTAATGTATCACTGGCGGGTGTTAAAAAGCCCAGAACGGCGTAATCCAATCTCTGAGGAACTGAGCGATGTTCCCAAAATGGTTGAGTTTTGGGGTACTTCAAAAATACGGGATCGTATTGAGGCCCTTGAGCAATCCAACTACAATGTTGTACTGTTCTGTGAGTACGTACCTTGCAACCTGCATAACTGGCTTGCCGAACAGGTCGCTATTGGTGAGAATGCAGCCAATTCAGCGTTTGCCATGTTGGACTCAAACTTGTTGTCAACGGTCTCCTTTATGAATGCGAACGGATTACTACATTTCGACGTTCACTTTAACAATGTTTTAACCGACGGACACCGTGTGTATATTTCGGACTTCGGACTTGCAACGTCTTCTCGATTTGAACTGTCAGATTCCGAATTGGAGTTTTTTGAATTGAACAAGACTCATGATGGATGTTATGTGGCAACACAAATAGTGAACTGGCTTGTAGCAGCATTGACGGGTAGGATGAACCGTTCTGAACGAATCGAATTCATACGTCGTTGTGCTGAGGGTAAGGAATCCCTCGAAGTGATGGATTCGGCAGCGGAGATTATAATGCGGTACGCTCCTATAGCTGTAGTGATCAATGATTTTTACACCAATCTCGTTTCGAATAACAGAAATACATCGTTTCCCGTTGAGGAGATTGAACGGGTCTGTATGAAAACTGGGTTCCAGCTGCCCTTCTCGAATCCCAGGCTGGTCTAGTCTACTTTAGATTTCCAAATGTTATATCATGATTGGAGCTGAATTTTTGATGTTGCCTTCCCTAGAATAAGAGCTATCTAAGGGAGATGGACGTCGTCGTAATACAGGAACGTAGGTGAAATCCGCCAAGAGCTTAAAACATTTATAGTTAGGAGATTCTATGAAGCGAACAATTATGATTAGCGATATTCATGGATGTATCGATCAATTAAATCAGATGTTGCATAGTATCAAATTTAATTCGATAGATGATCAGTTGATTTTGCTTGGTGATTATGTAGATAGAGGGCCTAATAGTAAAGCAGTAGTTGATAAAGTAATCGAATTAGTAAGTATGCATAATGCCATTGCTTTACGAGGCAATCATGACCAACGATTGGTTGATTTAATAAATAATGATAGCGCATTGATTCGATCTAAATTTATTGAACATGGGGGAATACAAACCCTCCAAAGTTATTGTGATATTAATAACATGAATAACGAAATCTCTGATGAGATATTGAACCAGGCGAAGGATACAATTAAAACTTTTTTTGGTCACCACATAGACTTTTTAAGTGAATTACCTTTATATCACGAAGATCATGATCACATATATGTTCATGCGGGATTGAATCCCAATTTTATAGATTGGAAGAACCAGCCGGAATATGATTTTATGTATATTAAGGATGAATTCATTCAACACGCTTTTGAGGATCTAAACAAAAGAGTTATTTTTGGACATACAAGAACTATTGATATCCATGGAACATCAGATATTTGGTTTAGTAAAGACAAGATAGGAATTGATGGCGGATGTGCATATGGATTGCAGTTGAATTGTTTAATTTTTCAAGAAGGATCGTATATAGCGGAACAGATAAAGAACTTTTGAATGTTAATCCAGGAAGCGGGGGACATCACCTAACATCATATCCACGCATCAAGCCTGACAGCTCCTCGGTCCGCGAGAAGCGATTGGCAGGGAAGCAAATTCAGCGGACACATCCGCACCGACTAACCGCATCGCGGCCGCTCCCGTTGGTCGGTTGGACAACGTGGATAAGGGAACGTTCAGGGAGGGTTATATGAAGACCATTATTTATATGGTTAGGCATGCCGAGTCACCATATACTGAAGGAAATGAAAGAACCAGGGGGCTTACCCTAGAGGGAAAGATGAACGCAGAAAAAATAACAGAAATTTTAAAGGATGAAGGAATAAACATTATTACATCAAGTCCTTATGCTCGAGCTATTCTAACATTGGAGGGGTTGGCCAAAGAGTTAGAATTAGATATTCAGATATTTGAGGATCTTAGGGAAAGGCACTTTTCAGACTATGTTATTACTAATGAAGAATTTATACCCGCAATGAAGAAGATGTTTGATGACCCTTCCTATGCATTGCCAGGAGGAGAGTCTAATACTGTTTGCCAGAATCGATCAGTTATAGTGTTGAAAAATATCTTAGAAGAACACGAGGGAAAGAAAATTGCTATTGGAACACACGGGAATGTAATGACATTGATGATGAATCATTTTAATCCGAATTACGGATTGGATTTCATGAATCAAACAAAGAAACCAGACATCTATAAATTAAAATTTAAAGACCTGGTATTAGAAGAAGTAACAAGACTTTGGAAAGAATAGATTAATTTGTGGATCGATCGAATAGAACTTTGGGCATCACGTAACACCGTATTCACGGTGGTGCACCCTTGCGGCTCCTTAATCTGCCCGAGGCATTTCGGAGAAGTTAAGTCAGGCAGACGAGGCTATGTTCGTTGACCCGGTCGTTGTTCCCCATAAGCCTCTCGGGTTCGTAGATACATTAACGTTATATGACATACCCGAAAACCAAATTTCACTTTTTCCTATAAATAAATTGTACACATAAGGAGATATAGCAATGGAAAAAAACAATTTACTAAGAATGGACAATGTCGGCATCGTTGTAGAATCCCTTGATGACGCAATTTCTTTCTTCGAGGAGATTGGCTTGAAGCTCGAAGGGCGAGCCACGGTCGAAGGTGAATGGGCTGGTCGCGTAACCGGACTGGGTTCACAGTGCGTAGAGATTGCTATGATGGTTACCCCAGACGGCCACAGCCGAATTGAGCTTTCCCGATTTCTCACCCCACCTACTATATCAGATCACCGGACTTCTCCTGTAAACGCCCTCGGTTATCTACGCGTCATGTTCACCGTGGAAGACATTGACGAAATGGTATCCAGACTCACTAAGCATGGTGCTCAGCTCGTTGGCGAAGTCGTTCAGTATGAGGACTCGTATCGGCTCTGCTACATTCGTGGAACCGAAGGAATTCTAGTCGGTTTGGCGGAACAACTCGGTAACAAATAAGCAACGTACATTTATAAACATCAGTTACTGAAATATACATTTCTAGAAGCATCGTGCTGACGCCCCACTCTCAGAAGTGTGGATTGAATTGAAACGAATGACGGTCTTATTAAAACTTTAACCGTTATCTGAAAGACATGTGAAACTTAAAAAACATAAAAAAGGAAGATCATATGAAACGAATAGACGTTGCGTATTCTTTGATTACAGATAAAGACAAAACAAAAATCCTCATGGTGAAGAATCATAAAAACGGTACTTGGTCATTACCAGGTGGAGGCGTTGAAGAAAACGAGACCTTAGATGCGGCTGCAATCCGCGAAGCAAAGGAAGAAACGGGATTTGATATTAAAGTCCACGGTGTAGTGGCTATCAATGAGGCAATATTAACAAAACATGATGAACACGTAGTGTTTATTACTTTTAGAGCTGAAATAATAGGCGGGCAACAAGAGATAACTAGACCATCCGAAATTAGTCATGTTGAATGGGTAGATATTGATAGAGCAGATGAATTTATGCCTTATTATCAAGAAGGATTAAAAAATATTGTAAAAAACGAGATTGAAATCAAGTTTTTTAATGAAGGAAAAGTTTGAAGGAATTGTAAAGTAAGTTGAGGAGGACAAGTCCTTCAAATAAAACACCATATTTACGCATTGAACCGTTCGTTTCTCGGTCTGGTATGAGGGATTTCAGGGGAGCGGGATCAACCTGACAACCTTGCACTGGCTAAGTCCGTCGGACCCGGGGTATTCGCCCCTTAAGCCAGTGAGGGTTCGTGAATATAAAGAAGTTATCGGAAATCAGCGCAAACCACAATTCCTCAATCATATGGTGGTGAGACTTTTGATAAGTAAGTTCAAAATCGAAGATGAACAGCTTATTTTATTCATACAAAAAAACTACGGAATTCTTATTAAGGATATTGAATTTATTCCGGTCGGGGATTCGGCGTATTCCTATAAAGTAAATTGTATTGACGAACAACAATATTACTTGAAGTTATTTGATCATCATAATGATAGACAAAGAGAGGGAATACGACGACTACATTATTACCTACCTTTGACTTGGGATCTTTATCATCAAGGGTTGTTTATAAACATGACTCATCCAATAAAGAATTGCTTTGGGAGTTTATTTACTAAATTACAAGACATCACTATAGTTTTATTTAATTTTATAGTTGGAGAGACCTTGACCGAGGCATATCCTTTCTCAGAAGAGATTCTTGTAGGAATTGCAAAGTCCGTGGCTACATTAGAACAGATTACTCCGCACGTGAATCAGAATTTATTACCAAAGGAATCATTTGATGTCACTTTCGAATCTGATCTTTTGAGATGTATTTCGATCCTTGAGAAATCAAATCTAAACAATGACTTAAATCAATCACTACGAAAGCTTGTTTTATTAAAGAAAGAACAAATTCTCTTTTACATGAACTTAGTTAGAGAAATTCGGAATTCAGTTCATATCAATGCTAGCCAACTTGTTTTGTGTCACGGTGATATGTGGGGTGGAAATATCATATATCACAATAATCAGTTGTTCTTTTTAGACTGGGAATCGGTGATCATAGCACCACCTGAGTATAATTTGTTTGGCTATATTGGTTCGAGTTTCGACATCTTTATATCTTCTTATATTAAACAGTTGGATCGAAAGATTCAGATTAATCTGGACTTGATTCGCTTTTACTCTTATCGTGCACATCTTCGTAATCTATCTAACTGGGTTATGAATATTCTATTTAGGAATAAAGATGAGTCTCAAAGTATCAATGACTTAGAAATGATTCGAAACCACTGTTTAAATCGATTTGATCAAATTGAACCCAATATAAGAAATATTAGAAGAGACATAGTAAGTTGAATACTTATTCGAAGAAGGCGCTGATATCTTAATAACAATGTGTTCACTCATCGGGGCATACGCCCCTCGGTCCAGGCGGGAAGTCGGAGAAGTAATTGCCGGCTAAATTCGCACCACCTAACCGCATCGCGGCGCGGCCTTTCGGGCCTTATGGTGGTGGAGTTCGTGAACACACCAACTTTATTAGCCATGGGGGAGAGTGCGATTATAACCAATCTAAAGAATAGAAGAACACTTATTGTCCTCATACTCGTTATAGGGACATTATATTTTGTTCTTGGTGATATGAATGGTTTCATGAGTCAGTCAAACTTAAATAAAGAAATTCAGGTAAAACAAATCTCCAGCACGGAGATGTCCAAAGCACGATACACCAGAAAAGGATCAGGTGCATATATCGATTGGATAGACGTTGAATTAAATCAGGATGAAATTAATAATATTGTAAATTGGATTAATTCTGTACCTGATTCAGATCGTATAGCGTTGAAACAAATACCATCAAACACCAGCATTAGTGCAGGGATTGTTTTTAAATTAAAGACCGGAAAAGAAATAAGAATCCAATATGATCTTGAAAAGATTTATATAACAAGAACAGATATATGGACTAGGCAAATGATTTATACAATCGATCAAGAAAACTTAAGGGATTTCTTTGATCAACAACTTAAAGGGTTTTATTTTGGAGAAGACAAGGTAAATAAATCTTGAAGGTGATCCCAGAAGCCCGCCTCACATCATAGGCGTTGACCTGAACCGCTATGAAACGATGGAGGAATTGAAGCGCAGTCTTTTAAAATCGATCGAAGCACAGAATTGATGAAAGGTCCGGCCAATAAGAATGTGGCCGGACCTTCGTCGTTGTTTTGACACTTTGGAATCTGGAGGCTTAACTCGGTTCAATATGAACATGGACGTCATAAACGCCATGCGTTTCTTTTAATTCATGCTCCACCTGGTCGGAAATATCATGGGCAACCCGAATGTCCAGATTGGATCTGACCAGAATGACGATGTCGACCACCGTGTTGCTGCCGTAATTTCTTGCCCGAATGTCTTTGACTCCTTTGACTCCAACCACTTGTTTCACGGTTTCTTTGTAGCCTTTGATAATGTTCTCATCGAATCCGTCGGTTAAATGATGAGAGGCATCGCGGAATATATCCCAGGCGGTTTTGCATATCAGAAAACCTACCACTATGGCCGTCAGCGGGTCGAGCCAGGGAAGCTGAAATTGGGCGCCTATGATGCCGACAACCGTGCCGATGCTGACCCAAGCGTCCGAGAGGTTATCCTTCGCGGCCGCCATTACGGCTTGGCTGTTGATTTGGCTGGCAAGACGCTTGTTATAGCGGTAAACGCAGTACATGACAATTGCACAGCCGATCCCGGTCCAGGCGGATATGAGATCAGGCGATTCGTGGGTACCTTCAAACATGGAAGATGCGGCCCCGAACAATACCTGGATCCCGACGGCCATCATGATGAAAGAGGCGATCAAGGATGCTACCGTCTCCGCTTTCCAGTGTCCGTAAGGATGATCCCGGTCCGCAGGTTTTTGCGATAATCGTAGTCCGATCAATACGGCAATGGATGCCACGATGTCGGTAGCATTATTTAATCCGTCGGCACGCAGAGCTTCGGAATTCGCCGAGTAACCTATCAATAGCTTGATTGCAGATAGACAAATATAAGCAATGATGCTGATGATCGCACCTTTTTCACCTAATTTTAGATCCTTGTAACGTTGTTCTTCCACGTCTGGCCGACTCCTTCCGCACACCCCTAAAAATAGTACCTGACTATAATACCAATCCACGCATGGGTGGGTCTAGAGCAACGTTTTTTCCTGTCGCTTAATATGTGACAAGGGGCAAAAAATGTTGCGCCGGACTAAGAAAGATAGATTCCGGTAAAACGCAAAAAATGCCGGCGATGCGCCGGCCGTAATTTGTTATATATATCATCCGTAGATAGGCAGCCACAATCGAATATCCGCCTATCGTAGGCTATCGATTGTTTCTCCGAGATTTGCGGCGGAGGATGCTTATCGTGAGCATGATGGAAAGAATCCCGATTATGGCATGCATAGGCCTCTTGCCTCCTGAAGGTTCATGATGGAACATCGGTTATGCATCCATATTATTCACGATGAAAGCTTCGTGCTTGGGTTGTTATGCAGGGCAGGCCGCAGAATCGAGAGAAAGAGTTACGCATTCCGCTATGGCGAACATAATCCATATGCTACGGCGTTCGGTTCGTTTTCCTCGCTTTTGCCGTTGATTGACGGGGAACCAGAACCGTGGGCAGCTTGATCTGCTGGTATTCGCTGCTTCGATTCTCTATTTGCTCCATAATCAGCCTGCCGGCTTCACGGCCGAGCTCGAGCTCCTGCTGGACGACGGCCGTAGGAGGAACGATGCAGAAGTCCGGATACTCCACATCGTCGAAGAAGACGACCGACAGATCCTCCGGCACGGAGATGCCGAGCTGCAGAGCCGCTTGAATAACATGCGGGCTGAAGTTAGAGGACAGGAGAGCCGTCATCTGCGGATTAGCCTTTAAAAATTGCTGGATCATGGCAATCACCTCTTCGTCACTGCTGGTCATCGTCAGCTTGGTCATCTGCATGCCGCGATCAATGAGAATGTGGCGGTCCTCAAGTGCTTTTTCGTAGCCGTGCAATCGGTCCTCAATGCTTGATGTTCCTTCGGCAAGCGTGGAGATAAACCCGATTTGGCTATGACCGAGCTCATGCAGATGGTTGACGGCTTGCATGGCCGCCGCATAGTTATCCGAGCTGATCGAATTGGTGTCCACTCCCTTTAGCTCGCGGTCAAGCAGGACAAGGGGGAAGCGGTTCAGCGTAAGCGACAGGATTTCGTTGTTGTAGTGCTCACCTTCCACGGGATAAATGATGAGTCCTTTGACTCCGGCCTGCTTCATTTCCTGGATCCTCAGAATTTCATGTTCCTGGGAGTCGTTGGTTTTCGCGAATAAGAGCTGATATCCGTTCCCGGACAGGCTATCTTCAATTCCGCTCAGCAGATTAGCGGTGAACCGGTTGTCCAGACGGGGCAGGAGAAAACCGATAGCGGGCACCGTGTGAGCTGCTTTTTCCTCTGTTGAGATATTGGATATATCCTCCGGACGGTGGTCGGACACAAAGGTGCCCTTACCCTGCAGTCTGTAGACTACTCCTTTATCCACCAGTGTCGTCAGCGCATTCTTCACCGTAATTCGACTGACGCCGAATTGTTCCGCCAACTCATTCTCGGAAGGTATGCGGCTCCGCGGCTTCCAATTTTCGTTCCGAATTTGTTCAATGATAAACGTTTCGATTTTCTTGTACATGGGCGTGAATTTTTTTACCATGGCATTTATCTCCAATCGCTAATAGATCCGTTTTAAATATATTATATAAATACAACATATACAAGTGTTGTTTGTTTATATCAAGTTATTATGATTACACGAAAAGTGATCAATCCTTATTTATGGCTGATAAACCCGTGTTGTCTTATTTTAAAAGAAAATGTCGGGTTCGTTTCTATCTTTAGTTGTATCAAAAAATAAACATTTACATCAAAAAATATGTTGTTTATATTGTTATTAAAGTTATTGGATGAAGCGATTCCAATACGACGTATTCATCTCATATGAACCGCAGGATGGTGTAAGTTCCTTGAGATCAAAAGGAGGTGCAGCAGCTTTTATCCCCATATGGCAAGTCATAATGGAATCGTAACGGAAGAACATTCAAAATCGAAGATAAGGGTGGTTGCGGAAAATGAAAACCAGAGCAGGAATGATGATGACGCTGTTGATTGTTTTTTCACTAATTGTAAGCGCTTGCGGAGGAGGGCAATCAGGCGGAACTGAATCTGACGCCAATAAGGAACTGACGATGTGGACCTGGAAGGTGGCTTATACGCCGGGAATCGAGGCAGCCGCGAAGCTGTACGAGGAGAAAACGGGCGTCAAAGTCAAAGTGGAGACCTTCACGCCGGACGATACGTACCGCCAGAAATTTCAGGCTGCCGCTAACTCCAAGAATCTGCCGGATATCGTGAATTGGTGGGCAACTGCCGGCGATTCAATCGAGAACTCCGTTATGGAGCTCTCGGGAGAGGTTGGCGACGATATCTTGAGCACTTACTACAGTGCAGCCATGGATCCGATTATCGTCACGCAGAGTCAGGTTGATTCCTGGCAGGCAGACAAGAACGCCACGACGATTCAAAAGTCGCTGAAGGCCGGCCAGTTCTACGGGCTCCCCTTGGATATCGGCGGATTCTTTACCTTCTACGGTAACAAAAAGCTGATCGAAGAAGCGGGTCTGACCGCGGAAGCGCCAAAAACCTGGGAGGAATTCGTCTCGATGATGGAGACGATCAAAGAGAAGACGGGAACGCCCGGATTGGTGTTTGGAGCCAAGCTTCCTGATTTGTGGGAGAACTGGGCCGGATCGGCTTTGTCCATCATGCTGAACGAACCGCAAGGTTATATCGACCTGCTCGAACGAAAGTCCAAATTGAGCGATCCGGCGAATCTGCCGGTGGTGAAAGCGATGGAAACGTTAGCCAATAAAGATCTGTTAATGCCGGGCATTCTTTCGACGGATATCGATGGTGCCGATCAGGCATTTGCGGCAGGCAAAGCTGCTTTTGATCTGGGGGGTTCCTTCACGATGTCGACGCTGCTGGCCATGGGAATGAATCCGGAGGATATCATTACGTTCCCGGTGCCGCCGCTGGAAGGATCGAAGATTACGAGCTGGACGACGGATCCGTTTACTTTGACGATGCTGTCCGTGAACAAGGATTCCAAGAACAAGGATCAAGCGCTCGACTTCATTAAATTCTTGACCGCCGATCCGGATGCGGCCGTTGCGTTTGCTAATGCGGCGTATACCGTACCGGCACTGAACCTGGGTGACCGCGCGCAGGACCTGGACCCGAACCTGAAGTCGATATCGGAAGCGTTCGCAGCGGAGCCTGGCCCGTACAGCCAAGCGTCCCCAGCGATCAATACGTATCGCGGCAAGCATAAAGAGTGGGAAGTGTACGCCCAATCGATGCAATCCATGATCGAGAAGAAAATGACGGCCGAAGAAGTGGTCAAAACATTCGACGACACGATGGAAAGTCTGAAAGCCAGCGGCAACTAAGCCGCATACCGAGCGATCGGCCGGACCCGCCCCGGGTTCAGCCGATCGCTAAATTGAGAAGCCAAAGGTGATGGATCATGATAAAGAGTCGAAATAAGTGGGTGCCTTATCTTTTTTTACTGCCCGGCGTACTTCTGTTTCTTGCCATCGGCATATACTCGGTCGGATTCTCGATCATGCTCAGTTTTTATAACTGGTCAGGAATTGATTTTTCAACGGCGCGGTTCGAAGGGCTCGCGAATTTCCGTCAGTTCCTGCTTGGCGATGATCCGATCGTAACCCGAAATTTCTATAACGCGGTACTCCATAATCTGGTGATTGCCGTTTCCCAGGTCGTGGTCGTCGTACCGATCGCGCTTGTACTGGCCTTTGTGCTGCAGAACACAAAGGCGGCGTCCTGGTACCGCACAATCTACTTCCTTCCGATGATAGCATCCGGCGTGGCGATTTTCTATGTATGGAAAGGATTGTTTGAGCCAACCGGAGCTTTTAACTCGCTCTTCCTGTGGCTGGGGCTGGATTTCCTGGCGGTGCCCGGGGGGATGCTCGGAAGTTCATCGACCTCCTTGCTTGGCATTATTCTAACGTCCATATGGGGCGGCCTGCCGGGAACGCTCATTCTGTATTACGCGGGCCTGACGTCCATCGATCCCACCCTTTACGAAGCCGCAAGCGTAGACGGCGCCAAAAAATCCACGATGATCATGAAAATCACGTGGCCGCTGCTGAAGCCCATCACGCTCATCGCCGTCATCCAGATGGTGAATGGTGCCTTCCAGGCCTTCGAGAATGTGTTCATCATGACGGGCGGCGGACCGGCGGGCAGCTCGGAGGTTATCGGCACCCTGGTATATCGAACAGCCTTCCTGAACAATGACTACGGTCTGGCCAGCGCGATTGGATGGGTATCTTTTCTGATTACCGGCGTTATCGCCATTTTTAGCATCCGTTCATTCCAGGCGGACATCTAAAGGAGGATCACATGGTCAAACTTATTAAACACGTCGTTCTCGTCCTGTACGGATTGACCTGCCTGTATCCTTTTGTATGGATGATCGGCACATCGCTGAAAACATCGCAGGATGCGCTAGCCAATCCGCAAAGCCCGTTTCCACAGGCCGCACCGGCTTGGTCCACGTTCGGAGAGGTATGGAACAAGCTGAATTTCTATCAATTTTTTGTCAACAGCGTGATCGTAAGTGCAGTCGTCATTGTCGGCGTCATCCTTATCTACACCATGATGGCATTTTCATTTGCGAAGTTTATTTATAGAGGCAAAAAATTCATCTACTACATGTTTATTGCACTCTTGCTTGTTCCGGGCGTCACTACGCTGATCCCGCTCTATATCAACATGACAAATCTGGGGCTGCAAAATACGTACGTCGGCATGATCCTGCCCATGATCAACGGCGCCGCGCCGTTCGCCATTTTCTTGTTCACCAGCTATTTCCGCACGATTTCGCATGAGCTCTACGAAAGTGCCGTGCTGGACGGCTGCGACAATTTCAAAATCTACTACAGGATCTACCTGCCGCTTGCACTGCCTGCGATCGGGACGATTGCCATCCTGAACTTCATCGGCAGCTGGAACAATATCCTGTGGCCGATGATCATCGTGGACAGCCGGGATATGTTCACCTTGCCTATGGGACTGATGTACCTGGATTCTTCCTCCTTCAAGAAATGGAACGAATTGATGGCAGGCGCGTTGATTACGGTCATTCCGATTCTGGTCGCGTTCCCTTTCATGCAGAAGATGTACGTCAAGGGGATGACGGTCGGCTCGGTCAAAATGTAATACCGCTTGAACTCGTTATCATCGATAACGAATCAACCCTGAACTAAACCTTACAAGATTGGGATGAACTGGATGACTACAAAAACAGCGCACGTTATCGCGCATTCGCATTGGGATAGAGAGTGGTATCTGCCATATGAGAAGCACCGGCTGAGACTGGTTCGGCTGGTGGAGGATGTCATCGAGACGTTTGAAAAGGACCCGGCATTCACAAGCTTTCACCTGGATGGCCAATATATCGTGCTGGAGGATTACTTGGAAATCATGCCGCACAGGGCGGACCAGGTCCGATCGTTGGTCGAACAGGGCAAGCTGATCGTGGGCCCTTGGTACATTCTTCAGGATGAATTCCTGGTCAGCAGCGAAGCCAACGCGCGCAACCTGTTGATCGGCATCAACGCGTCAAGGAAAATGGGCGGTTACCCGAAGATCGGTTATTTCCCGGATTCCTTCGGCAACATGGGGCAGGCGCCGCAGCTGATCCGTCAGGCGGGCATCGAAGTAGCCGTGTATGGGCGCGGCGTGAAGCCCGTTGGATTTAATAACGAAATACAGTCAGGCAGCGGACACGGGCATACCTCCAAATACTCGGAGATGTTATGGGAATCGCCCGACGGTTCCAGGGTGCTGGCGATCCTGTTCGCCAATTGGTACAACAACGGGATGGAGATTCCAGTGGAGCCTGATGAGGTAAAAGCGTACTGGTCTCGGAAGCTTGCCGAAGCCGAAGAATTCGCTTCAAGCCCGGAGCTGCTATTCATGAACGGCTGCGACCATCAGCCGCTGCAGAAGGATCTGACGGTGGCTTTGCAAACGGCCGGCAGCATAGTGCCCGACGTGACGTTCCGCCACTCCAGCTTTCCGGAATATGTCGCGGCTTTGCGCAGTGCAAGCCCGGAGTCGCTGGACGTCATCCGCGGCGAGCTTCGAAGCCAATGGACCGACGGTTGGATGACGCTGGTGAATACGGCGTCCAGCCGTGTATATATCAAGCAGCAAAATGCGAAAACCCAAACGTTGCTGGAGAAAGTGGCCGAACCGCTGGGGGTTATGGCATCGCTGGCCGGTGCGGCGTATCCGCGGCATGAGCTGCTGTATGCCTGGAAGACGCTGCTTCAGAATCATCCGCATGACAGCATCTGCGGCTGCAGCATCGACGAAGTGCACCGGGAGATGTTGACGCGGTTTGCCAAATCGCAGCAGGTTGCCGAATCGGTTGCGACGCAGAGTGCCGCCTGGGTAGCGGAATCGGTAAATACCTCCGGCTTCGATCCGGAAGCCGCCCGCCCATTCGTCGTGTTCAACAGCTCGGGGCACGGCCGATCAGGAATTGCTAGGGCGACAGTGGATGTGGAGCGTCGATATTTTGATCACCAGGCGCCGCATTTGAAGTATCAGGAGTTCAAACAACAATGGGAGGCATTTAATCCAGATGAATGGGGTATAACGGACTCTAATGGCCATCAGGTGGAAGCCGTGATTACGCCGATCGGGCCAGTCTTTGGTTATGATCTCCCGGATGACCGGTTCCGTCAGCCCTACTGGGCTTATCAAGTGGAAGTGGAGCTTTACGTTCAAGACATTCCAGGGATCGGCTACCGCACGTTCGCCTTGGTCCCCAAGGAAATCCTAAGTGTGAAGGCGTGGGAAGCATCCGTATCCTCCGAGTTGGTTGCAGGCGATCATGTCATGGAAAACCGGTTCCTTCGCGTCGAGATTGCCGAAGACGGATCGTTTATGCTGTCGGATAAAGTCAATAACCGCCTGTATGAGGGGCTTGGCATCTATGAGGATACCGGCGATATCGGGAATGAATATATGTACAGACAGCCGGATGATGAAGTAGCACTGACTACTCAAGGGCTCCCTGCGGACATTAAGCTTGTGCATCATACAAGGCTGAGAGCGGTATACCGAATCGAGCACGCCTGGAAGCTTCCGACCCGTGCGGATGACCTGCTGGATGAAGAGATTCGGTCCATGGTGCCGTTCCGGTACCGTCAATCCCGGCGGGTGAGCGAGATGGCGGAGGTTCGGATTGTAACCGAGCTGACCCTTGAGAAGGACAGCCGTAGGGTCGGCATCAAGAGTTACATCGACAATACGGTGCGGGATCATCGCATCCGAATGCTGTTCAGAACCGGTCTTGAGGCGGACCATGTTACGGTTGACTCCATCTATGAGCTGGCGCAGCGTCCGATTCAACCGGAGGCGGAATGGAGCAATCCGAGCAATGCCCAGCATCAGAATGCCTTTGTTAGCATTAGCAATGGCCGTGAGGGACTTACGATAGCAAATAAAGGCCTGAACGAGTATGAAGTGCTTGCCGAAGGGAATACACTTGCGGTTACCTTGCTGCGCGGAGTTCGGGAGCTGGGGGATTGGGGCGTATTCGCGACGCCTGAAGCGCAGTGCCTGGGGCAGCACACCCTGGAGATGGAACTGATCGCGCATGATCTGGACGTTATCCGTTCCCGTGCTTATGTGCAGGCGTATCAATTCCCGGTTCCATGGACGGTGCAGCAGACCGGCGTGCATGGAGGAACGCTGCCAGCTTCTCAGGAGTTTTTGCAATGGGAGGGCGAAGGTCTTGCCTTCAGTGCGCTGAAACAGGGCGAAGAGAAGCATGATCTGATGTTCCGGGTTTTCAATGTGTCTTCGGAAGCTGCAACGATGAAGGTGAAACCTTCGTTTCAGGTTGATCAAGTTTATGAAAGCACGATTATTGAAGAAATGGGAGAAACCTTGAGTCCGGACGAGGATGAACGTTATGCGTTGAAGGTCGGCCCGGCAACAATTCAGACCCTTGGCATTCAAACGCCGGCTCGATGATCCACGCATATCTCTTTGAATAGAAGGAGGGGAAGGACATGGCTATCATTTCAGGCATTCAATGTATTCGTACCCGGCATGACGGAAGCTGGGTCATTGTCAAAGTGCTGACGGACCAGGACGGCCTGTACGGGATCGGCTCTGCCAGCGATATATACCAGCCCGGAGCGATTGTCAGCGTCATCGAAGAATTGCTGAAGCCGCTTCTGATCGGACGGGACGCGAGCCAGATCGAGGACATATGGCAAACGATGTATACCAGCGGGTATTGGCGCAACGGTTCGACGCTTCATACGGCGATGGGCGGCATAGATATGGCATTATGGGACATTAAGGGCAAGGAGGCGGGGCTTCCGGTGTATCAGCTGCTCGGCGGCGCCGTCCGTTCTGCCGTGCCTTGTTATGCGCATGCCAACGGTTCCACCTATGAGCAGCTGGAAGAAGAGGTGATGGCTTATCAAGAGCAAGGCTATGGCGTCATCCGCTGCCAGCTTGGCGGATACGGCGGCGGCGGTTTTGTATCCTCTCGGCTGCCGTCAACGATTTTTCCTCCTGCGAATCGATTTGATGAAGCCAGTTACATTACGGCCATTCCGGCTATGTTTGAAAAGCTGCGCGTTCGATTCGGCATGAATCTGTCTTTCACGCATGACGTGCACGAGCATTTGACGCCCTCGGGAGCGGTTGCCCTATCCAAGGAGCTTGATCCATACCGCTTGTTCTTCTTGGAGGATCTGCTTCCGGCGGAGCATACGGACTGGTATCGCAGCGTGAGGTTGAACAGCACGACCCCGCAAGCCGTGGGCGAGCTGTTCGTGCATCCTCGGGAATGGCTGCCATTGGTCAAAGAGCGCTTGATTGACTTCGTAAGGATGCGTGTCTCCAAGGCCGGAGGGATTACGCCATGCCGCAAAATCGCCGCCGTCTGCGAAGCATTCGGCGTCCGTACCGCATGGCAGGAAGGCGGGGAGAACGATCCGGTGAATCAAGCGGCCGCCGCCCATTTGGACATGGCCATCATGAGTTTCGGCGTGCAGGAGAGCAACCATTTCCGCGCAGAGGAACAGGAAGCCTTTCCCGGCCATGCCGTGCTGGAAGGCGGGCATCTGCAGCTTAACGACAAGCCGGGGCTCGGGATCGATATCGATGAAGCTAAAGCGGCCGCCTTGCTGCGCGATCCGAAGCGCCTGACATCCTATCACCACCCATACAAGCTGGACCGCAAGCCGGACGGAACGCTACTTCGGCCGTAAGGCTAATGACAAGGAGGCATCATCATGAACAGAATCATCGTCACAGGCTCGGAAGGCAAACTCGGACATTACGTGGTGGAAGAGCTGAACCGGGCGGGTTACAAGGTCATTGGGACGGATAATCGCCCGTCCAGCGGAAGGAACCGGTATGCCCGCTATGTGCAAGGGGATTTGAATCAACTTGGAGAGGTATATGGATTATTAGCCGAGGCGGATGCCGTGATTCATTTGGCGGCTATACCGAATCCGGTCAGTTATTCGCCTGAGCGGATATTCGCTAACAATGTCATGTCCACCTATAACGTTATGGAGGCCGCATCGAAGCTGGGTATCCAGCGTGTCGTATTCGGATCCAGCGAGTCGGCTTACGGCTTTTGCTGGGCGAAGCATCCGTTTGCGCCTCACTATCTTCCCGTGGACGAAGACCATCCGCTGCTGCCGCAGGAGAGCTATGGACTATCCAAACAGACCAACGAGCATATCGGCGACATGTTTGCCAGACGGGTGAACATGCAAGTCTTCGCGATGAGGTTTTCATTAGTTCTGACTCCGGAAGAGTATAGCCGCGAGATCGCTGCTTTCTCCGACACCGCCAGGCACCATCGTATTTTATGGAGCTACGTCGATGCGAGAGATGCAGCCACCGCCTGCCGTCTAGCGCTAGAAACAAGCCCTAACGAATCGCAGGAGGCCTGCCGACTGGATGTGACGTCCAGCGATATTCTCAGCGATGTTGGTCTGGAAGAGCTGGCACGGCGATATTATCCGCAGGTGCCTTTGCCAGGGGCGTCTATTCAGGAATTGACCGCTTTCGTAACCAATCGGCGCGCACGAGAGCGGCTGAACTGGAAGCCTGTGCATTCATGGAGGGAAATTCTAGGACAGCAAGACATGCAATAAGGAATAACCCAAACCCGATCCATTGATTATTGAAACTCTTGGAATCGTGTCGTCTGGTCCGTTATTGTAGCAGACCAGCAGTATCTTGGTGCATGTACGGATGCTGCAGGGGACGGACGGTTATTTTCTACCGGAAGAAACGCTGACCTCGGAAGAGGCGTCAGTGCTCCTGTACCGCTTGTATAATCTGCTGCCATACCCCATGTAATTTCTTGTGCCCAGACTTAGCTGCCATCAGCATGAGCTTATAAGGCTTCATCAATAGAATCCGAGGAGGGTCCTAACCTATGAATAAGATGAACATGCATCCCTATGCAACGATACAGCAAAAAACTACTTCGATGAATCCCGTTATTACCAGCATCTACACGGCAGATCCCTCGGCCCATGTGTGGAATGACGGCAAAATCTACGTATACGCCTCGCATGACGTGGATCCGCCCCGAGGCTGCGACCTGATGGACCGCTATCACGTATTCTCCTCGGAGGACATGGTGCATTGGCAGGACGAAGGTGAAATCTTAAACTCCGATGATGTGAGCTGGGGCCGGCCGGAAGGCGGATTTATGTGGGCGCCGGACTGTGCTTATCGAAATGGAACCTATTACTTCTATTATCCTCACCCGAGCGGATCGGATTGGAACGATACCTGGAAGATCGGAGTCGCCACGAGCGACAAACCTGCCAGCGGGTTTATCGACCAAGGATACATCCAAGGCCTGGGAGGTTTTGCGATGATCGACCCGGCCGTATGGGTTGACGATGACAACCGTGCGTATATGTACTACGGCGGGGGCGGCGTTTGCGCCGGGGTCGAGCTGAACGATGACATGATGACGATTCATGGGGACGTTCAAGTCATGGAAGGGCTGGAGGATTTTCACGAAGCTGCCTGGGTATTCAAAAGAGAGGGCCGGTATTATCTGACTTACGCGGACAATCTGGAAGGAAATAATCGAATGCGTTATGCCACCAGTGACCATCCGCTCGGACCTTGGACATATCAAGGCATATTCCTGGAGCCGACGGGCTGTTCAACGACGCATGGATCCGTGGTCGAGTTCAAAGGAAGCTGGTATTTGTTCTATCACAATCAAGCGATATCAGGTGAGGGCACTCTCCGGAGCGTATGTATTGATGAGCTGCACTTTAATGAGGATGGCACGATCCAGAACGTGCGCCAAACGCTCGATGGGGTTAAGCCCGCTCCGGGAGGGCCTACGTGCTCTCCGAAGCTGGAGGTGTATGACGCAGCTTTATGCCAAGTGGTCGGCGGTGCGGAGCTTAAACAAGCCGCGGACGGCGTTACCGTTGCAACCCATCTGAGATCCGATACGGCCTGCTGCCGATTTGGCGATATCAAAGGCGGATCGACTGGAGGCAGGGCTGAAGTCGGAATCGTCTACGGTACGGCGGAACGCTTGGCTAAACTGAGATTGAGCGTAAACGGTACTGATTATTCATTCGTAAACGCATTGGGCACGGGAGGTATCCACGAAAGAACGGGATACACGGGCATTACGGTTGTGCTGAATGCCGGCAACGGGAATACGGTCGAGTGGAGCGGGGGACATGGCGAGATAGCGATTGAGGCATTAATCGTCAAGCATCTGAAAGATTGATTACGCGATTATTCATTATGGATACCATAGAACAAGTGGGAAGGTACAGGGATGGATAAGGGTTGGCCTGTGCATGCAATCGCTTATGGCGGACATGCGCAGGCTTTTATTGTGCGGGAAGAAGAAAAATAGCGGGCGAGATCCTCTCTCGACACCGCTATCTGTATTTACATCCTGAATGCATGCCCCCCGAACGTGAAACATGCAGAGCGACATTCCAACTTGCAATTCCATGAAGCCGCATGTCCTCCAGTGCTCTTACATGATCTTGTTTAAGTAAAGCATATATTCGCCACGGTTCAGCGGGTTGACTTGCCGACGTGTATTGACTGGGAAGGGAGCTTGCACCTTCGTATAACCGCCTGGTTTAACGGTGAGCATGCCTTCGCCGCTCGTAAGGGAATGAACCTCGGCTTTCAGCAAGTCGGTAGTCCGCACCGGAATGGTGCCGTGAACGTGGACGGTACCGTTATGGAACGCGGGTTCCTGATAAGTGCCGTCCAGCGCGGCTAATTTGGATAGTACTTTGCTTAAGCTGTTTTCCGGCAGAATGAATTGGATCACGTTCATGGGCTCGTATACTTCCGTCCCTGCTTGGTCGAGCGCAGCCATGAGGACTAGAGGAGTCAAGCTTCGAAAGTCCTTTGCCGTCGAAACCGGGCTTGCGTAACCGGTATGCGTCAGCGTTACGATCGTATCGGTCACTGCCCATCCGTACAAACCTTCCTGAAGCACCTCGAATACCGTGTCTTTAATTGCTTTCTGAAAAGCTAAGGGAAGGGAGCCCAGCTCCACTTCCAGCCTGTACTGAATTCCGGTACCGAACTCGCCAGGTTCGACCCTGATGCCCACCGTTGCATAAAAAGGACACTCGCCTATATATTCAACAGCTTCTCCCGTGCCATAAGGCTTCTCGATGCAAATCACCCGCGGAGCGGAAAATACGGCTTCGATGCCGTACTGCTGCAGAATCGTTTCCAGCAGAATTTCTTGCTGGACTTTGCCGAATACATGGATGACATTCTCGCTTGTTTTCGTGTCCTGGCTATATTGCAGAAACGGATCCTCTTCGGTGAGATCGCTTAAGGCGGCATGCAGCCGATGTTTCTCCGCGGAATGAACGGCCGAAACCTGGACTTGAATCGGCGGCTTTTGAAAATGAACCGTCTTCATCCTCCCGGAAACGCTGCCGATGACGTCGCCCACCTTGAGTTCGCCGTCGATAAGAATGGCGATGTCGCCTGCGCCGATTCCATGGACCGGAATGGATTTGCCCTGGTGCAGAGCATGAAGCTGCTTCACCTTGAGCGTCGAGGTTTGTCCGTTCTGATGGATCACCGGAATTTCATCACGATACTGGATGCTGCCAGCGTACAGGCGGAGGTATACATTCCGCTCCCCATTCGGTCGTCTGATCACTTTGAATACCAAGCCGGATAACGGTTCATGCTGAAGCATCGACGATGGGTTAACCGGGAAAAAATCGCCGAGCGCTTGAAGCAGCGGTTCTATGCCGAGACCTTTGGCTGCTGAACCTGCAAATAGGGGATAAGCTTTGCCTTGGCGCGTTTGCCTCCGCAATTCCTCCTGCAGCCGTTGGTGTGATATCGGAATATCCAGGGCATAATCGTTCAGCAGATCGTCATTGGACAATGCCAGGGTTTCTACCCAGCCTGCGTGGTGGGGATCGGACGCGTCCGCCTGAACGGCTGCGCCGCCTTCCTTGATGACCGAACTCATTTCGCAAATATGTTCGTCAAGCAGATGGCGTATCATCGCATAAACCTTCCGGTAGTCGGCACCCATTCGATCGATTTTGTTCATGAATAATAGGGTGGGTATCTTTTGTTCCTTCAATGTCTGCATGAGCACCCGGGTTTGGGACTGTACGCCTTCAACGGCGGAAATGACCAGAATGACGCCATCCAGTACGCTAAGCGAATGCTCAACCTCCGAGATGAAGTCGGCATGGCCGGGCGTGTCGATGAGATTGACTTTCAGATCGCCCAGCATGAACGATACCGCGGCGGATTTGATCGTAATGCCCCGTCTCCGCTCAATGTCCAATGAATCCGTGGTCGTATTGCCATGGTCCACCGAGCCTGCTTGTTCAATAATCCCGGCCTTAAATAGAATTTGCTCCGTCAGCGTAGTTTTACCGGCGTCAACATGGGCCAAAACTCCAATGTTCAATATGTTCTTCATATATCGTAACCCTCATTCGTTTCATCATTTGTAGTCCTTTCGGTTGGATGTCGTTGTGACATTGCCGCATAGATATCGCCTCCATGTAGAATAAAGTTAATTCTAGTTTATCCATTGAGAAGGGAACGGAATATGGAATAAATGCTTATAATCATTCATTATCTTGCACGGTACCTGACAACGTGCTGCGTCCTGTTTGGGTTTACATATTTATTACCGTGAAATATCGCCCGAGTTGAATTAGGATAGAGGCATAAACCATGTTGAAGGAGTCTTGCATTTGATATCACTTCATGTCATAGATAAAGATAATTGGGAGGATTGCATCCGCCTTAAACCCAAACCTGAACAGGAGAAATGGATTGCCCCTAATCTATATTCCATAGCGGAAGCTCAATTTATGGAGGGTTTCGAAACGAGAGCCATTTTCCATGATGAAGAAATGATCGGATTTGTTATGTACGGACTGCACCCGCACGATGACAACTATTGGATATACCGATTTATGATCGACGGCAAATTTCAGGGAATGCATTATGCCAAGCCTGCGATTCGCCTGGTTCTTGATGAGATTCGCCATTCGCCGAATCGTACGGACGATGTTATGCTGTGTTACAAACCCGGGAACGAGCATGCAAAAAGGCTCTATACCCAAATCGGGTTTACGGAAGCCGGTTATGCTCCCTGGGGAGATGTGATGGCTAAATATAGTTTTGTATAATATAGACGTTCATAATGTGAAACCGTGCGTTCTGCCATAACTTATGGTGGCACTATCAAAGAGGATGGGAGGGGACTGCGATTCGAACCTTAGCGATAAGCGACATTCATGGCTGCTATGATGAATTCAATCGGTTATTGTCCGAAGTGCGGTATCATCCCGCACAGGATAAGCTGGTCCTGCTTGGGGATTATGTGGATCGCGGATCTAAAAGCAAAGAAGTGATTGAGCAGGTGATGGGAATGCGGGATTCCAGCGTCATCACCCTTCGCGGGAATCATGATCAAATGATGCTGGATGCCATTCTGCTGGATACGGACGAAGCGAATTCACGCTGGATTCGCAATGGTGCGCGAAATACGATTGAAAGTTATTGCGGCGCCGATTTTTTTGATGGCGATCTGGATCGCTCCAGATACAATGAAGGCAAGGCCTACATAAAACGGCATTATGAGCATCATTTATCATTTCTCGATACATTGCCCCTGTACTATGAAACAGACACCCACCTATTCGTGCATGCCGGAATCAATCCGGGCGTGGAAGACTGGAAGCAGCAGCCTCCACATGATTTCATCTGGATACGGGAACCATTCTTCAATTATCCCACCGGCATCGACAAAACCGTGGTATTCGGGCATACCCCGGCCGTCAACTTGCATGACTCGGAGCATATTTGGTTCTGTGGCGATGGGGACAAAATCGGCATCGATGGAGCATGCGTATACGGTAAGCAGTTGAACTGCCTGGAAATCACGGAACAACTGGAATACCGAACGTATTTTGTCCGGTCCGTGCCTGCGGAGTGATAGGAAGAGTATGTTATTCTATCATTAAAGCCATGGTTTAACAGACATAATAGGAGGATCAGTCCATGTTGATGATGAACGAAAAGATAAAAGCGCGCGAAGTCGAGCTTACCGGCTTGAACGGCGAGGAGTTGGGCGTCGTCTCCAGGGAAGAGGCGCTTGCCCTGGCTAAGCGTCACAAAGCCGATTTGGTGTGCACCTCGTTGTTCAGCAGCCCGCCGCCATGCAAGCTCGTAAGCCGCGGCCAAGCGAAGCAGGAGGCGGTTAAAGCGAAGCAGCAGGTTTCGGGCGGTCCGATCAAGGTCAAGGAATTCCGCCTGTCCGTACATATCGAAGAGCATGATTACGACACCAAGCTCTCGCAGATGCATAAGCTGCTGGCAGCGGGCAAAGCCGTCCAGCCGGTCATACGCATCCAGGGCAAGGAAGGCGAAGCTGCCCGTAAGCTGCTTGAACGACTCGTTCAAGATCTGGCCGGGGTGGGTAAGAAGGAAACGGGCATACAGGTTAGCGGCAAACAGGCCGCGGTGAAGCTGCTGCCGGTATAATCTTGCGGAACGTCTTTCAAGGGCGTTTCATTATTGGTGGCGTACAGCGGTTTACTTTTTGAGTTTCTGGTGATATTATGGATCAAATTATAAACGCCATGAAGAGAAGAGTAGATGAACAGGAATCCCTGCAGAGAGCTCCGGTATGCTGAAAAGGAGCGGGAAGCCCTTCATTGAACCAAGCCTCCGAGCGGCGCATCGGAACTTATGGATAAGGGATGGTGCGACAGGAGCTCCTGTTACAGAGCTAGGGTATAAGCGATCGCGTGATGGCCGTACCCGATAAGGCTGGTATCGAGAGATATCGGCAAACCGGGGTGGCACCGCGAAACGAATCTCGTCCCCAAGACTTATGTCTTGGAGACGGGATTTTTTGTTTTATACGGCATTGCGGCAGTAATCAAACATAGGGAGGATTCAGGTATGAGCAACGACTACAACAATGGAGCGGAAACGGCGGATTTTTTGACCAGGATGATCAAGGACGATGTGGAGAACAACGTATATCACAGGCCGGTGGCTACGCGGTTCCCGCCAGAGCCCAACGGTTATCTGCACATCGGCAGCGCCTATGCAATCCACATTAACCATGCCATCGCCAGCCGGTTTAACGGGACATTCAATCTTCGGTTCGACGATACAAATCCGCTGAAGGAAGACATGAAATACGTGGATGCGATCCGGGAGGATATCGAGTGGCTCGGACTGAAGCCGGGCGTTTATTTCGGATCGGATTATGCGCATCAAATCGCTGAGGCAGCAAGGAAACTCATCAACAAGGGGAAGGCATATGTCTGTGATCTCACGCCGGTACAAATGACGGAATACCGGGGGACGCTGACCGAAGCCGGCATGAACAGCCCGTTTCGAGAGCGCAGCATCGAGGAGAATGTATCGTTATTCGAACAAATGCTGGCAGGGGCATTCCAAACGTCCGCGAAAGTGCTCCGGGCCAAAATCGATATGTCTTCGCCCAACATGAATCTGAGAGATCCTGTCTTATACCGGATTATTCATGCCGAGCATTATCGTACGGGAACCACGTGGTGCGTGTACCCGATGTATGATTTTGCCCATCCGATCCAGGATTGGATTGAAGGAATCACGCATTCGCTGTGCTCTGCCGAATTTAAAGAGCATCGACCGCTGTACGAATGGGTGCTGGCCGAGCTGGAGGTGACGGAGCCCCCGAAGCAGCGGGAGTTTGGCAGATTGAACATCTCCGGATACGTAACAAGCAAGCGATACCTGAGGGAACTCGTCGAGGGAGGTTTTGTGGACGGGTGGGATGACCCCAGACTTCCTACGTTGAAAGGACTTCGGCGACGGGGGGTGACTCCCGAGGGAATCCGGCATTTCCTGGACGAACTTGGCGTGATTCGCGGCAACAGCATGGTGGATTCGGCGATGCTCGACCATTTCATCCGTCAGGACTTGAAGGATCGGTGCCGCAATGCGATGGCGGTCATGAACCCGCTGAAGGTGATCATTACGAATGTTCCTGAAGATCGCACCGAGATGCTGAGCATACCGAACCATGAACATGACGAAGCGTTAGGGATGCGGGAGGTACCTTTTTCACGGGAGCTGTACATCGAACGGGAGGACTTCATGGAGGAGCCGGATCCCGGATTTCATCGGTTATCGCCCGGCAAGGAAGTGCGCCTGAAAGGAGCCTACTTCATCAAATGCGAGCATGTCGTGAAAGACCCGGCAACGGGGGACATCATGGAAATTCACTGCACGTATGACCCACTGACGAAGAGCGGCAGCGGATTCAAAGGGCGTAAGGTGAAATCCACGCTGCACTGGGTCTCAGCGAAGCATGGGATTCCGGCGGAGGTTCACTTGTACGATACATTATTGAAGGAATCGGCCGAGCTGTTGGAATCGGATAATATTTGGGCGGATCTCCTGAATCCGGAGTCGTTGATTCGGATCAAAGACGCCATACTGGAGCCCTCCATGAAGGAACCGGCCATGAACCAAACGTACCAATTTATCAGACACGGCTATTTCTGCTTGGATTCCAAGCATGCAACAGAGCAAGATCTGGTGTTTAACCGGATTGTTTCGTTGAAGGATTCATGGAAGAAGACGGGCAAGAATTAAAGGATACGATCAGGGGGCCCCGATCGTCGGGTACGGACATTCAGACAGCACAAAGAAGCCGGCAGCGAGTGGCTGCCGGAGATTCCTTTGCGAAGGTCTTGATCAATAATCTGTGTATGCTGCTATTCATGGGACGTTAAGACGTCCAATGTGCCGGCCGGGCTAAGGAAGAAGGTAGCCGGGTGCTTGCGTCTCCCTTCGCCGCGTTAACCTGGAATTGAGTCAGGAAGATGCTGTTCGTTAAATTAGCTCCCCTTAGGTCGGCATCCCGGAAATCGGCCCCGATCAAATCCGCGGCCCGCAGATCGGCTCCTCTGAGGTCCGCCGCAATGAGGTAAGCTCCTCTCAGATTGGCGTATCTTAGGTCAGCTCCTTTAAGCTTTGCTCCCATGAGATCGGCACCACGGCCCCCGATCTTCTGACGCACGGGCGGCCCTTTATGCTTCTGTCGCGCATCGTTCCGCACAAGCTCACTGGTTCGAAGAAGCAGCTGGTTCACTTCAGCGCGATGAGCTGCCACATCCAGCCGTAGCAGGGATGCGGCAGGAAGCTGGGTCAACTTCCTCGTCGCTTCCAGCGACGATTTAAGATCAGAATGTATGGCATGCGCCGGCTGCAAACTCAGCGCTTCGTTCAGATACCATAACAGCTCTTGAAGCTGTCGCATAATCGGAAATACGTCGAACATTTCTTTTGCCGTCTCCGGGGCCTGCCGCCAGTCGCGTCCGTTATAGGTAACCTGTGAAACCATTTGCCCCGCGCCGAAGCATTCATAAACGGTGCATCCCCGCATGCCGCGCTGCCGCAGGCTGTTGTGCACTCCGCATCGGAAGTCGGATTCCAGATGGCGGCAAGGGGTCCCGCCGTCTTTGTCGATGGCAAAATCGGTGGAGGAAGCGAAAGGCAAAGCGACGCAGCATAATCCAAAGCAGCGTTCGCAATCCGATTGCAATTGAATTCGGCCCTGTTCATCAGGGATGTGTTCTTGTCTGTCTAGCATGCGTAGAGGTGCTCCTTCCGGTCATAGAAACGTCAATAAATGACTAATCATAGTTATATTTTAAAACAAAATAAGGATAGAGTCATAGATGCAATGTTGATTATAACTGTTTTATACCTTAAGAATGCGTGAGAGCCCGATATCTGCGTAACCATCGTTTAGGCTGCCAAGGAAATTTAGGCAGCTTTTTTTTGCATGATCGATGAAAAGCCAACAGATAGTATATAATGAAATTCGTGTCTTCGGACAGGCTAGATGTGGAATCCCGTTCATTTCAGGACATATGTCCTTTCCTGCGTCCGGTGAGATCACTTTTAATAGTATACAGATCTATAGATGAAGGAGTTTGTATCGTGAGAGGAATTTTATTTGCATTCATTGGCGGTGCCTGCATTACGCTGCAAGGTGTAGCCAATGCCCGGATCAGCCAGGATATGGGCACCTGGCAAGCCGCCGCGGTCACGCAGCTGACCGGTTTTTTGATGGCATTGGTCATTCTGCTGTTCGTCCGGGACGGCAGCAGGCAAGGCTTCGGGCAAGTGAAGCCGCTGTATCTGATCGGCGGAGCGTTGGGCGCGCCCATCATATTCAGCGAGGTGACGGCGATTCAGAACATCGGTGTTACATTAACGATATCCGCGTTATTAATCGCCCAGTTATTCTTGACGTTCCTGATTGACAGCAACGGATGGTTCGGCGTGGCGAAGAAGAGAATGAGTTTGCCTCAATTCATCGGGATCGGGATGATGATTGCCGGAGTCGTGATTATCAAATTATGATGCGGATAATAAGGGGCCTTTAGACTGGTGATGGGGAAAGGAGACAGAGACGTGAAGGAAATTCATGATGCCGAGCTCATGCAGGATTATTTGTTAAGCAACCAAATCAATTCCATATTTCCCGATGGGCTAAAGCCTTATTTGGTGTTATATCATTTTGACCACGGCGACATCATCTGTACGCAAGGCGAGCCTGCCGAGATGCTGTACGTCCTGGTTGAAGGGAAAATTAAAATCTTCACGACATCCGCGGAAGGCAAGGCGCTGGTCCTTTCATTCAAAACGCCGCTCGAGGTGATCGGAGACATCGAATACGTTCAGGGAAATCCGATGATCAATACGGTACAGGCCGTGTCGCCCGTCTACATGATCGGCGTGCATTATCGCTGGCTTCGCAAATACGGGCAGGAGCATCCGCCGCTGCTTCAATTTTTGCTGCGGATCATCACGCGGAAATTTTATATCAAATCCAATTTCTTGAGTTTTAATTTACTGCACCCGGTGGAGGTACGACTGGCCAGTTATTTACTGTCCGTTTCGGAGGAAGCGTCGGGCACGTTTGTCATCAGCGACCCTGCGGCATACCATCTGACGGATGTCGCGAATCTGCTCGGAACCAGTTATCGGCATTTAAACCGGGTGATTCAGAAATTCAGTCATGAAGGACTGATCGTGCGTTGCAAAGGTTCCATTCTGATCAAAGATCGGGAAGCGTTGATGAGTGTAGCCGGCGGCAATATCTACGAAGAATGACGATGGTGAAAGAAACCGTAAGGGAGATAGAGCATGGTAGCAGGATTGGTATTAGCGCTGATCGCGGGTTCGTTGGTTAGCTTGCAGAACATTTTCAATAACAGGGTGAATGAAAAAACAGGCTCCTGGTCTACAACGACGTTGGTGCTAGGCATGGGCTTTGTGGCTTCGTTCGCCATGAGTCTTGCCGTAGAGGGAAAAGGGACATTCGACATTCAAAACATGGAGCCCTGGTACTGGATCAGCGGAATGATCGGAGTCGGGGTCGTGATCTGTTTGGTACAAGCGACAAGGCTGCTTGGTGCTACATTCGCGATTTCGATCGTTATGACCTCGCAGCTCGGCTTCGCGCTGCTGTGGGACTCTTTGGGTTGGTTGGGCCTGGAGAAGGTCCCGTTTACGAGCAATCAGCTGATCGGTGTTCTTGTGATTGTCGGGGGCATACTAGTATTTAAGTTAGGCGGTAAACAGGAGCAGCAAGAGACGGCATAGCCATCAGCAAACGAAGAATGAGGGAGGAATCCATATGATAACGGAAATTGATAAAATCGCTTGGATCCACATCGTGGATGGACGCATACTGTGCGCACGTTCAAAAGGCAAGGACACGTATTACCTGCCCGGAGGAAAGCGGGAACCGGGAGAATCCGATATCGAAACCCTGGTTCGGGAAATTGAGGAGGAGCTGTCCGTTCGCATCAAACCGAAGTCCGCGGCGAATGCAGGGAGCTTCCGCGCTTCCGCCCACGGTAAATCGGAGGGCGTTCGAGTAACGATGTCCTGTTACACGGCTGAATATGAAGGGGAGTTAAGACCGGCTTCGGAGATTGAAGAGCTGGCATGGCTCACGTATAAGGATCGGGCACGGGTCTCCGAGGTCAGCCAGATGATCTTTGATCATTTGCATGAACTGAAAAAACTGGCGGATTAAGCCTTAGGGATTATCCTATTACTTGATCCTGGCTGCCATCTGACGGGCGTTTTCATTATCCATGCCCGCCCTGACAGCAGGCCCAAGTGAATACAGCCATGCAACAAAAAAAGACGCTCCGAGGGGAGCGTCTTTTGTATTTGGAACAAATGTTCGTTTTATGGGTCATCTAAATTGAAAATCACTATATTCGGCTTTGATATTATTAGTATAACTCAGCGTTAAATATAAGTCTATATTTTGCCAGGAAAATGCCCTATAGTTTGTAATACCCGGCCGGGATAGAAACTGCATCGCCAATGTTTAACTTGGGCTGTTGGGACTGAAGAGAGGGAGTTTTATGCCAATACGATTATGGAATACCAATTTAAAGGTTCGATTATTCGGCGAAGCGCTGTTCAATATGCTGTTTTGGATGTATTTTCCTTTCATAACGGTATATTTCGGCGCTGCTCTAGGCAATCATATCGCGGGAATCCTAATGACGGTTCCTCCGATATTCAGCATCGTTGGCAGCCTGCTCGGCGGCGCTTTAGCCGATCGGCTGGGACGACGCCCCGTCATGCTGCTTGGCGCCTCGCTGCAAACGGTCATGTTTGCGCTGTTCGCGCTGTCGCCTTCGCACTGGACCGATTATGCCGCATTTATCGGCATCGGATTCGGGGGAGCCATCTATAGGCCGGCCAGTTCGGCGATGGTAGCGGATTTGGTTCCCGTTCAAGAACGACGGCAGGTATTCGCAACGTTTACGACGGCGAACAACTTAGGGGCCGTGCTTGGTCCGGCACTTGGAGCCATTTTCTTTTTTCAGTATCGGCAAGAGCTCCTGTGGTCATGTTCAGTCGTATTGCTGGTCTATTTCATCGCGATTTACTTTATTGTTCGGGAAACCTTGCCGGCTTCAGCGAAGAGTCCGGAGCGATCTGATTCGATCCTTCAGGTGTTCAAGGCGCAGTGGAAGGGATATGGCATCATTTTTCGGGATAAAGTGTTTCTGGTATACATACTGGCAGGGATATTTGCCCTAGTGACCATCATGCAGCTGGACCTGTATTTGGCGGTATATGTCATCGATTATGTGCCATCCCAGACGCTGTTCTCTTGGAACGGTCATTCGCTAATGTTATCGAGCACGGAGATTCTTGGGTGGGTACTGGGCCTTAACGGGCTCCTGTTCGTTCTATTTATTCTTCCGGTAACCAAGTGGTTTCGGAACTGGAAGGAGCGTGACGTATTCGTTCTTTCTTCATTGTTATCCGGTGTGGGCACGTTTGCGCTTGGGCTGAACACCAACATCTGGTTTTTATTCTTCGTAACCATTATTTTTACTTTCGGGGAAATTGTCCGCTCGCCGGTGACGCAAAGCTTTATCAGCCATTATGCGCCGGAGCATGCAAGAGGGCAGTATATGGGAGCTGACAGCTTGCAGTTTACGGTAGGAAGATTGCTGGCGCCGGTGACGGTATTTCTGTCAGCTTGGGTACCGCCGATGGGCGTATTCGGCATCATACTGTTATCGGCCTTGATCAGCACGGTGTTGTATATTCTGCTATTTCGAATGTATGTAGAAAAAAGCCATAGCTAGCGGACGCTTGAATGGATCGTAAAAAGAAAGGGCCAAGCCGGGTTGGGACGCAACCGGCTTGGCTTTTTTACTTTTTCATACGAGGCTTGCCGTGGAGGTTTGGAAAAATGTTGTATTTTTATATTTACAAACCGCCGGTCGGTATATATAATGGAGTTATAAATTCACGGAAGGTTGGTGAAGGCCATGATACCGTTTATTGCCATGTTCGTGTCGCTTCTTTTGTTTCGGGCACTGGGCTTTGCAGGTTGGGAGTATACGAATGATTGGGTTAATTCGCTCAGGTTAGCGGTTGCGGTCATGTTCCTGATTACGGCTTCTGCCCATTGGGGAAAACGGCGAGCCGATCTGATCGCGATGGTACCGCCGGGGATCCCTAATGCCGCGCTTGTCGTTACCGTCACCGGGGTGCTGGAGATTGCGGGAGCTATTCTGATCCTTATTCCGGCCACGACCGCCTTCGCCTCTTCAGGCCTGGCTCTTATGCTGCTGGCCATGTTTCCGGCCAATGTGTTCGCTGCAAAACACCGGTTGCCGCTCGACGGCAAGCCGGCCACTCCGATCGGACCGAGAACGCTGATGCAAATCGTGTTCCTGGCGGCGGTCATCATGGCTGGATGGCTTCCGCCTCAGGGGTAACCAACCATCATCAAGGAGGATAACAGATGAAGCAGGAAGAACGACGAGAGCAGACCAAGCGAATACTGCTTGAAGCCACGGAAGAACTGATACGAGAGCAGGGCGCAAGCCGAACCACGCTCAATGACATCATGAAGCGTTCCGGCTTGTCCAAGGGAGCTATTTTTCATTATGTTTCAAGCAAGGATGAGCTGTTTGTCCTCGTGTTAAGAGCAAAGCTTGCCGAACAGAACGAGCAGTTCATGAACGAGGTGAACAAGCAAGGGAACATTAAACAGTTTGACGGGCCGATGAATGCCATTGCAAACGGCATGTCGAGACTGGAAAGCAGGGACGATGTCAGCAACCTGATCTTGATGTACCTGATCGGCAAAAGCGATCAGCCGGAAATTGCCGACATTGTGGCTGGCTTCTACAGGGAAGCGAGAGCCACTTCCAAGGAATGGATTGTTACGGGCCAGGAAGCCGGCGTCATAACGAAATCCATCGATGCGGAACGGACGGCGGAGCTGTTCGAGCTGTTGTCTTTCGGATTGCGGATGCGGGGACTTATCGGCGTAACAAGCGATGTATTCAGCACGAAGGAATATTCGGATTTCATCATCGATATATTGCGGCCCGGGCATCGGAAGGAGGGGGATGACTGATGACGTTATGGTTATTTCTTCACATTGCCGGATGCGTATTGTTTCTGGGCAATATCGTCACGGCGGCATTCTGGAAGGTACGGGCGGACCTGAAAGGGGATCCTGCAGAGATCTATCACACGGTAAAAAATGTCATGTTAGCCGATGCTGTGTTCACGCTTCCAGGCCTGCTGCTGATCATCGTTTCAGGCATAGTGATGGCCATGCAAGCCGGATATGGAATGAGCGGGATGAGCTGGCTTACGGCTTCCTTGGTTTTGTTCGGCATTACGGGAATTCTGTGGGCGGGCATATTGATTCCTCTGCAAAAAGGAATGATTCGGCATAGTTTGCAGTCCGTAGAGGATGGAGGAATATCAGCAAGTTATAAGCGAGCTTCAACGTATTGGGCGGTAGGCGGGACGATAGCAACACTGCTGCCGTTCGTTATTTTATACCTCATGGTGAGCAAACCATTCTGAACGATAATGACGATCTGATCGCTAAACCGCGATCGGGTCGTTTTTAGTTAACGGTCCGCAACGAAACATGTCGCGTGAAGCGCCGTCTCCCTCACGCGTTAGCGCATATTTGACAATCGTCTGCATACGATTAGGCGAGAAAGCTTGCGAATAGGGAGGAAAACTTCATGTCCGTTTATGATCCGCAGCTGGTTCAGATGGTTAAGGCTTATCTGCCAAACGGCGCGGAAATTGTACACATGGGTCATACTGCCAAACATGCTGCCGTCATAACCGCCGATCTT
Organism: Paenibacillus sp. JNUCC32; assembly: GCF_014863545.1. Taxonomy (NCBI): domain Bacteria; kingdom Bacillati; phylum Bacillota; class Bacilli; order Caryophanales; family Paenibacillaceae; genus Paenibacillus; species Paenibacillus sp. JNUCC32. The sequence continues at coordinate 2,790,974 of NZ_CP062260.1, read as the reverse complement.
ACGGGAGATCAGGTGCCTGAAATCGTTGGAGTGTATCGATTGAATGAAGCATTATATCTATTTGTGCTGCTTTATCGAAATGCTGGTTACGAAGTCGTTGCCAATGTCATGGGACAGGGGTATGGGGTTACTTTACTGACGGCAGCCCCCGTGTTAAACCCTAGCCTGAACCATGTAATCGTAGGTTGGCAGCTCGGCTCTATCTGGTCCAAATTGTCGATCTACGCATGGACTTCGGAGGGATATAAGGATATCGCGCCTGCTGACGTGAATTTCAGTTATATCGATATCGTGGATCTGCCCGGTCCGGCGGGATCGGATGGTCTTGCTGAAATCGCGTTATGGATCCACGATACGGGAGAAGCGTATCGAGTCGAAGTGGTCAGGTGGGACCGAGGAACGTTAGTGCTTGCAACGGATGCTTACCCTTATTATTTTCCTGCCGTCGTTCAGTATTACGAGAGATTGACGCACGAACATCCGGATTACGCTTATTATTGGTACTACTTGGCAGACGCGCAATACCGGGCAGGGATGCCGGAGGCCGCGCTTGTGTCGGTCCGTAAAGCACTTGAGTTCGCAGAGCCTTACCCTTCACGCGAGATTCTGCTTGAGCTTGAGAGCCGGATCAAGGAAATGCTGGCAAGCAGGGGGAAATCGCAGACCCTTGGCCGCTTATATCCGGCATCCGTGAAAACAACGAGCGGAACAAAGTGGGGATACATTGACCGTAGCGGCAGCATGGTCATTCAACCCAAGTATGAGGATGCTCAGGATTTCCAGGACAATGGCCTTGCAGTCGTTGGCGCAGACGGCCTTTATGGGCTCATCGACCGGTTCGCCCGTTTCGTCGTGAAGCCCAAGTATCAATCCATTAGCCCATTCTTGGAACATCGAGCGACCGTGATCGATCGTCAAGGCTTTCAGATGATCAACGAACAAGGGCGAGTGCTGACAAGGCGGAGTTATCCGTATATCGCGGGGCTTAGCGAAGGAAGAGCCGTTTTCGATGTTACCGATTCCGGCGGCGGAGATGGCGCAAACAGCCGATACGGCTATCTCGATGCCGAGGGTCAGGAGGCGATCCCTGCGCAGTATGAGGAAGCGAATGATTTTGCAGGCGGCAAAGCCGTTGTGAAAATAAAAGAAAATCTGTATGCCCTCATCGATCCCCAGGGACGCCAATTGGCCACCTATCCGTTCGCTTACGTTGGACCGCTAGGTGAGGGCATGCTGGCCTTCCAGAGGGAAAGCGCCGGCAAGTACGGTTATATCGATGAACAGGGAAACGTTGTCATCCCGCCGGCTTTTTCTTCGGCATTTCCTTTCCATCACGGCAGAGCTATCGTTAACACGGCTGAAGATTACCGATCGAAGTATGGCGTCATTAATAAACAGGGAACATGGGTGATCCAGCCGGAATATAACGACATCCGGGATTTGAAGGAAGACCGGTTTGCACTCGGGCGTGCGATCGATCCGGAACAGCCGTATATTGGATCTATCTATGCCATTGCCGATTGGGAAGGAAAGAGGCTGTCCGATTATGTATATCGTGACGTTCTTGAATTCACGCACGGTTTGGCCTCGGTATATGATGCGATGCAGACGTATTTCATTGATCGATCAGGCCAACCGGCACCGGGATATCCCCGCGTTAACGGCAGTGGTTCATTTACGCTGGAACCAGGCGGCTTGATAAAGGCCATGGTCGATCAGAGGCTGTCGTATCTGGATCGGTCGGGCCGAGTCATCTGGAAGCAGAATACGGTAATTCCGTTACAGCCTCCTTATCAGGTCGCAGAGGAGAAGTATAAACCCAATCCGGATTACTTAGTTTATTATCCTCAGATCGAGGGAATGAGGGATCGGGCTGCCGAGCAAGCGGTTAATAACAAGCTTAAAGATATGTCTCAAGTAAAGTCCATCCCGGCCGACCAGCAGCTGGAATATGCTTATACAGGCGATTTTGACGTCATATTCTACAAGGAGCAGCTGCTTGTACTCGAGCTGAACGGTTATCATTATCCCTTCGGTGCCGCGCATGGCATGCCGACACGAACCTTTGCCTTGATTAACCTGGGGAACGGCAGCATGTATTCGCTGAAGGATTTGTTTAAGCCAGGCAGCGATTATGTGCAGGAGCTCAGCCGGATCGTCGGCAAGCAGATCAAGGAGGATCCTCAGTATTCGTACGTGTTTCCGGACAGTTATACGGGAATCGCTCCCGACCAGTCCTTCTATGTGACGGATCATGCGATTCATCTGGTGTTTGCGCCTTACGAGATTGCTCCTTACGCCGCGGGTTTTCCGACATTCACCATTCCGTTCGCACAGATCCGGGATATCATCAATACCGAAGGCGAATTCTGGAAGGCGTTCCATTCCTGACATTTCATTCAGCGCGCCGCTTTCGAGGACAAAAGCCGTGCCTGGCCTTTTCATAAGACCGAACAAGGTTTAGAATAGATGAATATTGCCATATTGATATCAACGTTGAAAGGACCTTCATGGTGGTAACATTTTTTCTTCTTATTATTTATCTTGCCTTCATTAGTTTAGGGCTTCCGGATTCGCTGCTTGGTGTCGCCTGGCCGGCCATGCAGCCGGATATCGGAGCGGCCTTTGAATCCGCGGGTTTACTGTCGATGATGGTAACCGGAGGCACGATCGTGTCCAGCCTGGTCAGCGGAAGCGTGATCGAACGCTTCGGGACGGGGATCGTTACGCTTATCAGCTGCTTGCTGACGGCCAGCGCGCTGCTCGGGTTTTCGTTTGCGCCATCGTTGTTCTGGCTCATTCTGTTGGCGATTCCCCTTGGTCTAGGCGCAGGAGCAGTTGATGCAGGGTTGAACAATTACGTGGCAAACCACTATAAGGCCCATCATATGAGCTGGCTGCACTGCTTCTGGGGCGTCGGCGCAACGTTAGGACCGATCATCATGTCCTATTCCATGGGGACCGGCAATGCATGGAGAGACGGATATTATACCGTATCGATCCTGCAATTCGCGCTGGTCTTCATCCTGCTGCTTACGTTACCGCTATGGAAGATCGTGGCGAGCCGACATCAGCCTCAAGGCATGCAGGACGTACACACGGGAACCGACTCCGCGAGCAGAGGGGAAGCCATGGTCCAGCGCGGCAATCCGCTGCAGATCAAAGGAGTAAAGGTTACCTTGCTGGCATTTTTGTTCTATTGCGGTGTTGAAGTGACCGTCGGTTTATGGGGAGCAAGCTTTCTGGTAGGGACCAGGGGGCTCCCTTTGGAAACAGCGGCAGTCTGGGTATCCATGTATTACGGAGGCATTACGGTCGGCCGCTTCATAACCGGATTCGTGACGCTGAAGATCAACAATCTCACTCTCATACGGGCCGGGCAGGTGACGGCTATTGCAGGGGCCGTCCTGTTATTGCTGCCGCTGCATCCCTATCTGTCCCTCATCGGTTTGATTGTCATCGGACTCGGCCTAGCGCCCATATTTCCTTGCATGCTGCATGAAACGCCGGCGCGCTTCGGCAGAGCCCAATCATCCAAAATCATGGGGTATCAAATGGCTGTTGCCTACACAGGCACAACGATACTGCCCCCGCTCTTTGGGATCGTTGCAGCCCAGATATCCATCGGGTTGTTTCCCGTCGTCATCCTGTTGTTTGCCCTGATCATGATGCTGAGCTCCGAAAAGGTTAATCGGATCCTCTATAAAAGCGGGAAGAGCACGGTTTGATTCGAACCGGGCTTTTCTTTTGTCGGCTGGGATACATAGGGAGTTCAGCCTTGCAGTTTTACTATTTTATGGACAAGTCAATGACAGGATATGTAATACAAAATCATAGAGTAGAGGTGTTTGACACATTATGCTTCATAACCCGACAGGAAAAGAACGCCTCGGATTAGCCTTGCTCCTTAGCTTGCTCGGCATATTAGGACCGTTCAATATCGACATGTATTTGCCCAGCTTTCCCGAAATCGCCGATGACTTAGGCGCGCGTGCATCGCTCGTCCAGTTAAGCTTGACATCCTGCCTGATCGGCCTTGCGGTCGGCCAGATCATTGTGGGACCTATCAGCGATGCGCAAGGAAGAAGAAAGCCGCTCATCATTTCGCTGGTCTTGTTTGCCCTTTCCTCCTTGTTCTGCGCTTTGGCACCCCATATTACGGCGCTTGTCATCGCCAGATTCTTGCAGGGCTTTACCGCAGCGGCAGGTCTGGTCATCTCGCGCGCCGTTGTAAGGGATGTGTTCAGCGGCCGCGAGCTTACGAAGTTTTTTGCCTTATTATCCGTCATCAACGCGGTTGCTCCCATGGTTGCGCCGATGTCCGGCGGGGCCATATTGCTAATGCCGGGAGCGAGCTGGCATTCCATCTTTTATTTTTTAAGTTTGTTCGGGGCAGTCATCGTATTGATCGTGGCCATACGGCTACAGGAAACGTTGCCGCTCGAGAGAAGAACGCCAAGCTCCCTGGCCCATTCGGTACGTACGATGGGAAGCCTGTTCAAGGATCGTTCCTTTATCGGTTACGCGTTGACGGTAGGCTTCATTCACGGCGGAAGCTTCGCTTACGTTTCCGGTACTCCCTTTGTATATCAAGGCATTTACGGAGTGTCGCCGCAAGTCTTTAGCATTCTGTTCGGAATCAATGGAATCGCCATTATAACAGGCAGTTTCATCATTGGCCGTTTTGGCGGCATCATACATGAGCGGAGCCTGCTTCGGATCGGGGTTATGGTCTCGGTAAGTGCAACCTTGCTGCTGCTGATCATGACGATGCTCAAAGGACCTCTTGCGGTCATTGTCATCTTGATCTTTACGTATATGATCACGATCGGCATGGTAGCTACCAGTACATTTACGCTAGCCATGGAGAACCAGGGTCATCGGGCTGGAAGCGCGAGCGCAGTCATCGGTTTGCTTCCCTTAATGCTGGGTTCGATGGTGTCACCGCTGGTCGGGATTAACGAATCCACCGCCGTGCCGATGGGAGCCATCCTGTTCGCCACCTCCGTGCTGGGTGCGGGATCGTTCTTCAAACTGACGAAAACGCAGGGGACGGCAGCGGATTACTGATACAGACCATAGGAGAGAGGGCGATAAGCGTCCTCTCTTTTTTAAGTTTGAACATGCTGCGAATATGCAAAATATCCCTTGCATGACATTCCCATCTCTGTGACAAAATGTACGAAGGTGGTGAATGGAAATGCGTATACAAAACATCTTATTCGGAATGCTGTCTCTTGTATTGATCACGGTAATGGGATGCCAGCACAAACAACCTGCCGAGCAGGATTTGCTGCGGGTAAAATCCGAACAAGGAGCGACGCATAAGAAAGTCATATTTTTGATGATCGACTCCCTAATGGCTCAGGCCATCGATAAGGGCATATCCCAAAAGCAGCTGCCCACCTTTCAAACCTTGATTGAACATGGGCAATACTACAAGGATCTGGTCAGCTCTTTTCCTACGATGTCCGTTACGATCGACAGCACGATGTTAACGGGAGCCTATCCGAACGTACATGGCGTTCCGGGTCTGTTATGGTATTCGACCGACGATAAAAAAATGGTCAATTACGGCACCGGACCGATGGAAATCTTAAGGCAGGGGATCAATCCGGTCCTGACCGATGCGTTAATCCATCTGAACGGGAAGCATTTACATGCGGATTCGCGTACGATCCACGAAGATTTAGCCCGCAGGGGCTTGAAATCGGGGTCGATCAACGGCTTGGTATATCGCGGAACGACCGAGCATACGCTGACGATCCCGGATTGGATACAGGGGCCGACGTCGCTGCAGAAAAATATAAAAGTTAAAGGCCCGGATTTTTTAACCTTGGGAGCTCTGTCCAATCCCTTCGACGGTAACGAGAAATTGCCTGACGATCTCACCGAACGGATGGGGATGAACAATAAGTTCGCGATAGGGGCCGTAAACCATCTGATCCAAGCTGATAAGCTGCCGGATTTTTTGTATGTATATTTGCCGGACTTGGACCAGAAGCTTCATAAAAAGGGGCCGTCGGAGCTCGAAGGCGTCAAAAAGGTGGATCAGCAGCTTCAATCCTTACTGCAGTCGTTCGGATCCCCGGAAAAAGCGTTCGAAGAGGCTATATTTGTCATCGCCGGGGATAGCGGCATGACGCAGCTTCTTCCACGTGAGCAGCGTTCGGAGATTGATTTGCCTGCTATGCTGAAGGGCATCCGCATATTAAAGCCGGGTGAGGATCTCAAGGATGAAACCGAGATTGCGCTGGCGGTGAATGAAACGATGGCTTACGTATATAAGTTCAAGCCGGATCGTACGTTGCGAAGCTTGGCCGAAATCATAAGCAAGGATGACCGCATTGATTTTGTTGCATGGAAAGAAGACGAATGGATTCACGCCATGCAGGGATCCACGTATAAGGAGCTCCAATATAAAGAGAAGGGCAGCCTGATCGACCGTTATAAACAAGCGTGGACCGTGAAGTTGGATGCCGAAGTGCTGGACCTTCAATTGAATGCCCAGACTCGCACTTTGGACTACGGGCAATATCCGGATGTGCTGGCAAGATTGTCAGGGGCGCTGAACTCCCATAAAGGACAATTCTTGGTGGTGACGGCTAAACCGGGATACGAATTGGCGGACCGAAGCTCGCCGACCCATGAGGGGGGCGGGGGCCACGGATCGATTCGCCACATGGAATCGCTTGTTCCGCTGATCATTGTCGGAACAAACGAGAAGCCTCCGCATTTACGTATGGTTGACTTGAAAGCCTATTTGCTTGATTTGCTGGCGAATCACAATCAAAAGGCAAAATAGAGCTGCCGATGAATCTGCCTGTGCTAGGCACCCTGTTCCAATTTTTTTGGAAAAGGGTGCCTTTTTAGTAGCGATTTTTTTGGCCTTTGCCGTTATAATATGATGTAATTCTTGCCCAGAAAAAGAGAAGGAGTTGGACTAATATGTCATCAAACCGCTTGATTCATTCCGTTATTTTTTCGCTTAAGCACGAGAAAGGCTCGGAGGAGGAGCATCGTTTCCTGGAGGACGGACGAGCTGCCCTCAGCACGATTCCGACGGTTCAGGAGTTTAAGGTATTCAAGCAAATCAGTCCCAAAAATACATACGATTACGGCTTCTCCATGAAGTTTGCGAGCGAAGCCGATTATGAAGCCTACAATGTGCATCCTCAGCATGTTGATTTTGTCGAGAATCGCTGGGAGAAGGAAGTCGAGCAGTTTCTGGAGATCGATTACAGCGAGATATAGAAGTGGCCCATAAGCAATGGCAAACCATAAATCATGTTAGGGGGAAAAAACATTGACTAGAGCAGGGGAAGGGTCGGAGCCTCAAATAACGCCGCGGCCGGCGCTAGGACGTTTGAAGCCTTACACGGCGGGTAAACCCATCTGGGAAGTGCAGCAAGAATACGGACTGGATCGCGTCATTAAGCTGGCTTCCAATGAAAATTCGCTCGGTCCTTCGCCAAAAGCATTGCAAGCCATTCAGAATCAGCTGCCTGACCTGCACCGTTATCCCGATGAACGCTCGTCGGTTCTTACGCAAGCGCTTGGCCGGCACCTGGGATTGGCAGCGAATCAATTCATCGTGACGAACGGCGGAGATGAGCTGATCATGCTGATTTCACGGGCGTATCTGGAGCCTGGCGACGAGATTGTGGTGCCCGATCCAACGTTCAGCGAATACGAATTTGGCGCATTTCTCATGTCGGGCACGGTCATTAAGGTGCCGCTGCGCGAGCCATATGCCTTCTCTGCAGAAGATATGCTGGCCGTCATGACGGAACGTACCAAAATCGTTTACCTGTGCACCCCGAATAATCCTACAGGCACCTACATGCCAGAGTCCGAAATGAGAAAGCTGCTCGACAGCCTTCCGGATTGTGTGCTGGTGGTCATTGATACCGCATACCGCCATTATGCCACGGCCTCCGATTATTCGGACGGCATTGATTTTATCAAGTCGGGTTATCCGGTCATCACCCTCAACACCTTCTCTAAAATTTATGGGCTTGCGGGCATTCGAGTCGGGTACGGCGCTGCTTCCGAAGGGATCATCCGCACGCTGCTGCAGGTTAAGGAGCCCTTTAACGTGAATGCATTGGCACAGGCAGCGGCAGCGGCCGCGCTCGGAGATGAAGAGCATGTCGATGCATCCCGCCGGATGAATGAACAAGGAAGGCACCAAATCTATGAGGGACTGAGCCGATTATCGATTCCTTATGTCGAGAGCATGAGCAATTTCATTCTGGCAGAGCTTGGCGAACATGCAGATATCATATACCATCAGCTGCTGGAACGGGGGATCATCGTCCGGTCAGCCAAAGGGTGGGGGCTTCCGCGTCATATTCGGATTTCGGTAGGAACCGCGGAAGAAAATCAAGGTTTGCTGGACGCTTTACGCGAGATCCTGTTCCATTCAACATAAACCGTTGAAGAAGGAATACAAAGGCATTACCCGGGAGGCAAGGATCACGTCAATAATCTTGCAGCATCCAGCTCATCCAAAACAAAAAGGGCCGCAGGCGCGGCTCTTTTTGTTTTGAGTTCTGATCCGTTTTTCGGGACCTACAGGCTCTTAAGATTGCCACGATTCTCAATGACGGTCGTAACGCTCAGCTTGAAATCCAGATCGGGATAATACGTCGTTCTCCAATCCTGCAGTTGTTCGCGGGTCAGGTGGTTTCTGAAATGTTGTCCCAAGGCCAGTATATCCGCTTGTTCTTTTTGCGTTTGCTTAAACATCTGATTCAGCCTGGTGGTGAGCAGTTCTTCCAGCTTCCCGTTGATCTGCTCTTCCGTCGGGTGTCCCCTGGAGTCCAGGATGGTGACTTTCAGCCTGAGATGGCTTCGAAGATAAGGTCTTCCATCCTTCATCCAGCTGCGATGGGTCAGCTTGTTGCTAATGATTTGAACGGTGGCGCTGTTCATAACCTCGACCTTCCCGAATGCGCTTTTTCCGTAAAAGGCATTGGCAACAAGGGTTTCGTCGGGCCCGATTCGGCCTGTCATCCTGCCATTCTTGATGATGGCTGAGCCTACGCATTCGATACTGGTGGATCTGCCTGAGCGAATGATCGGGACGATCACGTCGTGCGTATAGGAATGAATGCTTCGAAACATTTGCCATACGCGCGTGTCCGCCAGCTGGGGGTTCCATCCGGCGTTTTTTTCAAAAAAATCATATACGATGCTGCCGCTGTGCTCCGATTTCGCCTGCACCTTTGAAAAGAATTGATCAAGCTCTTCATCGCAGATCGCTAAAAGCGTTTTGGATGAGATGTCCCTTGACCGATTAAACGCGGAAATAATGTCTTCCATGCCCTTGCTGGCAAAGTTCTTATCCACGATGACGATTTTTAAATGCAGCAGATCCACCTGAGTCTCCATGTTCATGCTCATATGATCGATGATTTCATTGATGGTGTTGCCCGTATCCGAAACGATATTGACGGTGCTGGTTTCATTCGTGGCCGGAATGTCCAGAAACACCTTATATTGATTCTCCTCCGTTAACGAAATGCCCATGATCACCGGAAGCGAGCGATGGTTAATGTCTTTGTTATCCCAGCAGCCTGCAAGCAAGGGGACCAGGGCAGCCAGCATGAGAAAGCATTTCAAAGGATGGCGGATGTTGACCGGATTGTCCATTTCAGGTTACCTCCGTTGCACGGTTTGCTTTGTGCTTGTGCCGCCATCCGATAAGGAACGTGATCAGCGGAAGCACCAGGAAAATATACAATCGCAAAGGAATAATCAATACCTGCAAATTCTTGAGGTAATTCCAGTTGGGGATGGCCAAGGATATGGCAAACAGACCAGCGGTCAGAGCAATCAACAGGTAGATGCCGGGGACATTCGGGACAGCCTTCTGGGCTAGCGTCGCAAGAACCCATAAGGTCACTCCCAAGTACATCAGCGCAAACGCCATCAGGCTTAATAAGAAGAAAATCGTGATCCGATCAAACAACAGCCAGGTGATATTCACGGTATCTATGGTCATCAGCATAGGAAATTGGTATAACTCGGCGGTGGCTTGGCCAAAGGTCAAAAGCGGCAGATAGACCGATAAGAAGAACATGGGCAGCAGCAGAAGGCAGCCCAGCATCATTTTCTTGAGACTGATATGTATGGATGGAGGCAGCAATCCCAGGAAAAAGGAGCCGCCTGCGTAAACGAATAAACTGACCAGAAAATCGGGCTTTGCGATGAAATGAAAAGTTTGCTCGCGGTCAATGAGCGGCAGCAAGTAGTACCAGTCCACATTTTGAAAGCCTAGGCAGAGAACAAACAAAATGGGGAACATGAACAACACAACCAACAGGACGCTGGTTCGCGCCATGCTGGACATTCCTTGCCACGCCATGAGAAAACCAATCGCAATCAATAGCAGCTGAACCGCCCACAACGGCGTGCTCGATAAGAAGACCAAAGTTAACATCTCGGAATAGGCCCTAAGTGTTACGATGATAGCGATGCCGAAGTAAAAGAATGCAGGAAGCAATAAGATCCACGCCAGGTATTTGCCGGTGCTGCGGAACATATCCACGACATTCGGCTGGGCGGCCCATTTCAGACCTTTCATGTACATATAAAGGGCAGCTGCATGCAGCGCATAGCTGATGGAGATTCCGATCCAGTGGCCCGTGTCCATGCCGGAAAACATGTCGGAGGGATAGAGGAAAAAAATAAGTCCCATATGACAAATCACGTACAGGATGGTTGCTTGATAACCTTTCTTATCCATTTCGCTCATCCTTCTGATTCAATATTGGTAACGACAAGTAAGGAATCCCCATACTTTTCTGATGGCCCATATAAGCACAGATGACAACGATTCCAGCAAGCAATCCCAGCATGCCGTAGATGGCGGACAGTATGATCAGCAGATACTTGAACACCCGCACGGATACGGAGTTTTGGAAGCCTACCACCGTAGAAGAAGCAATGGTTGTACCCGCCAGCACGATAATCAACAGGTTGCTGACGAGTTTGGCGGATACGGCAGCTTGACCAAGTATAATACCGCCAACCATCGTAATGGTAGGACCCACGCTTTTGGGTAGACGGACGCTGGCTTCCAGGATCAGCTCCAGAACGATAAGAAGCAGCAGCGTCTCGACAAAGGCGGGATAAGGGACTTCCTGACGGCTGTTAGCAATCGAGAGGGCCAGTTGGAGCCGAAGAACCTCGGGATTGACGGATACCAGGGCAACATAGAGTCCGGGAATTATCGTCGCGATCAATACGCCGAGGATTCTCAAGAATCGGATCAGGTACATGAAGGGGAGGGGATAATTATGATCGTCCTTCATGCAGAACATATCCATGACAAGGCTGGGGATAATGATTGCGAACGGATAACGGTCAAGCATTAACACGGCCTTGCCCTGCTGAAGGGCGTGGGCTGCATTCTGCGGAAGTTCCGTCATGTTGAAGTTGGTTACGAGCGACCACGTGTTGACGCCAAGCATCTTTTCGAGCTGCTGGATATGATGAACATCCTGATCCAGACCTGATTTGATTTTTGCTTGAATGGATTGTAATAACCGGGGGTTGATCTTGTCTTCCTGATAGATTAACAATAAGGATTTGGGATGACTTTTTCCGACGGTGTACGTTTCCACGTGCAAGGACGATCCGGTGCAATGTTTTCGGAGAATGCCGATGTTCGTATTGATATCTTCCAGAAAGGCGCTGCTGGAGCCGTATAATGTGTTCTCGGTTTCGGGAGATGTGATGGAGCGGGTGACAGTTTTCGATATGGGAAGGACGGCGCAGCAGGCTCCGGACAGGGGTTCCAGAAGGATCAGGTGGCCCTTCTTGATTCCCGTCACAACCTCTTCCAAATCGGGTTCAACAAGCTCGCCCAAAATTTTAAGCAGATCTGCGGGCGGCAGGGCGGTTTCGGTTAGATTCGAGGTTTGGGTTTGAAGCGATGCGATGCTCTGGGGAAGATCCACCAATGAATCAAAACCGATCACCTGGACATGATATTGCAGCAATCGAATTTCAACATTGAAATAATCGGCATTCGCTTTGAAATATTCAGCCAGGCTTTCTTTGAGGTTCATTCCAGCATCCGCTCCCCGCCATTCTTGATACTAGATATCATTTCCATTACGGTCTCTGCTTTATGCATAAAAAGTACGGCCGGTTGATGTCACAATCGCATTGCCTTATTTGTCTATATGATGAATAGATTAAAAAGGAGAGAAATTGGATGGAAAAAATGCTCATTATTAATGCTCATCCGAAGGTGGAAGCAGCCGCCTCTGTCAGTTTACAGGTGCTTCAGCATTTTGTAGAGGCGTACACGAAATGGAATCCAGCAGGGATAATCGAACAGGTAGATTTATACCGCGATCATATACCTGCGATTGACTACAGGGTTCTTGAGGCATGGAGCAAACAGGGAAGAGGGGGGCCGCTTAACGAAGAGGAGCAGCAGATCACGGACCGGATGTCCGTCATCCTGAGGCAGTTTAAGGATGCGCGGAAGTATGTCATAGCCATGCCATTGCACAATTTCAACGTTCCGTCCAAGCTTAAGGATTATATCGACAACATCCTCATCGCGCGGGAGACATTTCGATACACGAAGAACGGTTCGGAAGGTTTGCTAACCGATGGCCGCAGTTTGCTGGTCATTCAGGCAAGTGACGCCATTTACACGAATAATGACTGGTATACCGAGGTGGAATATTCACATAAGTACCTTACATCCATGTTTAATTTCATGGGGATCATGGATTATCAGATCATCCGGGCACAAGGGAATGCCATTCTGGATCGAAGTCAAATTCTGGAGAAGGCTTTTCAGGAAGCCGAAACAGCTGCGAAGGCCTTGGCTATGGCGAAGACTTCGAATATAGAGCCTATACGAAGTGGATTAGCGGAATAGGAATGTATCATGAACAAGGCTGCCTGATGGCAGCCTTTTTTATAAGTATCCGTGATCCTTTAAATAAGCATGCAGGAGCATCATTCCGTCACGGATCTCGCCAGGCTCAAGATGGCCGTAGCCAAACAGCAGCTTGTTGGCGTGGAGACCTTTTTGAATGCTGTGATAATCCAGCGGCGTGATGCGTATTCGATCTTGCCTGATCCTCTGCCTGAAAGCCTCGTCAAAGACAGCCCCGGGAAACTCTACGGCAAGATGCAAACCGGCTGAATCTCCCCAAGAACGCCAATCATCTTCGAAGTGTTCATGTAATGAAGACAAGAGGACCTGCCTGCGTTCGCCGTAGATCTTACGCATTTTCCCGATATGCCTGTCAAATTTCCGGGTATGTAAAAATTCGGCCAAAGCAGCCTGTTCAAAAGGGGGATTCTGCACATCGGTATGGGTACGTAACCGGCCCCAGCTTTGTTGAAGCTGACGGGGAACCACCGCGTAACCGATGCGAAGCGCAGGGAATAGAACCTTGCTGAATGTGCCGACATAGACCACCCTATCGGGATCCATGGCATATAAAGGCGAGACGGAATCCCCGTAATATCTGAACTCGCTGTCATAATCGTCCTCAATGATATAGCTGTCGTTCTTTCTGGCGTAACGAATAAGGGCAGCGCGCCGATCGGCCGGCAGGATACCGCCAAGTGGAAATTGGTGGGAGGGGGTGACATACACGGGACCACTTGATTTGCCGCCCAGCAGATCTGTTTGCATGCCGCATTCGTCCACGGGAACTGGACGTATGCAATACCCTTTATTGATAAACGTCTGCAGCATCTCGATATTGCAAGGATCTTCAAACCATATCTCCTGACGGTCCCGATAGAGCAAATCGGCAAGGATGCTGAGCGCATGCGTCGCGCCTGCCGTTATGTATATATCCTGGGCATCCACGCTGAGTCCTTTGCTGCGATATAGCCATAAAGCGATTTCATTGCGCAGCGCCGGCAGGCCCTGGGGACCCGTATAACCCAACAGGGCGGAGCTCATGCCGCCAAGGGTTTTCGATGAAATCTGCTGCCATGCGTACCGCGGGAATAACCTCAGTTCTGGCTGGCCCGTACGAAAATCCGCTGCAAAGTCAGGAGGGCCTTCTTTCTGCGTCCGCGGTTCGGCGTCAGTCGGAGGTTCCAGCACGATGCCTGGGGCGACGCGCGTCGGCGCTCCTTGTCTGCTGACGACATAGCCCTCGACGTTCAGCATGTCCAGAGCTTCGTTGACCGTGGCACGAGACACGTTCAGATCTCTGGCCAATTGACGGGAAGAGGGGACGGCTTCTCCTGACGGCAGGTTTCCTTGAACGATCTTATCCCTTATGGCCAAATAAATTTGGCGTTTGAGCGAAACTTCGCTGTTCCGATCTAATTTGATTCCCCACATGCTGGCTCGACCTCCGACTGGTATGCTTATATTTGTGATCAACTGGCTCTTTTATCATACCAGTTAATTTCCTATGATTGTAGCATAGATTAGCGGCTATCGATTGGAGATTTCAAGGGGATGTGATCAAGTTGGAACGATGGAAAGGGATGCTTTATTTAATGGGGGCTTTCACGCTGGCAGGAACCTCTGTCATCACGGCGTGGCTGTTGAACGGAAAGTTAGGTACGTTTACTATAACGGCGGCCAGCTTATTGCTGGCTCTGTTATGCATGCTTCCTTTTTGCATGAAGGATTTGAGGAGAACGGTTGGCAGGCTGTCATGGGGTGAATGGGGGTATCTGTTTTTTCAGGCGCTCTTGGGTATGTTTCTGTTCCGGATGCTTCTACTGCATGGCCTTCTTCATACTAGCACGGCAGAAGCCGGAATACTCACGGGGACTACGCCCGCTTTTACCGTGATGTTGGCATTCATGTTCCTGAAGGAATCGGTTAGCGGCAGCAAGCTGGCAGGCATTCTCAGCACGGTAGGAGGCATCCTCGTATTACAAGGAATTCTCACGCCCGGCCTTTCTTTCAAGGTGCAGCACATATACGGGAACTTGCTGGTGCTCTGCGCGGCTCTAAGCGAATCCGGCTTTAACCTGCTATCCCGTATCGGTTCGGTGAAGCAAACGGCTTCCCCAAACCATGCCATGCATCCTGTAGTCCAAACGACGCTCGTCTCGGCGATCGCCTTCCTATTATGCTTGATTCCCGCAGGGTTCGAGGATCCTGTCAATTCTTTGGCCGCCATCGGGTTACGAGAATGGCTGGCACTGATATGGTATGGTCCGATCGTTACGGCCGTGGCGTTCATCATGTGGTATGCCGGCATCAAGCGCTGCCATGGTTCAACAGCTGCCGCTTTTTCCGGCATGATGCCTTTCACGGCTCTATTGTTATCTGTCATGGTACTAAAAGAACCCGCAGGATGGGAGCAGTGGGGCGGAGGCATTCTGGTCGTTCTCGGTATGTTCCTCATTGGCAGGCAGCAGGCCATAAGCCCTCCGTCGGCCAAACAGCTTCAGTCGGAACATGGAAGCCTCGCTGGAGTGAGGGAATAGGTTAACAAAAAGAAGCAGCGTTGATCGCTGCTTCTTTGGCTTGTGGATCGGCAAGGCTCAGCGTTTCAAGAGACTCAGGTGCCAACTGTCTGATTGACTGAGAGACCGCTTGCTGGGGGTTGTGTTCACCAAAGGAAAGTTTGAAAGGATAAAATTGGGTTATAGATTATACAAGCGGAGAACATAAATCAATGACAGGAGTGATCAGGATGGACAAGGTACTGGTTAAGCTATTGGTCCATGGCGCGATGATTACGGCCATCATCGTCGGGCTATCCAATGCCACGTTTGCATCAGCCGCGATTGCCGCGCTGGGAATAGGCGTTGCGTCTTATCTCGTGGGTGACCTATTAATTTTGCCAAGAACCAATAATATGGTTGCAACCATCGCGGACGCAGGACTGGTACTCGTCATGCTGTGGCTTATTAGTGAATTGGCGAACTGGACGCTGGAATTCCCAGTGATTCTACTCATAGTGGTGTTAGCCGGGATCTTTGAATATTTCTTTCACATCTGGCTCCTGCGTGATCATCAGCCTGTCAAGAAGCAGCAGGCTTAGTAGTCTGAGGCCAGTCAATTGGCAATAAGAAGTTAGAAATAGCAAAAACACTCTGAGCTGATAAAGCTCAGAGTGTTTTTGCTGTTTAAACGCCATTTTTATTCGGGTCTCTTGATTTGAAGCGGCGGCGGAATAAGCCAGCCTTTTTCTTTATTCATCTGAAGGATTCGCACACCTTGGGCCGTCTTGGTGAGATGATATTTAGCGAATAACGCACCGATATCCTCCCGGATCGATTGTCCCATGATTTGACTGCATGATACCAGTCCGAGCGAGGTATCCGCTGCGATTTTGGCCGCGATTTCCGGATCCGTGAATCTTGCGCCAGCCGGAATATCCTCAAGTTTGACAGGGGGTCTTTCGGGAAGCCCCGGTGCAGGCGGGATTCCGTTGTCGGTTAGCAGCTCGTCGGATTCTTTAATCTCGAGTTTCGCCTGATCCAGCAGATCATGAAGTATTTTTTTTAGGTCTTTATCTCCCGCGTGATTCAAATAAGCCTCGTAGCAGGAAACCATGCCCTTTGCCAGCATGGAGGTTTCCCAAACGCTAAAAATCTCCCCGTAATGCATGGGTTCATCCTTAGGGTTGCCGCTTAATATACCCATCCCAATCGCTCCTTTAATATTTATCCAAACAGAGTCATTATGTACAGGAGGTCATTGTTTCATTCTTTCAAAAAATCAGATTGAAGTTCTAGGAGAATTTGCAGGAAATCATTGTATCGGGTGCAGACGCATGGAAAAAGAGAGGCCTAGGCAAACTTGATACATGACAATTTAGAAGAAGCGGAGGATATGCATATGTATTTTTATAAAGAGGATCTGATCAACCTGATCGTTCCGGATAAACCAGATCCCGCAGCTGCCAAAGTCCTGCAAGAAACGTTAGGCGGCCGGTTCGGCGAAATGCGGACGATGATGCAGTTTTTCTTTCAGAGCAGCAATTTTCGAGGAAAGGCAACGCAGTACCGCGACTTGATCCGCGGTGTTTTTTTGGAAGAAATCAGCCATGTCGAATTGGTCCAACATACAATCAACCAGCTGCTTACCGGTGCTGGAGCAGAAGGAGCGGGAAACTCCGGGATGGACGCGGCCCCGCTGAACGAAGCGATCCAACATGCGAATCCGCATCATTTTATTATGGGAGCCCAAAGTTCTTTGCCTGTGGACGCCGCCGGAAACCCGTGGATGGGAAATTACGTGTACGATCACGGCAATCTGGTTGGTAATTTGCTCGATAATATTGTACTTGAATCTACGGGAGTGCTTCAAAAAACACGAATTTATGAGATGAGCACGAACAAGGCCTTCCGCGAAACGCTGGCTTTCCTCATCGTACGGGATAATGCACATCAAAATGCTTTTGCAAAAGCGTTGGAGACGCTTGGCGTGGAATGGGGCAAAATATTTCCCGTTCCGAATTATGACATCCATAAATACCCGGAATGTCAGAAATACGTTGATATGGGTTTCCATAACGCTCAGTTCAATTTCAGGTTGGATGACACACGCATCGGCGAAATTTTCAGCGGTCAAACACCTAGCAGAAACGGCGGAGAATTACAAGTGGTTCAACCGCCGGAGGGTTTCCCGTTACCTGTGATGCCGGAGCTGGCCAACGAGCACGCACCTGGTTTATACGATTTAAATCATTAAGTCTGCATCCGTTCGGATATGCAGGTTATTGAATAAAAAGAGGCAGTCATCGAGCTGCTTCTTTTTGCGTGCTTCGTCAGAAATCATGAGATCTAATTGTCATTTGTCATTATGACGTGCCACTGTTTATATAAAAATTAATTATAATCATACGGCCTATATATAAGAGTTTGTTTAGGATGATACCCTTGAGTGCAAGGAGGGATTTGGATTGAGTTTATTTCCTGTCACT
The DNA here is from genome assembly GCF_014863545.1 of Paenibacillus sp. JNUCC32. Lineage (NCBI taxonomy): Bacteria > Bacillati > Bacillota > Bacilli > Caryophanales > Paenibacillaceae > Paenibacillus > Paenibacillus sp. JNUCC32. Next base: position 2,773,077 of record NZ_CP062260.1, on the reverse strand, counting down.
TACTCGCTTCTGTCCAAACAAGCGGTAGGGTTACATATCCAACGCAATTATGAGATCGGTTCCGTTGTGAAAATTCAGTATTTCTTGCGGGGGATGAACGATACGTACGCAATAGAAACAGATGTTGATAAGTATATCTTCCGTATCTATAGGGCCGATCGAAGAAGCCGGCCTGACATCGAGTTTGAATTGGAATTGCTGCGGTTTCTCAGTGCGAACGGGATCAGCGTGTCAGAGCCCATTCCGGGAAAAGACGGCGCGTACCTTAGTGGATTTAACGTCATGGAGGGAACCCGGTACGGGGTTCTATTTCAATATGCGGAAGGACACGAGATGCCGATTCACGCCGCAGCGGACAGTTACCGGTTCGGTGAATCCATTGGCCATATGCATAAGGCGGCGGATCAATTTGAAAGTCGGTTTGCAAGGGAACGGCTGGATATGGAGTTTCTTATAAATCAGCCTTTATCCATCATCAGATCCTATATGAAGCATCGGTTAACCGATTGTAACTACCTTAGTGAAATGGCAACGGAACTAAAGAAACGAATTTCGGACCTCAAGGTTCAAGGTTTAGATTGGGGCGTGTGCCACGGAGATTTGCACGGCAATACGAATGCTGCATGGACAGAGGACGGAAAGCTGACCCATTATGATTTTGATTTATGCGGTTACGGCTGGAGAGCTTACGATATTGCGGAGTTTAGGCTGGCCAGAGAAATACATAGCAGACATGACCCGGAGGAAGTGGAAAGATTGTGGGACGCCTTTCTGAGAGGGTATTGTAGCGTCAGATCTCTCAGCGAAAATGATCTTGCTGCCGTCCCTGTATTCGTTGCCGTTCGGCAGCTTTGGCTCTTTGGTCTATGTTTTCGCGATTCGGAATTTGTGGGCATTGCCGACTTTGATGAAGGTTTTATAGATAGCAAAATGCAGTATTTCAAGCGTTTGGAATATGTCTAGGATGGAGGAAATTATATGAAAGTTACCGTGGAGTTAACCGACGCTTCCGCCAAATTTATGATTAACAATCTATATCCGCTATATTTGCATGATTTATCGGAGATATGGGAGTGGAAGCCGAATCGATACGGCGTCTTTGAGGATGACGATACTAGAACCTTATATGACCAGAATCAAGTTTTTGATATATGGTGGGAGAAGCCCTCGGTTTTGTTTCCCTATCTGATTCGAGTGGAAGGTATTCCGGCAGGGTTCGCCCTCGTCGCAACCCCGCCATACACTTTTGGCAGTGAATTTTACATGAATGAGTTTTTTGTTATGAAACCCTTCCGGGGTAAACATGTTGCTGAGAATGCTGCATCGCAAGTGTTCAGGAAGCATGCCGGCAGCTGGGAAGTCCAGACGAATGCCACCGATCGCAATAAGCGGGCTCAGGCATTCTGGAGAAAGACGATGCACAATAATGTTTCGCCCTCTCCCATGCAGGAATTTGTTGCAACGAGGGACGATAAAGAGATGCTGATCTTTCAGTTTGTATCATCGCGGGTGTAAAGTCCGACACACATATATGTCTTCTAAACAAAAGAAGTGATCGACATGGCGGAAAAACAATTCATACTTGAGGTATGAGTTGTTTTTTTATTTATGTTTTCGGGTGTCCCTTTTTTGGAAGATGAGGGGTTATACAGACGTAAATAAGATTTACACGGAGGTGCGTCTTCGAATTGGATTCGATCGAGGAGTACGTGAGACGTGTTAAGGCCGGAGAGGTGGATTGTTTCGAGCCTATCGTCGAAACGTACAAAAAACAGATTTACCTATATTGCTGCCGAATGCTCGGCTGCAAGCAGGATGCGCAGGATGCCGTCCAGGATATCTTCATCAAAGCGTTTACCAAGCTTTATACCTATGAAGCCAAAGTTTCATTCTCATCATGGTTATACAAGATTGGATATCATCATTGTCTCAATATTCTTCGTAAGCGACGGGTTCGCATGCGAGTAAGCCGACTGATCAAACCGGCGGGTTATGCTGATAGCGTGGAAGAGACGCTGGAGCGCAAGTGGTTTAGCGAACCGTTGGAATATGCCATGACCAAGCTCTCGGCAGAGGAGCGAAATCTGCTTGTGTTGCGGGTTTTCGAAGATAAACCATTTACGGAGATTGCGCAGATTCTGGATAAGAATCTAAGCGCGGTGAAGAAAAAATATGCTCGAATGAAACAGAAAGTCATCCAACTGATCCAGGAGAAGGAGGGGGCGGGGTTATGCGAGATTCGGGACAGCCGGAGCAAGATCGAATTCTGAGAAGCATGGAAATCCACTCCGTGGATGAAGAAGTAGACGTGACTCCCGCCATCATGCAAAAGGTGCGACGAATTCACCGGAAGAAACACGGAAGAAATGACGGCAATCGGAAGAAAACCTTAATGATTGCAATGCTTACTGCGATTTTGATTCTTTCGTCGCTTAGTGTTTACGCCAGTCATTATTTGATACAGATCAAGAACAAGGAAGGCGAAGTCATTCTGTCTACCATAAAGCCATGGAAATATTCCGAATCGGAATATAACGCCAAACGTGTGAAAGAGACGGAAGAAGAGCTGAGAAAGAGGTTAAAGCCGGGAGAACAGGCGGTATTTTATATCAAGGACCTGCACATGACGCCACTCGTCAAAGAACAACCTCTGAATTATTTTTATATGTTGACTAAGCATTCAAATTATCAGGAACTCGCAAAAGAAATCGAGGAAAAAGGCGCTCCCGTGCTTCAAGAGCCTGAATATGTACCGAAAGGGTATCGTTATGATTATGGACAGATTCAGATTAGGAACAATCCCGTATGGGGCACACCGGAGTATGAAACTCTTCTGAACGAACTCAAAGAGCAGGCAGAGAAGTCGGATGAAGAACGGGGACTGTTCTATAAGATTGTTCCTTGGTTCAAGATTGCATCTACAGGAATGGAATATCGTAAAGGCGAAAATCGGATCAAGATGGTAGCTTATGCCCGAGAGAAGGGCTCCAAGGCCGGGGTGCCCACAAACCAAGCCGTAAAAATAAAGGTGAAAGGGAAAGAAATGATTCTGTCAGCCAGTCCATCCAGCCCTTCGCGCAGCTTGACTTGGCTAAGCGACAATGAAGAGGTGCTGTATATAATTACGGATGACCCAAAGGATCCGTTGTCCAAGGATGAGTTTGCGAAGATTGCGGCAGGGCTTATTCCGTAAAGGCATCCGATTTTTTACAAAATGTCCCTTTTGATGACGGCAAGGTGTTATATGAGATGTTAATAAAACTCAAAAGGCTTTGCCGCCGAAAGGAGCACGAATGGTAACATGATAAAAAACAAGATGAAAGTCGCATTATTTCTCGCAGCCACGATGATGGTCGGATCCGTCAACGCATACGCAGCCAGTACCGAAAGCGCATCGATATCGAAGACGATATCTGCCAAACCGGAGAAGGGAATCGTTTCATATGACGATCAAATCACGGACTTGGTCGACAGGCTTAAGCCAGGTCAGATGATTGCCTACTATGCTGCCGATCAGGAATTTAACCGGACAGATCAAATCTACTTCGCATCCAAGGGCTTTGCTTTCACTAAGTATACGGATTATTTGGCGAAGTCGAAGGCAATGAGTGCACCGTCCCTGACCAAGCCTGCAGCCTTGCCGAAAGGTTACACTTTCAAGAACGCGGTTGTATACTTAAAGAGTCCTGAAAGAACGTCGAGCTTGTACAAGAAGCTGGACAAGGAATTGAAGGGGAGGGCTGGAAACGGCGAGAAGTTCGTGTATTCCGAGATCATGAAGGTAAATGAAGCATCCGCCGCGATTCTGAACTATGAAAAAGGCAAAGTAAAGCTTCAAGTCGTAGCGAGTGATATCGTTCCCGAACAGCCGATAGGCGGAACGCCCGTACCGCAGGAGAAACCGAACGAATCAAAGGAAACCATCGTCATTAACGGTGTCGAATGTGTCTACACCGCCGACTCGAAGGGAAGGGATCACCTGGATTGGGTGGATGAGGAGCAACAGATTCGTTACAGCATTTGGGCGGAAGACGTCAAGTCTGATATTCTTCGCTATGCCCAAAATATGCTTGCTCAAAAATAGAAGCTCTGCATTAGATCCGGTCGATGCAATAACCCATGTTTTTATTTTTTGCTCTAAAGTCTAAACTCTTTCATATAACAAGCATAGGATATTGTGTTCCGAAAATAAAGGAGGTTAGAACCATGGGTGAAGTTGCCGGTTACAATGGCGGAGGATACGGATCGGTTGGAGCGGTGCTGGTTCTCTTTATTCTCTTGGTCATCATCTTGTCTGCTTTCGGATTCGGATTTGGAGTTTAATAGGTTATGGACAAAAACCCGCACCGTTTACTCGGTGCGGGTTTCTTCCGTTCATTGCGAGGCATGCCTTCCCATTGGCGAGACCACATCGGATTCTATGAGCAAGGACAACCATTTGCTATATAACTCCCACGGTTTCCCTGAGTCCAGCAATGCTTTGCAGGTATATATTCCTTCTTCGACGGAGCTGACTTTGTCCGCCAACTGTAAACGTACCGCACCATTCAGCAGCACCTGGTAGATAAATCCGAGGTCCCCTTTGCCCAGCAGAACCTCCGCCGTAGCGTCAGCTTGTTCGGAAGGAGTCCAGCCGATGTCCGGAACCGGCACATCTAGTCCGTACGCCTCGGGATCGATGATCTGCAGGCTGGCCTTGCCGTTCTCGATCCGGTATGTCCGCGTTGGCCGGTGAATGAATAATTCATCGGAGCCTTCACTGCCTTGAATAATGATCGCTTTACGGTAATCGAGTTTCATGATCAGTCGGCTTAACCGGTCAAAAACCGTATTATGGTATACGCCGAAGGTTAAATAAGGGGAATGGGAATAATCGACAAACTTTTCCGCCGTGTTGAGTACGGTCCGCATCCCCAGTTCCTCGCGAATCGGGCGAAGGTGCTTAAGCGGAGGGCACCATTCTTCCGCATCTACATATAATACGCCCGTCCGTTTGGCCGCCCGGATGCATGAGTCTTTTGCCAATGCCGGTCCGGTTATTCCTTTCGCCGCGAGTATATCGGACAAGGTAATCCCCCACTTTGGAGGGAGGGATGCAGTCCCGTGCAGCGTAACAGGGAGATCGGCAGCCGCGAGGACAAAAGCAGTGGCTAGCGTCGAGAAAAAAGATGACTTTCTGCCGTCATAAGGACCTGCGCAGTCGATACCCGCATGTAGAAACGAACGGTCCGCATATTCACGACTGACCTTCACGAAGGCTTCCAATTCTTCCACGCTTTCCATCTTGATGCGTTCAGCGATGAAAAAGGCGCCGATCTGCGCAGGAGTAGCCTGTGCACCTAGTATCGATGCTGCAGCCAGAAGCGCTTCCTCGTAAGTCAGGTCCCGAGCGCCGCGTTTGCCGCGGCCGACTTCTTTCAATAAGTGGATCATGATTTTTTGGCACCTCCTGAACCGGTCTCTTGCAGCAATTGATACAGCTTAACGATCGAGGTGGCGACGTCCACCATTCTTTTTCTTTCATTCATCGCCTGTTTGCGCAGGACATCGTAAGCTTCGGATTCCGAAATTTGTTTCATTTCGCATAAAATGCCTTTGGCCATATCAATCCATTTTCGTTCTTCAATGCGGGCTAGGAGCTGCGTTTTTTCGTCATGCCACTGTTGACGTTCGTAAAAATGCTTTGAACTAAAATGAAGCGTCCAATGCAGCTCGTGCTCCTTCATGGAGGGAAATAAAAGTCCATCAATTGTAACATCATCTTCACATGCTTCGAGAGATTGCGAAGCGGCATGATCGCTGCACCACCACAGAACCGGCACGCGCTTTTGTTGTTCAAGGGTACTGCACCATGGCTTGATCGAGGAGACCGGAAGATGGAGAACCGTTCCGTCAGCCTCCATGATTCCGGCCAACGCTTGCTTCTCATTGCGAGCAAGGTGGATCTTATAGCCGTATGAACGAAGGATAAATTCCGGAAGAAGCGCCTTGGCAGCTGTGTCACTTCGCTCTGAAGCAGGGACCGGATGGTGGATAACCAGCAATGAACGCATGGATTGACGCTCCCTTCATAAATGAAATCCTGTCAGAGGTAAAGCTTTAGCACAAAACAGAAACTATGTTAATTTATATAACATAAATCACAAGCGGATGTCGATAATTAATTAATTTTCTTAATTTCGTGTCAAATATGTTGACAGAACTCAAATGCGTAGTGTATATTTCCCTCAAGAACTTTATACTTCCCGGATACAACGTTGTATCCCATTAGCGGCAAAGAAGCCTGTTTTCGTTCCCGGTAAGAGTGTGCCAACTCTACTGGATCGAATGCAGGCTATTTTGGTTTTTTAAGATTTGTTGATGGATGAGTATATCGAAGGTGTTAGACGGAGGGAGAGCGAACCATGACAAAAAAGAAGTTAGTAATGATTGGGAATGGCATGGCAGGAGTGCGGGCTATCGAGCATTTAATCAAGCTTGCGCCCGAAGCGTATGAGATTACGATATTCGGAGCGGAGCCTCATCCGAACTACAATCGGATCATGCTGTCATCCGTCCTCGCAGGCGGAACCGATCTGAAGGAAATCATGATTAATGACTGGGATTGGTACAAGGAGAACCGGATCCAATTGCATGCAGGACATACGGTGAACCGGATCGACACGCTGCATCGCAAAGTATTCTCCGAACAAGGAGCTGTCGCTCCATATGATGCTTTGATTATTGCGACCGGCTCCAATCCGTTTATGCTGCCTTTGCCGGGTGCCGACAAGGAAGGCGTGATCGCCTTTAGGGACATCCAGGATTGCGAAACGATGGTGAAGACGTCGCAGCAATATAAGAAAGCGGTGGTCATCGGGGGAGGCCTCTTGGGCCTGGAGGCCGCTCGAGGTCTTCTGCATCTGGGCATGGATGTATCCGTGGTTCACCTGAATCCCTATTTAATGGAACGGCAATTGGACGAGACGGCAGCCAAAATGCTGCAGCGTGAACTCGAAACACAAGGAATGACGTTTTTGCTGAATAAAAATTCGGAATCGATCTCGGGTCGGAAGCGGGTGAGGGCGCTCCATTTTACGGACGGGAGCAGCGTCGAGACCGATCTGATCGTGATGGCCGTCGGGATCAAGCCAAACGTCTCTTTGGCACAGTCCTCCGGGATCGAGGTTAATCGCGGGATCGTCGTTAACGACTATATGGAGACGAACGTCCCCGACGTCTATGCGGTGGGCGAATGCGCGGAGCATCGGGGCATCGCTTATGGTCTTGTAGCCCCGCTATACGAACAAGGAGCGGTACTCGCCAAGCATCTGGCAGGTGTGGAGACGAGTGGATATGCCGGTTCCGTCACGTCAACGAAATTAAAGGTATCCGGCGTGGATGTATTCTCCGCAGGTCATTTTGCAGACCCGGAAGGAACCAGATCCATGCGATATCAAGACGAGGTCGAAGGGGTATACAAAAAAATCGTCGTCCGCGAAGACCGGCTCATCGGGGCTGTTATGTTCGGCGATACGGGGGATGGACCGAAGCTGTTTTCGCTCATGAAGAGCGGGGAATCCATCAGGGGCAGAGAGAAAGAGCTTCTGTTAGGCTTCGCGCCTAATGCAGGCGTTGTATCACCGGAGCAGCGGCTGGCTCAGCTGGCGGATGATGAGATCATTTGCGGCTGTAACGGCGTATCGAAAGAAGCGATCAAAGATGCCATTCTTACGAAGAACTGCAATACCGTCGCATCCGTTAAAGCTTGTACCAAAGCTTCGGGATCCTGCGGCGGCTGCAAACCTCTTGTCGAGGGACTCGTTCAATTATACGCCGGGGATGCTGCCGGGGAGCCGGTAAAAGAAGGGATATGCGGATGTACTTCGCTGGGGAGAGATGAAATTATCACCGAGATCACCCGTCTTGGACTGGGTACCGTGAAAGAAGTGATGAATGTGCTGGGATGGGACAATCCGGAGGGGTGCTCCAAGTGCCGTCCATCGTTGAACTACTATCTCGGCATGCTGTTTCCGGAATCCTACGTGGACGAGAAGGAATCCCGTTTCACGAACGAGCGGTACCATGCCAACATTCAGAAGGACGGCACGTATTCCGTGGTGCCTCGGATATACGGTGGGGTGACGTCGCCTTCGGAGCTAAAGAAAATCGCCGAGATTGCAGAAAAATTCGATGTGCCGATGGTCAAGATTACGGGCGGACAGCGGATCGATCTGCTCGGCGTCAAGAAGGAGGATCTGCCGAGGATGTGGGAGGAGCTGGATATGCCTTCCGGTTATGCCTACGGTAAAGCCCTCCGTACGGTTAAAACTTGCGTAGGGTCCACGTTTTGCAGATTCGGCACGCAGGACTCCATAGGTATGGGCGTGCGTTTGGAGAAAGAATTTGAGCGGCTGAGCACCCCGGCCAAAGTGAAACTGGCGGTTTCCGGATGTCCTCGGAACTGCGCGGAAGCCACCATTAAGGATTTTGGCGTTGTGGCAATTGATGGCGGCTGGGAATTGCACGTCGGCGGCAATGGAGGCGTTCATGTCCGGGCCACGGAATTGTTATGCGTCGTAAAGACCGAAGACGAGGTAGTCGAATGGGCCGGAGCCTTTATCCAATATTACCGCGAAAACGCACAATGGAATGAACGGACGTCGGTTTGGATCGAGCGAGTGGGCCTGGACCATGTGAAAAAAGCATTGGAGAAGAAAGAGGACCGCGCCGCTCTTGTTTCCAGAATAAAGCTGGCTTTAAGCAAGCAAAAGGATCCGTGGAAGGAGATTACGTCAGACAGCGGGCTTCGTAAAAATTTCGTGCCTTTGCCTGACGCCGAAGCTGTGACGAAATAGGGGGAGAACCAATATGGCGAAACTGCATGTAGGATACGTGAACGAAATCGATCCTAAGGGATCAAGAACCATTGAAATCGGGGGAACGGAAATTGCGCTGTTCCGCTTGTCGGACGGGAATATTCTGGCCGTCGAAAACAAGTGCCCGCATAAAGGAGGCAAGCTTTCGGAAGGTATGGTGTGCGGGAAGCAAGTGCACTGTCCACTGCATGATTGGAAAATCGATCTGTGCAGCGGACAGGTTCAAGAGCCGGACACGGGTCATGTAAACACTTATCAGATAGAAGTGGATCCGGCAAGCGGCGCGATTTACTTGCTGGATCGTACAGCTTAACGCATTGTCAGTCATATTCCGCTGTCATGTTTGAGGCTGTCATAAATGTTAAGGATTGATTTCATTAGAAGGAGTAGACCGACATGGATTACGTGAAACCGGATCAGGTGATGCATGACATGATCGAGGCTGGGGCCGCGAAGGCGCGGCTGAAGACTTCGCAGATGCTTATTCGCGGCATACTGTCCGGCGCTATCCTGGCATGCGCCACCACGCTAGCATTTACGGCTTCGACCCAAACGAATATCCCGATGGCGGGCGCGCTCCTATTTCCGGTTGGCTTTGTCATCATTGTAGTGCTGGGCTTAGAGTTGGTCACCGGAAGCTTTGCGCTCTTACCGTTAACCGTTCTGCAGAAGAAGGGGTGGCTCTGGAATCAAATCCCCGTGCTTATAGGTAGCTTTATCGGCGGATCGGTATTTACCGGGGCGATGCTGTACTTTGCCCAATATGGATTCGGCAAGAGACGCGGGGTTGCGCGGATGGCGACCGGCTATTCAGGCCTCGGAATAATGGAGGCGACGGCAGTTTCCGTCGAGATCAGACGATGAGGCCGGGCATGGTGTATATCGTTGGCGCAGGTCCGGGAGACCCGGAGCTGATTACGCTGAAAGCCCTCCGGCGTATCCAGGAAGCGGACGTCATCATGTACGATCGGTTGGTGAACGATGAGCTGTTGAGCTACGCGAAGAAGGATGCTTTGCTTGTATACTGCGGCAAGGCACCCGGACGCCATTCTCTTCCGCAGGAAAGGATCAACGAGAACATGGTGGCCTTTGCCCTTGATGGTCATCATGTCGTCAGACTCAAGGGAGGCGACCCGCTGATCTTCGGTCGAGGGGGAGAGGAAGCTTGCGAATTGGCTGCACGCGGCATTCCCTTCGAATTCGTGCCAGGCGTTACCTCGGCTGTGGGTGCTTCCTCGTCCGCAGGAATTCCTCTGACTCACCGCGGAGCCAGTACCTCGGTTGCTTTTGTCAGCGGAACGAGCTGCCATGGTAATGAGCAGAGCGTGAGGTGGGACTTGCTGGCGCACAGCGTGGATACGCTTGTGGTGTACATGGGTGTCAGCAGAATGGATGGCATCTGTAAAGAGATGATCGCTCATGGCAAGCCGCCGTGGACTCCCGCTGCCATCGTCGAGCAGGGAACCTGGGCAGAAGAGAGAATCTTCACGGGTACGCTCGGAACCATCTACAGGATTTCTCATCGGATGAACGTGAAAAATCCGGCCCTGCTGATCATTGGAGAAGTGGTGCGGGTCAGAGAGCAGCTCCTGAAACTGGCGGCGGAGGCGCAGGAGAAGACCGGTTAACCCTTGTGCAGACATGAGGAGTTGCGCAGCCTACAATTACGCTAGAACGATACGAAGATACTTTTAACCATGGAGTGAACCCTTCTTGATTTGGGGTTCACTTTATTTTGCTGTGGAACATGTTAGCGGGGATGGGTAGGCATACAATAATACGGACCCGGCATTTGAGAATAGCCGATTTTATGCCGTCGCGAGAGGAAAACGCTTACACCGCAAAGAATATCATGTTAACGCCATCTGTAACGATCAAGCTGGAGTGAAGTTGACATTACTTGTTTTAGAAAAGGGAAAGAACGGGGGAGACGGATGAAATATGACGTCATCGTGGTAGGAGCCGGCTTATCGGGTCTCGTAGCTACCGCCGAAATGGCCGAGGCCGGCAAGCGGGTGCTGCTGCTTGACCAGGAACCGGAAAGCTCTATTGGCGGGCAGGCATGGTGGTCTTTTGGCGGTTTATTCCTTGTCGATTCGCCCGAGCAGAGAAGACTGGGGATCCGGGATTCCCGTGAACTGGCATGGCAGGATTGGCTTGGAGCCGCTGGTTTCGATCGGGAGGAGGACGAGGATTTGTGGGGGCGGAAATGGGCCGAGGCTTATGTCGACTTTGCCGCCGGCGAGAAGCGGGCATGGCTGCATTCGTTAGGAATTCGGTTCTTCCCAGTCGTTGGCTGGGCGGAACGCGGGGGATATCTCGCCGAGGGCCACGGCAATTCCGTTCCGCGTTTTCATATTGTGTGGGGAACAGGGCCAGGTGTCGTACAGCCATTTGAGTCCAGGGTCAGAGACGCCATCCGTTCCGGCGTAGTTGATTATCGTCCGCGTCACCAAGTCGATGAGCTGATTACGCGCGAGAATGCTGTCATCGGAGTAAGGGGCTCGGTACTTGCACCGAGTTCGGCCGGCCGGGGCGAAGAAAGCTCCCGCGAGGTCGTTGGCGACTATGAATATTATGCGGAGGCTGTGGTTGTCTCCAGCGGAGGCATCGGCGCCAACCATGAGCTGATCAATCAGCATTGGCCGTCCCGGTTAGGTAAGCCTCCACGAGCGATGCTCTCCGGCGTTCCCGCGCATGTGGACGGACGGATGCTGGGAATAACGGAGCAAGCCGGCGGGCGGGTCGTCAATCGAGACCGGATGTGGCACTACACGGAAGGGATTAAGAACTGGGACCCGGTATGGTCCAAGCACGGCATCCGGATACTGCCGGGTCCATCGTCAGTATGGCTTGATGCCAAGGGGCAACGGCTTCCTGCTCCGAATTTCCCGGGCTTCGATACGCTGGGAACCCTGAAAGCCATTCAGGATACGGGCTTTGACTATTCCTGGTTTCTTCTGACCAGAAAGGTCATTGAGAAGGAATTTGCCCTGTCCGGCTCGGAACAAAACCCGGATTTGACCGGAAAGAGCATCCGTAAAGTGCTGGGAAGAGTTGGCTCGGGCATTCCTGGCCCTGTGCAGGCATTTCTGGATCACGGCGAGGATTTTGTTGTCGCCGATTCACTGCCCGAGCTTGTGGACGGCATGAATAAGCTTGCAGGCAGCGATCTGGTCAAGCTGGACGATTTGAAGCGTCAGCTTGCCGCAAGAGACCGCGAGATGGACCAGGCTTTTACCAAGGATCTGCAGATCACGGCGCTCCGGGGAGCAAGGAATTATATAGGCGATCGTTTGGTGCGCGTAGCCAAGCCGCATAAATTTCTTGATCCGGCCCATGGTCCATTGATTGCGGTGCGCCTGCATATTCTTAGCCGAAAAACACTGGGCGGGCTTCAAACGGATCTCTCGGGGAGGGTGCTGAGTGCATTCGGCGAACCGGTTCCCGGGCTCTACGCGGTCGGAGAAGCGGCCGGCTTTGGTGGTGGGGGCGTTCATGGTTACCGTGCATTGGAGGGAACGTTTTTGGGCGGCTGCCTGTTTACGGGAAGGCAGGCGGGGCGGAGCATTGCACAACTGTAAGGTTCAGGAGGTCGTCCATCCTTGGAAAATTGTGCAAAAGGACCCTTATCGTTGTCATCTTCTCCCCAGCCATAATAATGAAACGGCCTCCCATCGAAGTCGATGGGAGGCCGTTTTCAGTTATGGCTTAAGGAAGGATGTTGCCGGCCGCGCGGTAAATGGCGTACCATTCCTCGCGAGTCAACGTGACATCGCCTGCTTTGATGCAGTCCTTCAAACGGTTGATATTCATCGTTCCGATGATGGGCTGCATTTGTGCAGGGTGGCGAAGAAGCCAAGCAATGGCAATCGTCGTATTGGTAACGTTATATTTTTCAGCGATTTCATCGATCTTCTGGTTAAGCTCAGGGAACTTGTCGCTTCCAAGGAATACGCCTTCGAAGAACCCGTATTGGAAAGGCGACCAAGGCTGTATCGTAATGTCGTGCAGTCTGCAGAAATCAAGAACGCTGCCATCGCGGTTAACCGCGGCGTCGTTCTCCATATTCACGTTGATTCCGCTTTGAATCATGGTGGTATTCGTGATGCTAAGCTGCAGCTGGTTGGCTACGAGCGGCTGCTTCACCGCTTTTTTCAACAGCTGGATCTGCATCGGATTCTGGTTGGATACGCCGAAATGACGCACTTTCCCCGAGCTCTCGAGCTGATCGAATGCTTCAGCCACCTCTTCAGGCTCAACCAAAGCATCCGGACGGTGGAGCAGGAGAACGTCGAGATATTCGGTACGAAGTCTTTTGAGGATGCCGTCGACGGAATTCAAGATATGCTCTTTGGAGAAATCGAACATGCCCTGACGGATACCGCATTTGGATTGAAGAATGATCTTCTCGCGGACTTCCGCATTCATATGTATCGCATCTGCAAAAATCTCCTCGCAAGCTCCGCCGCCATAAATGTCGGCATGGTCGAAGAAGTTGGCTCCTTCCTCCAGTGCGGATTGCACGAAACGTTCGGCTTCGGCTTTTTCCAGCGAATTTATGCGCATGCAACCAACGGCTACAACAGGTACTTCCAGTGAACTGCTTCCTAGTTTCATCGTTTTCATGATTGCGGTCCTCCCATTCAAAATAGGTTGATTGTACGGCCGCCGCGCTATAATGCAGGGGCAGCCGAGAACGTGTTAGCGAACGACTAGATGAATAGGTTCATGCTGACAGTCTCTAGTGTATTGTGACATGCAGACGGCGCAATGTACAAGCTTTAATTTTCTCTCCCAGGCAGCCATGTGGGTTATGGATCCCACATGCGATTTCGGAAGCGCCCTTGGATTCATCGCATCCTAATGTAGGGCCTTTACTTTTCGAATGACGATCCGGCTGTGAGGAAGAGACGGCATCTCATGAAAGCCGAAGCTTACGTCCTGCACGGGCACTTCATAACTCATCCGGTTAGCCAGAAAGTCCAGACTCTCCTTCATGATCTCAAGCGTAATCCATTCCCCGGCACAGCGGTGTCCCGTATGATGATCTCCGCCGCCTTGAGGGATGAAGTTAAAGGGACTTCCGTTCCAATGTTCGAAGCGATCCGGCTTGAACAGCTCCGGCTGATCCCATAGGCCGGGATGATGGTTCGTTCCGTATAAATCAAGGATCGTCAGCACGCCTTTATCGAATGCATATCCGTTCCAGGTAAAGTCCTTTCGTGCACGCGCTGGGGCAAAGGGGAAGAATGGGTAGAATCTCCGGACCTCCTGGACAAAATGCGTGAGCCGTTTCTCGTCGGACGTCATCAATTTCTCGCGCTCATGCTCCTGCTGAATGACAGCTAAGGCGGTAAAGCTTACGTAAATGGCAACGGCGACGATCGGGCGGAGAATGTTAATGATTTCTACCGCTGCGGTTTCTTTATCCAGAAGTTCGCCGCGAAGATCGCGATGCCAAGACATCGTGTGCAGCGTGCTGCCCTGCGGCGGATCCGCTTTTCCGCTGCGTACGTCGACAACGAGCCCCTGAATCCATTTTTCCGCCTTCGTTCTGGCGTTTCTTCCCTTCATATGCTTGATGCCAAAAGCCGCTGTAGCCTCGATCATGGCAGCAAGCCAGCCCGTTTTCTCCTCTGCTTCAGCTTCGGGAAGCGGCACGGCCGCCCACTCACAAGCCACACGGCAGAGAATTTCCTGGGCCTCCTCATAAATCTTGACGCTATCCTTGGATTCCCACCGGCTTACGGCAAACTCCCAATGTTTGCGGGTGATTGCTCTCATGTTATGAAGAGCTTCCCTGGACATCAAGGACATAAACATGGCTTTGCGATGATGGTGTTCTTCGCCATCCAGCGTCTGCACCCCGTCTTCGCCGAACAGGGTTTTCAGCACGCGCTTCGGGGCTGCGCCGCTTCGCACAAACTTATCCCGGTCATAGAACAGCCTGGCCGCTTCTTCTCCGCGCATGCAGATGGCACGTTCCCCCAATAGACGGGTTTCGAATATGTCGGATTGAAAGCCGATGGTTCGGTTCGTGATGAACAAATAGCCTTCTCGCAGCACATTCAAGCTATGATCAAGTCCCTCTTCCTTCGGAATCGGTTTGATCTTTTCCATAATGATCGCCTCCCGGATAATCAACATTTCAAAATCCAATATTAAAAATTTCTAGTTTCGTAATGAAAACATGCTTCCAACACAATACAACTTACATACCCGTTCTCTTCCGATTTGAACAATTTCACACCGCTGTTCTCAACTATCATAATCCAAGCCAAAAGTTGAAACCGGGCTGCTCCCTTGCAGGATTCCCTTGCGTTGACGAGAATTTGATTAAGTAATATTTCAAAAAGATGAACCCAGGAGGTTAAGAAAATGGCTGCAGAAATTACCAGTGTGTATAAAGTACAGATCCCGTCCGCGCGCTTGATCGGCAAACGGTATACGGACGAGCATCGAAATGCGGCAGGAAGCTTCGCGGACCAGTGGGAAGAATGGTTCGCCAATGGCTGGTTCGAAAAGATCGGGCAGCTTGGTTGTTTGCCGGAATCGGAGGGTGCTTCTTATGGTCTTATGCGAATGAACGGGATTCAGTTTGAATATTGGATCGGTATGCTTTTCCCGAAGCATATCGAAGTGCCGGAAGGATTTGACCATGCGGATCTGGAAGAAGGCGCTGCGGGTATATGTTGGTTATATGGCAAGGATAACGGGGAGCTGTTCGGTATGGAGCCTCATAAACGATGCATGGCGAAAATCGCCGAACAAGGCTGGAGCTTGGATGAGAACCCGTGGTTCTTTGAACGTTATCATCCAGTCCGTTTCATGATGCCGGATGAGCAGGGGAATGTCATCTTGGATTATGGCGTTTATTTGAAATGAGACGTTCGATTCGCTAGGCATGAATGAGAGCCGCTCCAATGGAGTGGCTCTTAACCGTTCTTCTGATTCAGTTAAACAAACTACACGCCATACTCGAGCTCGCCGTTTCTGTGGAAATGCTCGGGTCGCCGGTGCATTCATTACGATATACGGAACATTTAGATTCATGCAGCGCTTAGCCTCTGCTCACGAATTTCTTTGCATTGTCTACGTTCAGCTTTTTAACATGTTGAGTCAATAGATTCTTGTCACTGACGATCCAGGTGTGATTGGTGGAGTTGCGTCTTCGATTCGCTAAGAAATGATACGGACTGCCCGAGTATATTCTATAGTTACGAGCTATACAATCAGCACAAAATTGGACGCACTCGCTGCGATTTTGATTCGGGAACGCTACTTGATCGAATACATGCCGTTTAACCAGCATGGTCGCCCCTTGAACAAGGCGAACCCATTGATTGGCCATGTTAGGGTAACGGTGCAGAAGAGCTTTTTGTCCGGCAAGCTGCATGAAGTGCGCTCTCTTTCCTACAATATCAGCGCGAGTCTTGATCATGAGACGGACGCTTTCGTTCAAATAATCAGGTGCGTAATAGTCATCATCGTCAAATTTAGCAATGAGGCCGTGTTTGGAGACCTTGACTCCATAATTAAGGCAGCTGCCGAGTGATAATCGTTCCGGTTTGCTATATATTCTGACGTTGCGATATGACTTGGCTGCCATTTGATATTCCGGCAGCTTGAGACTGCCATGATTTAAGATGACGATTAACTCTTTGTTCCTGTAATTCTGTCTGGCGTAATTCTCCAACAGATTGTGCAGGCATTCCGGTCTTTTGGTGCAGGTGATGATCGATACGGCATGCTGTGATGGGGATGATGACCGGTGCGTCATGCTCGACCGCCTCCGGTCGTCCGCTGTACGAATTTTTTGAAATCTCGCACATTCGGAACTTTAGGGTGCTTGGCCATGAGTTCCTGATCGCTAATGATCCATGTATGACCGGATGAATTTTTCCGCCGCACTGCCGTAAAATGATACTTGCTGCCGGAATAGACTTTGAAGCCCTTTCTTTTACTTCTTGTGCAAAAAAGATCGTCTTCACCGACGCTTTGATTCGGAAAGCGTACTTTGTTAAAGACGTGCTTCTTAAATATGAGCGTAGCCCCCGGCAGCATGGTTACGGTTCGATTTTCATCGTTAGGAAAGCGTAGAATTAGAGTTTTGGAGCCTTGTAAATACATATAATGTGCACGTTTCCCTATAATATCGGCGTTCGATCTTCTTAACGACTTCAGGCTGTCCGACAAATAGTGGGGGGCGTAGTAGTCGTCATCATCGAATTTGGCAACGATGCCGTATTTCGTTTTGCTTACGGCGTAATTTAGGCACGCACCCAAAGTGACATGCTCCGGCATGCGGTAGATTTGTATGTTTCGATGCTTGTTGGCTATTTGCTGGTAAGGAGAGAGGGCGATTGTACTATCGTTGACGACGATAATGAGCTCTTTCTTGGCATGGGATTGTCTAGCGAAATTATGGAACAAGTTTTTAATATAATTAGGGCGATTCGTACAGGTAATAATGGATACGCCTTGCGTTTTGGATGAATTGTTTAAGCTTGCTGCCATTCCGTCACTCTCCTTATCTATGAGGATAATTTCTATATCACAATAGAGTATGTAAAGTATAAATAGAGGTAACGGCATTACGACTCGACCAACTTTTAAAATTTTTATAGCAGGAGGGCATTGCATTACAGATCTTGTTTATCTATAATGGATGACATAAGTCCATAATATGATTTGTCCTTGGCATTCTTCCTTGGGCAAAGGGAAATAGACAAGGAGTCATGTCGTCCTGCGTTTATATTATGGACATTAAAGATCCAGAAGGGTGATGGTGTGCATGACGGAATTGCATGATGTCGTTATTATCGGCGGAGGTCCGGCAGGATTGAATGCTGCGCTGGTATTGGGAAGAGCGAGGAAAGACGTGGTATTGATTGACGAAGGAAAGCCGCGAAACAGGGTTACGCGGGAAACCCACGGTTTTCTTACGAGAGACGGCACAAGCCCATCGGAGTTTCGCCGCATAGCAAGAGAACAGATTACCGCCTATCCCTCCGTCCGCTTCGTAGAGAATACAGCTGCCGCCGTAGAGGGAGTCGACGGTGATTTCCGGATTACCACGGGAGAGGGAACGATATACCGGAGTAAAAAGCTGCTGTTCGCCGTTGGGAAGAAGGACAGCCCGCTGGATGTTAACGGATTAGCCGACGTATACGGAAAGAGTGCCTTCGTCTGCCCATACTGCGATGGATGGGAATTGAGGGACCAACCGCTCGTCGTCATTGCCAAGGGTGCGGGGGCGCTGCATTTTGCCAAAGTGATCGCAGGGTGGAGCGACCGGTATACCATCTGTACGAACGGACCGGATGAACTGACGGATGAACAACGGCAGGAATTAAAGGATCATGACGTGCCTCTATTCAACTCCCCGATTCATCGCATTGAATCGAACGAGGGGATGGTGCGGCAAGTCGTATTGGAGGATGGAGCGGTCATTCCGTGCACGGGCATCTTTTTCGCGCCGAAGCTGGTCCCTGGTTCAGAATTGCCGGCGGCTGTAGGTTGCGATATCAATGAAGGTGGAAGTGTGGTCATTGATGCCTTCGGCAAAACGAGCGTGCCGGGCGTCTACAGCGCCGGTGATGCAGCCACCGAGATGTATCAGGCCATTGCGGCCGCTTCGATGGGAGCCATGGCAGCGGCCGCCATCAACGGCGAGCTGCTTAACGAACGATGGAATCGTTAATCCGTGAGTATACGAGAGGCAGGCTTTGGTTAGCATCCAAGCCTGTTTTTTCGTTCCTAGGGGATTTTTTAATTCTAAATCATTCTTACACTCCGGATTGGGGTCATTTATCGGCTATGATGAAATTATCAAGTACAAGGAAGGGTGTTTAAGATGAGAACAACAATGGCGTTTATCATGAATCAAGTTTGGAGGGATATGAATAATTAACCCTCCGGCATAATGGAGGAGAGCGAATTGAATTCTCGGACCAAGAAATTTTTATCCTATTATAAACCGTACCTGGGGTTATTATTTGCAGATTTGGCATGTGCTTTTGTTGTTTCGGCCATTACGCTGACGCTTCCGCTCTGTATACGATACATCACCATCAACGTGCTGGAAGGGAATTCTCAAAGCCCGCTGGTTCAAATCTATGCGGTGGGTGCCGTCATGCTGGCCATGGTCATCATCCATACTCTGTGCGATATGTTCATTTCATACAAAGGACATATGATGGGGGCTTATATGGAAAGTGACATGAGACGGGAGCTGTTTGACCATTTTCAGAAGCTGTCCTTTGGATTCTACGATGAGCACAAAACCGGGCAGCTAATGACACGGACCACCAATGACATTCTGTCGCTGACCGAATTGTATCACCATGGTCCCGAAGATATCGTCATTTCCGTTCTGAAGTTCCTGGGTGCATTCATCATCTTAATGTATATCGACGTGAAGCTTACCCTGATCGTATTTCTCTTTCTCCCATTTATGGCCGCGTTTGCTTTTTACTATAATAAGAAGATGAACGCGGCGTTGCGGGTAAGCAAGGACCGGATCGAGGATATCAATGCACAGGTAGAGGATTCTCTTTCGGGTATCCGCGTGGTGAAGTCTTTTACGAACGAGCATATAGAGAAGGGGAAATTCGCCTATGCCAACAAGCGGTTCGTTGACAGCAGAAGGGAAGGGTATAAGAGCGAAACGTACTTTCACGAAGGGCTGGTCGGGTTTACCCAGCTTATTACGATTACCGTTATTGTGTTCGGCGGAGCCGCAATCGTGGAAGCCTCGCTGGAACTGGCGGATTTGCTGACCTTTTTCTTATGCATCGGCATTCTGATCGAACCGATCCAGCGCATGGTTAACTTCGCCAGACTGTACCAGGAAGGCATTACGGGATTTGACAGGTTCATGGAGATCCTGGAGGTAGAGCCCGATATCGAGGATGCCGATTTTGCCGAGACGATCACGCAGGTTCAGGGGAACATCGAGTTTCAGAATGTCAGCTTCAGATACAAGGACCGCTATGGATACGTGCTGAACCAGGTATCGCTGAGCATCAAGCCTGGCGAGTATGTTGCTCTGGTTGGTCCCTCAGGCGTAGGCAAGACCACGCTGTGTTCGCTGATTCCGCGTTTTTATGAAGTTAGTGAAGGACGCATACTGCTGGATGGGCGCGATATCCGGGAGATTACGCAGCACTCTTTAAGAAAAAATATCGGGATCGTGCAGCAGGATGTATATTTGTTTGCCGGCTCCGTCTTCGATAACATCCGGTATGGCAACATGGAGGCCAGCGAGGATGAGATCATCGCAGCAGCCAAAAGAGCGAATGCCCATGATTTCATCATGGCACTGCCGGACGGTTATGAAACGGATATCGGCCAGCGCGGCGTCAAGCTCTCCGGAGGACAGAAGCAGCGGCTCAGCATTGCGCGTGTGTTCCTGAAGAACCCGCCGATTCTCATATTTGACGAAGCGACCAGCTCCCTGGACAATGAAAGCGAGAGAGCGGTCCAAGATTCGCTGGAACGGTTAAGCGATAATCGAACAACGCTTGTCATCGCTCATCGGTTGACAACGGTACGGAATGCCCAGCGAATCGTCGTATTGTCCGAAGACGGGATCCAAGAACAGGGCACGCATGAAGAATTGCTTGCCCGTCAAGGCGCTTACGCGAATTTATATCATATGCAATTGACAATCTAAGCAAGAAGAAAGGCGATTTGTGAACGGTTGAAGCACCGTCAGCAAATCGCCTTGTCCTGTTTGATGAATCATGTTATGAAGTTGCCTCGTGCCTGGTATACATTGCACGCGGAAGAGGATTTAGCCTTGCAGCGTTTTGCCCGGCTGTTGTTCTTCCACTTCCTTGATGGCATTGTCTTCATCCTGCACTTTCTCTTTCGAAGAGCCAAACCATCCGATCACGGCAATCAGCACGAGAACGATATAGAAGGAAGCCTTCCAGATCGAGCTCTCAGGGAAGTGATGGTCGATTAGGGCTACATCAGGGTGTGCAAGGGTAATCACCGCAAGCTTGACGCCTACCCAACCAACAATCAGAAATGCCGCCACTTCCAGTCCGGGACGCTGCTGCAGCAATTTCACGAAGTAGGATGCCGCAAAGCGCATGATGATCAAACCAATGAATCCGCCCAGGAAGATGACGATGAATTGACCTCCGTCCAGGCCGCCGATGTTCGCCAATCCGCTTGGCGGCAATGCGACAGCCAACGCAACGGCTGCGAGGATCGAGTCTACGGCAAACGCGATGTCCGCCACTTCGACCTTGAAGACGGTCATCCAGAAGCCGGATTGCTTCTTGGGCTTGTCCGGTTTCGGTTTTGCGTCTTCCGTCGGTTTCTTGCCTTTAATAAAGTGTTTCAACGTGTGATTGATCGAAATGTAAAGAAGATAGAGTGCGCCGATGGCTTGTACCTGCCATACATCCACCAGGAACGAGATTAAGAACAGCGATCCGATCCGGAACACAAAGGCTCCGAGCAGCCCGTAGAATAAAGCCTTTTTGCGCTGGTTCTCCGGTAAATGTTTGACCATGATGGCAAGGACCAGCGCATTATCCGCCGCCAGCAATCCTTCCAGTGCGATGAGCACTAACAGCACCCATCCATACTCCAATAAAAGCTCCATGCCATTTCCTCCTTGTTGTATTATTGAAGGCACAAAAAAGACCTCCACCGGCAGGTGAAGGCCTTTTGAAATCAAAAAGAGACCTTCACCACAGAGTGTGTGGTAAAGGTCTCGCAAACAACGAATCGTTGCCAACAAAGCCGGGGACATTTCCCGTAATGACGACTTTGCTGTGACAGCTACTCCCCTTTAATCACGTTCCTGCATAACTGATATCGCCCTCAGTTAAGCCGTGATATAAAGATATAAATTTTTTAGAGATAAGTCAAGCTTTTTTACTTGAATTCAGCAGAATAGGACTCCAACGCAACGGGTCTGTTTTTCATGGCCGACCGTTTCCTGAAGTTCACATCAACGCTGGATAGAACAACGCTAAGAAGGACAAGCGCAGCTCCTGCATACTGGTTGGAATCCATGACCTCGTTGGCAAACCAGTATCCGAACAGCGCGGCGAATACAGGTTCCAGCGAAAATACGAGACCCGTTCGGGTGGCGGTTGTATACTTCTGGGCGATCGTCTGGAAGATGAACCCCAATCCGCTGCATACGACGCTGAGGATCAGGACAGCCGTCCATGAGTCGGTGGAGCTTGGCCATGCCGGTGTTTCCAAGAGAAGTGACGAGAGGAACGCATACAATCCGGTAAATCCCAGCTGCAGGATGCCGAGGCTTAACGCGTCGACCTTCTGCGCAGCCGTGCTGACGATATTGATATGAAGCGCATAACATAATGCCGCCGCTATGCAGAACAGGTCCCCGATCTTAAATGCAAAAGGGAGCTGGATGGTCAGCAGCGCGATGCCCGTTAAGGCAAGTAAAATACTGACGATCAGTTTCTTCTCTATTTTTTTCTTAAAGAGGAACGTATGTATCAATGGGACAAACACCACCGTTAAGCTGATCAGAAACCCGGCATTGGATGCTGTCGTTGTTTTCAGGCCAAAGGTCAAGGCCGTGAACATGATAAACAAAATAAAGCCCAGGAGCATGGCGTAACGGATCGTCTTCAGGTTAGCCCGGCGCAAGCGCGGGAAAAAAATCGCTCCTGCAAGCATAAAGGCCAATCCAAATCGTAGGGCTATCAAATTGAACGCTCCGAGCGAATCCAGTCCCATTTTCATAAAAAGATAGGACGAGCCCCAACACATGGTGATAAACAAAATCATAAGATCGGCCTTCAGCGGTTTCAAGTTCTTCTTCCTCCTTCAAGTGATTGAACAGAATCAGTATACTCACGTACAATAGACAAGTAAAACGAATGTTCTTAATAATAAACATGAGTAAAATTCATGTATAAAATAAACCGGAGGATTCCCTATGAGTATTAATAAATTCAAAGTACTAGTAAAGGTCGTCGAGCTCGGAAGCTTGACCAAAGCCGCCGAAGTGATGGGATTTACGCAGTCCGGCGTCAGCCATATGATCAACAGCCTGGAAGATGAGTTCGGATTCTCGCTGCTGATTCGAAACCGTTCAGGCGCGAAGTTGACGACCAATGGCGAGGAGATCGTGAAGACGATGCGGGAAATATTGAAATGGAACGAGCATTTGGAGCAGCAGGTGGCTTCCATTCATGGAATCGAGCTGGGAACCATTCACATCGGCACCTTTACCAGCGTCGGCGTTCACTGGCTGCCTGGGATTATCCAGGATTTCCGGCGGGATTATCCCCATATCGAGATTCGTTTGGTCGAAGGAGATTATCGGGAAATTGAGGATTGGATCGCGGAGGGCAAAATTGATTGCGGCTTTCTGTCACTTCCGACGTGGGATACATTCGATGCGATTCCTCTGCATCAAGACCCGATGCTCGTACTGCTGCCAATGGAACATCCGCTTAGCTCCGAGGACTCCATTGCCTTAGCCCAAATTGAGAATGAACCGTTTATTATGCCAAGCAAAGGCTCCGATTACGATGTGAACCGGGTGCTGGAGAAAGCCCCGACCAAGCCGGATATCAAATATACGCTTGGAGACGATTATGCCATTATGGCCATGGTGGAGAAGGGCCTGGGCATCAGCATTCTTCCCGAACTTGTGCTGCGAGGGCAGCGGCGGAATATACGGCTGATCGAATTGAAGGAAAAGAGCTTCAGATCGCTTGGCATTGCGGTAAGCTCCTTGCGGGAAGTATCTCCGGCAACGAAACGATTCTTGAATTACGTTAAGAGTTACCCGAAGCTGTAGCCGCCCGTAACGACACAGAATTATGCCCTTTCAGAGCATCCGGACTCTATTAGCGGCAGGGTCTTATTCATGCGCATTCTCCACATCAAATAAATCGTGTCACAAAATCCCTTGTTCGGATTGTTATATAGGTAAACAAAGAAGGAGGTGAGCTCGCTTGCAGCCAACCATCCCCGGGGAAGCGGAAGGAAAAAGAAAGGCCATCGAAGAGGTTATCGAACAAGTCAAAGCAGGAGACAAACATGCATATCAAGCGATCATCGTCCAGTTTGAACGGCAGATGTACACCTACTGCTACTATATTCTGAAGAACCATGCGGAGACGGAAGATGCCGTGCAAGAGATCTTTATCCGTGCTTATGAGCATCTTCATCTGTATAAGAGACAAGTATCCTTCTCTGCCTGGTTGTATAAAATGGCCTATCATCATCTGATCAATATTAAGAGAAAGCAGAATCGTTTTCTCAATCTGATCGAGCATTATAAAGAACAGCAGCCGGTGGTGACAGTATCCCAGCACGATTCGGTTGTGTACGAGCTCTTAACATACCTTACAGCAGAAGAACGCCATATATTGCTGCTCAAGGCCGTAGAACAGTATACCTTCGAGGAAATCAGCGGCATCATGGGACTCAAATCGGCAACGATCAGGAAAAAGTATGAACGCTTGCGTCATAAGTTAATGGACCGAATAAGCCAAAAAGGAGAGGTGGCACGTGGGACAATTGCCGGAACAAACGGAATACGCTGAGATGAATGCACTCGAACAAAGGATTCGCGAATCGTCTTTACCGAGAAGTATGAGTGATCAAATCATGAACCGAATTGGAGAGCGTGAAATGACAAGATTATCAACCAAACCTAAACCGAATGTTATTAAAAGAGCGATACTCGTTGCGTCCGCGGCAGCTGTGCTGGGAGGAACCGTGATCGGTTCGGGGTTTGTATCGCCGGTAATGGCAGCAACCCTGAAGCAAATTCCAGTGCTCGGTGTACTATACGAAGGAACCAGCGAAGATGCAGTGAAAGCCGCCATAGAGCAAGGGATCCTATCCGAACCTAACTTGAGCTTAACTCACGATGGCGTGACATTGAAGGTAGCTGACCTCCTATATGATGGAACCCGGTTGTCCTTTATCCTGGAGCGCGAGGGAGTGGATTTACCGGGTACAGCTTCTCCGTATATTAGCGAAGATGCTACGTTAATCGGTAATCAGGATAGTGAGTATGTTAAGTCGAGGAAAGTAGCTAAGGAAGATCAGGAAAAAGGCT
This sequence comes from Paenibacillus sp. JNUCC32, assembly GCF_014863545.1. Classification (NCBI taxonomy): domain Bacteria; kingdom Bacillati; phylum Bacillota; class Bacilli; order Caryophanales; family Paenibacillaceae; genus Paenibacillus; species Paenibacillus sp. JNUCC32. Next base: position 2,748,135 of record NZ_CP062260.1, on the reverse strand, counting down.
ATATCGAAATGCCGCGAATTCTGGTAGACGGACAAGAAGTGGCGATGGGCGAGGGGACCTTTGGAGATTATCCGCAACAGGACAATGCCTATATCGTTGAGCTTACCAAGGGTCTGAAATTACCCGATCAATTCGAGCTGACCATTCAGGCCAACGTAACTCAAGTGAACGAAACCTTCGAATTCAAGATTCCTGTAAATGTCGCTAATCCATCGATTGTCGTGAAGCCGGATCAGGCCACGAAATCGGATGGGCCATTCAGTTATACCGTCAAGCAATTGGATATTTCACCGGTATCGACCCGACTGGTTCTGGACAGTAAAGGCGAGGTGCCGGCTTCTGCAGAGCAAACAGGCGAATACAGCGCCAGCATGGTCTATTATGAGCTGGTGGATGATCAAGGAAATGTCCTGAGTCCAAGAAAATTCGAATATTTCCATAGCGAACCCCAAACCGAATATCATATCGACCAATTGTACAGTCCTCTGAACGGAACGCCGAAATCCATTACGATTAAGCCGTTTACGCTGACCGTCAATCCAAAGGATTGGAGTGTTATAGGGCAAGATCAGGATAGCGTAGGAGATAAAACCTATCTGAAGGATTTGGAAATGACCATTCCAGTCAAGCCGTAAACCACAAGCATGAGGAAGAGGCCCGCCATACATGGCGGGCCTCTTCCTTATGCTCCCGAATATTAGGTTTCGGCTCGAAAGCTTTTGCCTAATGACGGGCCGAGCCCATAATAGTGCCGGAAATTGTAGATGAGCGGACTCCATTTGCCAGGGTCAATGTGTTGTTCATTCGTTATGATGCTGCGATGGGCATGCACCTGTACAGCCTGTGTTTCGACAATGGCAAAAAAGGGCGAATCGTCAGGCAGCCGAATGTGGTTCACCTTGGCTTCAATCTGGATCGGACACTCCATGATACGAGACGGCCTTACGGCGACAGAATCCGCTGGCGTTAATCCGCTTTGCGCATACTTATCTTTTTCAAATGTAAATCCGCTCATCAGCTTGTGGTCCGGAACTGGATGTTTCCCTGTCAACGGGGCTAATCGTTCGACATTCTCCCATAAGGAAGGGTCCGGAATATTGATGACGCATTCAGGATGCCGTTCCAGGTTCTCGATCGCCTTCCCACCGAGTCCGATGCCAAGAATGATATGTTCTCCCAGCGCCCATGATGAGGAGATGGGACTGATATTGACGGTGTCATCTTCATTCAGGGTGTTGAGCAAAATAACCGGGGTTCCATAATACAGGATTTTCGGTTTAATTAGTTCAGTGTCGATCATTTGAGCGGTTTTTTTCATAAAATGTTCCTCCCATTAACGGTTCTATCCCAAATCATTGTAGAATAGAAAAGGTTCGATGCTCATCGAAATATGGATTACATCAGGAGGGATGGAGATGAATGCGAGTCCGAACATAGCACAGGTAGCCTCACTCGTAAGCGATGCATCGAGAGCGGCCATCATGACCGTCTTATTGGATGGTCGTTACCACCCGGCAGGAGAGCTGGCGTACATGGCAAATATCAAACCGCAAACGGCTAGCTTTCATTTATCCAAAATGGTTGCGGCGAATCTGGTGGCCGTCGAAAAACAGGGAAGGCATCGTTATTACGGAATAGAGAACCAGGAGGTTGCCCGGATCATGGAGAGCCTTCTATCGATAACGCCTCCCGTTGAAATAAGATCATTCAACCAAGCTTTGGAGCACGAAGCCATTCGCCATGCAAGGACTTGCTATGATCATCTTGCGGGGAGTTTGGGAATTCAATTGACGGATTCGCTTCTCAGTGCAGGGATTTTATCCGAAGTGGATCATCAATTTACGGTTACCGAAAAAGGAGAAGGCTTCTTCAAGGCGTTTCAAATCGATCTGGAACGCGTGAAGAAAAAACGCCGATCCTTCACGCACCGATGCTTGGACTGGAGTGAAAGACGTCATCACCTTGCCGGGGCGCTGGGCCATGCGCTGTTGGAAAGACTATTGGAATTGGGTTGGGTGCAACGCATTCCGAAAACAAGGGCCGTTAAAATCACGCCCGAGGGCAAGAAAGGGCTAAACGAAACGTTTCATATTGATATCGAATAGGCGCAGGTTTTCGGTATGAAGCGTGGATGCCTGAAAAAAAGGACTGCCGCCGCCTCATCGAAAGATGAAGCGGCGGCAGTCCTAATTATTAGAGATTAGCGCAGCGTCTTCAAAGCACCGCTCCAAGCAAGCACTTGGTCAAGCATGCCATTCAGATTGACAAGATGCAGATCTGCCGGTTTGAACACAGAGCCGTTCTCGAAATCAGTGAATAACGAGAGGGCAGGATGTACGCGAACGTCCGCTACGGACAGCTCGCCCAGGATTCCGCGCAGATGCTCGGCAGCGCGTGCGCCGCCAACAGAACCGTAACTCACGATGCCTGCAGCTTTATTGTTCCATGCCTCACGGGCATAATCGAGTGCGTTCTTCAATGAGCCGGAAATACTGTGGTTGTACTCCTGAACGATGAATACAAAGCCGTCCAAACTTGCAAGTTTGGTATTCCAAGCCGTTGCTTGTTCAGTCGCGTCGGCTTCGCCCAAAAGCGGAAGCTTGTAATCCGCGATATCTACGATTTCGTAGTTTGCATCTCCGCGCTCGTCAGCGATACGTTTAACCCATTCACCTACTTGCGGACTTAAACGACCTTGACGGGTACTGCCTAAAATAATACCGATATTCAATTTGGACACTGTTCTTACCTCCCGATTATTCTGAATATATTGTGATCATGGTGTGCTTGTTATTTTGCATGAGCTAATCATAATCTTAGTGGGTTATCTTTGTCAAGCAGCTTACTAAAAGTTTGTGTAAAATATTCTAAGTTTTTTGTATTCATGCACGGTTGGATATTCACCTGAAATCGAACGGTGTTTTGTATCGCATAGACAGCTGCGATGTTATACTGGTCATGTGCCTTGGAACCCACTTTTTCGTGCCGGGATCACACGCGTCATTCAGCAATTAACGTACATATGAAGATTGGAGAGGTGAAGCAAGAATGGAACTTAGACAATTAAGAACGGATGAATTTGACATCAGCACGAGTTTATCCGAATATGCCTTTCAATATACGCTGACGCCGGAGCAGCGAGAGTCCAATCAGAAGCATTTTAAACCAGAGCGATTCTGGGGAATTTTTGACGGGGAAGAGCTGCAGGCGAAACTGACCATCATTCCGCTGCAGGTCTATTTGCAGGGGAACACTTTCGCGATGGGCGGCATTGCGGGCGTGGCAACATGGCCGGAGAACCGCAGACAGGGACATGTCTCGACGCTGCTTAAGCATGCATTGCAAGAAATGAAGGGCAAGGGACAGACCCTTTCCTTCCTGCATCCGTTCTCGATCCCGTTTTATCGCAAGTATGGCTGGGAATTGTTCGCGGAATATTATAAGTACGTCATTCCGGTGTCCAAATTTCCGCGTAAAGTGGAGGTGCCGGGCCGCGTTGTAAGAGATGTAAACGACATTGCTGTACTGGATGGCATGTATCAGGCCTATGTCAGCCGGTATAACGGTACCCTAGTGCGCGAAGAGGCATGGTGGACAAGATTCGTCCTGCAGGGAGACAATCACAGCGTTGTGTATTATTCTGCCGAGGGCAAACCGACGGGCTATGCGTTATATGAGCTAAAAGACAAAGAACTGGTGTGCGACGAATTTGTTTTCCTGAATGAAGAAGCCCGAAGCGCGCTCTGGACTTTTTTTGCGAACCATGATTCCAGGATCGAGCAGGTGACCATGACGATGGTGCCGACGGATGACCAGCTGCCCTATATGCTGCCGGATCCCCGCGTTACCCGGGAAACGGTTCCTTACTTCATGGCCCGTATCGTGGATTTACAATCCTTCGTGGAGCAGTATGCTTTTGAAGCGGGGCGGGAAGCTGTCCTGACCATCGAGGTGGAGGATTCCGCAGCGCCTTGGAATGCAGGCCTGTGGAGGCTGTCGGTGAATGGAGAGGGGAAAGCGGAACTGTCGGAGCTCCCATCCGATCGAGGGGAGCAGGCGGATCTGTCTACCGACATTCAGACACTGTCGGCCTTGTTTACCGGATATAAAAGACCGCAGGCACTGTATTCCATCCACCGCCTGACCGGAGATGCTAAGGCTGCAGCACAGCTGGAAACGATGATTCCTGCAGGCCAAACCTACCTCATGGATTTCTTTTGAGAAAGGGATAACGCTTGGTGCTCCGGAAGAATATCGTCGAATTCGCTTTGTCGTTAGAATATACGAAACACACAAAAAAGCCTGGGAACCAGGCTTTTTTGCGTTGCGATCATCTAAGGGTATAAATTCAATCCTGAACCTCTTTTTTGGAGAAAACATAGAGCTTTCCGTCATCCCCATACTCCGCGTATGCGATATCTTCCAAGGATTCAAAACCTTGTTCCCGCGCTTTCGATTGAATCTCATTGTGTTCGATGTGCTTGCCCAGCATGGATTCCTCGAGCAGCCTTCCCTTGTCGACAACCGTTACCGTGAAGGGATCCGGCTTGGCTTCGATGCCAAGATCCTGGGCCGTCGGCGGCTCGTATTCGGGTTTGCGCATGACGGATAGCGAGCCGTCCGTTTCCAGAATGGCGTATTTGACTTCGGTTAATGAGAAAATATTTTGCCGTCTGAGCATGGACAGCAGCTGTTTATATTCCATGTCGTATTTATCGAGCAGCTTTTGGTTGAGCTTTCCGTTATCGATCAGAAGAACCGCCCGCCCTTCCGTTAAATAGCCGAACTTGACAAAGTGGGTGGTTGCCTTCTCGAAGAGGAAAGACATGGTTGTCCATAACGCTAGAGCGAATAACAGATGGGACAATTTTACTTTATCATCATAGAGGCTTGCCCCAACGATTTCACTCAGGATTAAGGAAGATAAGAAGTCAAGCGGTGTAAGCTGACTGATGGTTTTGCGCCCAGTAACAAAGGTGATGATCCATAGCCCGAAAAAGCTGATGATCAGTTTGACTCCTAAATCGATAAACATATCCATGGACAACCCTCCTTGGGAAGCAGTGTAATTGGTAAGTTATTAAACGTTTTCGCTTCGCGCAGAAACAAGGGAGATTTACCCGGTTAGGGTATTCATTGACGCAATGAACAATATTCAATAATCGATCTTTAAGAATGAGAGCTGCTGGTTAACAGCGGCTTTTTTGTTTTAAGCTATGGATTCATTCGTGAATTTGACAACTTCTCAATAGACGCTTGAAAGTGACGCGGCGTCATCTTGTAAGATATAATTCGTCAACGAAAATCACGGAGAATGTCATACATATCGACAAGAGGGAGATGGGAGAATTGAAAAAGGGAGATATCATTATTTACGCATGCGTCATCATCGGGGCGGGGATCGGTTTAACGCTAGACAATGCTTTTCCGGGTGTTCTGGTCGGTTTGGGTATTGGATATTTGGTCAAAATGACCCTGAAGGACGAGGAATCGTAAACATGGAAAAGATGCTGACATAGGATACATGAGGGAAGGACTTGTTATCCAAATTAACATCGAACTATCTTTGAAATTAGGTTTGACAATTAGAAAAAACTGACTTATAGTACTTTACTATCAGCAACGATCAAAGACATGATTCGTGAAACGACCTGTCCAGAGAGAGAAGCGATTGGTGAAAGCTTCTTCCGCGCTTGTTTCTTGAATTACCCCTTTGTAGCTGTGTTTTTGAACCCAGATCGGTCGTTCGACAATCGAAATGGAACTAGAAAACACCGAATCATCCCCGTTACCGGATGTCTGAATGAGGATCCGACAAAGCGCGCGGCAGTACGAGCGTTTGCCATTATCGGATCAAATTAGGGTGGAACCACGAGCTGAACGCACTCGTCCCTTAGGGATCGAGTGCTTTTTTGCGTTCAATCTAAATTTGATGGAGGGATCACAATGTCAATTGTAGTAACGCTGCAGGACGGAAGCAAGAAGGAGTATCCCGCACAAACGACGATGATCCAAATCGCGGAATCCATCCATTCAGGACTGAAGAAAAATGCGGTTGCAGCCAAAGTGGATGGCAAACTTGTGGATTTGAATCGTGAGCTTCGCGAAGATGCGGAAGTAAGCATCATTACACTGGATTCCGAGGACGGATTGTACGTATATCGGCACAGTACGGCCCATCTGATGGCTCAGGCCGTGAAACGGCTATACGGCAGTGAATCTGTTCATCTTGGGGTGGGACCGGTCATTGAGGATGGTTTTTATTACGATATGGATCTGGGGCATTCCATTACGGCCGATGACTTGATTGCCATCGAACGAGAAATGCAGAAGATCGTTCAGGAAGACCTGCCGATCCTTCGCAAGGAAGTGGGGCGTAAGGAGGCTGAACGTATATTCCAAGATGATCCGTATAAAATGGAGCTAATTCGTGAACTACCGGAGGACGAGGTTATTTCGGTATATGAGCAGGGCGAGTTCGTTGACTTATGCAGAGGGCCGCATCTTCCATCCACGGGCAGAATCAAAGCGTTCAAATTAATGAGTGTGGCGGGTGCTTATTGGCGGGGAGACTCCGACAATAAAATGCTGCAGCGAATCTACGGAACGGCGTTTCCCAAGAAGTCGCAGCTGGATGAGCATTTATTGCTGCTAGAAGAAGCCAAGAAACGGGATCATCGGAAGCTGGGAAAAGAGCTTGGCCTCTTTATGTTCTCGGAAGAAGCGCCCGGCATGCCCTTCTTTTTGCCGAACGGGATGATCATTCGCAATGAGCTGGAGCAATTCGCAAGAGGGCTTCAATTCCATCGCGATTACGATGAAGTGCGGACTCCGCTGATGATGAACAAGCGCCTGTGGGAAATGTCCGGTCACTGGGATCACTACAAAGACAATATGTATTTTACGCAAGTAGACGAGACGGAGTATGCGCTGAAGCCGATGAACTGTCCAGGACATATGTTGGTCTACAAAAACTCGCTGCACTCCTACAGAGAGCTGCCCATTCGCATATCCGAATTCGGTCAGGTTCACCGCCATGAGTTCTCAGGCGCTCTTAACGGCATGATGCGGGTGCGCACGTTTTGTCAAGATGATGCGCATATTTTTGTAAGGCCCGATCAGATCCAGGAAGAAATCAAACAGGTTATCGATTTTATCAGCCGAGTGTATCAAGTCTTTGGCTTTGAATATACAATCGAGTTATCGACAAGGCCGGAGGATTCCATGGGCTCCGAGGAACTATGGGAGCAAGCGGAGTCTTCGCTGCAGCAGGTACTGGATCAATTGGGACTGCCGTACCGGATTAATGAAGGGGATGGAGCGTTTTACGGACCCAAAATCGACTTTCATATCCTCGATTCCTTAAAGCGAAGCTGGCAGTGCGGCACCATCCAACTGGATTTCCAGTTCCCTGAAAAGTTCGATCTGTCCTATATTGGAGAAGATAATCAGAAGCATCGGCCGGTTGTCATTCACCGGGCGGTGTTTGGATCCATCGAGCGTTTTATCGGGATCCTTACGGAGCATTACGGCGGGGCTTTCCCGATGTGGCTTGCTCCCGTACAAGTGATGATCATTCCGGTGTCGGATCACTATATCGATTATTCCTTGAAGGTGAAGAAGCGTCTGGAGAGTGCAGGCATCCGGGTGAACGTCGATGTCCGAAATGAAAAGCTGGGTTATAAAATCCGTGAAGCGGGACTGTTGAAAACGCCTTACACGCTTGTCCTTGGCGAGAAGGAAATGAACTCCGATCACGTATCGGTTCGTAAACGGGGCGAGGGCGAGCTTGGCGAGATCGCGATGGATCAAGTCATTGAACGGCTTCGGAACGAGATAGATTCCAAAGAATTTTAATTCTTCGTTGTGGCTGCGGCTTTCCGCAAAGGGAGCGGGATGATCTTCGTCACCGTGTGCGACCCCAAATCATGGTATGATTTGGATGTGCCTGTTTAGCGGTACATGTTAATGATGAAGGAGAGAGTACCGTTGCAAACGTATCCGAGCAAAGAGGCTTTCATTGCTGAAATTCGACGAACGTATAAGCTGTTTGACCAAGAATTTGATGATGTCCCGGAGGATAAAAAGAATCATCGCATTGGCGAAGTCGACAGAACGCCGCAAGAAATGATCGCCTATCAGCTTGGTTGGCTGTCTCTCGTCATGAGCTGGGAGCGGGATGAACGAGCCGGCATCGAAGTTACGACGCCGGCCCCTGACTATAAATGGAATCAATTGGGGGCGCTGTATCAGCGTTTCTACCAAGCGTATGACGGCTATTCTTTGGAAGAATTGCGTAGCATGCTGAAGCAGAGGACGGATGAATGGTGCGAATGGATCAACCGGTTGACCGAGGAAGAGTTGTTTCGTCCGGGCGTTCGAAAATGGACGGTAACCAGCGCCAACTGGCCGATGTGGAAATGGCTGCACATCAATTCCGTCGCCCCTTTCAAAAGCTTCAGAACCAAGATCAGAAAGTGGAAAAAGTTCGTCGCGTAACGCTTTACCGCTTCAAGGGCAAAACGAACGATCCGAGGTTTACCTCGGATCGTTTTTTTGGTTGGATTAGAGCTGAATGGGAAGGCGGGTTCCTTTTTTACCGACTAAAGGCTGCAAAAGTCAAAATAATGCACATCAAGGCAAAAATCGGCTCTACTAGAACCGGGCGACTCTCCTTATCATGAATCGTAATCAGGATCGATTTGAAGGGAGCAAGGTGTTATGTGGAGCAATGCGATTCAAGATGCCGTAGAGAAAATCCGGAAGAACATGGATGCCTTCGGGGCAAGATTTCCCCACGTCAGCAGGGACGGAGCTTATTTGCTGAATGACAATGACGACTGGACGAACGGCTTCTGGAGCGGCCTGCTCTGGCTGTGTTATGAATACACAGGCGACGAGGCCTTTAGATTGGGAGCAAAACGAACAGTGGAAGATTTTCGCCGCCGCTTTGCAGGAAAGAAGGTGCTTGATCATCACGATATCGGGTTCCTTTATTCCTTGTCCTCGAAAGCGGAATGGATCGTCGAGAAGGACGAGAGTGCCCGCCAGTTGACGCTTCAGGCTGCGGATCTGCTGCTGAAACGCTGGCGTCCAAGCGGAGGATATATTCAAGCGTGGGGTCCGGAAGGAGACGAACAGGAAGGCGGCCGCATCATTATCGATTGTTTGATGAATCTGCCGCTGCTGTTCTGGGCGGGACAGCAAACCGGAAAGTCCCAATATCGGGAAATTGCAATCATGCAGGCGGAGAAGACAAGGCGCTATCTCGTACGGGGAGACGACAGCTCATACCATACCTTTTTCTTCGATCCCCATACGGGGGAGCCGATCGGCGGTGCCACGCATCAAGGCTATACGAACGGTTCGACCTGGACGCGGGGACAAGCATGGGGGGTATATGGCTTCGCGCTGGCTTATCGATACACCGGAAATCATGCATACCTAGATACTTCCAAACGAATGGCCAGATACTTCCTAGAGCATTTACCGGAGGATCATGTCGCCCTTTGGGACTTTAACGCTCCCGTAACCGCAGAGACTTACCGCGACAGCTCGGCTTCCGCCATCGTGGCAGCGGGCTTGCTGGAACTGATTGGACATTTGGAGGAGGGGGATCCAGAAAGAGCCGGATTTGAACAAGGATTGAAGGATTCCATGACCTCACTGGTCCGCCACTATTCCACGATCGGCCAAGAAGCGGAGGGTCTGCTGCAGCATGGCTCTTATCATGTGCGGGGCGGCTTGTCCCCGGATGATTTCATGATCTGGGGAGATTATTTTTATCTGGAAGCTTTAATTCGGCTGGAGACCGGCAGCAAGGGGTACTGGTATGAACGCTGATGCCATGGAAGCTTCGGCGAATGCTGTTTTGGAGATTTTGAACCTGAAGGATCCCGCTATGGGTTCGATGCAGGATGCAGACGATCAAGGTCATCGGCACGATTTACTGTATAAACTGCATCAATACTTCACCTGCCGGAGGACACCCGGATGGTGGATGAGCGGCGAGGATAAGCAGTATATCACCGATTACGTGAAGCAATATTGCGCAGATGGACTGGAAACCGTGATGAAGACGGCGGAAGAAGTGGTACAGCAGACGTTCCTGTTCCGTTTTCCGTGGGATATGGAACGGAGCCAAATTCCCGTTACATTTGAGGGAAGCGTGAATTGGTCCCATATTCCCGATCAAGACGCGGAGTGGGCTTACATGCTGAATCGCCACCGCTATTGGGTGGCGCTGGGACAAGCGTATGCAATGACGGGCGACGAGAAGTATGCGGAAGCGTTTTGCCGCCAGCTCGAAGACTGGATCGATCGGAATCCTGTCCCCGAAGAGCCGACGACGGATACGCTGACATGGCGACCAATCGAAGCCGGTCTGCGCAGCGCGAACTGGATCAAGGCACTTCGATACATGATCGGCAGTCCATCCCTGACTCCGCTGCTGCTCGGTAAAGCCCTGATTTCGCTTCACGAGCACGGGGAGTATCTGGCTGCTTCCTTCACCAGCTGGAAGCATATCAGCAACTGGGGTGTTCTGGAAACGTGCGGTTTATACCATATCGCACTGTACTTCCCCGAGTTTAAGAGTTCGGCACGATGGCGGGAACTAGGGGAAGAGAGACTGAATGAGACGGCCCGGCTTCAGATCATGGTAGACGGCATTCACTGGGAGCAGTCGCCAACATACCATCATGAGGTGCTGGCTTGTTATCTGGACTGCGTTCACCTCGCCAATCTCAACGGGCTGGAGCTTGACGGCCTATTCCGGCATAAGGTACGCGAGATGGCCGAAGCCTCCCTGTACTGGGCAAAGCCGAACCACAAGCAGCCGATGCTGGGAGACAGCGACGACAGCGATATCCGTTCCATACTGACCTACGCCGCGTGGTTATTTGAGGATCCCGTTTTGCGCTTTGGCGGATATGCTCTGCCGGATTACGATCATGCCTGGCTGTTCGGCATGTCGGGCATCCGGGATTACGAAGCGATGGTGCCCGCGGAGCCGCCATCCCTAAGCCGAGCTTTCCCCCATTCCGGCCATTATACGATGCGAACGGGCTGGGGCGAAGATGCGCTGTACCTTTATTTTCACTGCGGCCCGCTCGGGGGTGGCCATGGTCACGCCGATATGCTGCACATGGATCTCCATGCATACGGCCGGGATCTGCTCACCGATCTCGGAAGGTACAACTATAGCGACCTTACACCGCTGAGAAAAGCTTTAAAGGAGAGTTCAGCCCATAATACTACGGTCGTCGACGGGATCGGGTTTACCGGGGTCAAGGATACCTGGTCTTTCGATCGGATTGCCGGGCCACTGGGCTGCAGATGGATCAGCAAGCCGGAGTTCGATTATGTCGAAGGGGCGCATGACGGCTATCTCTATGGGAGTGATCCGTTGTATCCGCGCAGAAGGATCATCTTTATCAAGCCTTATTTTTGGCTGCTGATCGACAGCTTGGCTTGCCTTGAGCAGCATACCTTTACTCAGCATTTTCATTTTACGCACCCGCCAGGAGAAGTCCGGATGGAAGGGGAGTCTTTGATTTGCCGCACAACCACCCTTGGGGAGGCGAATCTGTCCATTATCCCCGTAACTGCAGACGGCCTGCGTGGGGAAGTCGGCGAAGGCATGATTTCCCGCGAATATAACCTGCTGGAACCGAATGCGAATGTGGCTTACTCCCGAACCGGGAAAGGATGCATCAGCATCATGCAGGTGCTGTATCCTCATCGTGCAGGCGATACGGCCTTGCCGCGAGTCCGTAAAGTGCCTGTTTATCGCCATACGGGCGAACGGGTTCATGACGGGCAAGCGGAAGCATGCGGGATTCAGCTGCCGGGTATGGATGAAGAGTTTATTCTCGTTGTTAGTCACCGTGCGCCGTCCGGTCATTATGACTCTTATGTGGTGGAGGGCATGCAGATCTTCGGGGAGGTTGTTCTGATGACCCTTCAAGGCAGAAATAAGCAAGCAACTGTCATCATTTAATGAATGCCGCCGGCACAAAGGACTGATAGAATAAAGAGGACTAGAGCATAAGAGAGGCGCAGAGAAAAATGTTCAAATTCACCTTCTACAAACGCATTCAGCTGTCTTTCCTTTTGCTGATCTTTATTCCGCTGATCGCGGTTTCTATCATTTCATTTGTTCTGATCCGAAATACGATGGTAGAGAAGCTGCAGCTCAGCAACGAGAATGTCCTGAACGTCATGACCGACGAGCTGAGCAAGACGATTGACGATGTCACGTTTGCCTCCCATTTTATCGTGAACGATACGAACGTTCGCAATATCCTGAAGTCATTTGCAGACACCAAACGGCTGGCTACTTATCAGGATTACGTGCATTTCAGACAGATACAGGACGTGTTCTCCCTGATAAATTCGAAGCCGCTGAATAATAACGTCCGCATGTACCTGGTCAACCGTCAGCACTTCGTCATCTCTTCCGGCACGGAGGATTTGACCGCAATCAACGGAAGCCTCGACAAGCTGATGGAGCGCGTCGATCTCAGTAAACCTGAAACCCTGCAATGGCTTGGGATGGCCGGCGGCGACTCGGCAGGAAACGGAAAAAGCTATTATATAGCCAGGGTGATCTATGACAGCCGCGAGAAGAGGCAAGTGTCCGTATTGCTCAGCGCCATTTCCGATACGTACTTCAACAAGCTGCTGGGTACGATCGACTTTGGCAAGGTGGCGCTCTTTGACGCTAACGGGGAATACATCGCAGGTCATACCGGGCTGATTCCGCTTCATACGGAAACCAAGGGCAGCGTCCGAACGGATAGAACCATATTGAAATCGAACTGGAAGCTGGCTTACGAGGCCTCGGAGAAAGAGTGGTCGGGGCAGATCTCCCGGACTTTTTATACCGGTCTTGCCGGTGTTCTTCTGCTGTTTCTGGTGTTCTCCGGGATGTCCATCCTGATGGCCAAGAGGCTCCACAGTCCGATTCACAAGCTGCAGCGCGTGGTACGCCAGTTCGGGATGGGAAACCTGGATGTCAGACTGGAGGTCAAGGGCAAAGATGATATCGCCGAATTGGGGCAGACGCTGAATACGATGCTCGATCAATTGCAGCGGTTGATTCACGATATCGAACAGGAGCAGGAACAGAAGCGGGTGATGGAGCTCGAAGCCTTGTTTATGCAAATCCGCCCCCATTTTTTGATCAACACGCTGAATTCGATCAAATGCAGCCTGATCTTGACGAAGGATACGCTTCACAGCGGCATTATCGATTCCCTGATGAGTTTGCTCCGGGCTTATCTCAAGGTTAATGAGCCGGCCACTTTACGCGAGGAATGCAAGCTGCTGGGCCATTATGTCGACATTATGAAAATCCGCAACGAAATCCCGCTTCGTTTAGAGGTCGACCTGGAACCGGAAACCGAGGGACTTATTTTGCCGAAACTCATTTTGCAGCCTATCGTTGAGAATGCCATCGTACACGGACTTGTCGACCATCAGACTCCACGCATTGAGATCCATTCCCGAAGCAGCCTGGACGGAATCAGGATTGAGATTACAAACAACGGTACAGGGGCCGAGGAAGAACTGCTCCAATGCCTTAACCGCAGGCTGGGGAAACCAAGCGAAGAGCAGGACGGAGCCTACGAGAGAGTCGGTCTGATGAACGTGGTCCAAAGACTCCGATTGACCTTCGGACCGGAAGCGAGTTTGACGCTCGCCAACCTTCCGCATGGCGGAATGTCAGTTACGTTGTACTTGCCCTTAAGTCATCATCATGGGTTTTTGCCGGAGGGAGAGGAAGAATGATGTATAGAGTAATGCTTATCGACGATGACGTTCCCATGCTCAAGGTATTGCAGCAGATGATTGACTGGGAAGCAAACAATCTGCAGATTGCCGGCAGTACGTATTCCAGCGCGAAAGCGCTGCTTATGTTTGAGGAAGTGAGGCCGGACATCGTCATTACGGATATCGGGCTGCCGCAAAAAAACGGCATGGAGCTGGCAGAACATTTTATTCGCATGAAGCCGGAGGTTCGGATTATCTTCCTGACCTGCCATGAAGATTTTCATTATGCCCAGCAAGCCGTAAAACTGCAAGCAGACGACTATTTGATCAAAGATCAGCTGACGGCCGAGCAGCTGGAAGAGAGCCTTGGCAAATCCATGCACTTATTAAAAACGCGGGCCGGTCTGATTCATCGCGAGGCGGCGAGTTACAACAGCCAGCTCTTTCGGCAGGATTTGCTGCAAAGGGTAATCAACGGCTCGCCTTCCGAGTCCACTTTGGCTTATGCGGGACAGATCGGCATCTCCTGGACGTATCCGTGGTTTATGCTGGGACTGGTCAGCATTCGGCTCTCCAGCTTTGACCAGCGTTTCAGAAAAACGGAGCTGCCGCTGATTTTATACGCAGTCTATAATATCGCGATGGAATTGTCGGAATCGTTTGAAGGCATTACGCCGTTCATGGAACAGGGGAACCTTGTGATTCTGCATAACTTCAGGGTGAATCTCGCACAGAATGCCAGTTTGCATCTGCACAATTATTTGCAGCAGCTGCGATATCAATGCGTCCACTTTCTCAAAATTCAACCGAACGTTATCGCGGTCACGGACAAAATGGAATTAAGCTCGATCGGCTCCATCTATCAGGAAATTGTGCACGGCAGGTGCGAATTTTACGAAAATACCGATTATACGATAACCGAGGTTTCTCAAATCCGATCAAGGTGGTTCCAATCCGCGCCACAAGGGTTTCTTGACGGCTACGCATCCGAGCTGGAACGAAATCTCATCAAGCAGGATCTAGACGGTATACGTTGCACGCTTCAGAAGATCGCCGGTACAGCAAAAGAACTGTCTATTGATCCAGGAGACTTTGCCAGGGATTTGTCTTCCATGCTTCGCGGCATCGAATTGATGATGTCCAGTCTCAAATTCGATGAGGATCTATTCGCCTATCTTGCTGCAGTCCGCACCTTGGATGATATGATGGAACTGGTGGAGAGAAAGCTGACCCAAATGACGGGAACCCGGCAATCGGGGGCGGGAAACCACGCTCATGAGCCGAAGCTGCAGGTGATCCAGCAGTATATCGATCAGCATCTTGACGATAACATCACGTCGATCGACATGGCACGCTATCTGTTTTTGAATCCAAGCTATTTTTCGCGATATTTCAAACGAATGACGGGGCTGACCTTCACGGATTACGTGCATCAGTACAAAATGAAGATGGCCACCAAAATGCTCAGAATGTCCGGACAAAATCTGGAGACGTTGGCCATGGGTTTAGGTTATTCGGACAGGACGTATTTTTCAAAAGTGTTTAAAAAATACGTGGGAACCACGCCGAGCGAATACAAAGCGAAGTACACCGCGCGTAAATAAGAGGACCGATAGCATTCCATTACTTATACAGAAGCATGCCGCCCGGCAAGGGCGGCTTTTTAAAGTTTTCAGCAAAGCGCAACGAAACATAAGCTCCACTTTGTGGGGCATTTTGTTCTGGGGTCCCCGCAAAGTATTCGGAATAAGCATCGAAGCTTAGGCACCACTTTGTGGGGCTTTCTGTACTGGGGTCCCCGCAAAGTATTTGGAATAAGCATCGAAGCATAGGCTCCACTTTGTGGGGCTATTATAGGTCAAAATCTTGCACATGGCTGGTCATAATCCCTCCTTCTTGACGATGGCGGATGTATTACTATAATGACAACTTACTAATTGTCGAGGTGATGCTGCATGGAGGCTGTACAACAACCAGTGCCGAAGAGCCGGCGGAAGTTTTGGACTCCCAAGCGGAAAGAGGCTTTGATCGGGTGGCTGTTTCTGGCCCCGGAAATCGTCGGGATGCTGCTACTAAACGTGTTTGCTCTTGGATTTTCTTTGTATTTGAGTTTATCCGATTGGGATATGCTGTCGGGTGTCCAGGGGATCGAGTTTACCGGATTTGATAACTACATCAAGATGTTCCATGATCCGACCATTATTCAAGCGATAAAAAACAATTTGATCTATATGGTTCTTACGGTGCCGATCCCGATTGCCATCGCTCTTGTGCTTTCGGTTTTGATTCATAACAGCGTGTTCTTCAAGAGTTACTTTAAAGTCGCGTTTTTCATTCCTTATATCTCTTCGATTATCGCAGTTGCTGCGGTATGGAGCGCATTATTCCACCCATCGCTGGGTCCTATCAACCAGTTTCTGATGGATCTCGGGATCAGCAATCCGCCGAAATGGCTGGTCGATCCGAAAACGTCGCTCTTGGCGATTTCGATTATCAGTTCCTGGGCGGGCTTGGGCTACACGATCATTATCTATATGGCCGGGCTTACGAACATTTCGAATGAAATTTATGAAGCGGCGGATATTGACGGTGCCGGTGCAATTAAAAAGTTTTTTGCGATTACGGTTCCGATGCTCCGTCCGACAACCTTCTTCCTGTTAATTACGATGTTGATCGGCTCGTTTAAAGTGTTTGACATCATCGCCTTTTTAACGGAAGGCGGCCCGAACAATTCTTCTACCGTGCTTGTATTCCGCATCTATGAGGAAGGCTTTCAATATTACAATATGGGATACGCTTCGGCCATTTCCTGGCTGCTGTTCGCGATTATCGGCCTGATTACCGCGCTCACCTGGAAAATGAGAAATGAAGAATAAGGAGGGAGAGGAATGTACATGCAGCTGCTTCGAAAAAACGCGTCCAAAGTGGTAGTCACCTTTATCATGGGGGCATTGTCCATTGTGTTTCTCGTTCCGCTCATCTGGATGATTTCCGCGGCTTTTAAATATGAGAAGGATGTTATGCGATTCCCGATTCAATGGATACCGGAAAAGGTGAATCTGGCGTACAATTTCAAGATGGTCTGGATGGGAAGAGTTCCCTTCTATGATTTCTATTTCAATTCTTTTAAAATAGCGATTATTACGACCCTAATCACGCTGATTATCTCATCCATGGCAGGTTATGCGCTGACGAAGATACGATTCAAGGGACGGAATCTTGTTTTTATGGCCTTGCTCTCGTTCATGATCATTCCGGATCAGGCGACGCTCATTCCGCGGTTTCTGCTCATTCGCTGGTTTGGACTCTACAATACGCATGAGGCCATCATCTTCATGAGCATGTTCTCGATTTACTTTACGTTCCTGCTGCGCCAATTTATGAACGGGATCAGCGATGAATACTTGGAAGCGGCGAGAATTGACGGAGCGGGTCATCTGCGGACATTTGCTTCCATTATGGTTCCGCTGTGCAAGCCTGTGCTGGCTACGGTGGCGATTATTAAATTCATATGGACCTGGAACGATTACCAGAATCCGCTCATCTTCTTGCTGGACAAGGACTTATACACGATTCCGCTGGGGATGACGCTGTTCCGTGATGACTACACCAACAACTATGCCATTATGATGATGGCGTCAGTCTCGGCAATCATTCCGCTGGTCATTGTGTTCATCGCATTGCAAAAGCAGGTTATAAACGGCATTGCTTTGGGCGGGGTAAAAGGTTGATAAGAAGTCTAAAGTCAAAATTCAGAAGTTCGGAAAGTCAAAAATGTAATCCTAGAACCTCAAAATTGTGCACTTGATCGGCCATGCTGGTGCCTATAATGAACATGAAAACAGCACCACAACTAATTTATCTGTGCAGGGGGAAGTAAGATGAAGAAAAAAAGCAAACACAGATTATCCGTCATTCTTAGCACGATCCTGGCGAGCACCCTGGTATTAAGCGGCTGCGGGAAATCCGAGTCGGAAACGAGTGCCGGCGGGAACGGTGGAAGCGGTCAGACGGACAAGCAGGTTACCGTCAAGTATTACAACTGGGATAATGAAGCTCAACAGGCGGGTACGGACGCCATGCTCCAGGAATTTATGGATCAGAATCCGAATATCAAGGTCGAGCATGTGGTTCTGGTTCCCGGCGATTCCGTGGAAATGTTGAAAAAGTTGGATTTCCTGATCTCATCCGGTGAAGCGATCGATGTTATTCAGTTCCCAAGCTTGGGCGGAGTTCTCGAACGGGCCTCACGTGGAGCCCTTGCTCCCCTGAACGAGTTCTATGAGCAGGAAAGTCTCGTTCCGGAAGACGAATACTTTGTCAATGCCAAGCTAGAGGACAAGTATTATGGCATGCAGTACACCAAGAGCACAAACTATGTGATGCTCAACAAGGATGCCCTGGATGAAGCGGGACTTGAGGTTCCGAAATTCGGCTGGACGTGGGATGATTACCGCGACTATTCCAAAAAGCTGACCAAGGGCGAAGGCGTTGACAAGCGTTACGGTTCTTACTTCCATACATGGGAGCTTTATATGAACGCTCCGGCGCAAACCATGATGAAGGATCCGTTCGTATATGAGGACGGAACGACCATTCTGGCAGATCCGACCTACAAATACTTCTTCCAGCTCCGCAAAGATATGGAGGAGACGGATAAGTCGGCCAAACCTTACAGTGACGTGCTTGCCGCGAAGCTGAACTACCGTACTGAATTTTTCAATGAAGAAGCTGCTATGATTCTTACAGGTAACTTTACGGTAGCGGATCCGGGCAATACCGAGCAATATCCGCATGATTTCAAAACAGCTTTCGCTCCTGTACCTGTGCCTCCTGCGGGATCGGAACCTAAAGAGTATGAAGGAAAATACTTCACCAGCGGCAATATGCTGGCGCTGGGTGCCAATTCCACCAACAAGGAAGCATCCTTCAAGCTTATGAGATTCATGACAACAGCCGATTCGGACAGCAGACTCGAGTTCTCTGGCTACAAGAAAGCGAATAACGAAGAATTGTTGACAAAGCTGGTTGCCGGTAAAGAGGATAAGTACGATATGGAGTCGTTGAAATATACGCTGTTTAGCGATGAAATCCAGTATCTGGATGCAGCCAAAGTCATGATGACGGATACATCGGAATTGACCAAGATCATTAATGACGGCTTTGCGAAATTCATGCTCAGCAACGAGCCGATTGATGAGGTTCAACAATGGATGGTCGATGAAGCCACCAAAATCATTAACGAAAAAGGCGTTGTCAAGTAACAGGGCAATGCACGAGGTATGAGAATCCTGGTAGGAAACGGGTTTCGGGGGGCCATTTAACGGGCTTCCCCAAAGCCCTTTTTTTACGACTGGTGAGAGTTGGAGGGGAAGTTATGTCCACATCAAGAAAGCTTAAGGACCAGCTTGTTGTTCCTTCGCTGGAGCAGCTAGCTTGGCAGGACCTGGAGCTCGGGATGTTCTGTCATTTCGGTATCAATACGTTCTGCAACCAGGAATGGGGGGAAGGCAAGGATGCTCCGTCTTTGTTTAATCCGGACCGACTGGATGCCAAACAGTGGGTCCGATCCGCGAAGGAAGCCGGATTCCGTTATTTCATATTGACGGCCAAGCACCATGACGGCTTTTGCCTGTGGCCGACAGCGACGACGGACTACTCCGTAGCCTCGAGTCCGTGGAGGGAAGGTCAGGGCGATGTCGTTAAAGAATGCGCGGATGCATGCCGGGAAGAGGGCATCGGCTTCGGTATTTATGTATCCCCTTGGGACAGGCACGAGTCGAGTTATGGCGACCCGCAACAGTATGATGACTTTTACTGCAGACAATTGGAAGAATTGTTATCAGGCTATGGCCCGTTAGTGGAAATTTGGTTTGACGGCGCGGGGTCGGAAGGCCGCGAATATGACTGGCCTCGAATCATGGAACTGGTCAAACGATATCAGCCCCGTGCCATGGTCTTTAACATGGGGGCTCCCACGATTCGTTGGGTCGGCAATGAGGATGGGGTGGCGCCGTATCCTTGCTGGAACACGGCCGATTCATCGCGGGGCAGCATGTTCAGTGAGGAATCGTTGAAATGGCTGCCCGAGACGCCGGGCTGGGTGCCCGCGGAATGCGATGTTCCGATTCGAAAAGACCGCTGGTTCTGGCATCCGGACGAAGAACACTTGCTGTTGTCCGTGGATCAGTTAATGGATATCTACTATCGATCGGTTGGACATGGGGCAACCCTGCTGCTCAATGTCGCTCCGGACCATAGAGGGCTGTTTCCGGAAGCCGATGTAAAACGGCTTCAGGCATTTGGCAGAGAGATTGAGCGTCGGTTTGGTCATGCCCTGGCTGAAAGCTCGGGATCGGGCGAGGTCGTTGAATTGTCTCTTCCTAGCGCATGCGTGATCGATCATGTCGTTGTTATGGAGGACATTGCTCACGGGGAACGGGTAAGTCAATATGTGCTGGAGGCCTTCATCGATGGAGAGTGGCTTGAGCTTACACGCGGCAGCGCGATCGGACACAAGAAGATAGATGCCTTCGCTCCGGTATCTGCCTTGAAGGTGCGTTTACGGGTACTGAAATCGGCGGCAAGCCCGAGAATCAAAAACATCGCGGTTTATTATTGCGGGCAATAAGCCTTGGATTTTTACATGAGGTGGAGGGAAGCTGAATGGGAATGCTGACATGGGAGAACGGACAATACTTGTTGGACGGACAGCCGTACCGGATCATATCGGGAGCGATTCACTATTTTCGTGTCGTCCCTGAATATTGGGAGGACAGGCTATTAAAATTAAAGGCCTGCGGCTTTAATACCGTTGAAACTTATATCGCATGGAATGTGCACGAACCCCAGGAGGGGGAATATAACTTTAGCGGTATGGCGGACGTCGCATCGTTTATCGAATTGGCCGGGAAACTGGGCCTGCACGTCATCGTCAGACCCAGCCCGTTCATCTGTGCGGAATGGGAATTTGGTGGGTTGCCGGGCTGGCTGCTTGGTTATGGAGAGATGCGGCTTCGCTGCAGCGACCCGCTCTATTTGAGCAAGGTGGATCATTATTACGATGAGCTGATCCCCCAATTGGTTCCGCTGCTATCCACGCACGGGGGGCCGATTCTGGCTGTTCAGGTTGAAAATGAATACGGCAGTTACGGCAACGATCACGCTTATCTGGAGTATTTGCGCGAAGGACTGGTGCGGCGCGGCGTCGATGTGCTTCTCTTTACTTCCGACGGGCCAACCGACGAAATGCTGCTCGGCGGGACGCTTAGCGATGTGCACGCAACTGTGAATTTTGGTTCCCGGGTTGAAGAATCCTTCCGCAAATACCGGGAATATCGTACGGAAGAGCCGCTGATGGTGATGGAGTTTTGGAACGGCTGGTTTGATCACTGGATGGAGGACCATCACGTGCGGGATGCCGCGGATGTCGCCGGCGTACTGGATGAAATGCTGGAGAAGGGCTCCTCGATGAATATGTACATGTTCCATGGGGGAACCAATTTCGGCTTTTACAGTGGAGCGAATCACATCCAGGCCTATGAGCCTACGACGACAAGCTACGATTATGATGCCCCTTTGACGGAATGGGGGGATAAAACGGAGAAATACGAGGCGGTCCGGAGGGTGCTCAGCAAGCATGGGTTTGCGCCGGGTTGTGCCTTCCCCGAGCCCGTTCCAAAAGCAGCCTACGGTAAGGTTGCGCTGTCTGAAACGGCCGGGCTGTTTACGGAATCCAATCTCCAGCATTTATCAGAGCCGATAAAAAGCGTATGCATTCAGCCGATGGAAAAATGCGGACAGTCCTATGGTTTTATCATGTACAGCACATTTATCCAGGGACCGCGGCACGGACAGCAGCTGCATATTCAGGAGGTTCGTGATCGCGCCCAGGTATTCCTGGACGGTCGTCCGCTTGGGGTCGTCGAACGCTGGAATTCAAGGCCGCTGGATATTACCGTACCCGCAGACGGAGCGAGGCTGGATATTCTCGTCGAGAATATGGGCCGGATCAATTATGGGCCGCTGATTCGCGATCCCAAGGGAATCACGGAAGGCGTGAGAATCGATAACCAGTTCTTGTACGACTGGACGATCCGGACCCTGCCGCTCGAGCCGGAGAAACTGTCATCGCTCTCGTATACGCCGGTTACGCAGGAAGGGCAGGCGCGGCAAGAAGAACCGTCCCTTCCGGAGTGGGGCGACGCGGGTCTGCCAGGGTTTTACCGTGGATGCTTCGAGGTGGAGGAGATCGCAGATACGTTTCTTCGCTTTGATGGCTGGACGAAGGGCGTCGCCTGGATCAATGGCTTTAATCTCGGCCGGTACTGGAAGGCGGGACCGCAGAAGGCACTATATATTCCCGGACCTTTACTGCGCAAAGGGGAAAACGAGCTGGTTCTTTTTGAACTGCACGGCAGTCCCGAATGCTGCGAAGCAGAACTGTCAGATCAACCGGACCTTGGACAGACCGCGGCAGTGGACGAAGCTGTGCTTAATTTCGTTCAGGACGGAGAAGACAAGTAGCTCACAGCGACAGGATAATTTTCAGTTCATCGTGTTAAAAAAGCGCGGCCAGAGAGAATCTCTGGCCGCGCTTTTTTGTTAGATGTGCCCTGGAAGAGGAGGCCAATGTCAGAAATGTATACCTCGTTTATGTCAAAATGCTTAAAAAGCATAATATATCCAACTCCGGGAACAGTAGAGGAAAAGATAACTGAAGGTAACTTGAATTCCTTGTAGGGAAAGCTGGCCGTGTAGGCACGAGGAGTCGTTTCCATGATGATGAAGAATTTAACGCCGGGCGAAGCCCCGCAAGAAAATTTGCCGGCATCCCTGACGCTATTTATTGACGATATGAAGAACCGCTTCGGACAAAGCGGAGACATTATTTACCGCGAGCTTCAACTAGGCGCCATACCCTCGGTCATGGTCTATATTGAGGGGATGGGAGATCCCCGATATCTAATCGAAGCGATTCATGC
Organism: Paenibacillus sp. JNUCC32; assembly: GCF_014863545.1. Classification (NCBI taxonomy): domain Bacteria; kingdom Bacillati; phylum Bacillota; class Bacilli; order Caryophanales; family Paenibacillaceae; genus Paenibacillus; species Paenibacillus sp. JNUCC32. Next base: position 2,725,375 of record NZ_CP062260.1, on the reverse strand, counting down.
CGATATGCCGCTGTTCATGAATCTCCCCGACCAGCGTCCGGAAGAACGCATGAAAATGCTGCAGGAACTGACGATCACGATGGGAAAAGTAGGAGAAGCCCGGACCTTTCAAGAGGTTGAAAAGAAATTGCTCTCCGGCAATACGATCATTTTCATGGATGGAACCGCCACCTCCCTGTATGTGGGAACGGAAACGCTGAAACAGCGTGGAGTGGAGGAAGCCAGCTCGCAATCCGTGGTAAGAGGTCCGAGGGAAGGCTTTACCGAGTCGCTTCGAGAGAATACGGCTTTGGTCCGGCGGAGAATTCAAAGCCCTAAACTGCGCTTGGAAGAGAGAACGGTGGGCGAGCACACAAATACGCAGCTGGCCGTGATGTACATGGAAGGATTATGCGATGTCGATGTACTGAACGAGCTGCGCAGAAGACTGGATGGAATCAAGCTGGACAGCGTCCTGGAGAGCAATTATATCGAGGAGATGATTCAGGATCATCGCTACAGCCCTTTTCCTACGGTATATAATTCAGAACGGCCCGACGTCATTGCGTCTGCCATTTTGGAAGGGCGCATTGCTATTTTCTTAGAAGGAACGCCCTTTGTTCTGGTGGTTCCCGCCCTGTTCGTCCAGCTGTTTCAATCGAGCGAGGATTATTACCAGCGGTGGGATTTTGCCAGCTTGGTTCGACTGCTTCGATACTTATGCTTCGGAATAGCTCTCCTTACTCCCTCCCTGTATATTGCGATTACCACGTTCCACCAGGAAATGCTGCCGACCAACCTGTTGACCAGCTTAATCGGACAGCGGGAAGGGGTTCCCTTCCCTGCATTCATCGAAGCGCTGATCATGGAGATTACGTTCGAGATTCTGCGCGAGGCGGGCATTCGGCTGCCTAAATCGATCGGCCAATCCGTCTCCATCGTTGGTACGCTGGTCATCGGGCAAGCCGCCGTGGAAGCGGGTCTCGTATCGGCCGCGATGGTGATCGTTGTGTCCATGACGGCGATTGCGAATTTTGCCCTGCCGGCTTTCAATATCGGAATCTCGGTTCGGATCTTGCGATTCGGGCTCATGGGAATCGCTGCGTCATTCGGATTGTACGGGATGATCATCGGCATGATCATCATCGGCCTCCACCTATGCAGCCTCCAGTCCATGGGGGTTCCGTATATGACCTCATTCGCCCCCATAAGATGGCGGAGCCAGAAGGATGCCTTGTTGCGATTGTCCCGCCACAGCATGAAAAAATACTTGACCAAATCCAAGACATAAGCCGTCAAATAACGAGGACTTGCTTTCGAAGTCTCTATTTCATACAGAGGGGACTGGTTATCGTGTTGGAAAGAAAAATACTTTCAGTCCTGCTCATATTATGCTTGACCTTCACCCCTGGATGCTGGAGCAGAAAAGAACTGAATGAGCTGGCCGTCGTCATGGCGCTTGGCATCGACACCCATGAGAATGGGTATGCCATTTCTGCTCAGGTGCTTAACTCCGCCGAGGCCGGCTCCAAAAAAGGCGGATCGATGGGCAGTCTTCCGGCCGTAACCTATAAGTCCGTCGGCAAAACCATACCCGACGCCCTGCAGCGCATGTTGAGCATGGCCCCCCGGATGCCGTATCTGTCCCACGTTCGCGTGTTGGTATTCGGTGAAGATCTGGCCAGGTCAGGGGTCAGCGATGTCCTCGATTATATCTCCCGGAATCATCAGCTTCGAACGGACTTCTTTATGCTCGTCGCCAAGAATGGAAAAGCTGCGGAGATTCTGGAGGTCGTTACGCCATTCGAATATGTTCCGGCGAATTCGCTCTATTCCTCCATTCTGATCTCGGAAAAAAAATGGGCGGCGACGGGGAAAGTCACTTTGCAGCAGTTCGTGACGGAGCTAAAGCGCAGCGGGTCAGACCCGGTATTATCCGGAGTCCAATTAAGCGGCAGTTTAGCTGAAGGCCAGTCCATGGAGAACGTGAAGCAAATCAATCCTTCCACGCTTCTTCAGCACACGGGGCTCGGCGTGTTCAAGGGGGACCGGTTGGTCGGATGGCTGGGGGAACCTCCCAGCAAGGCCGTCAATTATGTCCTGAATAGAGTCGACACCACGACGGGATTCATTGCATGTCCGGACGATGGTATTGTCGGATTCGCCGTGAACCGGGCGGACACAACGCTGGACGTTAAGCTCAATGCGGATGGAACCCCCGCTTTTTCCGCCGAATTGGAGATCGAGGCCGACGTGAATGCCGTTCAATGCGCGATTGCTATCAGTCAACCTGCCGTCATCGACGAATTGGAGAAGGACATCGAGGATAAATATAATGCTAATATTCGGAAGCACATCGGGCTGGTCCAGCAGCGTTATGGAGCCGACGTTTTTGGATTCGGCGAGGTTCTGCACCGAAAATATCCGGACGTTTGGAAAAAATACCGGGATCATTGGGGCGAAAGCTTTAAAACGATGAGTATCCGGGTGGACACCGATGTAGCGATCCGCCGGGTCGGATCCATCATACAACCCTTAAACCAAAAGGTGGATGAGCCGTGAATTGGCATTGGTTATTCATATTCTTTCTAGCCGTCGTCTTCGTTACGGAAACCCGTCATCTTCTGAAGCTGCGCTCCATCCGGGACATCATCGTATTCTATGCGGTATGGGGAGTAACCTTGCTGGCTTTGATCGGAGATATGATGGAGGTGCCTTATTTAAGGCCGCTGGACTGGATCGGCGCCTTGGTGCAGCCCCTGAGCGGATTGATCTCATAATGAGGAAGGGTTTGGTAATACGTGATCAAATACAAGGATATCGCACCGCGGCAATTTTATATACTGGCATTCGGTTTGACCATCGGTACCTCGATCCTGGTTACGCCTTCCGGATTAGCGCATACCGCCCGGGAAGATGCGTGGATGGCCTCTCTCTTCAGTTTGCTCATTAACCTCCTCATGGTCGTGCTGTATATAGCCATTGCGCGTCTCTATCCCGGCCAATCGATCTTCGAGATCCACGAAAAGGTGCTGGGAAAGCTGCTGGGCAAACTCTTCTCGCTGATCTATTTGTTTTATTTTTTGATTCTTACAGGTACTTTGCTTGGCAACCTGGGCTTTTTTCTGAGCAGTGAAATGATGCCGGAGACCCCGATCGAGGCCATTCAAATCTTGTTCTTAATAGCGGCCGTCATGTGCGCCAGAATGGGCATCATTCTGTTGGCCCGCGTCGGTGAATTGATGTTTCCGTGGATCGTATTTCTGTTTATGGTTCTTGTCCTCTCGCTTATGCCCCAGATCGATTGGAACCATATCAAGCCGATGCTGGAGGAAGGCTGGATGCCCGTGGCTAAGGCCGGTTTCCATTCTTCCATGTTCCAGGAGCTGATTGTGTTAATGGTATTCCTGCCCTTGGTCAAAGGAGAGAAGGAAGGGGAGAGGGCATTGATGCGGGGAGCCGCTTCAGGCGGGCTCGTCCTTAGCATTACCGTCCTGCTCAGCGTGCTAATTTTGGGGATTGAACAGACGGAGAACAGCACGTTTCCGGCATATGCACTTGCGAAGACGATTAATTTAGGAAACTTCTTTCAACGTGTCGAAGGCATATTGATTACGCTGTGGATCCTGACTTTTTTTATCAAGATTTCTCTCCTGTATCTTTCGATTCTTCAAGGCATGAAAACCGTGTTCGGTCTGAAGGACCAGAATTCGTTAATCTATCCGTTGTCCGTGCTGTTTGTCATCGTGGCCTGGAATACATACATCAACACCGTTTATGTCGCCGATATCATTCAGAACGTATGGTCAAGCTATGCGCTCCTCCACTTGATCGTGATTCCCATCGTCCTCTATCTGATCGGGATAACGCGAACGAAAATCCTCAGCTTGAAATGAAACCAGCATGGTATGGAAAAAGCCCGAAAGCCGGGGCTTTTTTTGTTTTTTATCTGCATGGACTTGATTTTTTTTGAAAATGACTTGAAAGTGACGTTGCGTCATCTTGTATAGTGGAGTTACCGGAGAACTCAAGAAAGCAGGTGATGAAATCGATTCCCATTCAAGAATTGTCCAAACAGACGGGCATTACGGTAAGAACGCTACGCTATTATGATCAGATCGGCCTGCTGATTCCGGCAGCCAAGACTCCGGGTAAACACCGGATATACAGCGAGGAGGAGCTAAAGAAGCTGCAGCAAATTCAGTTTCTGAAAAAGCTGGGCTTCAGCTTGCAGGAAATTTCGGATATGATTTCGAACCCGGAATGGAACTGGTCATCCAGTTTGATGAATCAGTTGGACTTCGTGAAGAATGAACAAAACAAGCTGAACCAAATGGAATCCGCGCTCCGCGCCGTCCTGCATAGCATCGCCGTGGAAGGGGATACAAGCTGGGATGTGATTCAGAAGCTGATCCATCTCTCAGGAAGAGACCCCTCATTAAAGCATGCGTTCCGACAACAAATGTTTGAGAGGCGCGAAGAAGAGCTGCTGGACCTTCTCCCGAATATGAACAGCACAGATCCGGATTCGCTTGAATGGATCGCTCTGCTGGGACAGCTTAAAAAGCGCATGGGGAACGGACCCGGTTCTCCTGAAGTACAGAGGATCATCAGACGCATGGACGAAAAACGCCGGGAGCATTTTGAAGGCGAAGACCCCTTCGTGGATAAATTGTGGGAGATCCGCAAATCTCCTGCGCAGTCCGAGCAGATGGGCTTGTATCCCATTGAGGAAGAGCTTCTTCAGTTTATGGAGCTGGCATTTAACATCTATGCTGCAGGACTGGAAGAAACACTAGACGAAGAGGGGGAGACATCATGACAACGGAACTGCTGCTCTCCGTAGGTGCGTTGTCGCTCTTGGATACCTTGAGCCCTGCCACGCTCGGCGTAACGGTCTATTTGCTGTTGACGGAGCGAGATCGGTTGATCACCCGATTATGGGTCTATTTGTTTACGGTGGCAGGCTTTTATTTCCTGGTTGGTGCCGCACTGATGCTCGGTTTGGATGTTGTTCTTCAGAGCGTAACAGGCATCTTTCAGAATCGAACGGTAAGCTGGGTTATGGCTGTTACCGGCGGCGTTTTGTTTGCAGCCAGTTTTTTTGTCCCAACGAAAAGGACGACGGAACCGCGGCGTCCAAGCTCCAAAAGCCTCGGGGCGATGATCGGGCTGGGCTTCACCACGTCCCTGCTGGAGGTGGCAACGGCACTGCCCTATTTTGCGGCGATCGGTCTCATGACATCGGCCCAACTAACGCCGGTTCAATGGGTACCCCTCCTGGCTGCGTATAATGTGATCATGGTGCTTCCTCCGCTCCTATTGCTCGGTGCACACCTTGCATTTGGCCGCATGATGCAGCTTCCGCTGGAGAAGCTGCGGCTGAAAATCGCCCAGAACTCCGGATCGGTGATTTCGTGGGTTTTGTGCATTGCGGGACTGATTTTGGTGCTGAACAGCATAGACAACCTATAATGATCGCCTCTCGTTTTTTCGTTCCCGGCTTCCGAAACCGAGGAGCCTGCTATGTATTCATATGAATCTCGTTATGATATATTTATCGCAGGGTTCATCGACCGTCAGACACCTCGGTATAAGGTTTGCTGAAGATGTGCTTTGATACAGCAACACAGCTCCAAACATGATAGGGGGTTATCCATTGAGCACACGGATTTTAGAACGGTTAAGAGAAGAGACGGCAGCGCAGCATGAACAAATCGAACAGAATCCATACGCGAAAGCTGCATTCGACCAGACCCTGACGATTGATCAATATCGATCGTATTTAGCGAAGTTTTACGGATTCATTAAACCGGCCGAAACGAAGTTTATGGCAGAGGATGCCGTGAACGATATGGGATTGGATATGTCGATTCGGATGAAGTCGAAACATTTGGGAGAAGATTTGATGCATCTGGATATGACTCGGGATGAAATAAATCAGCTTCCGCTGTGCAGCCGGCTGCCCGAGCTGGGCACGCCTGCGCAAATATGGGGGTATCTCTATGTGATGGAGGGGTCCACGCTCGGTGGCCAAATCATCACGAAACAACTGATGAAGTTCTTGCCCGTGAGTCCAGAGTCGGGCATTCGCTATTTCCACGCATACGGTCAAGAGACCAAGCCAAGATGGACCGAATTCCGGGAAGCGCTGCTGTCGAGCGGCTTGAAGGATTCCGATGAAATCATCGATTCGGCGAAGGAAACGTTCCGTTTGCTGGATGCTTGGATCCGAGATTAGGCATAGATATCACAGTCATCTTATTTCAAATAATAGAATCGCATGGAAGACCGTGATGAGAAACCGCGTAATAACGCGGTTTTTTGTGTTGGTTCTTTTCAGATCATTCATATGACAAGGCACGATCGGCAAGAAGGAAGGAGAGCCTTCATTCATCATCTCAGCTCTCTCGCTATAGCCGCAGGCTATAACTAGATATAGCTTATTTGAGTTACACTATATCGGGAAATACGTGATATCTTTCTTGTAACAATTTGTATAGGAGTGTTACATAGATGGCAAAAAGCAGTGTACTGGGATATCCGCGCATAGGCGCTGATCGGGAATGGAAGAAAGCCTTAGAAGCGTTCTGGGCGGGCAAGCTCGAAGAATCGGAGTTTCACAAGCAGCTGCAGGAGATTCGGTTGAATCATTTGCGCAAGCAGCAAGAGAGCGGAATTGATCTGATCGCCGTCAATGATTTTAGTTATTACGATCATATCCTGGACACGGCCACCATGTTCGGCATCGTACCCAAGCGGTTCCCATATGAGGGCGGCATTGTTCCATTGTCTGTATACTATGGGATTGCACGCGGCACGAAGGATGCTACAGCAAGTGAAATGACCAAGTGGTTTAACACCAATTATCACTACATCGTGCCGGAATTGGACGGAGCTGTTCCGGTTCTTACCGAGAATAGGCCGCTTGCAGCCTATCGGGAGGCCAAAGAGAAGCTCGGCATTGAAGGCAAGCCGGTCATTGTCGGTCCGCTCACCTTCTTGAAATTGTCCAAAGGCTACCAAGCCTCGGAAACGGATGCCTGGCTTGATAAATTGCTGCCTCTGTACGTTCAGATCCTTCGGGAGCTCGCACACGAAGGCGTTCAATGGGTACAGATCGACGAGCCGATCCTGGTTACGAAATTAAGCGAAGCCGATCTGGAGCGATTAAACACCATCTATGAAACGTTTGCGGCTTCGGCACCCGGCCTAAACATCATGCTGCAAACCTACTTCGAATCGGTGGAAAACTACCAGGACATCATCCAGCTGCCGGTTAGCGGCATCGGCCTTGACCTGGTGCACGGATACAAAGGCAATCTGCAAGCCATCCAACAATCCGGATTTCCGGCGAACAAAGTTTTGGGTGCGGGGATCATTGACGGACGCGGAATCTGGAAGGCCTCGCTTCGCGAGAAGCTGTCGCAATTGGAGGAGCTGACGAAATATGTGGCCGCCGAGCGCTTGATCGTGCAGTCTTCGTGCAGCTTGCTTCATGTACCGGTGACGGTAAGCAAGGAAACGAAATTGCAGCCTGAACTAAAGGACGCTCTCGCTTTTGCAGACGAGAAGCTGATTGAATTGGATCTGCTGACGAAAGCCATCTCCACGGGAGCTGCCCGGATCGCGAATGAACTGGAACATAACGACCTTGCGCTTCAGGCGCTTAAGCAGTCGGAAGAGCGTAATCGGCTCGATGTTCAGCGAGCTGTAGCCGAGGTTAGCGCTCAGAATCCGGCTCGCAGTCTTCCATTCGAGGAGCGTCATGTCGCCCAACAGAACAAGTGGAAGCTGCCTATATTCCCGACGACGACCATCGGCAGCTTCCCGCAGTCAGCCGAGGTGCGCAAGGCTCGCCAGGCGTGGCGCAAGGGGGACTGGAATAACGAGCAGTACGAGCAATTCATTCACGAGCAGATCGATATTTGGATCAAGCTTCAGGAAGAGATCGGTCTGGATGTGCTTGTGCACGGCGAGTTTGAAAGAACGGATATGGTGGAGTTTTTCGGAGAGAAGCTTGGAGGATTTGCCTTCACCCAGTTTGGATGGGTGCAGTCCTACGGCTCCCGCTGCGTGAAGCCTCCTGTTATTTTCGGCGACGTGGCATTCGAGCAGCCGATGACGGTAGAAGAAACGAAATATGCGCAGTCGAAGACGAGCCGTCCCGTGAAAGGAATGCTGACCGGGCCGATCACGATCATGAACTGGTCGTTCGTACGCGAGGACATCTCAAGGGAACAGATTGCGTACCAATTGGCTTATGCCCTCAGACAGGAAGTCGAAGCGCTCGAGCAGGCCGGCATCGGGATGATTCAGGTTGACGAACCCGCAGTCCGCGAAGGGCTGCCGCTGAAGGAAGAAGATCAAGCCGAGTATCTCGCATGGGCTGTAAAAGCCTTCCGCATGACGACCTGCACGGTGCAGCCGACCACGCAAATTCACACGCATATGTGTTATTGCGAGTTCCATGACATGATCGATTCGATCGAGGCGATGGATGCCGACGTCATCTCGATCGAAACCTCGCGCAGCCATGGCGAGCTGATCCATAGTTTCGAGGTGAATACGTATAAACTGGGGATTGGGCTCGGGGTATACGATATCCACAGTCCGCGGGTGCCTCGCGTGGAAGAGATGACCGGCATGATCGAACGGGCACTGCGCGTATTGGATCCGAAGCTGTTCTGGATCAATCCGGACTGCGGCCTCAAGACGCGCGGCAAGGAAGAAACGGTTGCCTCCCTTCGTAACATGGTTCAAGCCACGGAGATCGCCCGTTCGTCCTACTCGCTGAACGTGTAGCAGCCGCAGATTCAAACCTTCGGCGGTTCGATTGAGGTCGATATCACGTTGGACGTTTCGGGTGATTACTGGTCGCACTGGCTTAATGGATATAATTAAGATATGAATTTCGGGAAAGCCGCACCTTGTGCGGCTTTTTTTGTGCTGTAGGATGTATCAGCTCCAAACCTATGAAAATAGTTTTCACAGTTTTGTTTCGGACACAAGTTGTTGACATCTTGGCAAAATCGTTGTCACATCCGGCCTTTATATTCTTCTTATGGAATCGTATCTAGCACGATCACCCAGAAGGAGGAGCCATGATTGATCACAAGAAACGCAAAAAATTCCCCATCCTATTCTATGTTCTGCTCATTGCCATCATGTTTATTGTCGGATTCAGATTGGTAGTCAACACAGGTGCATCCACGGTGGAAATGGTACCGGCATCATCTGCCAAACGCGCGGAGCCCTACCAAACACTTCCTGCCATGCCCAATCATCAAGGGACATTTCGGATCGTCATCGACCCGGGCCATGGAGGCAAAGATCCCGGAGCTACTGGCGTCAGCGGCGCTTATGAGAAGGCGTTCAACCTGTCCCTTGCCGGACGGATTGCAGCCCTCCTTGAGGAGGATCCTATGTTTGAGCCTCTCTTGACGCGCACGGATGACCGTTTCATCGAGCTGGAAGAACGGGCAGCGATCGCGAATGATTGGAATGCGGACGCCATGATCTCCATCCATGGCAACACGTATACGGACCCCATGACGTCGGGGACCGAAACCTTATACCGGCATGAGGACAGCATTCCTTTGGCCCAAACCCTGCAGAAGCATGTAGTGAAGGCGATTGGCCTTCGTGATCGCGGTGTAAAGGAAGAGCAGCTAAAAGTGCTGTCTACACCGACGATGCCAGCCGTGCTGATCGAAGCGGGGTATCTGACCAATGCCGAGGATGAACGTTTGCTGCTGAGCGATGAAGGACAAGAGCTTGCGGCACAAGCCATCGTGGAAGGGCTCAAAGACTACTTTACGGGCTCGGAACGACTTTCGTATGAGCTGCAAGCAAAGGGGGATTTAGATAAACCGCCCGGGCCCCCTTTAAGCGGGACCGGGAACCCATCCATGGAGAAGAAGGTGCACTTTAACGGATCGGCAAAAGACGGAAAACAGGTCGCCCTCACGTTCGATGATGGCCCGGATGCCGTTGTTACGCCCCAAATCCTTGATATTCTAAAGGAGCATCATATTAAAGCTACCTTTTTCATATTAGGAGACCGGGCGGAGAGACATCCCGAGACCGTGCGGCGAATTGCAGAGGAGGGGCACGCGATAGGAAACCATTCCTGGTCGCATCCCAACTTCAAGGAGTTAACGATGGAGGAAGCGACGAAGCAGATAACGGATACGCAGGAAGAACTGAACCATATTATCGGTTATCGGCCATCCTTGTTCAGGCCTCCTTACGGCGCTTTGGATGCTGACAAGGAGAAGGCTATACAGAATATGGAATTAGCGATCGTGAACTGGTCCGTGGATACGATGGATTGGTCAGGGGTGTCCGCGCAGGAGATCATGAGGATCATCGACACGCAGTTGATGCCCGGAGGCATCATTCTTCAGCACACCGCAAACGGGAAGAATCAACTTGCCAACACGCTTGAAGCCCTGGAGTTGTTCATACCGGATTTGAAAGACCAAGGCTATTCATTCGTCACCGTACCGGATCTGCTGCATTTGCCTGAATCTCAGCCTGAATGAACTTGTTACTATAGTTTGGATTTATCATAAGCAGCCCGTATATGCTAAAATCGATTCATTAAACCAGGTCAATGGAAAGAATGGAGACTTCATGATAAAAACGAAAATTCTCATTATCGAAGATGAGGAGCCGATCGCCGATCTGCTGGCTTATGGCCTCGCGATGGAGGGTTTTGAAACCCGTACCGCGTCCAGCGGTGCCGCAGGCTTTAGGGAGCTTGCGGCATTTCATCCCGATCTGCTGCTCCTGGATTGGATGCTGCCCGACCAAAGCGGGCTCGATATATGCAAAAAAGTAACAACGGACTATAACATCCCCATATTCATGATTACGGCAAAATCCGACATTACGGATAAGGTGCTCGGGCTTGAATTTGGTGCCGATGACTATATTACGAAGCCCTTCGATCTGAGGGAGGTGGTCGCCCGAATTCGCACGATCCTCCGGCGGCTGGATCAGGCGAACCAGGGGGATAGGGAAGGGGCGCCGGAAGCCGTGATCCGCTTTAAGGGCATCGAGATCGTAACGGAAGAGCGACTGATCAGGAAAGACGGAAGCCCGGTTGATCTTACGCCGAAGGAATTCGACCTGCTCATGACCATGTACGGTCACCGGGGGAAGATTTATACCCGCTCGGAACTGCTGGATTTAGTCTGGGGTTATGATTTCATGGGGGATACGCGGACGGTGGATACGCATATTCAGAGGCTCCGCAAAAAATTGGATGCCGGCGATCTGATCACAACCGTATTCGGCATCGGGTATAAGTTCGAGAAGCAGGCGGAATAAGAGATGATCCGGACCATCAGAGCCAAGTTTATTGTTGGTTTTTTTGTAATCTTCAGTCTGTCGTTCCTCGTACTTAATCAAACCGTCAAGGAGATCATTCGGACAAGCAATCAGAAGATCGTAACTTCCGATCTGGTCGGACTTAAAAACAACAGCAATGTATATGTAAGGCAAGCTTTCCTTATCAATCATTTTACGAACAATAAGCTATATTTCGGGCAGATGGCCGAGGAAATGGTAAATGATTTGAAACATGCTACCTCCAGCCATGTCAGCGCGTACACCGTCGACGGCAAGTTATTGTTCTCATCGGACGAGAAAAGATTCTCGGGACCCTCGGATGCGGATCTTCGCCAAGCGATCGAGGGAAAGACGGCCTATACCATCACCTATGGCCGAAACAGCGGAACCGTTCTCTATTCATATCCGGTTATCATCGACGGAGTCAAGGTCGGCATATTGAGGTTTACCAAGGATTTTACCCTGCTCTACGAACAAAGCGGCCGGATCATGGACATTATTTTTTACATTGCGCTTGCCATATTCGGAGCAGCGTTCCTGTTCTCGTACCTGCTGTCCAGGAATATTACCATACCGTTAGTGAAGCTTACCCGCGCTTCCACTGAAGTAAAGAACGGGAACCTGGATGTTCGAATCCGGTTTCGGCGAAGAGATGAAATCGGCGAACTGGCTCTGAATTTCAATGACATGATCGACCGGATCGGTAGCCAGATATCCACGATTGAGCGTGATCGGGATCGCTTGAAGGTGCTTAATGCGCAGGAGAAACGTTTTTTTGACAATGTGACCCATGAACTCAAAACGCCGCTCACCTCCATTCTGGGTTATGCCGAGATCATTCGGGAGAAAGGGGATGACGATCGGGAGTTCTTCGATAAGGGCATGAATCACATCGTTGAAGAGAGCCGACGCCTGCATGGCATGGTGCTAAGGCTGCTGGAAGTATCGCAGCACAACGCTGGCGAAGAGGATGTAGAGCTTGTGGATTCGGGTAAAATTTTGCGCGATGTAGTTGATTCCATGTCGTTCCGGGCCAAGCGCTATAAAAAGAGCATCGTTTGCGAGATAGAGGAAGGGTCCTTCGTGCTTGGCCAGCCAGACCGGTTGCGCCAGCTCTTTATCAATCTTCTGGATAATGCCATCAAATATAGTGCTGCCCAATCGGAAATAACCGTCAAGGCTGAGCGTGCGGACGGAAGCGTTCGTTATACCTTCGATAATCTGGGAGAGCCCATACCGGCGGACGAGCTTGCAAACGTCTTTCAGCCGTTCTACTCGGTGAGCCAGAAGCAGAAGGAAGAGGGCAGTGTGGGTCTGGGCCTCAGTATCGTTAAATCCATCGTCGATGATCATGGCGGAACCATCCGTATCATCAGCGAGAATTTTCATACTGTCGTCTACGTTGAAATTCCTTATGTAAAGGCGGGGGCTGTCCAATGAGATATCGTTATAAAGGGCTTGTTTTATGCATTACTATTGCCTTGATTATACTGACAGGCTGTTCAAGCGGACTGCAATCAGAGACCATCATTATCCCCGGCGCGGAAACGGAACAAGCCGTGGATGAGGGAAGCCGGCCTTTCCAAGTAAGGACGATTTATCGAATGCCAGAATCCAAGGAACAAGGGGAATTGCTCGGCTGGTCATCATCCGAGTCGGTGGTCGGTCTTTTTTATGAAACCGAAGCAGTAAATGCGGCGAAATTGAGCTTGCAGCGTTTTTCCCCCCCGTACGAGCGAGCCGACCATTTGTTGGAGATTGAAATGAATAAGTTCTCGTATCAATTATCCCCCAATGGAAAATATGTTTCAGGAATTGCCAAAACGGATGAGGGCGTTTTTCTGCAATTGACAGCATATCCGGGCGGGGAGGTGGAAAGCCTCGAAGCTACGACGGAAGCCAATCAGGAGCTATGGTTTGAGGAGCCGGCTTGGTCCGGCAACAGCCGGTTCGTAAGCTATATGGTGATGGAATCAAACAAAAGGCAGTCCAGTATCGGGATTTATGATACGGAATCGGAATCGGCACGTGTTCATCGGTTGAAGGGTCTTGAAACGGAAGCCCTTCCCTTGAAAGTGATTGTCTCGGATGACGGGAAGATGGCGCTCATCGTTCTGGATGAATACGGTCACGGTCGTCGAATTGCTATGGGAGCCGTCAACGGCAATACGATTGATGTTCAGTATGAGCATGAAATCGGGGCAGACCAAGCCGCATGGTTGAACGACGACCAATTCGTGTTTTTAGGAACGGAGGGAACCTTGTACGTATATGACCGCAGAAATCACGAGCTGTCCATTCTACTGGAGAAGGTGGATAGCTTTGAGTTCTCGCAGGATCGCAAATATGTCGCCTATTCCCAGAACGGGGAGGATACGATTTATGCAGGTAAGCTTCAAGGGAAGAATGTACTGAGCGCAGAGCCCATCTATCATGGCGTCATACCTTCTAAGATGTATTGGAGTCCGGACCATCGCCGGCTGCTCGTGAACGGCCGCAAAAATTATTCCAAAGAGAAGGGACCGGTTGCGATCGAACCCACGGATCAACAGCCATTTATAATCGAGTTCAAGTAAAGGGCTGAGGGTTCTTCGACCACCCGAAGCGATTTTTCACGAGGCGACAGATTGAACGGCTAGGCGTTCGGTCTGCCGCTTTTTTCATGGATTCCAAGAGGACATTCATGTCCATTTAGAGATTTGGCGTACTTTCGAAGAGAGGATTGACAGATCAAACCAAAAGATGTTAAATTATCCGGCAACCAAACCTTGGCCGATGGGGTTTATATTATGAGAGCGCCGTACGATTAACGTTCATTAGTGAAGGGGGATATGATAAAAGTGAGTAAGATCGCCCGTAACCTAAAGGAAATCAAGGCGGTATCGCGATGAGTGACAGGTCATGGCGTATTTTTTTTGCAATCGTGGCGTTGATCATATTGTCGGGGGCGGTCTTTTCATTAGTTCAATCCAGAACGACCTACAAGGAGTTGATGGGCAATCAGATCCATGACACGCAGAAGATAGATAAAATTATCATTGAGAGAAGGGGCAGTTCTTACGATGAGGAGCGAATAAGCATTTCCGATCCGGCGACCATTGAACGGATCCTGAGCAGCTTCTCCGACGCGAAGTTACAAAGGATCGACCAAGATCCAAGGGGGACGGATTACTGGATCTGGATTGATGTCGAATACAAGCACTATCTAATCCATTATACGGAACCGGATATCGTCCGGATTTCTCCGTATAGAGGCATACATAAGAAATATTCCTGGACATACAGGATCACCAATGGCTATGATAAGTCGATCATTCAAGATCTCTTTAAGGAAGAATAGCAGGTGACTTCAGACTAGGGCAATTTTGTAATCATGGCAGATTAAATTTTATGAAAAGATGAGGAACCGGACGATGAAGCTAACCGAACAAAATTTGAGCAAAATGCAGAATATCATCAAGGAGCATCAATTCGAACATGCCGCAGAGTATTTAATCGAGCATACGCGGCAAGGCGTACGATTATCCAAAAAGAAGCTGGAGGACTATGCCGAGTCAAACAACTCGCGCTTTGGCGGTGACCCGGATCTTCCCGAAGCGCTGGAGTGGCCCCTCAATTCGGAGGGAAAACCGATGACGTTTCTGGCACAGCTCCAGTTGAAGGATGTGGCAGCTCAGGACGCCACTAGCTCGCTGCCGACAAGCGGAATGCTGTATTTCTTCGTTGGCGTGGATGAACCCGCCTATAACATTGAGCACCGCGTGCTCTATCTTCCCGAGGGTCAGAGTTCGGGAGCGGTTCGACGACGCGCTCCCGAGGAAACCGCGTTAGACGAGGTGTTCACCGGCTACCGTGTGGAGGCCCGAGCCACGTTGGAACCGCCTAATTACGGTTATGTGGATGATGAGCTCATCGAGGATGACGAGCATGATTATGAATCATACGAGGAGCTGTGCTTTCAATTGACGGGCCTAGATTCCGGCGACGTCGGGACCATCTTTGGCTACCCTTCTACCCAGCACGGCGATTGCGAGTTTGAGGCTGCGCTCATGCTGTTAACCGGTTCGGAGTACAATTACTCTATGGATGCAGCCATGCATCAGATCACCAAGCATTGCGGCGGCAGCGCGGAACGCGCGCAGCAGGAAATTCAGGATACGGTGCTGCTGCTGGCTGTCGATTCGGACGACGATGTCGGTTTTTGCTGGTGGGATGCGGGAGAACTGCAATTTTTCATTCGAAAAGAAGATCTGCTGGCCAACCGTTTCGAGCGCACGTATTGTTCCCTGTACTCAAGCTGATCGTCAATCAAGCAAGTTAGCAATATTTTAAGGCAGCGATGGTAGAGGAGCAGGAATACAGCAGGTACATATGGAGGTTATGGAACCATGAAGGAGAAGGTTTTGAAGGCATACGACAAGCTGGCTGGGGACTACGAACGGCATGTGGATTCGCAGAGCGGGCACAATGCCTTTTACGAGAGGCCGGCCATGCTCCGGATGCTGCCGAAGAACATGGAGCGGATGTCCGTATTGGATGCCGGATGTGCCGCCGGGTGGTATACGGAGCAGTTGATTCAACGGGGGGCTAGGGTAACGGCGATCGATCTGAGCCCGTCGATGATTGAAGCCTGCAAAAGGCGAGTGGGCAGTGAAGCGACCATCGCTGCATGCGATCTGACCGAGACCCTGCCATTTGCAGATGAAGCTTTCGATTACATCGTAAGTTCATTGACGCTTCATTACATTGAGCAGTGGCTGCCAACCTTTCGCGAATTTCAGCGGGTGCTGAAACCCGGAGGCCGCTTGATTTTCTCCGTGCATCATCCCTTTATGGATTTTAAGCATTTTGACCGGCAAGACTACTTTGCCCGCGAGTTGCTGACGGAGATTTGGAACAAACCGGAGTCCGGTCCCGTCGAGGTCGCTTTCTACAGAAGACCGATGCAAGAAATCATCAACGTGACCTCCTCCTGTTTCAGCATCGAAGAGATGGTCGAGCCGCAGCCGAGCTTAGAGCATAAAGACAAGCCGGAGGCGGAGGCCTGGATGGCAAAATGGTATGAGCGATTCATGACGAATCCTCATTTCTTGATCGTGAAAGCCCGAAAATCAAAATAGCAAAAAGGAACCGCGAACCTGCGGTTCCTTTTTGCTATTCACCCGCATGGAGGAGCGTCGGGCAAGAGGAGCGAAGTCAGCTGTACCTTTCAAGAGAGCGCATCGTTTGCAACAGTAGGTATCAAGCTTCCAACAGATGGAACATTGTTCCGATAGGTGTACTATGGTACGATCGGAATAAGATTCGATCGGTGATCATGGCCGATTCACCACACGCAGATTTGGAGCCTACATAATGGGAACACCTTACTCCGCTGTTATTACGCTGATCGTCACGGCAGGCGTATTGAACATTATCATGGGTCTTTACGTGCTGACAGGACGCTCTAGGCTTGCAACGGTAAAAACCTTCTTCATCTTCAGCATGCTGGCCGCGATTTATACATTCGGTGCTGCACTCGAATTGTCCAGCCGTTCGCTTCAAGAGATTCAGTTCTGGATCAAGTTTGAATATCTAGGGATGCCGTTCTTACCGCCCCTTAATTTATTGATCATTCTGACTTATTTGGGCATGGAACGATATTTGAGACCCGGCCTGCTGATTTCAATGTTTATCATACCGGTCGTAACCCTGCTGCTTGTTATGACCAACGAACGACATCATCTATATTATCGGGATATCCTATTACGGCCGGACGTTTCCGCTTTGAAGGTGGATATCGTGGCCGGACCCTGGTATATCATTCAAGGCGCCTACACTTTCGCCTGCTTGATAGGCGGGGTCGTACTGCTGCTTCGAAGCTGGCGCAAGATGCCATCCTACCGCTTTCAGCTAGGCACGATGCTGATGGGTCTTGTCCTGCCCCTTATCGGCGATTTTCTCTATCTTGGCGGACTCACGCCCGATGGAATGGACCCGATCCCCGTCATCATGACGTTGACCTCGGCCCTTTATCTCTGGGCGCTGACATCCAAGGGTTTGTTTCATGTTGCGCCGATTGCAAGGGACAATCTCTTTACGAGCATGCGGGAGGGCGTCCTCGTATTGGATCTGGACAACCGTTTGGTTGACTTCAATCCGGCTGCGGCAGCCATGATGCCGGAGCTGAGCCCTTCGGCCATTGGAGAACCGTTACATGAGATGTGGCAGCTTCACACCGCAGAGCCCATTTTCGGTATGGGGGAACGGGAAGGTCCGGATACGGGGGAAGCGGACATTGAAGAGATTCGCTGGCAATTAGGTAACCATTCGCTTCATTATCAGATCAGGTCTTCTACCGTTCGCAACCAGAGAGGACGAGAGGCCGGACGATTAATCGTCCTGATCGACGTGACCGATAAGGCGCGTCTTCAGGAGGAGCTGCGACAGATGGCCTACTACGATGGTTTGACCCGAATCTATAACCGCTCGCACTTTATGAAACTCAGTTACGCCCTTCTGAATCAGGCGGTTCGGAATCGTGAGCCGCTCGTTTTCCTGCTGTTCGATATCGACCATTTCAAACGAATCAACGATGTTTACGGACACGATATTGGCGACCAAGCCCTGCAGCACATCGTCGAATTAACGCGGAAGACTCTGCGGGCTGAGGACCTGTTCGCCCGTTATGGCGGCGAAGAGTTTGCCGTTGCCATGCCCGGTCTCTCGACTTCGGAGGCAACTGCCGCTGCGGAGCGGATCCGTGCCAAGCTGCTAACGCAGCCGATGACTACGCCGCAAGGACCGCTGATGATTACAGCCAGCTTCGGCGTTGCTGCGGTAAAGACAAGCTCCCATAACGGCACAGTCGATGCGGAAGCAGAAGAAGCTTGGTGGGATACTGAATTAAAGAAGGTATTGAAGCAGGCGGATTGCGCGCTATACGAAGCCAAACGCTCCGGTCGGAACACGATTCGGGTGTCGGATGAGGAGTAATACCAGCATAGACTCAGGCTCAATTGAACCTTCATATGAAAAATAGCGGAATCTATGTGTATAATAGCTATTGGTTGTATAATGAATGCAATGCGATATATCACATCTAAGGGGAGAGAATCATATGTTATGGAATGAAATCACGACACTGGAAGAATGGGACCACATTCTGAAAAAATCCTCCGAACGCGGTCAAGTCATTTTGAAGCACAGCACGACATGCCCGGTTAGCGCCAACGCTTTGGCAGAGTTTGAATCTTATTTGAAAAAGACGCCAAACGGCGATGTGGATTACACCTTGGTCAAAGTCATCGAATCCCGTCCGGTTTCCAATAAAATCGCCGAGGATTTGAACGTGAAGCATGAATCGCCGCAAATCATCTACGTCAAGGACCAAGCGAAGTACTGGACGGCTTCCCACTGGGCGGTAACAACGGAGCACATCACAGCCGTTCTGGACTGAACAACAGCCTGCATGTCGACGGAAAGCAAGGTGTTCATGCGCTCCTCCTATTCGTAGAGGGCAAAGAGCTTGTGAGGGAAGATCGATTCGTACAGTTCGGGGAGTTAGAGCGAAAATTAAATCAAATCATGAATTTCGTTAACTAGGCCTCTTTTTCATGCAATGAATGCATTAGGCGATATTCCAAAGTCCTCTGACTTACCGGAATTTCGCCTTTTTGCGTTTGTTTTGTGATGCTGCTTCACGCAATCCCTACGGATGAAAGTTCGAATAATTGTCGGAAACCGGGACTTATTTGCACTCGAATGTTACTAAAGTATTAAAAATCGACATGGAATAGCCGATCTATTAATAGTACAAAAGATGTGAGGTTTATGGAACCATGTAGAGCAAATGCATCGTTGTTCCCCCGTTTCGCATAACAAGACGTTTTCGAGAAACACCCCTTTACCAGAATCATAACGGAGGAAGAAATGCGCTTCTTTACATCTGAATAATTTTGAAAACGGCCATGTATTAACGAAAAATTCCTGAAATTTTCATTGTATCCAGGAAAGTAGGTGATGCGAAAAGTGAGTTAAAAGGGATCCCTGTTATATATGAAAATACATATGAGTTATCAAAGGAGAGACACCGAGTGAGTAAGACAAAAACGTTCTCTAAAGGTATGCGTTTCAAAAATCTTAGCATTGTTACAAGAAACATGATATGGACAAGTCTCTATATCATGATCACGGGCGCCATCGTCATTGGTGCAAGCTTTTATATCCAGGACAACGTGCTGACCAAGCAGCTGCAATCCGATTCGGGGAAAATCATGGATACTTTGGTCAAGTCCGTATCCGTTCAAGATGCTGAAGCGGTTAAAGGCTCCACCGACCGGAATTCGGACATCCAGAAGAAGCTAACCGGCACGTTTGATGAGCTGTCCGCTACGTATCCTAACATCGCGCAAGGATATATTTTTGGACCTGAGCTGGAGGACGGCAACAAGACCTCGATTATCGCTATGCCTACGGCGGTGCTCGACATGTTTGCCGAAGAGAATTTGAATCTGGGCGACCTATATGAACAGCCGAAAATTCATGCCGACGCGGTCCGTGAAATGATGAAAACGAAAAAAATCGTTTATACCAAAGCGTATACAGACAATTACGGGACGTGGATCACCGTGCTGCATCCTTTCCAGAATTCGAACGGAGAAATTTTCGCTTACATGGGCATCGACGTGGATGCCAGCTTGATCGCCTCAGGGAAGCAGGAACTGCTCACCAACACGCTTTTTGCGCTGTTGATCACCCTGCTGATCGTATTGGCCCTGCAGTACTTCACGATTAGACGCACATTCGCCCCGATTCAAGCTTTAATGGGAGCGCTGGACAAGCTGAGCAAAGGCGATTTCACGGTTCAGTTAAAAGCAGGCGACGATGAACTCGGGCAGGTCAATGCCAAGTTCAATACGACGGTGAATCATATCAATGAGCTTGTTACCACGATCAAATCGGTGTCGGAGCAATCCGCTGAGCAGTCCAAGTTCCTCTTCTCGGCCGTGGAAATCAACAATAACAATTCTTCGGCGATTACCAAGAACATGGAGGAAATGTCCGATCGGGTCGCTGTCCAGAGCACTTCCATAACGGAAAGCGTGGTGTCGCTTGAGGAGATCTCATCCGGCGTATCGACGATTGCCGGCAATACATCGGATTTATCCGAAATATCCATCCAGATGAAGGCGCAGTCGGAACGAGGGAACCACAATGTGGAACAGGTGATCGAGCAGATGAATTCGATTGATCATTCGGTCAAAAATTCGGTGCATATCATCGAAAAGCTGCAGAACCGCTCCCATGAGATCGGACAGATCGTACAGGTTATTACCGAGATCGCTTCTCAGACGAATTTGTTATCGCTCAATGCAGGAATCGAGGCGGCCAGAGCGGGCGAAGAGGGCCGAGGTTTTGCCGTCGTTGCCAGCGAAGTGAAGAAGCTCTCGGAGGAATCGAGAAAATCGGCAGACCAAATCATTGAATTGGTTCGTTACATCCAAGAGGAGACGGCATCCGCGGTAGAAGCCATCAGCGAAGGCGAACACAACGTCGCCAAGGGAATGGAAGTTGTCAAAGAAACCGGCGAGCTGTTCAAAGGCATGCTGGTGGCCACGGATACGGTAACCAGCCAAATTCAAGAGGTGTCTGCAGCAACCCAGCAGATGGTGGCCGAGACCGAACAGATCACCGCTGCGATCAAACAACTGGCTGAGCTCGCAGAGAAGAACTCGACCGTGTCGGGCGAGATCCGGATCAGCGCCCAGGAGCAGCAGGCTTCCTTCGCCAAAATCTTCGAGTCTGCCGAGCAGATCAATCAGGTGTCCGCCGAACTGGAGGCTCTCGTAAACAGACTGCGAGTGTAATGACGCCGGAATAGAAAAAGCATAGAAAAAGATGGAGCTGAAACCTTTGAATACTACGTTGATGATCGAACAAGGCAAAGAATATTGGTTGAATGAACTGCAGCTACCTTTACCGGGATTCTATCTGTACACCGATGGTCCAGCGCATCTTCAGCATCAAGATTTCGATCGCATGGCGATTCCCCTTCGTATCGAAACCGGTAAAATCCAGCGGTTCCGCGACGCGTATAACATCAAGTCATGGATGCTGACAAGCTATGCGGTGTTTCTGTACCGCATGACGCACGATTCGGATTTGCTGATCGGCGTGAACAATGAGAAGGGCAATTTGCTTCCGCTAAGAGTGAGCATAAGCGAAAATGATTCATTTGCTCGTTTGTATGAGCAAATTTCGGCCAAGATGGAGCAGATTGAAGCAAGCATCCTTTCCCTTTCTGACATCGAAGGTTTTATCGGTCAGTCGCTCCATCTGCGGACGATTTACGGCCGGAACGGCAACGGCTATGCCTACGGTGAAAGCGGGCTAAACTGGGTGGTTCAGGAGGAGGAAAGGGATCAATGGACACTTTATGTTTCCTATGCCCAGCCATTGTTCAAAGAAGAAACGATTGAAAAATTCAGCAGGCATTTCGAGCTGCTTGCGGCAGCCGCTCTTGAACATCAGGAGATGCCGGTTAGCCGTCTGCCTATGCTGACGGAAGAGGACCGGAATGCCTATGCAATCCTCAACGACACGAAGATGGAGCTTCCGGAAGATCCGACGCTCGTGGCAATGTTCGCTGCGGTTGTGGAGAAATATCCGAAGCGAATTGCATTATCTTCCGGCCAGGAGCAGATCACGTACGAACAGCTTGACAGGCAGTCGAACCAAATTTCCCATATGCTCATAGCCAAGGGGCTGAGCAAAGGCCAGTTCGTCTCGATATTTATGAAGAGAAGCCTCGATACGATTATCAGCATGCTCGGCGTCCTCAAAGCCGGGGGAGCCTATATCCCGCTGGATCCTTCCCATCCGGATGAACGAAATGCCTATATTATCGGGGATACGGCATCAAACATCATTCTGACGCATCCGGATTTCACGGCGAAACTGAATGGACTATTGGCCCAAGTCCAAACCAAACCGGAATATTACTGTCTCGATGACCATGTCGATTCTTATCCGGCAGAAGCTTGCGGCGTGGGCGTGACGGGCGATGATCTGGCCTACATCATTTATACGTCCGGTTCTACAGGCAAACCGAAGGGCGCATTGATCGCCCATCAAGGCGTCGTGAATCTGGCACTCGCCAATCGGGAGAATTTGCAGATGAGCGAACGGGATATTATTCTTCAATATTCCACATTCAGCTTCGATGCTTCCGTTTACGATATATTCGGCTCACTGGCTTGCGGCTCGCGTCTGCATCTCCTATCGGATGAGCAGCGCTTCTCCATAGATGCCTTTACGGAAGCGGTGGCAGACACCAACGCAACGCGCGTCGCGATATTGCCTACGGTGTTCTTCAATCAATTGGCAGCGTATTTGCCGATGGAGGACACACACAAATACCGTAACATCAAAACGATCGTGGTCGGCGGGGAAGCTTTGGCGGGAGAAACCGTTCGCATGTTCCGGAAGAAGCTTCCGATTCCAATCGTGAACCTTTACGGCCCTACCGAAACGACCGTCGTGGCAACAGGGCATGTCGTGGATTATCCGATTTCGGAGGATCTGGCCACCGTGTATATCGGTACGCCTTTTGCCAACTATGAATTGTATATCGTAAACGAACATGATGAATTATGTCCGACTTGCGTAACGGGGGAATTGCTCATCTGCTCGGTAGGCGTAGCCAAGGGATATTTGAATCAGCCCGAGAAGACCAAGGAAGCCTTCATTCCGGATCCGATAACGCCCGAATCAGGCAAACAGTACTACCGTTCGGGCGACTTGGTGCGGCTGCTGCCGAACGGGCAGGTGGAATACCGGGGAAGAAAAGATTCACAGGTGAAAATCAGAGGCTTCCGGATTGAGATCGGGGAGATCGAGGACAATCTGGCAAAGCATGAATGCGTGAAGGATATCGCAGTCATTCCGAGAACGGATGAGGACGGAAGCAAAATGCTGGCGGCATTTTACACTTCACATGATGGACAGGCCGTCCCCGCCAAGGAATTGGTACAATTCTTAAGCCGGAAAGTGCCGAGTTACATGGTACCTAAATACATCGGTTTCGTGGAAGAAATGCCGTTGTCCCCGACGGGTAAAATAGACCGCAAGAAGCTGGCTATATACGACCTGTCGATGGAGGCGGAAGAGGATAACTCCCCATATGCAGCCCCGGTTAACGATACCCAGTGGGATATCGCCGCAGCCTGGGAAAAAGCGTTGGGACAAACAAAAATCGGCATCCACGACGATTTCTTCGATATCGGCGGCTATTCGCTGAAAATCCTGGAGATTCTGGTCCTCCTTAAGCCTCGATATCCGCAGTTGAAGATCAATGATTTCTTTGTATTTCCAACCATAGCGAAACTAGCGGAGAGAGTTTCGGAATTAGGCAGCCAGGATATCCTGGTCGATCCATTGGAGGAACGGGATCTGCCGATTCAGGATTTGGCGGAGTATCCGATTTCTTTTTCTGTCAATCATGCTTCGGAACAAGTGTATACCCAGCAGCATATTTTGCTAACCGGCGCAACGGGGTATTTGGGATCTCATTTGCTGCACGAACTGCTGTATCAATCCACCGCAACCGTATATTGCCTGGTTCGGCCGTCAAAGCTGATGGAGCCGTATATCCGCCTGGAGCAGGTCATGACGGGATATTTTGGCGAAGACATAAAGTCTCGAATGGACAAGCGGGTGATCGCGATTCAGGGCGACTTGGAGCAGGAGTCTCTGGGGCTTGGGGCAGAAGACCTGGCCCTGATTGAAGGGCGCATCGATTCCATCATTCATTGCGGAGCTGAGGTGAAGCATTTCGGGGATGCCGACTATTTTGCCCGAGTTAATGTTGAGAGCACGGACCGACTACTTGCTTTGGCCCAAAAGAAACCTAATACCCGCTTCCATTTTATATCTACGCTTGGCATTCCGGAGGACCTGGCGCTGGGCGGCCAATGGGAGGCGATCGTTGCCGGAACGGGCTACGAGGAGTCGTCCATCGAGAATGTCTATACGAACAGCAAGCTGGAAGCCGAGAAGCTGGTCATCAAAGCCGGTAAAGAACGAGGCATTCCGGCAGCGGTATACCGGGTCGGCAATTTGTCCTGTCACTCCGAGAACGGAAAATTTCAGAAGAACATAGATAACAACGCGTTTTATCGCATGCTGAAAGCGATGGTGCTGTTGAAGAAAGCGCCTAGCGTGAAGTGGCAAGTGGATATTACGCCGATTAACTATGCGGGGGAAGCGATTACTGCGCTGCTGCTTCAGCAAGAGACCGTCGGCCGAGTATTCCATATCTGCAATCCGGTTGCCATTCCTTACGAGGACATGGTGGAGCATTTTAAAGATTATGGTTATGACATTGCCTTGATGGACTGGAAGGAATACGAGGCATGGTTATTGGATCCGCAGCAGCCGAAGAACAAGGAAGGCCTGGAGCTGGCCATGGCACAGTTTGAAGGCGACGGGGCGAAGAATTCCGTTTACCGGTATACTTGTCCGCAAACTTCGGAATTCCTCCGTAACACGGGCGTGAAATGCGCTGTGCCGGACAAGCCGTTTTTTGAAAAGATGATGGATTATGCCGCTGGCATTGGATATTTCGTGAAGCCTGAGTAACGATATTCAGGTTAGCAAGCAAGAAACCGCGAATGCTTTCGCGGTTTTTTTGTAATTTTTTGTGCGTATGGTACGGCAAGGCGGCAAAGATGTTTTTAGGGCTCGATTATGGTACGATCATACTGATTTAAGTCCATAATCACCAAATGAGGTGGCCCATGAATAACGAACAATGGAAGCAGGCAGAATCCGCGCTGGCTTGCATGGAAGTGATCAAGAATGGCACCAACGACCCGGTAACGATTGAAGGCGAATCGGATGACCTGCGCTGTGTCGGAATCGGCACGGATGCTGCGGTATTCGTCTATGAACCTATGCCGGCATATGCTTATAAATTGTATGCTGTGGAGGCGCTGCCCAAGAAGGAAGCGGAGATCAAGGTCTATCAAGAGCTGATGGGCAGTCCTTATTTTCCTGTATTTTATGGGACAGGCGAGCGTTATGTAGCGATCAGCCATGAATCCGGATTAACCTTGTACGATTGCTTGCTCTATGGTGTGCCCGTTCCTAGGCAGGTCATAGAGGATGTCGAAGCAGCACGCTCCTTCGTGCGTAGCAAGGGCTTGAACCCGCGGGACATTCATTTGAAGAATGTACTGCTGCAGGACGGCAGAGGGAAAGTGCTCGATGTATCCGAGTATGTTCAGGATGGCAACGACAAGCGATGGGAGCATCTCATGTGGGCTTACGACAATGTATATCCGCTGCTTGAGGGCAAGAAGCTGCCGCTCTGGGTATTGGAAGCCGTGAAGAACGGATATTACCGTCTTGATCCATCCAGCGTGAACATGCAGGAGTTCGCGGATCGGATCGGCAGATTATTTTTCAGAAAATAGCAGTTGGATTCATACGAAGATGGCAGGAATGTTGTCGTTATTATTTTTGAGAAAAAGGCTGCGAATCAATCCCCCTTAAGCATATGCTCTTGCTTCAGGGGGATTTTTACTTAGAACATACTCCAGTCCATCTCCCGGGACAAGGTTTGCAGGAGATGCACGCCTGCATAACTGTTCCCTTTATCATTCAGTGCCGGGCCTACCACGCCGATGCCGTAACGTCCCGGTACTAATGTTAAGATGCCTCCTGAAACGCCGCTTTTGGCCGGCAATCCTACCTGAATGGCAAATTCGCCCGACGCGTTGTACATCCCGCATGTCGTCATGAACGTCTTGGCGATTTGAACATACCTGCGAGGAATGAGCGTTTTACCGGTTAGCGGATCCAAACCGCTGCAGGCCAGGACCAAGCCCATCCGGGCTAAATCGGCACAATCCACAACAATGGAGCAGTGCCTGAAGTATACCTCCAACACCTCTTCAACATCTCCGCTGAGAACCCCGTTTTCTTTCAAAAAGAACGCTATGGAACGATTTAAATTTCCGGTATCCGATTCCGAGCGATAAACGCCCATATCATAATCCAAGTTGACGTTCCCGGATAGCTCTTTAAGAAACTGAAGAATTCTACTTGACTTCTCGTACGGGCTGCTTCCGTTAATCAAGGAAGAAACGGTAATCGCGCCTGCATTAATCATCGGATTGAAGGGAATGCCGGGCCGAACGAGCTCCAGCTTCAGCATGGAATTGAAGTTGTCTCCGGTCGGCTCCATGCCAACCTTGCCAAAAACGGTTTCCTCTCCATTGTCCATCAGTGCCAGGATCAGCGTGAATACTTTGGAGATGCTTTGCATCGTAAAACGAAGCCCGCAGTCCCCGGCTGTGACGGATTCTCCCTGAGCGCTTAGAAGGGTAATGCCCAAGGCATCATGTGGAGCTTTGGACAGTTCGGGAATGTAAGAGGCGACTTTACCTCTGTCTGAGCATGGCGAGCTTGCTTTCAGCCAGTCCGGCAGCCGCTGCCGGATGGCTTCGAGGTCGGGAGATGTCATCGTTTATACCCCTCCATGGATACATATTGATGAGTCCGAGTCGTTACTGCCGTTTTGTTAAGCTTTATGTAAGGTTCGTATAAAAATCGTGTAAGGTTCGCCTTCTATAATTACATCTGTGCTTAACAAACGACGACTTGAAGGAGAAGCCATATGACAACCATATTACAGGCAAAACATGTAGAAAAAATATTCGGTATCCAAGGAAATTCATATACGGCATTGCAAGATATCAATCTTGAGATTCAGGAAGGCGAGTTTGTCGGCATTATGGGACCCTCCGGGGCCGGCAAATCCACGCTGCTGAATATCTTCTCGACGATCGATACACCGACGGCAGGCGATATTACCATTGCCGGACAACATATCCTGTCGATGAACGAGGAGCAGTTATCCGATTTTCGCCGGAATCAGCTTGGATTCATATTTCAGGACTACAACCTGCTGGATACCCTGACCGTCAAAGAAAATATTGTACTGCCGCTGGCATTGTCCAAGGTGTCTGCAGCGGAGATTGAGAAGCGGGTTAACGAAATCGCCGACACGTTCGGCATTCGCGATATCTTAGGCAAATATCCTTATCACATCTCGGGGGGCCAGAAGCAGCGCACCGCAGCATCGCGCGCCATCGTTGCCCATCCTAGCCTGATCCTGGCGGACGAGCCGACAGGGGCGCTGGATTCCAAGTCGGCGGCCAGCCTGCTGCAAAGTTTAAAGAAACTGAATGAGTTTCATCATTCCACCATCCTGATGGTCACTCACGATGCCTATGCGGCAAGCTTCTGCAAACGCGTCATTTTCATAAAAGACGGCCGGCTGTACCAGGAGCTCCATCGAGAAGACCAATTGCGCAAGGTATTTTTTGATCAAATACTCGAAGTGCTGGCCGCGCTTGGGGGTGAACATGATGACACTGTTTAGCATTGCCAGAAAAAACATCCGCAAAAATCTCGCGAATTACTTTTTGTATTTCGCCTCGATGATTTTTAGTATCGTCATTTACTTCACTTTTGTTTCATTGAAATATGATACGGCGATACAGTCCGCTGCGGAGGGGTCCACCAAAATCAGTTCGGCCTTTAGCGCTGCCGCCGTTGTGCTGATCATCTTCGTGGCTGTTTTCATCTGGTATTCCAACTCGTTCTTTACCCGCAAACGCAAGAAAGAAGTCGGACTGTATTCGCTGCTTGGCGTTAGGAAGAAACAGATCGGGCTGATGTTATTTTATGAAAACTTTCTGATGGGCGTGCTGGCTTTGCTGGCTGGGATAACTCTCGGATCCGTGCTCGCCAGATTTTTTGTTTCCCTGTTAATGAAGGTGATGGGTTACGACGCGATAACGAGCTTTTCGATATCCCCCGAGGCCATCATCAACACCACCATCGTGTTCATGATCATAACGCTTATTACGTCGTTGCAGGGTTACCGATTGATCTACCGGTTCAAATTGATTGAATTGTTTCATGCGGATCAGGAGGGAGAACAGGAACCCAAGGCTTCATGGATTACCGCCATATTGTCGCTGGTGTTCGTTGGCGTCGGTTACTGGCTGGCCCTGCAGAATTTGCTGCAATCCAAGGTATGGGCAGCGATGGGATTCATGCTGACGCCGCTCGTCATCCTCATAACGGTGATTATCGGCACGTATCTGCTGTTCAGCACCCTGACCGTAACCTTGTTGAAATTATCCAGGAATAACAAGAACAGATTTTGGAACGGGATGAACATCATCAGCATCTCCCAGCTTCTATATCGCATCAAAGGCAATGCTCGTACGTTAACCATTATTGCGGTGCTAAGCGCAACGACGCTTACCGCCGTCGGAACGGCTTACAGCTTTTATTACAGCAATGCAGCCAATGCCTCGCTAGCAAACCCGAACAGCATGACGTTTATTAGCGGCGATGACGTGACAACCAAACGAATCGACGAGCTGATCGCCTCCTCATCGGACCATGGGCTGTTGTACCATGCAACCGTGCCTGTCCTTGAAGTGGATGCCGATGTCAGCGGACTTGATGCGGCATTCTCGTATGACAAGCAGACCTACAGCGCCATATCCAATCAGGATTTTAACGAGCTGGCGAAGCTGCAGGGCCGCAAGGAAGCCATGGAATTAAAGGGCGATGAGGCTGCTGTTCTGGACCCGGTTTATTACGAAGGCATATCGCCAGCGTATGAAGGCTCGAAGGTGAAGCTTATGCAGAACAACCAGGAGCATGATATCACGTTTAAGCAATTGAAGAAATTCAGTGTGCTGAACATGGGGACGGTGTACTCCACCATCGTCTTAAGCGATGAGTTATTTGCGAAATTGGAGAAGGAGACAAATAAATCTTTTAGCCTGGAAGCATACGGCATATCGAATCAGGACCAAGCAAAGCAGTTAACGGAGGAAATTGAGGGCGTCCTGCCGGAAAGCGCGGGATTCGCAAGCTATTATCAGGATTATGCAAGAGGAATGGAATCGTCGGGCCTGTTGATATTTATGGGAGGATTCCTGGGGCTCGTGTTCCTCACGGCGACCGTCAGCATCATATACTTCAAGCAATTAACCGAAGCGAACTCGGATAAGGCAAGGTACCGGATATTAAGTAAAATCGGCGTGAACAAACGCGAGGTCAGAAAAACCATCGCCCACCAGGTTTTGTTTATCTTTGCGCTGCCGCTCATCGCCGGCATTGCCCACTGCTCGGTAGCATTGATAGCCTTGTCCAGGCTTCTAAACATGAATCTGTTGATACCGGTCGTGATCTGTATGGGCGTATATACTTGCATCTATCTCATCTACTATGTAGTCACCGTGAATGCCTACTATAGAATCGTAACGAAAAACAAATAGGTTTATCAAGAAAAGGAGAGTAACCATGAAAAAAACAATGATCTTCGGCGGCGTTTTAGCCGTCCTCCTAATCGGATTCATCATCTTCATTCAGAACGTGAACATGAACCGTCTCGGTACGGATCAATATTTTGTGCAAGTTCAAGAAGGGACGCGAGTAGAAGATAAGTCTGATAATGGAGAAAAATACGTCTACTATGAATACAATTTGGAGGGCTTTGATAAAGAGGGAGCGGCAAAGACGTTAACCTTTACAGCGCATAAAGAGCTGCGTAAGGAAGCTTACTTGCGTGTCTATGTTAAAAAAACAGGCGTCAGCTCCTATCAAGAGGTACAGGCCAGCGAGCTGCCGGGACCAGCCAAGCTGAAGCTTGATGCTTTAGGGAAATAAGGGATCGTATCTAAGGGGGATCACATGATGAATTCATTGAGAAGTAGAACGGCGAATTTGACCAAAAAAACGATCATCGGCTCGCTCGCATTGACTTTGGCGGCGGGCCCGGTCATCGGACCGGGAAGTGCGGCGGCGAAAGCTGCGCCAGCTTCAACGATTGCGCCAATCGCCGCGGATATTGAAGCGCAAGCACCGATTCATTACGATATTCAGGCTAGGCTGAATGAGAAGGATATGACCATGCAGGGAAGCAGCAGGATCACGTATCGAAACACCAGCCAAGATACGCTGAGTGAGCTGGCGTTCCATACATATGCCAACGCCAACCGCTCGGCATCAACGCAGACGTCCATGTTTAAACGATCAAACGAAGAAATCAGCAAGAACCATCCGGATAAACAACCGGAGGATTTTCTTGGCGGCATTGATATCGAGAATGTGACCTCCAGCGGTCAAGCTCTTGATTTCAGCGATAAAGAACAGGCTTTGACCGTTCAATTGAGGCAGCCCTTGCCGCCTGGCGGATCGATCACGGTATATATGGATTTTTCTTTGAAGATTCCGTATGGCTCACAGCGCTTATCGTATTACCGGGATATTGTGAATGGCGCTCACTGGTTTCCGGTCATGTCGGTCTATGACGAGGATAAGCATCAATGGAATACTACCCCTTACAGTTCAACGTTCGAGACCGATTATTATACTTCTGCGGATTATGAAGTAGATATCAATGTTCCTGATGCTTATCAAGTGGCGATGCCAGGCACGATAACGACACGGAATGACGTGAAACCCGGCCGCAAAGTCGTTTCGGCTGTTGCCAATAATACAAGGGAATTCGTATTCTTTGCCAGTCCCAATTTCAAGGTGGACAGCGTTACGCGTGACGGGTTGACGATCGAATATTATTATTTTGATAACGAACCGGGAAAGAAACAGATCATTGACCGGTATATTGATCAAGCATTTAAGGCCATTCAATTCTTTGGTGATAAATACGGCCCATATCCATATCCAGATTTTCGCATCGTGGAGTCATATGTAGAGGGCGTGGCTATCGAATATTCGCGTGTCATTCAAATGGGGCAAGTTCAGGGGCAGGCTGATCCGGCGCAGGATACGGTATTCGTTCATGAAATCGCTCATCAATGGTTTCACGCGCTGATCGGGAACGATTCGGAGACGGAGTCTTTCCTCGATGAAGGTTTCGCCGATTTTTCCAAGGTGTATTTTGCCGAGAAGCAGGGGGATAAGCTGAATGGCTTTAGATCCATTCAAGTTGACGATTCCTCGCTGGAACTTGCTATAGCGTCAAACAATGACGAGGTGGGGGATATGGCTAGTCCGGTATATTACGATAAAGGCCGCCAAGCGATCTACCAATTGTATCGTTCCGTGGGCGAAGAGAAGTTTGACCGCATGATGAGGGAATATTTCAAACGCTATGTCTACAAAAATGCTACGATTGAGGGGCTGCTCCAAACGATAGACGACGTGCTCGGAAATGAGGCGCGAAACGAAATGGCCGCCGCACTATATCAACCGGGTTTTGTGCTAAAGCCAGAATACCAGCTGACAGAGGAAGAGAAAACCGCCTATATGCATGACCAGTTTCAATTGCTGTATCAATCGGCCTTAACCCAAATTCCAGATTTGCCCTACGAAACGATGAGCCGTATCATGGATAAGGCCCTTCAGGGAGAGCCGTTATCGATCGTCCTGAGCGATCAAGCAAGCAGGCGAACACGCAAACAGCAAGAAGCCATGGTAAACCAGCTCTCGATGCTTCTGGATATCAGCGGAGTGAAATACGAGGTCATTCGGGATCGCCAGGTATTAAAAAAGAAAATGAAAAAGGAACTGGGGACCAACAACCTGATCGTGATCGGCAACGGTAAAACGAACGGGGTGATCCAAGCCCTGAAATCCGGTATCGTCGATCGGGCCAACAAAATGGGCTTTGCCTGGAAGGATACCATGAATCAACCGAGTGCTTCCGGAGCGTACGTGATCAAGCATCCATTTAATCAAAATCGCTTATTGCTGCACTATTTCTGGAATGGTGATCATATAACAGACGAGGCCATGGAGACGTACATGGCAAAAATGCAGGAATCACTCGGATTCACGAGCGCTTATTATCAGTACTATGTGTTGGACAAGACGGGGAAGGTGTTGTTAGATAAACAAGTGGAGAATCCATTGTCGAAGTTTTTCTCGGCGGAATAAGTGCCGATATCATTACGAGTTCAAGCAGGCTGGCTTAATTGAATAGCAGCTTACCAAGTGGGAAAGATGGTTGTTATAGCAAGGGGGGAATCAAATGGCGTTTGATCAAAGAGTACTAGTGGTTGATGATGAAGCCGATATTGTCAGGCTGCTTCAAACCGTGCTGATCAAAGAGGGGATCGATCAGGTGTACACCGCAGCTACGGCAGAGGAAGCATGGATTGAATTTCAGCAGCGTCAGCCCGATATCGTTATCCTGGATATCATGCTTCCCGACGGAGAAGGTTACGAGGTGTGCAAGAAAATTCGCAGCATCTCCAATGTCCCGATATTCTTCTTGTCGGCCAAGACAGAGGAGATTGATAAAATCCTGGGTTTTGCCATCGGCGGTGACGATTACATTACGAAGCCATTCAGCCCCAAAGAAGTGGCGTACCGGATAAAAGCCCGATTTCGCAGACCGGAAATGCCTCAGCAAGAGGAAAAGCCGAATCGTCTTGTTCAAGTAGGACCATTTGAATTAGATGAGGAAAAGATCGAACTGAAGAAGAACGGCAAGGTCATTCCGCTGAAACCGAAGGAGCTTGGCTTGCTGACGCTGATGCTCAAGCACCCGGGCCAGATCATGAGCAAGGAAAGTTTATATGATCAGGTGTGGGGCGAGGAATTTTTCGGTTTCGATAATACCGTGATGGTGCATATCCGAAGACTGCGGGAGAAAATCGAGGATGATCCCTCGAATCCGCGTTATCTGCTGACGGTAAAAGGCCTTGGGTATAAGCTGGCCGTAGAGGAAGAATAAGGCATGAGGTGGAAGCTTACCGGCAGGTATCTGGTCTCCGTCGTGCTTATTGTCGTCATCGTGATTATTATGAATATCATCGTTGTCATCGGCTTGTTTGTTATGCAATCGATGAATGAGGATTTCCTGACCACCGGCAGGCAAACCTCGGCAGAGGCGATTTCCCGATCCTTCAGGGAGCATATCGTGATTTCGGAATCCGGTGCTTCCGTGAGCGAGAAGGGCAAGGACATTCTGAAGCAGAATGAGGCCTGGCTTCAGGTTTTGGATGAGGATGGCAGGGAAATTTACCGTTATCGGGCTCCTGAAGGAGCGAAAACGAAATACACTCCGATTGATATGGTGCAAATTTATAAGTACATCGAGAAGGACGTACTATCAACCGTCTTTATCGGCGAGAAAACATACTCCGATCATCGTTTCAGTTACTTGGTTGGCTTCACTTCTCCATACTTGGAGCGGCAAGTGCTCACGATCGACACTCGAAATTTTGTACAAACGTTCAAGATCTTTAGCTTGATCCTCATCATCGTTGACGGATTCATCGCCTTATGTATCGCATATATCTTCAGCAAGCGGCTGACCAAACCCATGTTTATGCTGATCGACAGCATTAAGCGGCTGGCGAACCGTAATTATCACATCTATCACCAGCCTAAAGGGGTGTACAAGGATGTGTTTGCCAACATCAATCTTCTATCCCAAGAGCTGCAAGCAAGCGAGAAGGAAAGAAAAAAATTGGATGCGATGAGGGAAGAGTGGATCGGCAATATCTCGCATGACATCAAAACGCCCCTGGCTTCGATTCAAGGCTATGCCGAAATGTTGAAGGATACGGAGTACCAGTTCTCGCAAGACGAAATAAGGGATTATGCCGGGATCATTGAACGTAAATCCATCTATTTGCGGGACGTGATTGAGGATTTGAATCTGTCGACCCGCTTGAGGAACAAAGAGCTGATGCTGAATAAGAAGCATATAAACATTGTTAGTCTGGTCCGAAATGCCGTGATCGATACCTTGAACAATCCAGGTTATTCCAATCGGGACATTGAATTTGGTAGCAGCCATGAAGCCATTCAAGTCGAGGTCGACGATATCCTGATCCGCAGGGCGATCAGCAACTTGATTTTCAATGCAATCGTTCATAACCGCGAGGATGTTGCGATCAAGGTTCAAGTCGAGAAGAACGAGGATCATATTCTTATTCGGGTGGAGGACAATGGGAAAGGCATTAAGGAGGAAGAACTCGGAAGAATCTTCGACCGTTATTTCCGGGGGACGAATACGGGAGAGCTCCATAAGGGATCGGGGCTTGGCATGGCTATTACACGTGATATCGTCATCGCCCATGGCGGGGAGATTAAGGTTCGCAGCGAGGTTGGCCAAGGCACGATAGCGGAAATCAAGCTTCGCCTAGCGTAGAGACAAAGGCTATCCTTCCAGATTGGGTAGTTATGCGGACGATGGCCAAGGTTTCCCGCGGCTCGTCAAATCCCTCACGGCCGGGAATAACCCGGAGTAATCATAGCGCAAGCTGGATACACTACCGTAAAAAGGAGTGTATCATTATGAAACTGCTTGTTAAGTTATTGGTGCATGGGGTTATGATAACGGCTCTGTTGGTTTCCCTAACCGATGCTTCGTTCATCGGTGCCCTATTGACGGCAGTGGGGATCGCCATCATTGCTTACTTGGTAGGGGATTTATATATTCTGCCTCGCACCAGCAATATGATCGCCACGATAGCGGATGCCGGCTTGGTATTTGTCATGCTGTGGATCATCGGCGCCGCTGCCAACTGGACCATTGATTTCTCGGAGATTCTGCTGCTGGCAGTACTTGCGGGGGCATTTGAGTATTTCTTTCATAGCTGGATCAGGGGCGAGCATCTTCTTAACAAAAAACAGCGAGCCTCGTAACTGCGCATTGCGTAATGAATCACGGACTTGCGCTTCTATAAGCAATATCACTTTAGCCTGAGTAATCAGGCTTTTTTTATTCTCTGAGTCTTGGACCAGCTGCCGTGGCGTTGTGACAAATATTATTTCTTACTTAGAGAAGAGGGAATAGATTCGATGTAGGCGACCTTCGAATCTTAAAGAGAATTGAGGCTGTTAGGAGATGGTCAATATCAAAGGGAAGCGATCCCATGCATTGATTGGCCTTCAAGCATTCTTGGCGATCGGCGCGTTGGCAGGGGGAACGATGCTTATAACGGATCCTAGTGGTGAACTCATTGGGATGCCCAGCTCATTATTGCAGGACTCTTTCTTTCCTGATTATTTAATTCCAGGCATTCTTTTATTCTGCGTGTTTGGCATCCTGCCTCTGATCACGGCTTCCGGACTAATTCTAAAGTGGGAGTGGGACGCAGCTCAAAGATTCAATATTTTCAAAGAAAAGCATTGGTCCTGGACCTTTTCTTTATATTCGGGTTTTGAGTTAATCATCTGGATTATGGTTCAGGTGTATATCCTGGACTCCGTTTCCTTCATACATCTGGTATATGCCATGCTTGGTTTGATGATCCAGATGGCCACGATACTACCATCCGTACAAGCAAAATATACGATGCAATGAAGAGAGTCAAGTCACACCGGCTGAAACGTCAATGAAATAACCCCATCGCTCCTCTATGAGCAATGGGGTTATGTTCTTTCTCTTACATTTTACGGCTTCGCGCTTTTCCAATACGCATAAGCATGCACGACGCTGCCGGTAAAGGAAGGTGAATCCTTTAATAAAGCAGGCAGCTTGGCAAGCTCTTCCTCCATATAGGCGGCACCTTCTTCGTGGAAGGTAATATGATCGCCTTCATGACTGGCTTTGATCTCTACCGATATCTTGATGGGCTTGCCCAGCTCATCGGCAAATGCAATCTCTTCCTTGGAAACCCCGACGATGCCGTTGGACCCCTCCGCTACATCCCGGAAGGCCATGAGGGAAACATGGTCCATTCGATTGATCATCCACTTGCTGAGCGACATGTCTTCGCCGGTGACTTTATATTTATCCAGCCACACGGCCATATCCATGCTGGCTTCCAATGAAGAATCCTTTTTCAATTCCGTAACGAATGCATCCAGATTCGCGGTCCATTCTGAAATAACCTGCTGCGAATCCTCTTTCCATGCCGGCAGCACATAGGGCTCAATGTCCAGGTGAATGCCGTGGAAACGCTCATCGCCTTCAACGGCGCGATTGTAGCTCTTCACATAATTGACGAGCCGCATCATTCTGGGCCGGTTCTCCTCAAGGGCCCATATCGGATGTCCGCCCATGGCATGAACCTCGATTCCTGCCGCAGCCGCTTGTTTAACAAACGACGAGTACGAGCTGTACGGCTGTTCCAGATCAAGGCGTACATATAGCCAGTTCAATTTCTTCTCTTTGGCAAAATCAAGAATTTCCTGACTGTTTTGAACGACTTCATGGGCTTCCCATATATAAGTGCCTCTTACCATAGGATCCCTCGTCACCGGATCCGCATCCGGCACGCGATCGCCTTCACCGGGTTCTGGTTCTGGATTCGGCTCCGGGGCCGGTGACGGGGAAACGGGATCCGTGCTTCCAGGGGGAACGATTTCATCAGCAGACATGCTTTGCCAGTTGCGAATATCGTGGATTGCGACACCGGCAAAGGATGGATAAGAACCGAGCGCACTGGAGAGATGATCCAATTTCTGATTCAACTTGTCCTTCCCGTGTCCATAAAAGGTGGTATAAGACTCGCCTGGCATCTCCTTGGTATTAACACCGATCAGAATCTGTTTCCCAAGCCTGTCGGCAAGCTCAAGCTCAGCTCGCGTCAAGTCCAGAATCCCATGCTCGGATTCCACTTCATTCCGGTAAGCCATGACGGTAACATGGTCAAACGCACCGATCAGCCATTCATTAAGTCCGGTTCCATCCGCCAAGGCGTATTGGTCAAACCAGAAAGGAATATCGATCCCAAGCTCGAGTCCCTTTCCGGAAGCTAGGCTCAGGAACGCCTTAAGATTTTGTTCCCAGGTGGTGATGATTTGGTCCTGTTCAGTTTGCCACTTGGCAAGCACATACGGTTCTACATCCAGATGAATCCCGTCGAATCGGGCACCTGCCGCAACCTTGCCGTTATAGTCGATTACCCAATCAGCGAGACCGAGCATGTCATCGAGATGTTCGGTGAGCGCCCATCTAGGGTCTCCGCCCAAGGCATGGACCGCGATTTGGTCCTCATGCGCACGCTCTATAAACGCCTCGTATATCTCCGACGACAGCTGACGATCGATCTGCAAGTAGATCAGATTAATGCCTTCTTCGCGGGAAAAATCAAGCAGCTCTTCGCCGCCATCCCGTATCAGGTCCGTCTGCCATATCCAAGTCGCTTTTTTTGAATTATTTTCGCCGTAAGCCGGGGTATGCAGCCCCACCAGAAGCATAACAACCAAGAGGCTAGCAAGCTTCTGGTAACCTTTCACTTTCATGTTTTCCCTCCGTTTCTCTGCGAGAACTCCACGTATTCTCTGTTTAGTAAACGGGGTTATTATAGCATTGATAGTTCAAAAAAAGATGAGCCCAAGTTCTTACAGGACATTATAGTCACCAATCAATCGAACGGGTGATCGGTATAAAAGGAACTAGATACAAAATGGAATAATATAACTAAATGACATAAATTATATGAATATGAACAAGAATAAGGCTAACAGCTCAGGAAGAAAGTTGCGTTTTTGGCGCTTGGTTGGTCCAGTGTCACTGTTTTGGGAAAGGTCAGCATTATATTTAATAACTGCGATCCAGAATGGGAGAGCTATGTCATCATGACTAGTAATTTAAGACAGTGGGCAAGCATAAGCGACTTCAGCACCCGAACACAATCGGTCATCAGGATACCGCAAGCAGCAGCGAACCGTATAAAGGCGGGAGTTCACGTCCATCCTAGAACTAAAATGTGAAGGTGGGCGTTAACATGATTAATTTGGAATCGCGACTGGAGAATATGGAGGATCGTTTCGTAAACATCGATACTTATCTATGCAAACACGATTTTACGTTAGCCAGCAATTGGGATTACAAGCATGGCTATTTGGATAGGAGATTGGATCAGGAGCGGATGGTGTGGCTTCGCATTCCCTTTCACGTAACCAAGGGCAGCTTGGATGGCGAATGCGGCGGATGCCATGCAACGATCAAGCTTGGCCGACCATTTGTCTTCAGGCATATATATAATAAGGGGACCGATAAGCATGCGAGACCACGTTTATTGGGAGCTCTCTTCGATCAATTCCAGTCGCCGATCGACCCTGACGCCTCGGTGGACGATATGTGGGTTGAACAAGCGAGAAAAGTCTTGGACGAGGTGGAGACGGGGTATTTGCATTAACATTAAGATATCCTAAGAGATTCGGGACGCTTGGTCTCTTTTGGCACATCTGCAATATAATGAAGCAAGGGCTCTGATGCATGCTGCATGCGAAGGGCTCTTTTTTTTTTGTTCAGTGCAAGAATATACAAAAATTAAAGATCATCCTTTGAAAACCTTAGAACTTTTTTGAGGAAGGCTCAAATGATAAAGCATCCTGATATAGTAAGATTGATTGAATATGCGGTCCTCATTGATTAATAAATAGACGAAGAAGGTGATATCACCCATGAATAAAAGAGCTTTGTTTAATGATGGATGGACGTTTGCAAAAAGCGGTTTGGACGTTGAAGATTCGGAGAATCTACAATTTCAGCCTGTTGATCTTCCTCATGATTGGCTCATACATAACACGGAGGATTTATACGAGAACAGCATTGGCTGGTACCGGAAGGAATGGTTGCGGAATAATGACGGCGGTCAGGTCTTCCTCTGTTTTGACGGTGTGTACATGGATTCTTCCGTCTATGTCAATGGTCGTCCTATGGGCGAATGGAAGTATGGCTATTCTTCATTTGAACACGAGATCACGGATGCGCTCCGGGACGGTGAGAATGTCATCGTCGTAAAGGTTGTGCATCAAAGCCCGAACAGCCGATGGTACTCCGGGGCAGGCATTTATCGGAATGTATGGTTAAAGACAAGGGAATCCAACCACATCGTCACGGACGGCGTTTATATAGCGACTAAGCATCAGGAAGATGGATGGCTGGTTGAAGTCGAGACGGAAATGAAGGTCGTGGATGATGTGCTGATCAAGCATGTGATTTTGAAGGATGGGCAGATCATCGCCGAGGCTTCTGACCGGGTCGACGCCAATCACACGTGCAGCAGTGCAGGCAGCATCATAAATACGCAAACATTAGCTGTCAAGGATCCGCTGCTCTGGAGTCCGGAAGAACCTAACTTGTATCAATTGGTGACCGAAATGAAGCTGAGCGGAACCAAGCGTTCCGCAGTTTCGCAGTATGCAATCTTGGAAGCCGTCACTCATAGCGTGGGATTCCGACACATTCGGCTGGATCCTCATCAAGGGTTCCTGCTGAACGGCAGCAAATTCAAATTGAACGGCGTATGCGAGCATCATGATCTCGGCGCTTTGGGAGCAGCCTTTAACAAAACCGCATTGGCGAGAAGGTTTAAGATTCTGAAGGAAATGGGGGTTAACGCGATTCGCACCGCCCATAATATGCCGGCTAAGGAACTGATGGAGCTGGCGGATGAAATGGGGCTGCTGATTGTATCGGAAGCCTTCGATATGTGGGAGCGGCCGAAGACGCCTTATGATTATGCCAGGTTTTTTCGGGAATGGGTTCAGCGTGACGTGAAGAGCTGGGTCAAACGGGACCGCAACCATCCGAGCCTTATCATGTGGAGCATCGGGAATGAGATATATGATACCCATGCCGATGAGAAGGGGCAGGACATCACAAGAATGTTGATGGATGAGGTTTATACATACGATCCTAAGCAAAATGCAAAGGTTACCATCGGATCGAATTATATGCCTTGGGAGAACGCACAGCAATGTGCCGATATTGTCAAGGTAGCAGGATATAACTATGCCGAGAAATATTACGAGAACCATCACCGGGAACATCCGGATTGGATCATATATGGCAGTGAGACCGCGTCCGTCGTACAAAGCAGAGGCATCTACCATTTCCCGTTCGAAAAATCCATCCTGGCCGATGATGACGAGCAATGTTCCTCCCTCGGCAACAGCTCGACAAGTTGGGGAGCGAAATCGGCGGAGGCATGCATTCTGGCTGAACGGGATACGCCCTTCTCGCTCGGTCAATTCATATGGACCGGGTTCGATTATATTGGTGAGCCTACGCCGTACCATACTAAAAACTCCTATTTCGGACAGATTGATACGGCAACCTTCAAGAAGGACTCCTATTATATCTATCAAGCCGCCTGGACGGATTGCAAAACGAAGCCCATGGTGCATCTGCTGCCCTATTGGGATTTCAACGACGGTCAGATGATAGATGTTCGCATCTGCTCCAATGCGCCAAAAGTAGAATTACGACTCAATGGGGAAACCGTGGGTACGCATGACATTGACCATGCACGAGGAAGAGAACTGGTTGGGTGGTGGAAGATTCCTTACGTCAAAGGCGAATTGAAAGCGATTGCTTATGACGAAACAGGCCGTATCGTAGCCACGGATGCAAAACGATCGTTTGGCGATGCCAAGCGGATCGTCCTGCGTCCGGATAAAGAAGAGCTGAGGGCCGATGGAACAGATCTCATCTTCGTTGAGATCACCATGGAAGATGAGGATGGGCACTCCGTCGAGAATGCCAATAACCGGGTGGAGGTCCATGTCACGGGGGCGGGACGGCTGCTGGGTCTCGATAATGGGGACAGCACGGATTACGATCCGTACAAAGGCCTAAGCAGAAGATTG
Organism: Paenibacillus sp. JNUCC32; assembly: GCF_014863545.1. NCBI lineage: Bacteria > Bacillati > Bacillota > Bacilli > Caryophanales > Paenibacillaceae > Paenibacillus > Paenibacillus sp. JNUCC32. The sequence continues at coordinate 2,684,437 of NZ_CP062260.1, read as the reverse complement.
TTCAGCGGCAAGTTGATGGCGATCATCGGTTCGACGTTGGAGCCCGGCGGAATCGGGATCGAGGTGTCCTCCACAGGCATGGAGCGTCAATCCCTTCATTTGACTTCCATACCCGTACAGGATGATGTGACGCAAGGAATATCCGCAAGCATGAGGAATGAGGAGGGACCATGCCTGACAGGAAACAGGGACGAGATTCCGCTTCGTAAGATTGAGCTGATCAGCGAAAAGGGTCAGGTCTTTGATCCGGCGAATCGACAAATGACAGTTCGGGCCATATTGCATCCACTGGCAGCTTCTTATCAGGAAGTCGAATGGGCCGTCGTAAACGATGCCGGCATCGAATCCAATATTGCGAGCGTCGAGGCCAATGGCCATGCTGCCATCGTAACAGCCCTTGGCGACGGGGAATTTCGATTAAGATGTACGAGCCGGAACGGGACAGGTAAAACCCGGCTCATCTCCCAGCTTGAATTTAAGGTCGACGGTTTGGGTCCAGCATACAAGGATCCATACTCCTTCATATCTGCAGGATTATATGATTACAGTCAAGGTGAAGTCGGGAACGGAAACGAAAGAGGCGTAGCCACGAGCAGAGACGGCGAGACGCAGGTCGGGTTCCGGGACATCGATTTTGGCCCCCATGGCTCCGATACGATTACGATTCCGATATTCGCTCTTTCAAGCGAAGCGTACGCTTTGCAAATCTGGGAGGGCATGCCTGGCGAAGATGGCAGCTCCCTGCTGGCTGATTGCATTTATCAGAAGGAGTCCAAATGGAACGTGTATCAGGAAGAAACCTACCGATTGTCCAAGAAGCTGCGCGGCATTACGTCGATTTGCTTTGTCCTTCGCCAGAAGGTGCACATCAAAGGGTTTTATTTTCAACCGGGGAATCGAGCCTTTGAGCCCAACTTTGCCGCCGATTGCGACCGGATTTACGGGGATACCTTTACGGTGTTGGACAACAGGTTTGTTCAAGGGATAGGAAATAACGTCTCCCTCGAGTTTGACGAGATGGATTTCTTAGCCGACGGTGCATCGAAACTGGTGGTGTACGGCAGATCCGCCTTAGATAAAAATATGATTCATATTCGGTTTGCGCATCCGGATGGCGAAAGCAACCGGCTGGTCGAATTTAGGCAAGCCTACGAATATGAAGAGCAGGTATTCGATCTGGAGCCCGTGGCCGGCAAACAGAAGGTGACGTTCATCTTCCTGCCGGGAAGCCAATTTGATTTTGGCTGGTTCCGATTTGTGCGAACAGATTCATAATTTGCGAAATAGACCAAGCTGCCGATCAACTCGGCAGCTTGGTTTCGTTATGAAGGATGTAAGGGTGTCCGAACAGGCGTAGGAATTTAATTAACCCTGCGGTATAATTTGAAATGATATCATATTTTGGATTGAAGGGACCGTGATAGACATGAAGCAAACCCATAAACCGAGGAGCAAAAGATGGATCAGGCCATTCATTTGGATATTGTCCATCTTGGCCATCATAATTATCGCAGGTCTTGCCATACTGGATTCACTTACTTACGAGCCGCTGGATGAAGCGAAAGCGGTATTTCAAACCGACGCGAAGGTAGCGGTTGAACGTCTCCAAGACGGCTATCGCTTCGAGCCCGTGGATGGGCAAGTGATTCAGCCCGACATTATTTTTTATCCGGGCGGATTGGTGGAGCCCGAAAGTTACGCGCCTTTTGCCAAGAGAATGGCGGAGAAAGGGCATCGCGTGTATGTTGCCTCCATGCCGCTGAATCTTGCCATATTCGGACAGAACAAGGCAGATTCCTTCATAGCGGAGCATCCAGACAACCGATATGTTATCGGTGGGCATTCCTTAGGCGGCGTTTTTGCCGCGAGATATGCCAAGGAACATGCGGATGTCATTGACGGCGTATATTTCATGGCCTCATACGCTGACGATGGAGGCAGTCTGAACGGATTAAACCTGTCCGCGCTTCAGATCACCGGTACGCAGGACGGCGTTCTTGATCGAACGAAATGGGAGGCTGCCCAAAAGAATCTGCCGGAAGCTACCACCTATGTAGAGATTGAGGGCGGAAATCACGGGCAATTCGGAGCTTACGGTATGCAAAAAGGAGACCATGAACCCGCCATCACCGATGCCAAGCAGCTGGACGAAGTGTCGGAGGCCATGGGGCGTTGGCTTCAGTCTATGGATGATTCCCTGTAACTGTAACTGAAATGTAACCCGATTGAAACTTCTGCGTATAAAGGTTATAAACATGGATGCATGTTTAACATTTAAAGAAGTTGAGGGATTCCATCATATGAATGTGGCATATACAGATTACGCCGATACGGGATATCGGCAGGCTGAGCAGAAGGCTGCTCAGTATTTTGCATCGCTCCATGTACAGGTAAAGGATAAGAGTTATGTGCCTATCCTGACAGAAGACATTCTCATATGGAAAAGAAAGCATGTTCAACGTCAATCATGGCTGTCCTCTATTTTGCCGGCGAAGAAAAAGCCGTATAACCGGGATTATCATAGATACATCGGATGGCTCAACTATACAGGCGAATTGGATGATTATTTGGATCGAAGCATTTCCTATATTTATATGAGGGATCTGGGCATGGCGCTGGATTCCCCTGATACGAAAGAGAGAATACGACGCGTTGTTGCGAATACCCGAAAACTTCTGGTTCGCTCAAACGGAGCAAAAGAGGGAGACACGCCGGATTTTATGAGTCTGGCGGGATTGTACCGTTGGGCGCAGAAGGAAGGCATTGAAACAGCCGTGATTTGGGTCATCAACAAACTGAAGCATGTAGCCTCCCACATCCCGGACAAGATGGATGCAGAGCAAGCCCAGCGCAAATTAATCAAAATTATCGTCGGGGTTGTCATGCATGTTATGGAAGATTTGAATGGCGAAACATCGCCAGCGGAACGCTCAGCGCGTCTTGACGATGCGATCCGGCTGGGTTATTCCTACGGATTAACCTATCCTTTCATAGACGATCTGCTCGATTCAGGGGTCTTGAACGCCCAGGAGAAGGAACAGTACTCCCACATGATACGGCAGGCCCTGCTTACCGGGAAAGTACCGGAACTTGGCCAGTGGAGCGGTAAAAACATGGAGCTCGTTCATTTCGTGCATCAGGAGCTCCGGGATGCATTCGAGTATATTCAAGGGCGGCAGCGCCCGGAAACGCAGCAAACTTTTTTCGAGCAGTCCAACGTGTTTTTTCATTCCCAGCATATTGACCGTATCAAGGACCTTGCGAATCCCGATTATACCAATGAAGAATTATATCTGCCGATCATCCTGAAATCCTCTTCCTCGCGATTAATTGTCCGTTCCGTAATAAGCGCAGCGGCGGATGAAGGCTTCGAGGACCGAACGTTCTATTATGGGATCTACAACCAGTTGGCCGATGATTTTGCCGATATGTTTCAAGACTTGAATGACGGGGCGGTAACACCTTACACTTACTATCTACAATATCGCGGCCAACGCCAGGACCTCATCAATCCTTTTGAATTATACTGGGCGGTGATTTCCCACCTGATTCATAACGTGTACCATTCGGACGCCAAGACGCGAGAGGTGATGCTCGACCGGGCCATCAATGGACTGAAGCGCTGCAAAGAACGCCTCGGCACCGAGAAATACAATGAAATTATGGATATTTTCGCTTCCGGGAACCCGGAATTCAATCGTCTTATCCAGCACATGGTTTCCAAAGCCGATCAGGTGGATTTCCTTGATAAATTGCTGCGTGACCAGATGGTAACCGTACTTAGAAACGAGCGGAAAGAGAAGGATTATTTTATCGATACGTTTAAATCCGTTCGAGATGAGATTAACCAACATTTGCAAATCGACAAGACTCCCGGCATACCGCCGATGAAAGAGTCGCTGATCGATGCGGCCAATTATTCGCTCGAAGGGGATGGCAAGCGCCTGAGACCCATTCTGACTTGGGTAATGGCCGTGAAGGAATATGGACTGCAGGCATCAGCCATCGTGCCCCTGCTGAGATCGCTTGAATACATGCACACCGCATCCTTGATATTCGATGATTTGCCTTCCCAGGATAACGCCTCTACTCGTAGAGGGCGGCCGACCTTGCATCAGGTTCACGATAGCGCCACGGCGGAAATTACCGGTTTGTTCCTAATACAGAAAGCGATCGAAGAGCAATCCTCCCTGGAAGGGTTTGACCCGAAAACGGTGTTGAAGCTGATACGGTATTCGTCCCAGCGAGCGGGAGATATGTGTTCCGGCCAGGCGATGGATTTGAATTCAAAAGGAAAGGCCTTGTCCTTGGAGCAGTTGAATACGGTTTGTTACTACAAAACGGGGATCGCGTTCGAGGCATCGCTGGTTATGCCCGCCATTCTGGCTCAGGTGAAGGAGACGGAAATCGCAATCCTGAAGAAATTTGCTTACCACGCAGGCATTGCTTTTCAGATTCAGGATGATTTGCTGGATGTGCAGGGGAACGTGGAGCAGCTTGGCAAACCCGGGGGACAGGATGCGGAGAACAACACCTCGACCTTCGTGAGCATTCTGGGGCAGGAAGGGGCCAGCCGGGAAATGTGGGATCATTATTGCCAGGCGATGGAGGCGCTGCAGGAAATGCCGCGCAATACGGCGTTTCTCAAGCATCTATTGAACTATATGGTTAATCGTGAACGTTAAGATGGTCCCGTAACGCGTAGATTGTCGGTAGTCTAAACGAAGGCAAGCGATTGCTCCGGCTGGAGTCGTCAATCGTTCTACTCCCACGGCAGCTGCATATATTTTCTGAGAATAAAGCTGCCAGAGGAGGCAAGCCCAATGAGTGATCCATTGTATGAGCACCGGTTTTGGCTGCAGATTCTTGGGGACCATTGCCGTTTTATTTTTACTGCGCTGTCGCCTAAGGAAAAGGCGGACATCGCTACCGCAGAATCCTTAATGACCAGATTTGATAGGCTTCTCAGTGAATCTCGGCGACCGGATGCATCTACATTCATCGCTAAACTGAACGAAGAAGCCCTTCGTGCTTCGCAAGAATTGCGCGAATTCAAGCTGAATTTATTAGAACGGCAGCTTGCAGGCACCATAGATTTTCTCCTGACCCCGTCCTTTATCAACCACATGGTAAATGAATTGGAGGAATACCTGCGAATTTTGCAGGCCTTGCAAGAGGGGAAGGGAGTGCCGCTGTTCCATCCTTTGCATTATGATATGGTCTGGCTGCAGGATGCCTTTGGTCATGCGGCAAGTCTGGCCGCCGATCTGGATTTTGCCGAGAAGCCGTTGATTGCCAAAAGCATGGCGTTCCAGAAAGATTTCGAAGGGTTTTATCTGAAGGCTGTTGAAATGACAGGGTACCTGCGGACCCGCCTGAAGGATTTTCCCGCCCTGCGCAAATTTCATGCCGATGTAAACCTGGAAATGAGAGTGTTCATGCACTTTCTGTCGGAACTCGAGGAGCTTGAGCTGCGCGGGGAGGTGCTGGACCGGATCAACCCGCTGATGCCGGATCATATGTATCGGGAAGAATGCTACTATCTGTCCAAGCTGGCTGCTCTGGGCGAAGTACAGAGCCCGAACTGCGATCCGACGAAGCCGAGAGTCACAGGTTGATGGATGAAGGATGGGCTCTTTCTCGAGTTAAAAAAGGCAATCTTCACTTTCTTCTCATGGGGCTAAACATTCACTGGAAAAAGGGCCCCGTCGCACTTATGGCGATCTACGGGAGCAGCATCTCCAAGCAAACCGACCAAGTTAACAATTTGAATGGAAAGCAGTTCTCTTGCTGTCAATGAAGAGGCTGCTTTTTTGATTTTGCCATGACGAGATCGAGTTTTTGATAAAAAAGTACAGTTCGCCTTCGCTGAAATTTGGTATGATGTCTTCATAGGAAGCTACAATCATAAGTGAGAGAAAGGACAAGAAATGCAGACCGGTGAAATCGTTCAACGCGCCATTGATTTTGTCGAAGATCATCTCACGGAACCGCTGGCACTCGAGGAAATTGCCGGCGTGGCAGCCATGTCATTGCCGAATCTCTACCGATTGTTTCACAGTATAACGGGACACCCCGTCAAGGAGTACATACGAAAACGCAGGATCAGCGAAGCCGCCAGCTGTTTGCGCAATACCGACCTGCCGACCATCGATATCGGGTACCGCTGTGGATTTGAGTCCTACCCGGCATTCATGAAATCCTTTAAAAGGTGCACAGGACTAACTCCAGGAGCATACCGGAAAGCTCGGCTGGTCTACAGTTTTGAACGGATGAACCTGAATGAACGGACAACATTCATGGGAGAGCGGGATGCTTCTGAACGCTTTCCTGAAGTAAGGGTTACCCGTTTGCTTCCCCGGAAAGGGATTGGTTGCCTGTTTGCTGCAGAGCATGAGAAAGGGATAGAAACCGCGGCGATCGATCATTTCCGGACGCTTATGTCTTCTCACCATATCGATATCCATGAGCTGAGGCTCTTCGGTTGGAACGTGGATCTGGAGGATGAAATCAAGCCGTTCGGATATCAATTGCTCGCTGTTGACGTGAAGGAGCGGGCCCGGATGATGAATCATCCGGAACTGCAAGCCATCGTTCTTGATGGCGGGCTGTATGCAGTGGTCCGAACGCCATCAGTGGCGGAAGACTGCATTCAGAACACATGGAACCGTTTGTTCTCCGAATGGCTGCCCAGCAGCGTGTTTGAGCAAGGAAAGCATCATTTCATGGAAGAATATGTACTGAACAAGAATCAAATCGTTCGCATGAAGCTTTACCTTCCCGTGGAACGAAGCAAGTTGATGGGAAAGATCGAAATTGTGGAGTTGTCCACGCTTAAGGCGATAGCCTTTCGCAGAAAGGGGCCGGACTGCGTGGAACAAGCGGATGAAGCTTCGATTGCCTGGTTATCGCGTAACGGGTTTAGGGGCGACTCGCGTATTCGCGTATTCATGCGCTGTGACGACGCTCTGCTGAAGCAAAGCTCCGCCTACGAGATTTATATAGTTCCGCCGGAGGAGTTCCTTCCAACCCTTGAAGATAAGGACGTGCAGGTTGAGTTGGAAGGCGGTACCTATGCCTGCCTGGAATCAGGTGCTTATGGCGCGATGACAGGCGTACTTCATCGAATTTATCGATGGCTCGATGCTTCAAGCGAGTTTACGCCGGATCCAGAGCGCCTGTGGTATGCCAGTTACGAACTGGAGGGAGCGTCAGATGATGGAATGATCCAAGCGAAGTGTTATGTTCCGGTTAAAATCAAGCAGCAGACATAAGAATGGAGGGAGCTCATGAGCAGATGGCCTGTCGGAAAAGAGCTGCCGGAAGGGTATCGACCGTTTAAGGCACCACGCGTGCTAAAGATGATCCAGGGAGGAAAAACCATGAACGAATCCATACAGAATACGGACAACCATACACAGGCAAGCCCCATTAAGAACAAGGTGGGCAGCATATTCATTCCGGTACGGAATATCGAAGCGTCGCGCAGCTGGTACTGCCGCGTGCTGGGCATCCCAGAGGCTGATTGCCAGATTATGAACGGACATTTATGTCCTTTGCCCATGGAAGGTACGGGCGTGATTCTGGATACGATGCCGAAGTGGGGAGGAGATCAGCCCGAGGGAGCACCGTCTATCGATACTCCCGCCTTCATGCTGATGACAGAGGACCTGGAAGGTTCTTTGGAATATATGAAGAAGCTCGGCGTGGAACTCGTGACGGAAATCGAGCACAACCATTGGTTCGTCGTGAAGGATCCCGATGGGAATAAACTCATGATATGTCGTGAATAAGTTAGAATTTGTACGAGGAAATAGGGAAGTGACAGAAGCCGGCTCTAGCAGCCGGCTTTTTGATATGGAGAGAAGCGTAAGGAATTTAATGAAAGAAATAAAATACGAATGTAAAATAATATAAATTTAGGTTGATAGTGGCATACTACAGGAATATAATGGAAATGTAAGCGCATTATTTACGGTGTTTTATAGGAGAACAACAAGTGAATCTTCCATCATAGATTGGTTTAAGGCAAGACGAGAGAACGAGAAAGAGAGGTGATACGAAGCTTCAGTAGACGGTCCGCACGATGCTGGCACACTAGGTATCCATGAAACCTGAATCCGATGAAAATAGGAGGGAACATGATGCTAAGAAAAGGAATATGTGTAGTTCTGCTGTTTAGTCTTCTGGTCGTTCTATTGCCTGTGAACAAAACCAATGCGGCGCCGAACTGGAATTTGGTATGGAGTGACGAGTTTAACGGGACCTCGCTCAACAGATCCAATTGGACGCCGGAAATCGGTACCGGCAGCGGCGGATGGGGAAACAATGAGCTGCAGTATTATACCGATCGCGCACAGAACCTGCAGGTCTCCGGCGGTAACCTTGTCATTACGGCGCAGAAGGAATCCTATGGCGGGATGAATTACACCTCTGCCCGGATCAAAACCCAGGATTTGAAGAGCTTTACTTACGGGAAAGTGGAGGCTCGAATCAAGCTGCCGTCGGGCCAAGGTTTGTGGCCGGCGTTTTGGATGCTCGGAAGCAACATCAGCACGGTCGGCTGGCCGAAGAGCGGAGAGATCGACATTATGGAACGGGTAAATCTGAATCCATACGTGAACGGTACCGTTCACTGGGATGCAGGAGGTCACGCCGAATTCGGTCGGGTATCCGGCAATCTGGATTTTTCCCAGTTCCATGTCTACAGCATTGAGTGGGATTCTAAATACATCCGCTGGTTTGTGGACGGTCAGCAGTTCAATGAATTTTATATTGAGAACGGAACGGGCAATACCGAGGAATTCCAGCGTCCGTTCTTCTTATTGCTGAACTTGGCGGTTGGCGGAAATTGGCCGGGTAGTCCGAACAATTCCACGCCGTTCCCATCGCAGATGCTGGTGGATTACGTACGCGTGTACCAAGACACGGGTGCATCGAATGTCATCAGCGACGGGATTTATACGATCGCTTCCAAGGCGAGCGGCAAAGTGATGGATGTCGTGGATGTGTCCACGGCCAGCGGCGCCAAAATCCAGCAGTGGACCAACTACGTCGCCAATAACCAAAGGTTCCGGGTGGAAAGCACGGGAGACGGATACTACAAACTCACGGCCGTGCATAGCGGCAAAGTTCTCGATGTGCCGAATTCGTCCACTTCCGCCGGCGTTCAGCTGCAGCAATGGAATGATAATGGTACGGATGCACAGCGATGGAGGATCATTGATGTTGGAGGCGGTTATTATAAACTTGTGTCCAAAGCGAGCGGGCTTGCAGTCGATGTAGCCAGTGCCTCCACCGCGGACGGGGCTGCCGTTCAGCAATGGACGGACAATGGCACGGATGCGCAGAAGTGGGCTTTCACCAAAATCAATTAAGCTTGGACAGGCAGTCCCGTTTGGGACCGCCTGTTTCATTTTGGGGAGGGTTGCCTTGGGGCTGCGCCGGCTGACGAGCTGAAGGCATGTCTGGTATAATAATGGGAAAAATCCGGAGGAATCAGACACATGGAACCTGTCCTTTTTACAAACGGTCTTCTTTATTCACCGCACGCTGCAACGACTGCGGATTCGATATATGTAGAAGACGGCATCATTCGTGCCATGGGAAGTGCGGCCGAGTTGCGTCTGCAGTTATCGGGACGGGATTATCGAACGGTGGATTGGGAGGGGGCTTTCGTGCTGCCAGGCCTGGTGGATGCCCATATGCATCTCGGCATGCACGGACTCAAGCTGGGCATGCTGGACTTCACCGAGGCGGCTTCGAAAGACGAGATGCTGGCTATGCTGCGAGCTCGGGCTGCGGTAACGCCGCCTGGGGAGTGGATCATGGGGCTGAATTGGAACGAGAACCATTTTCCGGACCCGGTAATCCCGAATATGATGGAGCTTGACGACATCACTACGGAGCATCCTGTATATCTGACGAGAACCTGTTTCCATGCTTTCCTCGGTAATTCGGAAGCGTTTCGAAGAGCGGGGATCACTGCAGACACGCCCGATCCGGAGTCCGGCGCTTTCGGCCGGGATGCCGATGGCCGGTTGAACGGCTGCATTTACGAGAATGCTTCGGTGCCTTTTACCATGGTCCAGCCGGAGCCTGACCCGTCCAAGCTGAAAGCTGCGATGCTTCAGGCATGCCGTGATGCCCTTCGGCTCGGCCTGACGGCAGCGCATACGGAAGACCTCCGCCTGCTGGGCAGCGTGGAAGCGATGCTGCGGATCCATCGTGAACTGCGCGAGGAGGGACTGCGCTTCCGTACCCATCAGCTGATGTTCCATGGCTTTCTTGATGAAATGGAGGAGCTCGGCGTCAAGGCAGGCAGCGGGAACGAATGGAATCGCATCGGAGCGGTTAAATTGTTCGCGGACGGGGCGGTTGGAGGAAGAACGGCGCTGCTCAAGGAGCCTTACCATGATGCGCCGCATACCCGCGGACTGGCCATGCATTCGCCAGAGGAGCTAAGGGAGATTGTTGGCAGGGCGCGCAGGCTGGGTTATCCCGTTGCTTTTCATGCGATCGGTGACGGCGCGGCAGAGATGATGACGGATGTGCTTGAAATCCTTCCGCTTAGCAGAGCTGCGAAGCTTCCCGACCGCTTCATTCATGCCCAAATTGTACATCCCGATACGGTTAAGCGAATGAGCAAGCTGAAGCTGGCCGTGGACCTGCAGCCTCGGTTTGTGCCCAGCGATTTTCCATGGGTGCTGGAGCGCGTAGGTCCTGATCGGACAAGCTGTTTGTATGCATGGAAGAAGTGGCTGCGTTCGGGGCTGCCTTGTTCCGGCGGCAGCGACGCTCCCATAGAGCCGCTGAATCCGCTGCTCGGGATTCATGCTGCCATTACCAGACGCAAGCCGGAGGAGCATCACGCAGGCTATTTGCCTAAGGAGAAGCTCAGCCTGACGGAAGCGATTGGGCTGTTTACGCTCGGCAGCGCTGGGGCAGCAGGAGAAGCAGATCAACGAGGAACACTGGAATTGGGCAAATATGCCGATTTCACGGTGGTGGATCGCTGCTTGCATGATGGGATGGATCCGGACGAGTTGCTGGAGACGAAGGTTAGAATGACGGTCATTAACGGGGAAATCGGTTATGCCGAGTAGGTGTCACGACAGGAACAGGTCTTAACCATCTTGATCATTCTCGTGAAAATTTTATAAATATGGTTTACCGACGAAATGGTTTTATATATAATAATCATAACAAATGCGATGACGAGACGAGTAAATAAACGAATTCTTGTACAGAGAGCTCCGGCAGCTGAAAAGGGGCGAAGCGTTCTTTATTGAAAAAAGACTCTGAGCAGCACAAGGAACTCTCAACGGAGGGGGATGGTGTGCCAGGAGCTCCTGTTACAGAGCTAGAGTATCTGCATTCCAGTGTAATGCCGTACTCGATGAGGCGAATATGGTGACATATTGGCAAATTTGGGGTGGTACCGCGAGTATAACAATCTCGTCCCTGAGACTTACGGTCTTGGGGGTGGGATTTTTTTGTTAAGTGATCAAAAAGGTTAGACATCAGTGGCTTGCCGTTCTTATATCGTAAGTAACCGTTCTGATATAAGCGGTCCGTCTTCTGAGAAAGTAAACTTTTCTTATATCTAAAGAAATACGATGGTACAAGGCGGGAAACCTACACGGATCTTGCCGGATTGAATAATTATCTAGTAGTAGCTTATTTATTGCATGCTTTTGTCCGTACGGTACATCGATGTATGGGAACATGACGCCATTATTGAAAGGATATGAGTAGCGAATGTCACAAAAACTTAGAGTAGGTATAGTCGGTGGAACAGGAATGGTGGGTCAACGTTTTATGCAATTGCTGGATGGGCATCCATGGTTCGAAGTGACCACCATTGCAGCCAGCCGCAATTCGGCCGGCAAAACGTATGAAGAATCGGTACAGGGCCGCTGGAAGCTGGCTACGCCGATCCCCGAGCAGGTGAAAGGCATTGTCGTTCAGGATGCATCGCAGGTGGAACAGGTTGCCGCAGAGGTTGACTTCGTATTCTGCGCGGTCGACATGAAGAAGAACGAGATTCAGGCATTGGAAGAGGCCTATGCCAAAACGGGCACGCCCGTCATCTCCAACAACTCCGCCCATCGCTGGACGCCTGACGTTCCGATGGTCATTCCGGAAATCAATCCGGGTCATATCGACGTGATTGCCGCACAGCGCAAACGTCTGGGAACAACAACCGGGTTCATTGCGGTGAAGCCGAATTGTTCCATTCAAAGTTATGTGCCGGCGCTGCACGCTTTGCTTGATTTCAAACCTACGAATGTCGTTGCCTCCACTTACCAGGCAATATCCGGGGCCGGCAAGAACTTCACCGATTGGCCGGATATGCTGGACAACGTGATTCCGTATATCGGCGGCGAGGAAGAGAAGAGCGAGCAGGAGCCGCTTCGCATCTGGGGCAGCGTTGTGAACGGGGAGATCGTGAAAGCTGAATCCCCATTGATTACGACGCAATGCATACGCGTTCCCGTAACCGATGGCCATTTAGCTACCGTGTTTGCTTCGTTCGAGAACAAGCCGTCGAAGGAGGAAATCCTGGAACGCTGGCAGCAGTTTAAAGGCAGACCGCAAGAGTTGGAACTCCCTAGTGCGCCTAAGCAATTCATTACGTATTTCGAAGAAGAGAACCGGCCGCAGACGAAGCTGGATCGCGACATTGAGCGCGGAATGGGCGTTTCGGTTGGCAGATTGCGCGAGGATTCCCTCTACGATTATAAATTCGTGGGCCTCTCGCATAATACGCTGCGCGGTGCAGCCGGCGGAGCCGTTCTGATTGCGGAACTGTTGAAAGCGGAAGGTTACATTCAAGCGAAATAACGATACATCCTATATATGATAAAAGACGACTGCAGCAAGCAGTCGTCTTTTTTTTGGTGATTGTTCATGATTCCTACATTGACGGCGTCCGTCCTTATCGTTTATAGTGTTACTCTGCGCTTCAATGCAAAGAAGCCAAAAAGCCGAAAAGCATAAAAGCAAAAAAGTCAAACATTCATCATCAATGGACGGGAGGTTTCTCTCGCCACGACAATGGATAAGGAGTCTTAGCATCATGGAACGACATCTCAGTTTCTCAAAAAGCATCATTCTTATCGCGTTTATTCTGGCGCTGCTGTTTGTCTCCATCTTTTTGCTGAAAGCAGAACCGCATCTTCCGCTCTTGGCAACCACCGTCGGTACGGCGGCCTTGCTGCGTTTGTTCGGGTTTTCCTGGAAGCAGCTCGAATCCGCCATCATTCAAGGAATTCAAACGGCGATTATGCCGATTCTCATTCTTTCGCTCATCGGCATTTTGATTGCGGTATGGATGATGAGCGGCACGGTACCGACTATTTTATACTATGGCATGGATTATATCGAACCGCATTATTTTGCCGTGAGCGCATTATATGTGACCATAGTGGTCTCGATGTTCACCGGAAGCTCCTTCACGACAGTCAGTACGGTTGGGGTTGCCTTTATGGGAATCGCGGTAACGACAGGAATTTCTCCGACGCTGGCTGCCGGAGCGGTGATCTGCGGCGCTTGCTTCGGTGATAAAATGTCGCCGCTCTCCGACACCACGAACTTTGCTCCCGCGGTCGCCGGCATATCCTTATTCACCCATATCGGCAATATGATCTACACGACAGTGCCGGCCCTTGTGGTGACAACGGTCTTTTTCCTGCTTGCGCCCACAAGTAGCGCCCTGGATTTGTCCTCGATAAATCTAATCAAGGCGGCGCTTCATGACGGATTCCATATTCATTGGCTGACGTTGATGTCGCCGCTTGCCGTTATCGCCTGTTCCGTCAAGCGCATGCCGATCCTGCCGACACTCATCGCAGGCATTGTAACCGGACTGATCGTGACGGCCTTCGTTCAGCAGCAGACAGCCGTCGATGTCTGGTTCAGCGTGATGCAGAGCGGCTACAAGAGCACGATTGCCAACGAAACCGTTGCTTCCATAGTCAACCGCGGCGGATTGCAATCCATGATGTGGTCCGTATCGCTGATCTTGATTGCATTATCCTTGGGAGGGCTGCTTCAGCATTGCGGCGTCATCGAAGCCTTCTTCCGTAAAGTCATGCAGCCGCTGAAGCGCAGCAGCAGTGTGGTCGTGATGACGGGTGCATCTTCCATCGCGGTTAACGGCATGACGGGCGAGCAGTATTTATCGATCCTTTTGCCCGGTCAAATGTTCAAGGAGGAATATACTCGCCGAAACATACCGGCCAAGACGCTGTCACGCACATTGGAGGATTGTGGAACGCTGGTTAACCCTTTAATTCCATGGGGCGTCAGCGGTGCTTTTTTTGCCACGACCCTTGGAGTACCGGTCATCGAGTACGCACCTTATGCAACTTTCCTTTGGCTGAGCCCGCTTTTCACGTTTGCGTACGCTTTGATACCGCGATTGCAGCGGAACTCCCTTGGCAGGAAGGCATGATCCTAGATAGGCACGATCCCATGTTGGCCTTGTTTCCCTGATACAAAGGGAGACAGGGTCTTTTTATTTATCGTTTATATTCATTTGTGCCCAACCCGTTGTTCGAAAAATCTGCTACGATGGAGATGGATGAGGCGAAACTATGGTTGAAATTCTTATGGGGGTGAAAGCATGAACCAGCGGATAGGACATGAGCCAACCGCTAAGGATTTGATGGAGATGCACGCACGGGTTATGTTTACGCATGACCTGGATAGTCGGATGCGAACCATTAACGAGCCTTGGCCGGGAGAGGAGCCGGCTCCCCGATTTTTCTTGGGTCGAACGATCGACGGTTCAGCCGTTTGCCGGCTTCGTTATGATATTCAGGACAAACTTGCCGAGCAACTGACGGCGCTGGTTGAAAATGAACCGTCTCTTAACGAAGATTTTCAAACGAGACCCAAGCACTTCGATGACTACATGAATCTGCTGGCTGCTGATCAATATACGAGCGGACCTTGTTATCGGATTCTTGACATCACAACGTCATCGCCGAACATGCAGGCGGTATCGATCACCGGAGACAATATAACCGAGTATTCGCTCGCCGGTTTGGAATGGCTGAACGCGGAAATCGACTACGCCCAGCCTTGTGTCGCGATCATTCAAGATCAGAGGGTGGTGTCGGTCTGCCGGAGTGTTCGCGTTTCTGCGGAAGCGCACGAAGCCGGACTGGAGACGTTAGCCGAATTTCGAGGGAGAGGTTATGCGGCCGCCGTTGCTGCCGGTTGGGCAATCGAGGTGCGGAAAATGGGAGCATTGCCCCTGTACAGTACCTCATGGGATAATGCTTCTTCCCAGAGAGTGGCCGGTAAATTGGCATTGTCCTATTACGGCGTCAACTTCACGATTCGGTGAAACGATAAAAAAATCCCTCAACATGCAACCACGTTGAAGGAGGTAGTGTGCTATATGATGTTGAATGATTAGCTTGAGCTGCCTCTTCTGTTTTTAAAATAGCCATGACCTTGGTTGCCGTGCCTGCGTTTGTAATCGGAAGACGATCCTTTGCGGCGAGAATACCCGTGACTGCTGCTGTATTTTCTTCCGTAATTCTTCGCGGAACTGCTGTAACGCTTGCGGCCATGACTGTGGGACGTCGAGTGGAGAAATTTGTTCATGATTTTTCGTAACATGTGGAATTTCCTCCTTTCTTGTTCGGAATCATTCCATATCATTTAATCGGATCGTAACATAAATGAAACCCCGGAATCAAATAAAACGCTGCCCGTCTTATCAGAGGGGCGGTTTTTTTGCATTCGCGAGCGTCTGGAGCTCATTCATGAATTGCAAGGAACCGGAGTAAGGTCTGCTCAACTGCAGCAAGCGTTTGATCATATCCCGGAGTTCATCCGAGAGCTGCAGTTCTTCCTGCCAGCTTCGATCCCCGATTGCGCTCGGGTCGTCGTCCGGATCATAGGCAGAATAGAGCATGAACAACATAAAGTGACCGATGTCGCGGAGATCCTCGATTTCTTTCGACTCTTTATATTGAACAGAGGAGCTCGTGCCGCCGCGCCGGAACTTCTTTCGGACAGGCTGCCGGAGAGGAGGAGGTTCACCGATCCTTCGTGCCAGCCCAAAATCGATGAGATGGATACGGCCATCCTTAAACAGTACATTGGGAATCCGCAGGTCGAGATGAACATAGCCTTGTTCGTGCAGGTAACGGACCAGCTCCAGAAGCTGCAGCGCGATATGGAGACATTCGGCTTCCCCGTATTTCATGCCATGTTCGAATATTAAATCCTCCAGCGTATCCCCGTCCATATAAGACATGACCAGATACGAATGGCGGCTGTCCGTGAAAAAATCCCGATATGCCGGAATTTGCGGATGCTGAAGGGTGCTTAATATCACGGCTTCCCGATTCAGCAATTCTTTGGCGTAATCGCCTTTGCTTGGCCGTGACTGTTTGACGGCGACTATATGACCGCTCTGTTGATCCCGACATTGATAGATGATGCCGTAACTTCCTTCGCCAATCATTTCTTGGACGGTGTAGCGACTCCCCAGCACCGTATTCTCTTCAGCCGGGTAATCCCGCCATGCGTTGATAAAGGAGCCGAGGTTCGATAAAAAGCGCATTATATTCCAACCTCTCCTGTTTAGGTCCTTCGCCTAATTCTGAGCGTGTGCCATTCCTGATTATCGTACATTATAAGCGATGTTACGCATCGAGGTATACATCGGATTGGGGCGAAGTTCGTTCGTCAGTCGGCTTCCATCTGATGTTTCCGATACTCCAGGGGCGACAGTCCGTTAAGTTGACGGAACAGCTTCGAAAAATAATGGATGGATGAGAAGCCGAACTTCTCGGCGATCTCGGTAATGCTGATGTCCGTATTGCGCAGATCCTCCTTGGCCCGATGGATGCGAAACTGGTTAATATACTGCGTCGGCGGCAGCCCCGTCGAACGCTTGAACAATTCGAAGAAATAACCTCTGCTGATCCGGAGCTCCTCATAATATGCTTCCAATGGCCGCAGTTTGCCGTGAAGGATATCCTGATCCAAACGCTGCAGCAGCTTGTACATTCTGTGATCGGGTATCGCCTCGTCCTGCAGGGCGAAGGCAAGGAAGTATTCAATGAATTGCAGGAATTGGCTCTGCGTCTTCACGCTGCGCATATAGGTATGCTCATTCTCATACTGGTTCCCGGTGTAGAATTTTTCAAACCAATCGCTCCATAGGCTGACTTTCTCTACTCTCATGAACTCGGGTAGGGCGTAAGGAAAAGCAGGACCTACATAGGAAGGATTCAGTTGGGCCATGTCATAACAGATTACGCTGGGGTGATCGGCCAAATGCCTGCGGTCCACATGGGCCCAGTCGAAATAACAGCACACATGGACCATGGGATCCCGGCTGTCCGCTATCCAATCATGCGGCTGACCTGCCGGTATGTACACAAGGGAACCTGGGTCGGTGATGTGCGTTCGCCCACGGGTGCGAACGATGCCCCGACCCTCGGTAATGAGATAAAGGGATGACGAATAACAGTGGCGGTTGTTATTGCTTTGACCTTTGGAAAAGGGGTATCTGGTGGCATACAGCACATAGGGATGGAAGACGGCAAAATCCACGTATTCATTTCCACATCCTTCAAGAAAAGATTCTATTAATATTCGCATGACGATTGTACAAAAGCCTGACGTTTATGTAAATACAGGGATCGCGGCCATTGCTATACTAACACTAATTCATTTCATGCTTGAGGAGGGAATTGAGATGTTGGACAGTCAATGGCTGTTGACGGATGAACAAATCTGCCAGTTTATCAT
This sequence comes from Paenibacillus sp. JNUCC32, assembly GCF_014863545.1. Taxonomy (NCBI): domain Bacteria; kingdom Bacillati; phylum Bacillota; class Bacilli; order Caryophanales; family Paenibacillaceae; genus Paenibacillus; species Paenibacillus sp. JNUCC32. The sequence goes on along the minus strand of NZ_CP062260.1, from coordinate 2,666,653 downwards.
GAAGGGGTATGTGGTGCTTCATAACGAATTGCCGGATCAGCTGCATGCTGAAGTCAGGGATAAAATCAACGCCGTACTGCACGAGGAAGGAAATCCCGGCAATAACATCCTGCCCCGCGTACCCGAGATTCAGCAGTTCTTCGAAACGCCGGTCGTTCAAGGGGCTTTGACGAGCGTGCTCGGACCGGACTACTACATGCATCCTCATCGGCATTGCCATTACAATCAGCCGGGCGATCCGCTGCCGGGGGGCGGGCAGTGGCATAAAGACGGTTACTGGTCCAGCATGCGCAGCCACCGACCTTGGTGGGCGATGATATTTTATTACATGCAGGATATCACCGAGGAAATGGGACCTACCGCCATCATGCCCGGTACCGCATACTACGATAAGTTCGTAGGCGATCAAGGCGAGACGATACTCCCGACCGGCAAAGCGGGGACGATGGTTTTGGTGCATTTTGATTTGTGGCACAAAGCTTCGCTTAATGTGTCTGGCATGGATCGATACATGCTGAAGTTTCAATTCGTTCGATTGCGTACGCCGGAATCGCCGAGCTGGAATCATCTAGGGACCGAAATGAAGCTAACGGGGGGAACCCCTTACGCGCACTTGAATCTTTGGAGGGATGTATGGAACTGGATGCGCGGCGAACCGGATCAGGCGAACCTCTCGGCAACGGAAGACGAAGTCCCGATCGAGCCATTGGCCGAAGAATTAAAATCCGAGGACGAGGTCATTCGCGCCAGGGCGGCGGATCAAGTTGGAATGTTAGGAGAGAAGGCCGCTTCCTTAGCTCCGGAACTGGGCCGAATGTTGAATGACAAGGAGCCGGTAGCTTTGAATGCCGGTTATGCGCTTGGCCGGCTGGGATCCGCAGGAACCGATGAATTGCTGCGCCTTATGTCCGAAGGTACAAGGCAAATCGCTGAAAGAGCGGCTTACGGACTGCAGAGTGCCGGCGCTGGAGCCGTTCCAGGACTGCTGACACTGCTCGAACATTCGGACGAGAAGCGCAGAGCGCTTGCTGCTTTTGCGTTAGGGGCGATTGTGCCTTCGACGCGTGAGGTTTCGTCTGCATTGATTGCATGCTTACAGGACCCGAGCGATTGGGTTCGTCGAAACGCAATCGAAGCGCTGGGCATGATGGGGAGTGAGGCAGGCGAAATGTGCCAGGCCTTGGCCAACATATTGGAAGAGTCGATACTGCAAGAGGGGGACGGAACAGCGGAAACCCGGGATAACGACAACACGCAGCAAAGTTATATCCTGAACAAACTCGGATATACGGCAGCCTTGTCATTGCTGCGAACGGCCTCGCCACAGGATGTTCCCATCGTCATCCATTCGCTAGAGCAAGCTCTTCTCAGCAAGGATCGTTACGTCAGGGCGTATGCCTTCGAAACGCTTACCCATCTGCGGACACCCGAAGCGATGGAGGTCCTGATCCGATATTACCGACCGGCCAGATGGTGTCCGGACACAACGAAGGCGAGCACGTTCTGATATCCGTATTTTCCTTTCAAGCCCTTCTCATTCCAAGCCGAAATGAGAGGGCTTTTCGGCATGCCCGTGCTCTGGCTCTATTCACGCTAGGTGTCCTTATTTTGCAAAAGCATGACCCTATCATGCAAAGACTTGCTCGATGCGCTCTAGTAAAATGGGCTCAAAGTTCGGCATTAGCCGATCATTGTTGAAGGAGGCGGTCATGCATGGCAGCATCAATCAAAAGAGTTCATGTCGTATTCAAGACCCATCTGGACATCGGGTTTACCGATTTGGGAAAGAACGTAATCGACCGATATATGGAACATTTCATACCCCAGGCCTTGGAGCTGTCCGAACAGCTGGCGAATGAAGAGGGGGATGTAAAATTCGTATGGACCACCGGCTCATGGCTAATCCATGAATTTCTGCAAACGGCTTCTCCCTACATGCGGGCGCGCATGGAAAAAGCCATTGGGGAGGGACGCATGGTCTGGCACGGGCTGCCGTTTACAACGCATACCGAGATCATGGATGCCGGTTTATTCGAATTCGGGCTGTCCATTTCGGGCGATTTGGACCGAAAGTACGGAAAAACCACGATTGCCGCAAAAATGACGGACGTTCCGGGCCATACCCTAGCCATGGTGCCTCTGCTGGCAAAACACGGCATACAATATTTACATTTAGGCGTTAACATGGTCTCCAAAAATCCCAAGGTGCCGGAGATGTTTGTATGGCGTGCTTCCGACGGCTCGGAGATTATCGTACATTATGCAGATAGTTATGGTAAGCCCTATCAGATGGAAGGGCTGGAGGATGCCTTGTATTTTGCCCATACCCACGATAATCATGGTCCATCCACGATGGAGGAGATCCGGGCATTATTCGAACAGCTGCGACGGGAATATCCGGGGGCGGAGATCATGGCCTCGACATTGGATGCTTTTGCCGCGCGGCTTCAAGCGGTGAAAGACCGATTGCCTGTCGTCAGCGAAGAGATCGGGGACTCCTGGATACACGGGATTGCCTCGGATCCTTGGAAAATCGCCCGCTACCGCGAATTGTTAAGGCTTCGGGATCGCTGGATCGAGGCTGGTCGATTGGATAGGGACAGTGAGGCGTACGCTCGATTTTGCAACCGTCTGATGTTGATTCCCGAGCATACTTGGGGGCTGAACAATTCCGTGTATCTCGTCGATTTCGTGAATTATTCCTCGGCTGATCTAGCCGCTGCAAGAGCACGGGATATTGTTGAAGACAATACACGGAAGAAATTCGATTACCTATGCCAGCAGGCAAACGGCACCAGATCGTACAGCCATTACGAGAGTTCCTGGCAGGAGCAGCGGGATTATCTTGAAGAAGCTCTTCAATCGCTGCCCACGACGCTAGCGGCTGAAGCGAGAACCGAGCTGGATCGGATGAGTCCGCAGCATACCGTCCTTAACTCGGAGCCGGTGCAGCATAAACAGCCGATCGAAACGAACGAGCTTTACGAATTAGGCCAGTTTCAGGTGAGCTTCGCTGCCGACGGTTCGATTAACCGATTGATGGATCAATCCGGAAAGGCATGGGCGGGAGAGCATCAGAGACTTGGCACTTATATGTATGAAACCTTCGGCCAAGAAAACTACAACCGTTTCTTCAAAGAATACATGACGAATCTGGATATACATCATGGCTGGGCGGACAACGATTTCGGCAAGCCGGGAATCGAGTATGTCAAACCGAGGCCGGAGCATCAGCGGTACACCGCGTCCTTGCGAACACTGCACCTGGAGAGGCATGCCGATTATGATATCGTGACCGCAGAAATGAAGCTGCCGGAGGTTCTCAGCAATCAGTACGGGGCTCCACGCCAAATTAACGTATTCTATTCGTTCCATGCGAATGAGCCCGTCATTGAGGTATGCCTAAGCTGGATGGGCAAACCGGCATGCCGTCTACCGGAAGCAAGCTGGTTATCGTTTGTGCCGCTTGTGGATAATCCTCACGCATGGTCGATGGATAAGCTGGGAATGCGGATATCTCCGTTATCCGTCGTCAAGGACGGCAACCGGAACATGCATGGCATCAATTCGGGCTTATATTATGAGGGGGCGGACGGAACGGCGGTCATTGAATCCTTGGACGCGCCGCTTGTGTGTCCGGGGGAACCGAGGCTGCTGCAATTCGACAACTCCTATGCTCCGTTGACCGGCGGATTTCATTTCAACCTGCACAACAACGTATGGGGGACAAACTTTATGATGTGGTTCGAAGACGACATGAGGTATCGGTTCCGCTTGAGCCTGCATTCCCATTCGTGAGCTCATTGTGTTTGTAATGAAACGGAAAGATGTGAGTTATGGGCTCGCATCTTTTTTTCTTGCCTAATCATCCAAACCGTCAAATCATGATGAAGTATCGTTCTTGGCGATAAAATCCTGAATCCTGTTCCGCAGCTGCTCATGCTGTTCAAACTGGTTATACATACGATAGGCTACCGTCTGCGCATTTCCGAAGAAGAAGCGTTCAAACTGGGTTTGACGGCCCCCGAAAGAGCCTGCGCCAAGCTCCCAGGCAAGGCGGAACAAGGCGATTCGATCCCGCGCCTCCGTGGTCGAGCCTTTTAAATATTGGTTCAGGTAAGGACCTGAATCCGACTGGAAGTCCATTTCGGAAGGGATCATAATCAGGCCGCTGGAACCCAGCAGCTGTATCATCTCCACCATCTCGGGATAAAGTTGGGGGAATAACATGCTGGATGCGGTAAGCGGGCCCGCCGATGGAACGAAATAACCGAATTTATCCCGGCTGGCGCCCAGTTCGGAAGCCAATCTCAGGGCTTTGAAGGTCTCGAGATATGCAATGATTTTTGAAACGTTCGCGATCATTTGGGGCTCGAGCCCAACGTTCTGCTCGTCTGCCAAGCTCTCCAGCAAACCAAGCATAAATTCGGTTTTGGCGATATAACGGGTGGCCATTTGATGGGCAATATGGGTGTGAAAGCGACTCTCGCCGAATAAACGTCCGGCATAGGCCTCGTCCCCATAATAAAAGATCCGGTCATGCGGGACCAATACGTGGTCAAAGATGACGAGAACGTCCATCTCTTCGTATCTGGCGCTCAAGGGATAATCATAGGAAGAAGCGGCACCATAGCTCTCACGGCATATAAACGTCATTCCGGGCAAATCGTTCGGTACCGCAAAGGCGAATGCGGTTGGATTGACATTATGGAACAACGTGGGCGAAGGCGACGGGAATACCAGCATTTCCTCGCACGTGGCTCCCTGCGTTGCCATCATGAAAGCTCCGGTTATGATCATGCCTTGATCGTTGATCTCAACCACCTTGGCGGCAATCGTGTCCTCTGCAGCATCTTGCTGTCCGGACATTTTACAAGCATAGGGCTGAATGAAGGCATGGGATAACGTAATATCATGATCTCGACAGTACCGGTAATAGGCCCTGAGGTTTTCCGCGTACTTCGGATTGTGTTCCTCCAGTATATCGGCAGCCGTGTACAGCGACATGATCGCCGTGTTCATATAATCGGGAGAGCGGCCTAAAAAGCCGTTGTGCCTCTTGGCCCAAAGTTCCATCATCAATCTGCGTTTCTGCAAATCCTCGGCATTCCTCGGCGGGAGAAAAGACAGGCCCACCCGTTCTCCGGTATCGGGCGAGGGGTACGTCATCTGCTCGATATAACACGCTTCGCCTTGCATATCGTAAAGCTCCGCTTGGGTCTGAATGATACCCTGGAATGCAGGGTGCTTGGATAAAGGTCCCTGGATAAGCTCCCCTTTATACCGAAGGTTGATGTTTTGCCGATCGATCCGTTCGATGTACTGCTTCCCTGATTTGATAGGCACATTGTTCACCCCGTTTGCGAAAATCGTAAGCTCTAACTAACCTGTCTACTGCTGTAATGTACGTGCTTCGTCCAAGCGGAGTACATTGTCCGCAGGAAACGCTGCAAAATATGCGGATGTACCTCAGAAGGCGCGACCGGAAGACTTCATACGAAAAAAACGGACCCGTTTGGGCCCGCTTTTATAAAATTTGCGATTACCGGGCTTGACCCAGATACTGCTCCAGCGTCAGTTGTTGTCTCGTAATTTCTCCGGCAATGTAGACGCCCACATAGCGTACATGCCAAGGCTCGTAAGAGTATCCGGTTAATTTCTCCTGACCTTTTCCATAACGAATGATAAATCCGTACTTCGGTGCATTGGCCTTCAGCCATTTGCCTTCCTTCGTATTTCCGAAGCTTTGCTCCAGGGCATAGCCTACGGAAGCACTGGAAATATCCATGCTAAGTCCGGTCTGATGCTCGCTTTGCCCCGGGCGTGCGCTTGTTTTGTTAGCGACAGCCTCGCCCTTGATACTGGCGTTACGCGCGAATATGGCTTTTTGGGTTGCATAGGAACGATAACCTGATACGGCTTTGAGGTCGATCCCGTCCCGTTTGGCAGCAGCGAACAGCTTTTCGAGCGCGGACGCCGCTATTTTTTTCATCTGCTTTTTGGGGCTTGGTCCCGAGAAGCTGAACGGAATTTGGGGTACGACCAAATCTTGCGGTACATAATTCGATGGTAGATTTCTTTGTTTGTTGACGAGCACAACCGTGCTGGACAGATTGGTGACCGTATTTATCCCGTTAACCGACCTCAGCGTCCGTTTAGGGGCGTTGTTATCCAAAAACTTCGAAAATGATAGGCTGGCAGAAGATGCTGCGGCCGCTTCCGCCTTATCCAAGCCGGAACCGTTCGGGAACCCGGATAAAGCCAAACTTGTTACGACTGAACCGATGATGACGGATGGCAGGATTGTTTTGATAAAAATATTGCGCATGTGTAGTCCCTCCTCGTTAGCTGTCTATTGAGTATATAAGAGAGTTATATCGATAGAATCTCCGGATTGTTTCTGAATTGTAAACAAAATAGAATAGATTGAATCTAATCATAACCCGAAAATAGATTATAGTAATATATGAAAAAGGGACGATTTTCTACATAAGGAGACTTTATACATGGAAATACGCGATTATATCAAACGAGGGTTTGAGGCCTATTACGCTAAATACGGCGAAATTTCGGAGGATGGGTTCTGCAGGTGGATGCGGCCGGACGTTCCCGCGGAGATGAAGTCCGTTGATACCGATGAGGAATGGTCCATATGGAAATTGGTCCCTTCCATTGTGAGCGAAGATCAGATTGGGGAGATGGAAGCAGCGTATGGATTGAATTTTCCCGAGTGGTATAAAGCATTCATCTCCACGTACCATCATTACTTTGACGTCATACCTGAACAGCCGGTAGACGAGCCGCTGGAGAACGTCAGGAACATGTACAATCCCTTGTTGTGCCGACTGGGATATCTCCCTTTCACTTGGGATTCCGAATACGGCAAGATCTGGTGTATCGATGTAAGTGGAGAGGCCGGCGAGGGAATCGGAGCCATCTATGAGATCGAACATGAAATATTGTTTGATCTGGATGAAGAACACACGGATCGGGCCGAACTTAAAGAGTCGCTAGTATTTTTGTACCCGGATTTCAAAGCGTATTTTGACGATACGTTCCTGGAGGGCTGACGGGTTCCATTTCAGAAGTATAAGGAGAAGTTTCAAATGCGAAATGAACAGCTGCAGGAAATTTTGAATGAATACGACATCCGGGAACCGGAAATTTCCTTTATTCGGCATAATGAAAATCGAACGTACAAGGTAGTAGGCCATGACGGAAGCACATATCTGATGCGCATTCATCAACCGCTAAAAGAAGGCATGGCTGGTCAGCAGCATACCTACGACGGTCTGCTGGGCGAACTGCATATGCTGGAGCACTTGTCAGGCTGGGATCATCTGCTTGTCCAGAGGCCTATGCGTAATCGGAAAGGTGAATTGATCACGATTTTCGAACACGAGGGGAAGCGTTGGAACAGCTCCGTGCTTACCTGGCTGGAAGGAAGAGACTTGCAGAAGGATGACGTAAGCGACCCGGTACTGGTCGAGAAGCTGGGGACTCGCATTGCAGAGCTACACAAATTTTATGGCTCATACGAGCAGGAGGGCTTGGACAAGCGTCCGAGTCAGGGGATAGACTACAATCTATATATGATTGAAGTTATAAAGCAAGGATTGGCGAAAGATTTGTTTACTTCCTCCGATGTTTCCGTTATTGAAGAAACGATATCGTTGGTTAACGCGCGCCTTGTGGACAGTGGTAACGTTGAGGCCTGGGGGCTTATCCACGGTGATTTAAGCTTGGGGAATATCATCATGACCTCAGATGGAGAACTGAGTTTTATCGATTTTGGTTTTTTCGGACCAGGGTACCATTACACGGATGTTGCCATGGGTGCCATGATGGTTCCTTCACAGCTTCGGGATACATTCCTGAAAGGGTATTATGGCAATGATCATACGGGACAACATAAGCTCGTTTTATTAGAAGGTTTCATGCTGCTTGCCATTATCGGCTACTATGTCTTTCAGTTGGAGAATGAATCCGTGCATGCATGGATGCGTGAACGAATGCCGAAGCTATGCGCCGATTTTTGCACGCCTTTTTTGTCGGGTGCACGCATATTTTATTCCGTATAGTTCGATGTCGAATCACACTTTATCCGTGAAAGATAATTATAAGCATTCAATCCCTTGGAAAGCACGCTGATCGGGTGATACCATATGAGATATCAACGATATGATTAGAGGTGAACACCGTATGGCGGAAAGCGAACTTCAACTACAACAAGAGGCTCTCCAGGAGGAAGCTTCTGAGGTAGCAGATGAACTTCGACTTTACGAGTTGTTAAGTCAAGCAGGCGAACCGGTGCGTGTCGGCAGCTCAGCCCTCGGATTGATGGTATGGAGAGACCTGGACATGACGGTAAAATGTTCCCGGCTGAATCAACCATTAACTGCACACATCGCATCGGAGCTCATGCTGCAAGCCGGTGTACGGGAGCTGAAGTTCATCAACGATACCGGTGATTATAATACGAATCCCGCGTATCCCGATGGATTGTACATCGGACTAAAATATAAATCACAGCGCGGTAACGAATGGGCCTTGGACATTTGGTTCGTGGATGAACCGGAGAGACAACCTGACTTGAAACATATCATAACGATGCCTGGACGGCTGACTCAAGAACGCCGGGAAGCTATTTTGAGAATCAAAAATCGTTGGGCAAGCCTTGCTGAATATGGAAAAAGTGTACGAAGCTTCGATATTTATACAGCGGTTCTCGAAGACAACGTAAGCACGCCGGAACAGTTTGAAGCCTGGCTGGATCAAAGGTCCGTGAATACAAGCTGAAAGCCCATGATTCAATAATAGGAGATCTGCATATGGAGATTATCAAGCATAACCAAGACCAATGGGAGCTTAAAGTCAAACAGAAAAATCAGTGGACTGTTCCTGTAAGCAGCGAAGAAATCCAGAAAGCCAGAATGGGCGATTGGTCTATTATCGTCACTTCAACCAAGCCTGTGCCCAAAGAATGGTTTCCGGAACTAAACGGAAAGAATGTGCTCTGCCTAGCTTCTGGAGGAGGGCAGCAGGGACCCGTATTGGCAGCTGCGGGAGCAAATGTAACCGTGCTGGATTTCTCCGAATCTCAATTGGAGCAGGATCGCTTTGTTGCTGAACGGGACGGATTGTCCATTCGGACGGTTCTCGGTTCGATGACGGATTTAAGCATGTTTGAATCGGAGAGCTTTGATTTGTTGGTTCATCCGGTATCTAACCTTTACGTGCCTGATATCCAGCCGGTCTGGCAGGAGGCATATCGCGTGTTGAAGCCTGGCGGCATAATGATTAGCGGCTTTATGAACCCGGTCTTTTATTTATTCGACTGGGAACTGGAAGAACAGGGCACGCTTCGGGTGAAGCACACCCTTCCCTATTCTGAACTGGATTATGCGACGGAAGAAGAGATTGTGAGAAGCGGGGTAGCATTGGAATTCGGACATACGCTGGAACAGCAAATGGGAGGTCAGATTCAATCCGGATTTATGATTGCCGGGTTATACGAGGATTCCTTCGGAGGCGAGAAATTGCTGGACCGCTATGCAAACAGTTTTATTGCGACAAGAGCCATAAAGCTTTAACCTCATGGCTACTTCCATGTCTTCACCAGAAGAGTCATCCTCAACGGGTGGCTTTTCTTTTATATATATATGTAAAACTTAAGTGAATCCTATTTTTTTAATATTATCCATATAGATGTTCCTATGATAGCATAATCGTATATCTGGCAAGGAAAGGAACGATGGATATGAGTACCGCATTTTGGTTAACGAATGCTCGTTTAGAGAGCGGCTATGAAGTTCAAGAAGGCGTTATTACGGGAACAAAAACGGAGATTTGCCACGTATTCATAGAGGACGGGAACATTGCGAAGATCGTGTCATCCGATAAGACCATCACGGATTCATGGCCGCAACACGACGTGAAGGGTGTATTGCTTCTGCCGTCCTTTACCGAAAAGCACTGCCATTTGGATAAAACGCTGCTCGGTGACCGGTGGCGATCCGTAACGCCGGTCTCCAGCATTTTCGAGCGTTTGGATATCGAGAAAGCAACGCTTCCGGCCCTGGATACCCGGACGCAGGACCGTGCGGAACGCCTGCTTCAGATGTACCTGGAGTCCGGGGTGACGCATGTACGAACGCATGTCGATATTTATCCGGAAGCGGGTTTGGCTAACTTCGAAGCGGTTCAACAAGCATTACGCGCATTTGAAGGAAAGTTATCCTACGAGATCGTAGCTTTTCCTCAGCATGGTTTGCTGCGCTCGAAGTCAAAGGAATGGGTGAGACAAGCACTTCGCGGCGGAGCAGGCTTGGTAGGCGGGGTGGACCCGGCGACGGTGGATGGTGATATCGAAGCTTCCCTGCAGGAAATGGTAGAGCTTGCCGTGGAGGCGAATGCGGGAATTGACCTGCATTTGCACGATGCCCATCATCTGGGAACCTTCACCATGAAGCGGTTGGCACAGCTGACCATCGAGGCGGGCCTGCAGGGCAAAGTGGCGATTAGCCATGCATTCGGACTCGGCGATATCCCGACGCCGCAAGCCATCGAAATGGGGGAAATGCTGGCTGATGCAGGGGTTGCCATTATTTCGAGCGTGCCGATCGGTCGCAACATGCCGCCGGTCGGTTTGCTGCATGAGTGCGGCGTAGAGGTAGCCGTCGGATGCGATAACATTTTTGACGTGTGGTCGCCTTTCGGAAACGGGGACGTGCTGGAACGCGCGGGCCGGCTGGCTGAGGTGTCCCGATGGGTGGATGAACGCTCTTTGGCACGTACGCTTCAATATATCACCGGCGGCATGACGCCGCTTGGTCCGGATGGCGAGCAGATATGGCCGCAGGTCGGGGACGCCGCCAGCATCGTGTTTGTCGAAGCTTCTTGTTCCGCCGAAGCCATTGCCAGAAGATCGAAGCGCGTGGCGACGATGTTTAAGGGCAGCATCGTCTCCGGTTCGCTTTAGGCGACGCATGTCGATCAGGATCAAGCTGCTGCTGTCCTTTACCGGCATGCTGGTCATCAGCTTGTTGGTGTTCGTCTTGACTGCCAGTTTGTTTACCGTCGCTGCTACCGGGGACATTCGCGGGGTTCGGGATTTTTATAAAGTTCACTACCAGGTTAACCCGCTGACCGAGCAAGAGGAGTCTATCTTCCTTGAATTAAAATATCTTGCCAAGAACGAACCGGACGGTCTGCTGGATCAAGAGCTGCTGACGGAATTTGATTTTAAGCTGAGAACCGTGCGGGCAGGCCTGTACGTCCGTAAGGAAAGCCTTCAAGTTTACGAGTCCAATACGTTAAACCAGCCTGAGCTGGAAGCGAATCTCCCTCCATTCGACCTGAACAACAATCAAATCCGCAATACGCTGAGCATCGGTGAACGCTTTTATGCTTATGCCAAATTCGACTTCCGGTTCTCGGACGAGACGAAGGGAAGCGTGTACGTGATCCGCGAGCGAAGTCCTTTCGGCGAGGTAACGCGCAAGCTGTTGCCCATCCTTGTATTGAGTCTCGTTGGCATCATCGTGGTTGCGAACGTGATGTTATATCGCTGGATTACGCGCAGCGTGGTCAAACCGCTTGACTTGCTCCGAAATTCGGCCGAACACATCAAGGAGGGGAATCTTCAGTTTTCCCTGGATATGCATTCGAAGGACGAAATCGGCCAGCTGAACGAAACGTTTGAGAATATGCGAAAGCGGCTGCACGAATCGATTCAGCTCCGGCTCCGGGACGAAGAGAACCGAAAAGAGCTGATCTCCAATATCTCACACGATCTGCGCACACCGATAACGAATATAAAGGGTTATGTCGAGGGCATTCGAGACGGCGTCGCGGATACGCCCGAGAAGATGGATAAATACGTGAATATCATCTACACCAAAACCATCGATCTGGATAAACTCGTGGATGAGCTGTTTCTGTATTCCAAGCTGGATTTGAAGCAGGTGCCCTTTATGTTCGAGCATGTCGATATCATCGGTTTCATTGACGACTGCATCGATGAGCAGCGCTATGTTCTGGAGGAGAAGGACATTCGGCTGGAGTGGAAGGAACGCCCCGGTGATCCTGTCGAAGTCATTGCCGACCTTGAGAAATTAAAGCGAACCGTGCTCAACATCATTGGAAATGCCCAGAATTTCATGGACAAGGGGCAAAAAAACATCGGCATCTCGATCCGGCTGTCTCCGGAATGGGTAACGGTTGAAATCCGGGATAACGGCACAGGCATCGCACCGGAAGCGATCCCTTATATATTCGAAAGGTTTTATCGGGCCGAGCCATCCCGCAACTCTTCAACAGGCGGCAGCGGTCTGGGTCTTGCGATTGCGAGCCAGATCATTGAAGGACACGGGGGCCAAATCTGGGCTGAAAGCGAGCTTGGCGTCGGAACAAGCCTGTATTTTACCCTGAAACGAGCGAACAGGAAGGAGGCGCGGTAACCCATGGCCACACGCATTCTCATCATCGAAGACGAAACGACCATCGCCCAGTTGGAGCGGGATTATTTTGAGCTGAACGGTTTTGCCGTCGATTTATGCCATACGGGTGACGAGGGCTTGAAGCTTGCGCTTAACGAGGACTACAGCCTCATCATTGTGGACCTTCAGCTTCCCGGCATGAATGGCTACGAGTTGTGCAGCCATATCAGGAAAAACAAGGAGGTCCCGATTCTGATCGTATCCGCCAAGAATGAGGAGATCGATAAAATCCGTGCATTTAATCTCGGTGCCGACGATTACATTACCAAGCCTTTTAGCCCGAGCGAATTAGTCGCAAGAGCCAAAGCCCATTTGATGAGATATGTAAGGCTTCTGGGCAAGCAAAGTCCGAGTCCAAGCTCGGAAATTCATATCCGGGGCCTGGTCATCGACAAAACGGCGCGAAGGGTGTTCGTACGCAATCAGGAAGTCGCGTTTACGACCCGGGAATTTAATTTGCTTGAATTTCTGGCGAGCCATCCGAACCGGGTGTTCAACAAACATGAATTGTTCGAACGGATTTGGGGCATGGATTCCAGCGGGGATATCGCTACCGTCACCGTTCACGTCCGAAAGCTGCGCGAAAAGATGGAGCTGGATCCATCCAACCCGCAGTACATTGAAACGGTATGGGGAGCAGGCTATCGTTTTTCGGTCTGAATGAGTTTAGAAATTGTTAATAAATATTTTCGAAACGTTTAATCCCGGATTTCTTGGGAGTTTAGGAATCTCATCTATCATGGAGATATGACGATTATCGTTCATATTCATCGAAGATAGGGAGGACTTACTTATGAAGAAGTATTCGAATAAACTGGCGGCCATGATGCTGGCCGCCGCACTGGGAACGGCGACGCTTCCGTTTCATGTTCTGCAGGCCGAAGCTGCACAAGCGCCGCTCGCTGCCCAAGATATAGAGCAAGCCGTTCAAGGGCTGTCCCAGCTGCGCGTGATGCAGGGTTACCAAGACGGCACGATGGGGATAACAAGTCCGATCACACGGGCGGAGCTGGCGAAAATGCTGGTGCTTGCGTTTGGTCTTGAAGGCAAAGGGCAGACAGAGCCAAGCTTCACGGATGTGAAATCTAACGCGTGGTATGAGCGGTACGCAACAGAGCTGGTAGCACTAGATATTATGCAGGCACCGGACGGACGTTTTGATCCAAGGGGAAGCGTTACCCATGCCGAACTGGTACAGATGGTGTCTAAGGCTCTGAAACGAGATGCGAAGTCCGTGGATTACTGGGCTGAGCGTTTTTATTCCGAGGAGGGCCATGCCACTCGAGGTCAGGCTGCCTATTTGATCAGCATTGCACATGACGCAATACCGTCGGAAAAAGCAAAAATCACGAGCGTCCGCGCACTGAATGCCATCACCTTGATCGTCACCTTTGATGCTCCATTGACATCGGACGATGAGGCGTTTGCCAAAGCCAAAGAAGATTTTAAATTTAACGACGGTCTTGCCCTGACGAATATGCCGCGTCTGAAGACGGGTTCTATTTCCACCTATATCGTTCCAACTTCCGTTCAAAAACCGGGGACATCGTATACGCTGACCTATAAAGGGAAAACAGCAGGTACATTTACAGGAAACAGCACGAAGCTGGACATGACCGAGGCCAGACAGGTCACCCAGGATACATTTGAATTGGAGGCGCTCAAGGAGAATGGCGTCGTCGACTACGGTTATGTTATTTCCGCTTATAGCGGAGGCCGCGGAGCCAATGCCTTCGTATTGGATGAGAATAACAGCGCCGATGGCAAGGTCTATCAGATCATATCTTCTGGTCAAGCCAGGGAAGTTACGATTACGCCTGCAGGCGGACAACCCATCGTGGCCAAATACGTACCCTTCACCCAATCCACCGACGGCAAGCAAGAGCCGAAATTCCGATTGCCGGAAGGCCAGACGTTGACGCCGGGCGTTACCTACACCATTTCTTCGGACTGGGCACAGATCGCCAATCCGTCATTCGTTGCAGGATCGTTTGCTCCGCTGGACATCGTCGGAGCCGAGGCAGTCAGCGACAGTTCCATAGCCATCACGTTGTCCGAGGATCCGGGGGATGAGCTGTTCTCCGGCCGGAGCGTGGAATTGACCGACGCTGACGGCAATCAACACATTGCGACCTATAAATATTCAAGCCGAAAAGGAGCCGTAGGCATATTCGATTTGACGCAGGAAAGTAAATTGAAGCCGGGATCGACGTATACCATCAAACCTGTAGGCGAGTGGGCAGGAGAAACCGATGCGTCCCTGACCGTCAATTAATCCATTACAGCATGGACATGTCTGTCCATATACAAGAGGGCGAGCGTAAAGCTCGTCCTCTTGAGCTTGTTTATAAGTGACTATCTAAGTGGTTCTATCATTTGTAAAATTAAGGGTAAGAACTTATACTGGTTTCAAAATCTGCTATATTCGAGGTGTACATATGGTCGAAGAGCTTGCCAATTATTTAAGCGAACGTGATATTGAAGTTTTGGATTTGGATGGCTTAACGCTCCCTGTCCCAAAGGAAGGGGAGCACAGGATTCTCATCGCTCCCGGCTACAATCTGGTGGAAATGATGGAGGAGATCTGCGAAGAAGAAACCCTTTCTGAATATGTGAACAAGGAGCTGGAGCAGGTTCAGCGGTTAAGCATGAAAGATGTGTTGGGAAAAATCGTGGCTTCGCGATTATCCTATACGGATATTGCGCTGGAACCGGAAGAATTAGAAGGCAAGAGCTTTGAGGAATTATATCGTTCTTATTCATTATTATGGGAAGGCAGCGAAATGCTCAACGAAGAGTTTGGCGAATCGGATGCCGAGCCCTTTGACTGGAATACGTCATGGGTGCAGGGAAAGGTGGAAGAGGACGAGCAGGTGATCCTGCTGACGCTGCCGGCTGAAGCCGGATATGAAGCACCGCTGTGGGTTCCGATGGGAGGTTATAACGAATGTCCGCTGCCCGAGCATCAGTCGGTGATTTTTAAGCATTTTCAGCAGAAGTATCAGATTAAAATTGTGGCCGTTTCGGAAGATACTTGGATTCTTCAGGCCGGAAAACGACCCCAAACGTTTGAAGAAGCATTACGGCTCGCCAAGGAGCATTTTATTTTCTGCCAATATGTCATGGACGGGTTTCCGACGCTTGGACATTATGCGGACTATTTAATGAAGCACGATATCTGGTATTTTTGGTGGGATTAAATGTCAGCTGCCGCGTGAAAACGCGGCTTTTTTTTATGTGGACAATGGTCAAAATATCCAAAGGCATGGTTATTTTCCGTTATTGTCATAAAGCATCATGAACCTTAACAATCGGATATTTACCAAGCTTGCCGATTCCCCTAATATGGAGTTACTTTCCGTCATTTAGCCGCATGCAGGCCTGGTATGGAAAAATGTACCCTGCCATACGCAGAAGTACCTACCCTTGCGCCGCAAACATCCATTATGATCAAATTTATAGCTGGCGGGAGAACTGGAGTCGTTATTTTTTGAAAACGCTATCACCTAAGGGGGGATATCTATTCTTAAGCAATCGAAGGTTTTTCGCAGCTTTCTCATCTCCTATATTGCCATTCTGCTCATTCCCACCATCGGAGGATACATATCCTACTTAACCTCCATCTCCGTAACGCAATCCATTTCGATTGAGAACAGCATCGTTCAGCTCGAGAAAAGCCAGGAGCTGCTGGAACACAGGATGGCGGAAGTGGAAGGGATGACGCGGCAGCTGGCGATCAATCAAGACCTGAACGTGCTGCTCAACGATCATCTTGCCCAAAGGGATGTTTACGGCATATGGAGAACGATGCGCAATGTGCTGACTTTCGGTCAAACCAACGATTTTCTTCAGCATTACTACATCTATTTGGCGAACTACGACTTAATCGTAACGTCGGGCTCTTCTTATCGGCCGGAGCATTATTATGAGTTTTTTCATTATGACGATCTCAGTTTTGAGGAATGGAAACAACAGATCCTGGAGAAAGCCCATCGCAGTGAAATCAAACCGCTCTCTTCCTTTTCGGAAAGGGACAACGAAACCTCGGTCATCACGTACATGCAATCGCTCCCGCTGGACAGCTTTAACGATTCCTCCCCGGCCAATGTTGTGGTCGTGATCGATGCACGGACGATTGCCGGATTATTCTCGGGGTTAACCGACAACTACGGCGGCTGGGTCCACATCCACGACGGGAACGGGAATACGCTTGCTCTTCAAGGAAACATGGAATCCGATGTAAGCCAAATCATGAACGATCCGGCATTCGATCAGAACAAAACCAGCCAGTTCTACAAGAATGACCTTGTGATCACCACGCACTCCGATAAGAGCGGTTGGGTCTATCAGGCCGGCATCCCCCGCAGCGCCCTAATGGAGAATGCCGATCAAATTAAACGAGCGTCCTGGTTCATTACCGGAGGCGCCATGATCGTCGGGCTGCTGTTCGGGTTGTATTTGGCTCATCGGAACAGTGTGCCGATCCATCGAATGATAAGCATCATGAAAGAGCAGTTCGGCAGGGATGAGGTGACGGAGCGCAATGAATTCGACTTTTTGAGCGGGAATATTTCCAATATGATCAGCAAAAACAAACAGCTGGAAAACGAGCTGACGCGTCAGCTGCCGTTTGTCCGGGATGCTTTCCTGAGACGGCTGATTGCCGGCGAGTTTGAATCGAGGGACGAAATTGCTTCCGCTGCCCAGCAGGCTGATATTGCCTTGCATAACGGAAAGGGCTATGTCGGCATCCTGCAGATCAAAGGATATGCCGGCATGGACAGCGTGGAGATCCTTAATGAGCTTAACGCCGCCCGGCTTCTCATGAAACAGGCCTTTTCCGAAATCGCCGGGACGCTGCCCATGACGGATCTGGGCTCGGACAAAATGGTGGTTTTGTTCTTTGCCGACCAAGAACGAGAGCCTGGACCGGAGGAAGAGCTTCGAATTACGGGGTTGATCGAAACGCTGACGAAGCAGGTGCTGCATGAATATAAAATGTTCCTCCAAGCCGGTTTCGGCGATCCGTTCGATTCGGTCTCAGAGGCGGGGCAGTCATTTGACCAGGCCAAGCAGGCTCTTGAATATGCCGTCTACATGAATCAAAAAGAGACGGTGTGGTACCGCGAAGCCCGAATCGTCAACACAACGTATTACTACCCGCTGGACACCGAGCAGCGCTTGATCAGCACGATACGGGCAGGAGAGCTGGAAGAAGCCGAGAAGATCGTCAATCTGATCATGGATCAAAATCTCCATCACCGGGAGTTATCCGTCGAGATGAAGCACCAGCTGGTAGGTGAAATCAAAGGAACGTTCCTTAAGTTAATGGATCAGAAAATTTTTGCGGAGTCGGAATGGTTTGAAAGCATAAAAAGGCGCATCATCGATATCGGCTTTACCGAGCCGCTGGAGTCGATCCATAACGAAATCCGCGCGATCATGGGAGAGCTGTGCCGATATATTTCCAATAAAAAGAAGGACTCCCATGCCAAACTGATCAGGCAGATTTATGAATATACCGAAGCGACGTACGCACATCCGGATCTCACCTTATACCGCGTGGCCGAGCACGTGGAGCGGCCGGAGAAATACATCTCCCAATTGTTCAAGGAAGTAACCGGAGTCAATTATTCCGATCATCTGATCAAGGTGCGGATGGATCGGGCGGCCATTCTGCTTGCCGAGACGAACCTCACGGTCGATGAAATAGCGGCTCAGGTGGGCTATAACAGCTCCCATTCGTTTCGCAGGGCATTCAAGCGGCTCATCGGCATTTCCCCGAGCGCTTACCGTCAGTCTCATGAGGTCGTGTAAAGGGTTGATCCTCGCTAGCCGCATTGTCGCTTTGGACGATGCGGCTGTTTGGGCTAAGAAAACGCGAATACCCGGGATTTGGCCCCTGACGAGACAGGATGGCCTATGAAAAAGCGGTAATTTGTACGCCAAACGACCGAAGTGTACCTGTTCAAGGACCGGATTTCTCGCCTATGATCGACACATAAAGAAAACGCTATCATATCAATGCCGACACATCATCCGACATTACATTAGGGGGGATTATTCTGGAGAAGCCATTGGTAATCGAGTCGGAGCCTGTTATCCATACCAACACCAGCACCGGCTATTGGCATGTTGCACGAAAAAGTTTGAGGAAGCATTGGCAGCTGTACCTGCTCGTGATTCCGCCGCTGCTGTTTTTCCTGATATTTAAGTACTATCCGATGCTGAATGCCGTTCTTGCCTTCAAGGACTACAACGTCATCAAGGGAATATGGGGCAGTCCCTGGGTAGGCTTCAAGCACTTCGAGCTGTTCTTCGAGAATCCGTTATTCTGGACGCTCGTCAAAAACACGATCATTCTCAGCGGTTATCTCATCTTAGCCGGGTTTCCGATTCCGATCGTGCTGGCGTTAATGATTAACGAGATCCGGGGCGGCCGATTCAAAAAATTCGTCCAGCTGGTATCCTTCGCGCCGTATTTTATTTCAACGGTGGTCATGGTGTCGATCATCATGCTCTTTCTGGCCCCGCGGCTGGGCTTTGCCAACGTGGCTTTGAATTTTTTCGGACTGGAGTCCGTGAACTTTCTCGGCGATCCCGGGATGTTTCGTTCCATCTACGTATGGTCCGATATTTGGCAGACGGCAGGTTACAGCGCGGTGATCTATTTGGCGGCATTGGCCGGCATTGATCCGACTCTGTATGAAGCGGCGAAGGTGGACGGCGCCTCGCGCTTCCAAAAGATCCGCCATGTGGATCTGCCGGGCATTGTGCCGACCATCGTCATCATTTTGATTCTGAATGTCGGCAACGTGATGGCGCTTGGATTCGAGAAGGTCTATCTGCTGCAAAATCCGCTGAATCAGGTGAACTCCGAAATCATTGCAACTTATGTGTATCGGATTGGGCTGCTGAATGCCAACTACAGCTTTGCAACCGCAGTCGGCCTCTTCAATTCCGTGATCAACCTCATTCTGCTGCTGACCGTGAACGGATTGGCTAAACGAATGACCCATAACAGCATTTGGTAAGGAAGGAGCTATCGCATGGCAGTTCAACAAGCAGGCACAAGAAAAATCAAGGAGTCCGCAGGCGACCGCATCTTCCTGACGACGGTATACATCGTTCTCTTTCTGGTCGTTATTGCGGTATTGTATCCATTGATTTATATCATCAGCAGCTCCATCAGCAGCCCGGCGGCCGTTACTTCGGGTCGGGTATGGTTGTGGCCGGTCGATATTTCGTTCGAAGGCTTTCGGGTCCTTTTTAAAACGCCCGAGATTATGACCGGATACGCCAATTCCATTTTCTACACGACGGCTGGCACGATCATCAGTGTCGTGTTGACCATCATGATTGCCTACCCGCTGTCGCGGAGATCGTTTTTCGGACGCAACGCGTTGATGATGATCATTACGTTTACGATGATATTCAGCGGGGGGCTGATACCGACCTACATGGTCGTGCGGGAGCTTCATCTGATCGACACACGCTGGGCGCTGCTCATTCCCAATGCCATTTGGGTGTGGCAGGTGATTATCGCCCGATCTTTCTTTCAGTCTTCCATTCCGGACGAATTGCAGGAGGCCAGCGAGATGGACGGCTGCAGCGACATCCGTTTTATCTGGAGCATCGTCCTCCCGTTGTCGAAGCCGATTATGGCCGTGCTCGTGCTTATGTATGCGGTCGGCCAATGGAATGCGTACTTCGATGCGTTGATTTACTTGAAAAGCGCCGACTTGTTTCCGCTTCAGCTGATTCTTCGAAGCATCATCATTCAGAATAACAGTTCGGGAACGATGGATGCTTTAGCCATGGTTGAGAGGCAGCAGCTTGCCGAACTCCTGAAATATGCGCTGATCGTGGTTGCCACCCTGCCTGTGCTGGTCATTTATCCGTTTGTGCAGCGCTATTTTGTGCAGGGGATGCTCGTAGGTTCCGTGAAAGGCTGATCGCTATTTGAGGGGAACGGCCGAATCAGGCCAAGGGAACTTGAGCTTGCTTATGTTGGAAGGGAGGTGAGGCTCCGTATCGTGTAAAGCTAGTCGTTTGCGTGTTGACTCTAATGAAAAAGGGAGCGATTCCATTTGAAAAAAGGCTTATTCAGTTTGCTCATGCTGTTATTGGTGAGCAGCTTCGTGATGGCAGGTTGCTCAGGCAAAAATACAGAAAGCCCGAGCAGTCCGCAGGGCGGAAGCGCGTCCGGCAGTTCGGACAGCTCGAAACCCGTGGAAATCAGCGTTTTTGCCGTACAGGAATCAGGCATCGATATTCCGGTGAACAAATTCACCAAGCATATCGAGGAACAGTTTAACATTAAATTCAATTGGCAGATCAATCCCTCGGACGGCGCCAAGGAGAAACGCCAAATTTCTCTGGCCAGCGGCGATTATCCGGATGCATATCTGCTGACGCACTATATCGATGAATTCTCCCAAGCGGATGTGCTCAAATACGGTCAGCAGGGAGTGCTCGTTCCCCTGAACGATCTGATTGAACAGCATGGGCCGAACATTAAAGCGGCCATGGAAGCTACGCCGGAAATGAAGGCGCTTGTTACGGCCCCGGATGGGAATATCTACGGACTTGGCGCATACACGGAATGCTTCCACTGCTCCTATCCCAACAAAATGTGGATCAATACCGAATGGCTGAAGAAGCTGAATCTCAAGGAACCGAAAACGACCGAGGAATTCAGAAGCATGCTGCAGGCATTCAAAACGCAGGATCCGAACGGCAACGGGAGGGCGGATGAAGTGCCCCTCAGCGGTTCAACGGAGGATTTCGGCGTTCGAATTATCCCTTATCTGATGAACAGCTTCGTTTACGACGACGACCGCAACTACTTGACGATGAATGGCGGCAAGGTCGAGTCCGCGGCGATCACGCCGGAATGGAAGGAAGGGCTCACCTATATCAAATCGTTGTATGACGAGGGATTGATCGATCCGGGCGCATTCACCCAAAATGCGGAGGCATTCAAGAAAATCGGCGAGAATGCGGACGCTGAAATTCTCGGCGCCGGTGCCGGCATGCACCCGGCCATCTTCGTGAACATCGATCCGGGCAACACCCGTTCGGCGCATTACAATCCGCTTCCGCCGCTAAGCGGACCGAACGGAATTTCATACGCAACCCATGATGCGGGCGGCGTATCACCGGGCGCAAAATTCGTGATCACGAACAAAGCCAGTGAAGAAGCCCGGGTAGCATTGATCAAGATGGTGGACTACATGTTTACGCCGGAAGGCCAAACCAATGCCGCAACCGGCATGAAAGGGATCGATTGGACAGACCCCGAGCCCGGCGATCAAGCGCTCGGCGAGGGCGTGACGCCGATGGTCAAGACCATTCCGACGAAGGAAGGCGAAACGCCGCATAATGCGGGTTGGAGCGGAATGGGCCATTTCTATATGCCGAAGGAGTATCGCGATACGTGGGTGCAGGGAACCGATATTTATGCATCCGACGGCTATGAGCGCAGATTGTATAATGCTTCGCTGCTGTATCAAGGACATGAGCCGAAGGAGATCTTTCCGATCTGGTCGATCTGGATCGATCCGAGCGTCATCGATGAAGCCAGCATGCTTCAGACCAACCTTAAAAACTATATTGAGCAAAACCAGCTGCAATTCATTACGGGCAACAAGGATCTGAACAAGGATTGGGACGCTTACGTCAAAGGATTGAAGGATCTGAAACTGGATCGTTATCTCGAAATTTTGCAGACGGCTTACGATCAATCCGCCAAATAATCGAAGGATTGATAAGCAACTGCGGCTGTCATGAAGTCATTCCAACATCCATATGCGGGTGCCGGTCTAAACCGATCGGCCACTCCGCATTTTCTCTGTTTCAAGGATATCTATGGAGAAGACAGGAATGAAACGAGGGAAGGTGATCATGTGTCGGATTATAACAAAGGCAGGGACCGTACCGCATTCATCGTTCATCGCGAAGGGCTGCCTCATTTTAAAGCCAAACTTGCAGGGAAAGAACAGGTGACGGTTGCCTTTCTGGGCGGATCCATCACGGAGGGAGCCGGCGCTTCAGCGGCCGATAAGACCAGCTGGCGTGCTTTAACGGCTCATTATTTAAGAGAACGTTTCGGAAGTTCGCGGATTCGCTCCATTAACGCAGGTGTCGGGGGGACGGATTCTTCGCTGGGAGCTCACCGTCTTCGAGAGCACGTGCTGAGCGTCGGGAACATCGATTTGCTATTCGTGGAATTCAGCGTAAATGACGGGAGCGACCGGGAAGAATCCATCAGAGGAATGGAGGGAATTGTACGCCAATGCCGTCGTCTGTCACCCGGAACGGATCTATGTTTTATTTATACCGGGTCGGAGCGAAACCTGGCCCGTATCCGGCCGTATCCCATTGCCGTTCACGAAGAAGTGGCCGAGCATTACGGCATTCCTTCCGTCGATTTTGCCGCCGGCATTTATGGCATGCTGACTAACGGTGAGGTCGCTTGGTCATCGCTTGCACCTGATGGATACCATCCGAACGATGAGGGGCATGAGATATACGCCGGTTTTTTGCAGGGATATTTGAAGGAGCTGCTGTCGACAGAGGGTGACTCCTTGATGCTCAAACATTGCGGACATTTGCCCGCAGAACCGCTGCTGGCGGGGAACTACGAATATGCCGAAATGCTCCCATATGAGCTAGCCGATTATACCGGGGATTTTCAAATCCGGGAACTGCCGTCAGGTTCAAAGCTCATGAATTGGCGTTACGCGACAGATCACAGGTACTCTGATCATCCGGACGCTTCGTTTACGTTCACCGTGGTGGGACAAAGCAGCGGACTGCTGCTGTTATGCGGGCCCGACACCGGAATCTTTGAATACTCGATCAACGGCGGGTCCATCGTACGGGTCAATCCCTTCGACGAGTGGTGCTTGAACGCTTATCGGCCAGTCAGCGTACACTTTCCGAGATTTCAAGCGCGCGGGTCGATTTCGATCATGGTTCGCAATACAGGACTCAAGGATAAGCGAAGCCAGGGTACGGGCATGCGCGTGCTGAAGCTGCTAGCGAATTAGGCGAATATCGCGGATTTTTCGCGATGGGTCCCACCAAGCCCGCAAAAGGCTGTTACTAGTAATGGGAGGTGTTGTCACTGCAGATGCCTGGAAATCAAAACACTACAGCTCCGATTATCCTTTCCTTGCGGGATTACGAGGACTCGAATAACCCGGATGCGCAGCCTGCCATGAAACGCGCGATAGAAGCCGCCAGGGCAATGGAAGGCTCGGTCATTCTGGACATACCGCCGGGCTGCTATCATTTTTATCCTCAATCGGCCGATCGGGAAGCGTATTATATCACGAATACAACCAGCGAGGAAGAGAATCCGGATGTGACCAAAACGATCGGGATTTGGCTTAAGGATCTGCACAACGTGACGCTCGAGGGGAACGGCGCTTTGTTTGTTTTCCACGGAAAGCAGACGATGCTTGTCCTCGATCGCTGCACGGATATTGAAATTCGCAACCTGCACTGGGATTACGCCGCCCCGACCGTGACCGAAATGACGGTGGATCGGTGCGCCGATGCTTATCTTGAGGCAACCGTTCACCCGGATTCACGCTATGATTGCGCTGACGGCATATTCGAATGGGTGGGCGAAGGCTGGCGTTTTCGCGAAGGACCGATGCAGTTATGCAGTGCGGATTTGGGTGCTGCCTGGCGCGTGGACAATTGGCTGGAGCGGGTGGTGTTTACCGAGGAGCTGTCGCCGCGTCGGCTTCGGTTTCATTTTGGAAATCAACCCCCTCCGCACATGGCTCCCGGTACGATCGTGCAAATGCGCGACGGCATTCGGGACCAGGTTGGCATGTTGATCACCCAAAGCTCCGGGGTGACGTTCAGCGACGTGGGTCTGCATTTCATGCATGGACTGGGCGTGGTTGGACAGTTCAGCGCCAATCTGACCTTTGAACGCTTGGATCTGACGCCGCGTCCGGAGACCGGCCGCACGGTGGCGGGATTTGCGGATTTCATCCACTTGTCGGGCTGCAGGGGGAAGGTCTCGATTCGGAATAGTCGGTTTGCAGGGGCGCATGATGATGGGATCAATGTCCACGGCACCTATCTTCGGATCGTTGGTAGACCAGACTCCAATCAATTGCTTGTCAGGTTTATGCATCCGCAGACTTACGGATTTTCTGCTTTTCTGCCGGAAGATGAGGTTGCGTTCGTAAACGCGGATACGCTGAACCCTTACGCTTTCGGACGAGTCGCCGCTGTCGCCATGAAGTCGCCGCGCGAATGGCTGCTCACGTTGGAAAACGCGGTTCCCGCTGACATCGGAGAACGGGACGTCCTTGAAAATATGACTTGGACGCCGGAGGTCGAAATTGTCGGCAATACATTCGCCCGGATTCCCACGCGCGGAATTCTGGCCACGACGCCGCGGCGGATCGTGATTCGGGATAACACCTTCTTGAACATGCAGATGAGCGCGATACTGGTCGCAGCGGATGCATCTTCCTGGTACGAATCGGGCGCCGTAACGGATATGAGCATCGTGGATAACCGGTTTGTGAATTGCGGCGGTCCCGGACATGCCGTGATACGGATTGCGCCGGAGAATAAACAATATCATGCAGCCGTTCACCGCAACATTCGGATCGCGTGCAACCGCTTTGAAACGACCGGGGAAGCTTGGTTAATGGCTAGAAGCACGGAGGGACTGATATTCCAAAATAACGTGATTCGGATGCAGGAAAAACACGCCCTTGCAGGGAATACCCGTACGGACGAACGCGTCCTTTTGGAAGCCTGCACGGGAACGGATATTTCCTGTAATGACTTGGAGCATGACGAATTGAAATAAAGGAGGCAAGGCGAGTGGGAGCAAACATGAAATTGCAGTATGTGAAACCGGCGACGGTCTGGACCGAGGCGCTGCCGATCGGCAACGGACGTCTTGGAGGCATGGTTTACGGCGGCGTGGAGCGTGAAACGATCAGCTTGAACGAGGATACGCTCTGGTCCGGTTATCCCAGGGATTGGAACAACCCGTCTGCACGGGAAGCGCTGCCGGAGATCCGGGAGCTGGCAAGCCAGGGTCGTTATATGGAGGCAGATCAGCTAGGGCGCAAGATGATGGGGCCCTATACGGAATCTTACCTGCCGTTAGGAGACTTATGCCTCAGGTTTGATCATGGAGGCGTGTTTCATTCTTACCGAAGAACGCTGGATATCGCCAATGCCGTTCAACGAACGGAATACCGCATCGGCGAGGTGACCTACACAAGGGAATGCTTTGCGTCCAGCCCGGACCAGATGATTGCCTTGCGGTTAACCTCGAGCGCTGCTTGCGCCCTGAACTTTCATGCCTATCTGGAAAGTCCGCTGCGTTATACCGTAAAGACCGAAGAAGATATGTACGCCATGTCGGGATTTGCGCCGGAACGCGTCGAGCCCAGCTACGTTTTCTCTGATCGTCCAATCCGTTACGGCGATCCTGAACATACCGCTGCCATGGCCTTCAACGGTCGGCTGGCGGTGGCCGAAACGGATGGCCGCGTTACCGTGGATGCAGCTGGCATTCATGTACTGGATGCGAGCGAAGCGGTCATTTACTTCACCGCGGCCACCAGCTTCAACGGATTTGACCAAATTCCAGGTCACCGCGATGGCGGAGATCACCCGGCGGCTGTCGCCTCGGCTATAGCTGCGGGGACCATGAAAGCCGCATGCAGCCAGTCTTGGACAGAGCTGCGCGATCGGCACATCAACGATTATCGCAGCCTGTTTGACCGCGTCAGCCTCCGATTAGGCGAGGCGCTGGCTGCAGAAGATATGGAGACGGAGGAGAGAATCGAGCGATTCGGTGCCCGGGATCCAGGCTTGGTCGAGCTGCTGTTCCACTATGGCCGCTATCTCCTGATATCAAGCTCCAGGCCCGGAACGCAAGCAGCCAATCTTCAGGGGATATGGAATGCCTCAACCCGGCCGCCGTGGAGCAGCAATTGGACCTTAAACATCAATGCGCAAATGAACTATTGGCCCGCGGAGGTATGCAATTTGGCGGAATGCCATCAGCCTCTGCTGGAGCTGACCAGAAGCCTGTCGGTAAACGGTGCGGAAACCGCCGCCGTCCATTACGGCACCCGGGGCTGGACCGTTCATCACAATACGGATATCTGGGCCCATACCGCACCGGTCGGCAATTACGGGGACGGCGATCCTTCCTGGGCGCTTTGGCAAATGGGAGGAATCTGGTTAACGCAGCACTTATGGGAGCATTACGCATACAGCGGCGATGAAGCTTATTTACGATCATTCGCTTATCCCCTGATGAAGGAAGCCTCTTTATTTGCTTTGGACTGGCTTATAGAAAACGACGCAGGCCATCTCGTGACCTCGCCGTCGACCTCGCCTGAGCATAAATTCCGCACGCCTGAAGGGATGGCGGCCATCAGCGAAGGGGCGACCATGGATATTTCCCTCATATGGGAGCTGTTCACCAATTGCATGGAAGCCGCCGGCATTCTCGGCGTGGATGAGGAATTCCGGGAGGAATGGAGCAGCAAACGCGAACGTTTGCTGCCTCTGCAGGTCGGCCGATACGGCCAGCTGCAGGAATGGTCCCATGACTCCGAGGATGAGGACGTATTTCATCGGCACACGTCCCACCTGGTCGGGGTTTATCCTGGACGGCAGTTATCTGCGGAAGAAAGCCCGGAACTATTTGCAGCTGCCCAAACCTCTTTGGAGCGTCGCGGGGAGGAAAGCACGGGCTGGAGCCTGGGCTGGCGGGTGGCGCTATGGAGCCGGTTCGGTGACGGCAACCGTGCGCTCCGGCTGTTAACCAATATGCTGAGATTGGTGCGGGACGGGGACTCGGAACGTTACGATCATGGAGGTGTGTATGCGAGTTTATTAGGAGCGCATCCTCCTTTTCAGATCGACGGCAACTTCGCAGCTACAGCGGGAATTGCGGAAA
The DNA here is from genome assembly GCF_014863545.1 of Paenibacillus sp. JNUCC32. Taxonomy (NCBI): domain Bacteria; kingdom Bacillati; phylum Bacillota; class Bacilli; order Caryophanales; family Paenibacillaceae; genus Paenibacillus; species Paenibacillus sp. JNUCC32. The sequence continues at coordinate 2,639,185 of NZ_CP062260.1, read as the reverse complement.
TGCTGCTGCAGTCGCATCGCTCCTTACTCGTGCTGCTGCCGGCTCTGCCGGATGAATGGCCGGAAGGCGAGGTACGTGGATTGCGGGCACGAGGCGGCTTTGAAGTCGGTATTCGCTGGAAGAATGGAAGACTGACGGAGGCAGAGATCATGTCTCGTTTGGGGAATGTATGCAGCGTAAGCATAAGTAATGGACTTGGAAAGAGGATTGCGGTTTACCAAGGCGATGCCAGCATTCCCGTACAGCCCTCCGCCAAAGGCGTAGTTTCATTTGAAACAGAACAGGGCTTAACCTATCGACTGGTCACGGATCACGCAGGGGAGCCCGGAGCTTGATCGGCATAAGGGAGACCTTTTCGATGGTATCCATACATTATACTATGTTAAAAAAAGACTCCTTGAAGGAGTCTTTTTTACGTGAACTCAGAAGAAAATTCCAATTAAATTATTATTTTTGTAGTCGAAACGTCCTGGAAGTGGGTATTAATTGTTAAACGGTTGACAACCTGTATATACATGTATATGATTTTCCTATATGCAACCTGTATATACAAGATGACGAGGAGGACCCAGTTACATGCAGAACCCAGGAACCCAATCTCAAGATTGGTGGAGAACTTCGACGGTTTATCAGGTATACCCGAAGAGCTTCAACGATACAACCGGCCGGGGAACCGGCGATATACGCGGGCTCATGGAAAAGCTTGATTATATAAAGGGACTTGGCATCGATATCGTGTGGCTCCAGCCGGTGTATGTTTCTCCGCAAAATGATAACGGTTACGACGTCGCGGATTATTGCAGCATCGATCCCGCTTACGGGACAATGGACGATTTCGATGAACTTGTCGCCGAATTAAAAAAGAGAGACATGCATTTGATGATCGACATCGTCGTGAATCATTCTTCGACCGAGCATCGATGGTTTAAAGAAGCCATTTCCTCGCGCGATAACCCGTATCGCGACTATTACATCTGGCGGGATCCCGCGGAAAACGGCGGCCCGCCGAATAACTGGCAATCCAAGTTTGGAGGCCCGGCGTGGCAGTATGACGAGGGGACAGGGCAATATTACTTGACATTGTTTGACAAGACGCAGGCCGATCTGAATTGGGAGAACGAGAAGGTCCGGGCGGAGGTGGTGGACATTCTCACGTTCTGGGCGGACAAGGGCGTCAGCGGATTCCGGATGGATGTCATCAATCTCATATCGAAGGATCCCGCTTATCCCGATGATGACGGTTCCGTGGCGCCGGGCGACGGGCGCAGGTTTTATACGGACGGCCCCCGCGTGCATGAATACATTAAGGAATTGAACGAAAAAGTATTCAAGCCTTACAATCTCGTCACGGTAGGAGAAATGTCCTCCACAACCTTGGAGCATTGCATTCGTTACTCGAACCCGAAGGAGAACGAATTCTCCATGACGTTCAACTTCCACCACTTGAAGGTGGACTACCCCAACGGGCAAAAGTGGGAGCTCAAGCCTTACGATTTCGAAGAATTGAAGCGGGTGCTTTCCGATTGGCAGATCGGCATGCAGAAGGGCGGAGGCTGGAATGCCCTCTTCTGGAATAACCATGATCAGCCGCGGGCGCTGACCCGATTCACCAATGATGGCGACTACCGCTCGGAAAGCGCAAAAATGCTGGCTACGACGCTTCACGGATTGCAGGGCACGCCATATGTCTATCAGGGCGAAGAGATCGGCATGCCCGATCCGAAATGGAATGACATATCCGAGTTTAGGGATGTTGAATCTCTAAACATGTTTACCCTCCTCCAAGAGCAAGGAAGAACGCCGGAGGAGGCTGCCCATATCGTCAGGGTGCGCTCGCGCGACAACTCCAGATTACCCATGCCTTGGCATGACGGCGATCAAGCGGGATTTACGACGGGGACGCCTTGGATCAAGCTCGATGAGCGGTATCCGCTGATCAATGCGCAATCCGAAGTGGATAATCCGCAATCGATCTATCATCATTACCGGAAACTGATTGAAATGCGTAAGAACCTTCCGGTGATGACGGACGGTGAATATGTTCGCCTGGATGAAGGGCATCCCGAAATTTATGCGTACGCAAGAACGAACAAGGAGCAGACGCTTGTTGTCATTTCGAATTTCAGCGACCGGGGCGTATCGTTCGAGCTTCCCGAGGAGATGCATGATCATCTAACCGAAAGTCGATCGGTTCAACTGTTAATCGGCAACACAACGGAAGAACCCAAGCTCACGCCAACAGTTGCCCTACGACCGTATGCTTCCTATATGTGGCTTATTCACAACAACTAAATTCATAATGTCAGGAGCGTAGAGCTATGGCTATTGATCGCAAAAACGTGGAACGCATTGTCGAAGCAGTCGGCGGAAAAGACAATATCGAAGCCGCTACGCATTGCGTAACCCGATTAAGATTCGCCCTCGTGGACGACAGCAAGGTGGATTCCCGGGCACTTGACGAGAACGACCTGGTGAAGGGGCAGTTCTCTTCCCAGGGACAATTTCAGGTCGTGATCGGACCGGGTCTAGTAGACCAGGTTTACAACGAAATGATGGCTATCACCGGCGGTGCGAGAGTATCGAAGGATGAAGTGAAGAACATTGCGAGCAAGAAGCAAAATCCGCTTCAGCGTGCAATTAAAACGCTTGCGGATATATTCATACCGATTCTGCCGGCGATCGTCATGGCAGGTTTATTGTTAGGGATTAACAATCTGCTTACGGGACCGGGCATATTCTATGAAGGACAATCGTTGATTCAAGTCCATCCCGAATGGGCGGACGTAGCCTCGATCATCAATCTGATTGCAAGCACCGCCTTTACCTTCCTGCCAGTCCTGATCGGCTGGTCGGCGGTACGTCAGTTCGGAGGCAATCCGCTGCTTGGAATCGTGCTGGGCCTGATCCTGGTAAACCCGGATCTGCTCAGCGCCTACCAGTATGCGGATGCCAAACTTGAAGGCACGGTTCCGGTTTGGAACCTGTTCGGCTTTGAAGTGGAGAAAATCGGTTATCAAGGCCAGGTGCTGCCGGTCCTTGTCTCGGCATATATTTTGGCCAAAATCGAGAAGTTCCTGAACAAACGCGTCCACGATTCCATCAAGCTGCTTGTCGTGGCACCCGTTGCCCTGTTGGTGACCGGGTTCCTCGCGTTCGTTCTGGTGGGGCCGATCACGTTTGCCATCGGCAACGTCCTTACTTCAGGCCTGGTCAGCATTTTTGATTCCTTTGCCGCTCTGGGCGGCCTGATCTATGGCGGACTGTATGCACTCCTTGTAATTACGGGGATGCATCATACCTTCCTTGCGGTGGACATTCAGCTCATCGGCAGCGAAGGCGGGACGTTCTTGTGGCCGATGCTGGCGCTGTCTAATATTGCTCAAGGTGCCGCAGCGCTGGCCATGATGTTTATCATGAAGGAACAGAAGGCGAAAGGACTTGCCGTCACATCTTCCATCTCCGCCTTCTTGGGGGTAACGGAACCCGCCATCTTCGGGGTCAACGTTCGTCATAAATATCCGTTTATCTTCGGTATGATCGGTTCCGGGATTGCGGGCGTGCTGCTGGCCGTGAACAACGTTCTGGCTTCATCGATCGGCGTTGGCGGGATTCCGGGATTCCTGTCCATCTTCCCTAACCAGTGGGGCGTCTTCTTCATTGGCATGGCGATTGTTCTGGTCGTTCCGTTCACGGGGACATTGCTGTTCGGGCGTTACCAGTTGTCCAAACAGTCTCGATATGCAGCTGCAGCGGATGGGAATGCTGCCGGCATAGATGGAAGAGCGCAAGCTGTGAATACGGAATCGAACGGCAGTCTTCAATCCGGGTCGTTCGCATCGACGGAAACGGCAAACCCTTCAACCGTGGAAGCGGAGCAACAAGGCGCTGTAGAGGTCCAGGCACCGATCAAAGGGAAAGTGGTTCCCCTGTCAGAGGTACCGGACCCTGCTTTCGCCGATAAACAAATGGGCCAGGGGATTGCCATCATCCCGTCCGAAGGCAAAGTGTATGCTCCGTTTGACGGCCAAGTCGCCCATCTCATCAAGAAGAGCAAACATGCGATGATTTTGACGGATACGAACGGAATCCAGATCCTGATTCACGTCGGAATCAACACCGTTTCGTTAAAAGGCGAAGGATTCACGGCACATGTGGAAACAGGTGCGGAGATAAGGAAAGGGCAGCTGCTGCTTGAATTCGATATCGATCGTATTCAGCAAGCCGGATTGCCGGTCATTACGCCGGTCATTATTCCGGATGGCCAAGATCACATTCAGAACGTTACGGAGTTTGAAGGCGAGGCGCTTCCTGGCGAAACGCGAGTGCTTCAAGTGACTCTCGGTAATGGACACTGACGGGTTCCTTTGCAACATGTAATCGCTGCTCCGAAAATGGTACAATAGCTGATGGTGATAAAGGATGACGAACAACATTTATTGGATGCTGTATAAAGACTATGCCGACCAAATCGAAACCGGCGCTTTGCAGCCCGGCAGCAAGCTGCCCTCGGAGAACGAGCTGGCGGCAACCTATCAAATTACAAGGGAAACGGTCCGCAAGGGATTGAATTTACTCGCCCAAAACGGCTATATCCATAAGGTGAAAGGCAAAGGTTCGTTTGTGCTGGATACCGGAAGAATGAATTTCCCGGTTACGGGGCTTGTCAGTTATAAGGAAATGGCGGAGCGGATTGGCCGGAAAAGCCGTACGATTGTGCATGAAACGGAGTGCGTTCCGGCCGGGGAAGCCATCGCCAAGGAGCTGCACACCCGCCCGGACATGCTCGTGTGGAAGGTGATCCGATCCAGGGAAATTGAAGGGGAGCGCATCATCCTCGATGTGGATTATTTGCTTGCCGACATCGTGACGGGTTTAACGAGAGAAATTACGGGCGATTCCATCTATCAATACTTGGAGCAGGAGCTCCATCTAAAGATCAGTTACTCGAAAAAAATCATCTCCGTGGAACGAGCTACGACGATGGACCAGTCCTATATGGATCTTGGAAGCGATACCCATGTCGTCGTCGTCCGAGGTTACGTCCACTTGGAAGATACCACGCTTTTCCAGTACACGGAATCCAGACATCGATTGGATAAATTTCAGTTTGTGGATTTTGCTAGAAGGGAATCCAATCATGATTTTGGAGACAAATAGAAGTGAAGTTAGCCGCGAGTGTATCGCGGCTTTTTTTATTGGCTTCCCATGTCGCTCATTCGCAATGGCCATGCAGATCAGCAGCGTAATAGATGAAATAAAGAGGAAAACTCCTGGTTGATGTTGAAGCTGTACTTAGAGGCAAAGATTCAAGCAATCCAGTTAAAGGAGCTGATGGATCATGGATTTGGGACTCCATGGAAAGGTTGCGTTGATTACCGGGGGGAGCAGGGGGATTGGCCTTGAAACCGCCGTTACGTTTGCGTTGGAAGGGGCTAAAGTTGCCATATGTGCACGAGATGAGGAGCAGTTAAGGGCTGCCGCGGATCATATCAGGCATCTATCGAAATTCGAAGCGTTAACCATCGCAGCGGATGTTACGAAGCCTGAGGATTGCATGCGAGCCGTAAACGAAACCGTCAGCCGCTACGGACGGCTCGATATTCTGGTGAACAACGCCGGAACAGCCGCAGCGAAGCCGTTTGAGCAGATCGACGACGAATCATGGGCATCCGATCTGGATCTCAAGCTGTTCGGCGCGATTCGTTTTTCTCGTGCGGCCGTCCCTCATCTGCGGAATTCCGGCGGCGGCGCGATTATTAATGTGACGACATCCTGGGCCAAAACGCCGCCGGCTTCATCCATGCCAAGCAGCGTCAGCCGCGCGGCGGGACAAGCCATGACCAAAGCGATGAGTCACGATTTGGCGAAAGACCATGTCCGGGTAAACACCGTATGTATCGGAACGATACGGAGTGCACAGCTTGAGGCGCGTTGGAAACGTGAATCACCTGAACTCACCTGGGACCAGTACGCCCGGGATCCGCGCCATAACATCCCGCTCGGGCGTATCGGCGATACGGAGGAAGCGGCGAAAGTCATCGTATTTTTGGCTTCCGATGCTGCTTCCTATGTTACAGGAACTTCCATCAATATTGACGGGGGTTCAGCTCCGGCTTTGTAAGGGGTCAGCATTTAAAAGATGGGGATATGCATTTGGAGCATGGAGGTTCATGCTCGCTGGTAAAATTCATAATATTTTCATAACGTATATTATGTAAACCATGGTGCCTCGGAACGAGCAGCCCTTGTTTGAAGACATGGCGAGGATGTCGTAATTTTATATATGTTTTGTCGCATAGTTGGACTAAAAAAATGTGCAAGATGTGATACCTTATATGTGGATGTTCGGAAAATAAATGACGGGCTGCCGGAAGGAGTGATTTCCCTCATTGTTACTTTTTTTCTAAGACGCCATAGGGATAGAGCAGTCATAGGACCACTTCCCTAAACGTGGTTCGTACACCAACCCTTCGGATGGAGGAAGGTTATCCACATGCCGACTGGCGGCCGCTCTTTGTTGAGCGTGGTGTGCCTTTCAGAGATTCGTAGAGGTGTTGTGACAGAATTACATACAACGATCTGCTTGTTTTATAAGGCGTTTCGAATAAGCAGAAATTATGAAATTTTAAAATATGACGAAAAGTGATGGTGATGATCCATGTCTAAAGTTTATCGTATTGGAATTATCGGCTGCGGCGGAATCGCAAACGGGAAGCATCTTCCGAGCTTAAGCAGATTAAACAACGTGGAGCTCGTGGCATTCTGCGATATCGTAATCGATCGGGCAGAAGCAGCGGCTAGCAAGTACGGTATTGAGGAAGCTAAAGTGTACAGCGATTATAAAGAGCTGCTGCAGGATCAAAGCATCGATATTATCCATGTCTTGACCCCTAATGATTCTCATGCCGAGATTTCCATTGCTTCGCTTGAAGCGGGAAAACATGTGATGTGTGAGAAGCCGATGGCCAAAACGGCCGCCGATGCCAAGCTTATGATGGAAACCGCGAAGCGCACAGGCAAGAAATTGACGATCGGATACAATAACCGATTCCGTGAAGACAGTCTTTACCTGAAACAAGTATGCGAAGCCGGCGAACTCGGAAATATTTATTTTGCCAAAGCGCATGCCGTACGAAGAAGAGCGGTTCCGACTTGGGGCGTCTTTTTGGATGAGGAAAAACAAGGCGGCGGGCCGCTTATCGACATCGGCACGCACGCGCTTGATCTGACGCTCTGGATGATGGATAATTACAAGCCGAAGATTGTACTCGGCACCACATACCATGAACTGTCCCGCAAGGAGAATGCGGCCAATGCCTGGGGACCTTGGGATCCCGAAAAATTCACGGTGGAAGATTCCGCCTTCGGCATGATTGTGATGGAGAACGGCGCAACCATTATGCTGGAATCCAGCTGGGCGCTCAATACGCTTGAAGTCGATGAAGCCAAATGCTCGCTGAGCGGTTCGGAAGGCGGAGCCGATATGAAGAACGGTCTTCGCATCAACGGCGAGAAATTCAGCCGCCTGTATACAAACGAAATCGAATTGAACTCCGGCGGGGTTGCATTCTACGACGGCAAGAAGGAGCAAGCTCCGGATGTTGAGATGAGAAGATGGATCGAGGCTATCGACCAGGATAAAGATCCTGTGGTAACCCCGGAACAAGCTTATGTTGTATCTCGAATCTTGGAAGCTCTATACGAATCCGCAAAAATCGGCAAGGCCGTTTATCTGGACTAAGATAATTTCATATTATGATCAATAATGAAGGAGCCCTGAATAATCAGGGCTTTTTTTATTATTTTCGAAACATGCTGAATCTAGCAAACTGGATATGTAATTTTGGAGGAATGAGATATAGATTAACGGGAATAATAAGCTCATTACATAATGAAGGCAGGGTACATGAAATGATATTTATTTATAATGATTACGGTGGAACCCACACAACCTCACTGGCGGCCGCGTATCATCTAAATAAACTACCTACGAATCGGCAGCTCACAACCGAAGAAATTCTGGCGGTGGACTATTTCAATAAACTAAATAGGTCCGACATGGGCAAACTCATATTTCACGGGTTGGATGAGAACGGGAATCCGGTGTACACCCTTGGAAGGGGCTCATCCAAGGTTGTCATTCCAGCTCTAGAAAATTTGAGTCTGATCCTTCAAGACAAATATCAGAACGCGGAGCCTATTGTGTTTTCCAACACTTCACCTACCGTTCCATTGATCATGACGATCGGGGGATTTTTGTCCAGAGGATTAAAATTAGGTTTTGTCGGCGATCCTTTATTGGTCGCGGGTTCGAAGCAATGCTGCGCCAATATCCGTGAACTTGTACTACATACAAAACAAACCGCTGCCGCGAGGTCCGGAACGGAGTCTGTTATTGTTATTGAGAACCAAAATTATTCCGCATAGCTATTCGAAGTCTGTGCTGTGAAGATAATCCGGGATTCAACAGGTTTATCTTTTTTTTTTAGCCAAGTATGCCACAACGTATTCTGGTATAATCTAGGAGTCTGTCGGGTGATTGTTCGTGCAAGTGTTCTAATGACTGTTGTCACCCCCATGATTGTCATCATTTTCTATGGATTGACTAAACTGATTCAATATATTGATCACAAGTTGTATAAAGAGCTGAAGCGTATGATGAAATAGCGCGACGAAGAAAAGGATGATATCCCAGTCCATCGACTTTCTGGATGTCATCTTTTTTTTGCCTAAATAACAAAATTAATCGATTTTTCGGTTAGCTGCGTTTTCCTGCGGGAGTGGAGGTAATCGAAAATTCTCTTGGCCTGTACGGGTACACAGCAATATTCGTTTGAAAGTTTACAGCTTGTTTTCTTCGGTAATAATGTGGGAATAGCATCTGTGAGAGGAAGGATGTTCCTATGCGGTATCGAAGAAGAAGCGGCCATCACATCAAAAACAACACCAAAGATACCCGACCGGCTAACACATCGACTAAAGATCCCGATGCTTTAAGCCCGGATATAAAAAGCAATCTAAACCATATCAGAGCAGCCCTCGGAAACAGTACCGATATCGTGATCAGGGAAATTCCGCTGGATGACAAGGAGATACATTATATCGCTATACTCTATACCGATGGTTTGTCCGACCAGAAGATCATTTCGGAATCCATCATGATGGTCGTAGCTGATATTGCAAAATCCCGGGTTAGGGATGATTCGGATCATTTTGAGGCATTCGAAGGGCAAAAGATATTAGAACAAATTTCCCTCGTCAATAACGAGATTCAGTCTATAACCGATTATAAAAAGTTGTTCCATTCCTTATTGTCGGGAGACACCATTTTTCTGGTAGATGGATTGGATCGAGGTATCGCAGCAGGCACACGGGGATGGAAGGACCGCGGGGTCATGGAAACGTCGGCGGAAAATGTCGTCCGCGGCCCGCGCGAGTCCTTTTCGGAGGCACTGCGTACGAATACGGCCTTGATTCGCCGAAAGATCAAGGATCCGAATCTTTGGATGGAAACGAAGCAGATCGGCCGAGTAACGCAAACCGATGTCGCGATGATGTACATCAAAGGCATTGCTAACGAGAAAATCGTCGGAGAAGTCCGCACCCGGCTTGGACGAATCGATGTAGACAGCATTTTGGAGAGCGGATATATCGAGGAACTGGTCCAGGATAAGACCTTAACTCCTTTTCCCACCGTATATAATACCGAACGTCCCGATGTGGTCGCAGCCGAGCTGCTTGAAGGCAAAGTCGCTATTATCGTGGATGGCACTCCATTTGTGCTGATCGTTCCGGCCCTATTTGTTTCCTTCTTGCATGCTGCGGAAGATTACTATCAGCGCGCGGATATCAGTTCATTCCTGCGGGTGCTTCGCTACCTGAGCATATTCATTTCGTTGCTTGGGCCTTCCCTCTATGTAGCCATAACCACCTTTCATCACGAAATGCTGCCGACCCGGCTCCTGTTCGGGCTGGCTGGACAACGTGAGCAGATCCCGTTTCCCGCCTTCGTTGAGGCCGTCCTCATGGAGGTCACTTTCGAGATTCTGCGGGAGGCTGGCGTGCGGCTGCCCAAAAATATCGGGTCGGCGATTTCCATCGTAGGAACGTTGGTCATAGGTCAAGCCGCCGTCGAAGCGGGGATCATCTCACCGGCCATGGTCATCGTGGTTGCGATAACGGCCATTTCCAGCTTTGTCGTTCCATCTTTCAACATGTCCATTGCTTTTCGGATGCTCCGATTTCCGTTGATGGCGCTTGCCGGATCTTTTGGCCTGTTCGGCATATTAGTCGGGATCATCGCCCTAATTCTGCATTTGTGCAGCCTCCGCTCGTTTGGAGTTCCGTATATGTCGCCTTTAGCGCCGCTAATTCCGGATGGGCAAAAAGACACGCTCTTACGGCTGCCACATTGGATGATGTCGACTCGCCCCCGTTTGATAAATCAGTATAACGTAAAGCGCAGCAACAGCAAACCTCCCCAGAAATCGCGGGAATAGCTAATTTTCATACAAGCGGGAAAGCGAGTGAATTGAATGAAACGGATATTGACCTTGCTTATCCTACATATCGTCATCACGCTTCTTCTGAGCGGTTGCTGGAACCGGAGGGAATTGAACGAGCTGGCCGTAGCGGTGGCCGCAGGGGTTGACTGGGTAGACGGCCGCTACCGTTTATCGGTCCAAGTCGCTATTCCCGGGCAGATCACAGCCAAAAGGAGCGGAAGTCCCCAAGCGCCTGCTACGCTGTTTACGGCTGAAGGCGACACCATATTTGAAGCGGCGCGAAGGATTACTCAGATCAGCCCGCGAAAAATATATTTTTCCCATTTACGGATGTTTCTGATGGATGAGGCGATGGCAAGGGAAGGGATAGCCAAAGTACTTGACTTGTTATCGAGGGATCACGAATTCAGACCCGATTTCTACCTGGTTGTTACCAAAGGAGCAACAGTGGAGGAAACCTTGAAAATCATGACGTCCATGGAAACGATTCCTGCCAATAAACTTTACGATTCCCTGCAAATCTCGGAGAAGGTTTGGTCACCCAGCATGGCTGTGACACTGGATCAATTGATAAGTGATATTACCAGCAGCGGAAAACACCCCGTGCTTACAGGACTGGTGATAACAGGGAATCGGGATTTTGGAAAAACGAGGAAAAACGTAGAAAATATCGATACACCGAGCCAATTGAAATATTCGGGGCTTGCCGTTTTCAAATTTGACAAGCTGATCGGATGGTTAAACGAGAAGGATAGCAGGGGGTATCGACTCATAAGGGGGCACGTGAAAAGCTCCGTAGCGTTTATTCCCTGCCGGAACGATGGAAAGGTTGTCGTGGAGACGCTGAGAACCGATTCCAAGATGAAAGGAAGATTCGTCGAATCCCGTCCAGAAATGGATATCATGATTCGTTTGGAGGGAAATATTGGTGCTGTGGAGTGCAGCGGATTGGATCTGACGCAGCCAGCAACCGTGAGGGATCTCGAAGTCGAAATGGAAGAAAACATAACCCAAAGCTTGGAGTCCGTTATCAATAAAGTGCAGGATGAGTTTAAAGTGGACATATTCGGCTTCGGGGAGGCTTTTCGCCGTTCGCATCCGAAAGCGTGGAAGGCAATGGAGGAAGAGTGGAACGACCGGTATTTTCCAAACCTCGAGACTCATATTCATGTGGATTACAAAATCCGGCGAACCGGAACAACCAATGATTCTTTTCTAAATGATCTAAAGGAATGAGGCGAATTGATGCTGAATATCGCGATTATTGCAATTTCAGCCACCATCCTAACCTGGCTTGAGCTGCCGAGGATGCTCCGGGAAAAAGAACAAAGGGAAATTTGGGGGTTCACGGCATTTATGATTATAGGCATTGGAATAAGCGTGGTCCAAACGGTCATGAACGATATTCCAACTCCTATGGTTATGTTAACGATCGTATTCAAGCCGTTCAGTGATTGGCTCTCTGCTATCGGTTTGATCCAATAAGAAAAGGAGCAGGAAAGATGCCCGTTGTCAAAATATCATTGCGCCAGGTCAGCATTTTAACTGCCATGTATACGATCGGGAGCGCTATCCTTATCGTTCCTTCGGGTACGGCTAACATTGCTAAGCAAGATGCATGGATTGCCGCTTTGGTCGGGATCGGTCTAGGATTCATGATCTTGGCGCTGCAGTTGCAATTGTCCAAAAAGTATCCGGAAACGAATTTGATGCAATTATCCGAGAAACTTTTAGGGAAATGGATCGGCAAAACGGTAAACTTTCTGTTATTAACTACATTGCTCCTAAGTGGTCCCGCTTGGGTGTTACACGAAATTAGCGACTTCATGACCATACAAATGCTGCCCGAAACCCCGATTCAGGCGATCATTTTCCTCTTCGGGGCCCTTGTTGTCCTGGGGGTGCGTTTGGGGCTCGAAGTGCTGGCCAGATCAGCGGAGATACTGTTTCCATGGTTTCTTCTTCTGTTTCTGTCCATGAGCATTTTATTATTCTCGGAGATTAAATGGGAGAATGCACTTCCCATTTTCGAATCGGGTGCCAAGCCTATCTTCCCTGCCGCAATCTCTTTCGTTAGTACTGCGTTTTTGCCGCACGTCGTGTTGATGATCATCTACCCGGGGGCCGTTAACCGCCCGGCGGAGGCATACAAAGCCGTATATATCGGTAGCCTAATCGGTGCGGGGGTGCTTTTTACGATTATTGGATTAGCGATTTTGGTCTTGGGCCCGGACATTACGGCACGAAATATGTACCCCAGTTATATGTTGGCCAAAAAAATCAATATCGGTAATTTTCTTCAGCGTATTGAAGCAGTCATGGCGGTGATGTGGTTTATCACTTTATTTTTCCGAATCTCTTTGTACTTTTACGCCATTGCGATCGGCGTCAGTCAGATATTTAAAATCAAAAATTATCAGCCGCTGGTCGTGCCGCTAGGCTGGATACTTGCGGCAGTTTCCGTCTTCATATATCCCAATGTTCCATTCAAGTTGGAATGGGACTCAAAGACCTGGATTCCATATACGATCACCATCGGGTTTATATTCCCACTGCTATTGTTTGTCATGCATGGACTCCGGAAATGGCTGTTCAAAAAAAATAAAAAGTCCTCGAAATCCGCTTGAACGGTTGGAGGACAAAGTGGTTTGTTTGATAATCCATTGTAAACCTGATTGAAATGGAAATAGTTTGGCTTGCGCGATCCGTCTACTTGTAGACGGTTTTTTATGTTGAACCGGCAGGAAAGGGTAGATTTTCTCTTGCGCACTAATATATGAAGCCACTCAGACTTCATAAAAGAACGCTTTATGCTAAATCCTTAGGCTTATCACCGATTAAACCCAACAAAAACATTTGAGAATAAGCGTAACCTTTATAAGCCTTGGATAAACACGAAGGAATCGTAAGATCCAGATCCATATAGGTAGTCAAGATCAATTGAGTGAACTCCTTCTGGTTCGTCAAGGAATACTCCTGCAATTGTTTGGCGAATTCCTTGCTGACATGTTCTCTTCCTCCAAGCGCTTGCTGTAATTGGTAACCTGCCAAGTATAACTCGGCAGCTGTATCTTCATCTGTTCCTCGATGCTCAGCTACATAATTGCCGATCCAGTCGCGAACAAGAGTTGAAGGGTCTGTGTTATTCTCCTTCGCAATCTCTTGAAAGCTCTCCTTGAGGTCTTTGGATAGACGGATGTGCAGATTGGTATCCATGGGCAAAACCTCCTTAACGTAGTGAATCTATTGTACACATAATATATACACGTTGTCAACACGTTATTAACACGATATCAGAACGCGCGAAAACACCGGAAAAGCTCCGGTGATAACCGATAGAGGGAGCAACGCCGATCCATTGCTTGAAATGACGGTTGAAGCAGATAACGTGATAGCCAGAGACAAAAACATATACACACTAGAAACCGCGACTATCGCGTTTTTGTTTTATTTGTTTTTAATGATGTGGAAATCAGCAATTAAGAAGAAATCATGGATAGTTGAGTACGATAAAATCAGTGTGCATGCTCAATATGTGAATCGAGGAGGACTTAATGATGGGTAGAATCATTCTGACTATGCAGACTACGATGGACGGCATTGTATCAAATGAAGATCAATGGATGACATTAAATGAGGAAATCTTTGAAGATTATTTAAATCGAAATGCTCAAAAATAGAGAAGGGAATATCTCTGTAGAGAGTGGAGTAAGAACGTGGCAATTATTTATCCAACATGATTTATTTGATGATCTGTGGTTATTTATACATCCGGTAATCGTTTCACAGGGGGAACGGTTGTTTGCGCTTGCAAATAAACGATTCACTATGAACCTTACCAGCAGTAAAACCTATAGCAACGGTGTACTTGGACTGTACTACAGTAAATAGGGCATTGCTATGAGAAGAGGTCTTCTATTCGAGGAAACCAGTGCGGCCAGCGTCTCTAAGATGTACGCTGGCCGCCTTTATATCAATGGGGATAAGCCGTATCGAATTCGATGCCGCACGGACCGCCATTCGGATTGACGTCAAGGTTGATCTCCGTGCCGTCTTCCCGGAACAAAGGCCGATAAAATGCACCGATTTTGGTAGCCGACGCGTTGGCGTAATGGCAGATGAAAGCGCGGCGGAACCGGTTGGATTTGTTGCGGTAGGAGCCGTGGATCAGGTTGCCGTTAAAGAACAGGACGTCCCCTTTGTCCATGATCGCGGGGAGGACCTTTCTATCCTTGGGCGGCTTCACGAAATGAGTGGTAAACGACTCGTTCGAATCGGCTTCCTCCGGGCATACCAGGTCATAATCACTTGTTTTCGGAACGACGAGCAAACCGCCGTTCTCTTCATCGGCCGCGTCGATTGCGGTCCATGCGGCAATGCAATTGCCCGGCTCCACCTGCAGGTAGAAGTTGTCCTGATGCAGCGCTTGGCCGCGGGAGCCTGGAGGTTTGTAATAGAACATGCTTTGGGCGGCGAGCGCCGCTTCCCCGTACAAATCGGCCAATACCTGCATGACCGGTTTATGCAGCATGTATTTCTTCGCGGTTGCATGAAAGCGGTGCGGATGCATAACGCGGGGATAACGTTTGAGCGGTTCAACGGTTTCATCGTCCAGCACAGGCTCAAAGTGGCCGGGTACGGTCTTGTGGCTGATCTCCTCAAACGTTGCTTCGATCTCCGACAGCTCCTCCTCGCGGAAGAGACCTTTTACAATCAAGTATCCCTCCGTTTCGAATTTGTGCAGCTGTTCTTCCGTCAATACGTGTAACCTCTCTCTCATAGCAATACCCTCCCGCAAATTAATGGTTTTCCTGTTGACAATAGAATAAGGTCTGCTTATCTTGAGAGGAAGTATGATTTCTGCTTAATATTACCGGGATTCTGCTATTCGGGGTTCAGAGGAGGAGAGATCGCTTGAGAACGCCGTCTGATAGGCATGCCATATCCTTAGAAAGCACCGGAACCATATTCGGCGATCATTTCGAGCAAGACGATTCTTATCGCCTGCGCCGTCCTAACGGAATGCAGGACTGGCTGCTTGTTTACACGCTGCAGGGTGAGGGCTATTTCCGCACGCCTGCCGGGGAGAAACGCTGCGGATCCGGGCAGCTCGGCCTGCTGCGCGCCAACATCGCCCACGAATACGGGACCGTGCAGGGGACGCATTGGAACTTTCTGTGGATCCATTATCCCGGGCTTCCGGAAAACGGGATGCTGCCGAACGAGGAGTTTCTGGTCGAAACCTTGCCCGATGAACGTGTCCGAGGCCGTGTCGAGCTGGCCTTTCGTAATGTGCTGCAAGATTCGCTGGACCGGTTAGAACTGTGGGAAGCTCTGTGCGAGAACGCCCTGCGTGAGATTTTGCTTCTGCTTGCACAGCGGACGAACAAGAGGCTAGATCCCAGAGTCGAGCAAACGCTTGGGTTGTTATCCCGTTCGTTAAAAGAAAACGTCAAAATTGATGCCTTATCCCGTGAGATCGGAATTTCGGGATCCAGGCTGGCGCACTTGTTCAAACAGCAAACGGGATCCACGATTTTGGAGCATCTGAACCAGATGAGGGTTCGCCATGCCGCTTTATTGATGAGCCATTCGGGCCGTACGGCGAATGAAGCCGCTCATGACGTAGGGTTTAACAGTTACAATCATTTTGCCGATCAGTTTCGCAAGCAGTTCGGGGTTTCGCCGAGGCAGTACCGCCAGGCATGCAGGCAGCCATGAATGTGCCGGGTTTACATTCGATGCCTGAATGAAGACGGTGCAGATATATCAGAGTAACATACGAAATGACAGGAGGACTGCTGAAGGGCAGTCTTTTATTTTTCTATTCCCGCATTTGAGATATCATCGGTACCTCAGCCATTTCGCTATGATCCCAATTGTAGAATTTCATAAAGAGCTTGATAAAATTGAGCAAGATACCATCCGTATGACGTTACCTTGCTGCCTATGCGGGGCCGCCTATGATGCGGCTTTTTAGTCGTTTAATCTTAACTTTGTGACAGAATCGAGCTTGGTTAACTGCTAGAAATAACAACTTTTCTGCTGTGATGCTTCTGCTTCTTTTGAAATATCCACATTGTCGAATAAAGGGACAAGAGGAATATGGCATGATCGTTATGGATTGACACCATCCCGGTATTTTCCTAATATACGGCCAGACGGTTCCGCTAGTCTTCCATATTCCACCAGAGCGGTTGCGTCTAATCATGACCAAAGGAGGTTCAGATTACTAAAAAACAGAGGCTGAATGCCTGCCGGATTCGTTCATAGCTATTGGAGCGGTCTTTCGGGATAGTCAACACCGAAATCTAAGGAGGTCATTTATGAGATTTGCAAAAAGCGGCAAGTACCAGGTCTTTATGCTGGCATTGTGTTTGTTATTGGTTTGTTCGGGTGGCGGTCTCACGGCTGCTTCCGGGGAGAGCAGGCTTGCTCAGAAAACATACGGAACACCGGAGGAAATTCTCGTTCCAAACAACTATACGGTTGCCGTGTTCAACGGTACGGCAGGGAAGGAAGAAGGCCGCAACGTTCTTTATGCGACCAGTAAAGGAAAGCCGGGGCATCTTAACGTGATCGATCTGGAGGATTATAAACTGCTTCGCAGCATTCCGATCGGCCCCTCCGAAAGCTCCTGGGCACATACCACGGCACCGGACGGGACCTTGTTCCTTGCGGCCGACGGCGGCGGAGCCAGGCTGTGGAGCTACTCTCCCGTTACTCACGTGCCAGAGCAGGTAGCCCAATTCGACGGTCAGTCGGTGCCGAACAGCATTACCACGGATGAACAAGGGCGCGTGTATGTCGGAACCTATCCCGGCGGCAAAGTGTACCAATACGACCCGGCTACGAAGCAAACCAAAGATTACGGCCGCGTCATCGGCGTGCTCGACCAGGAATATGTGCGCTCCATTGCTTACCAGGGCGGCAATATATATGCCGGCACCGCGCATAAGCAGATCGTGCGCGTGAATTTAGCGACCGGTGAGAAAACAAATATCGCGGCTTCCCTGCCGGTTAAGGAAGACACCGTGTATGACCTGAGCACGATTGATAACCGTTATTTGTTTGCCCGATATACGGACGGAAGCGGCATTCCTGGAGAGGCGTTTATCTACGATACACAGACGGAAAGCTGGCTGGATGTTGTGCTGGAGAACGTAACGGGGCTGCACGCGACGGACTCGCTTGACGGAAAACTGTATTACATGTCCGACAAGAAATTGAAAACGTTTAATCTTGCTACGCATGAGGTCGAATTGACCGGCATGGAGTACAACAGCGGATTTCGGGGAGTAGATTGGGTGGAATTTCCCAATAATCCGGAATACCCGGGCAAAAATCTGGTGACCGTCCGTTATGACGGCGGTGTTACGATCATGAACATCGAAACCAAGCAGGTGCACCTGATGCCGCCGGTCATCCCGGGTCTGCCAGGCGTTGTCAACCGGTTGAAAAGCGTATCGGACACTCAATTGATCACCACCGGCTCGCAGGCCCGTTCCTCGCTCGTCGATCTGACCAATAACACCGCGACGCCGTTCAGCATCGGCCAAGCGGATAGCGTTCATGCCGTAGGCAATAAAGTCTATATGGGCGTGTACCCGGAAGGCGGACTGTACGAGTTCGATTTATCGACGGAGCCTGGATTGAACAATCCGAAGAGACTGGCCGTTCTGGGCAACGATCAGGAGAGGCTGGTTGATATCTCCAGTTCCAAAGGCAAGCTCTACATTTCGACGATTTCCGGTTACGGCACTTTGGGCGGCTCGTTGACCGTTTATGATACCGCCACCGGAGAAATCAACGTTCATCGCAACGTCGTCCAGAATCAGAGCGTGCTCAGCACGACGGTTCATGACGGCAAGGTGTTCGGTTCCACCACAATTCGGGGCGGACTGGGCTCCGAGCCGACGGAAGCGGAAGCGAAGATTTTTGTTTGGGATGAAGAGACGCAGCAAAAAATCACCGAGTTTCCGCTCCGGGTTCCGGGGCTGGATAAACCGATATTCATCGGAGATCTTTCGGCCGGTCCGGACGGCTTGATCTGGGGAGCATCCTATGAGTATATTTTTGCGATCGACCCCGATACGTATGAAGTCGTGAAGAGCAAAAAAGTGTATCCAAGCTTGAATTTCAGCCAATGGGCGCATCACCCGCTCCGCTGGTCGGAGGATGGTCTGCTTTACGTGCTGTTCAACAACAAATTGACGGTCATTGACCCTGAAACGCTGGAGCATCGGACATTGGCCGACACCTCCAGATTCGATTTACATGTGGATGGGAATCTCTATTTCACAGACATGCAGACCAATACGATTCTGTATCGGATGGAGGTTGACGGAGAAGTCGTGGAAGAACCGCCGCATACGGCTGTTCCCGTCACCAATCCTGGTTTCGAAGAGGAAATGAAGGGATGGAGTCAATTATTCGCTCCAGGCAACGGTTATCGCTATGATCTCAGCACGGAACGCAGTTTCACGGGAGCGCACAGTCTGAAGATTACGGACACGCTGAGAACGGCATCCGTTGCCGTCCAAAGTGATGCGATTCCCGTCGTCCCGGGAGAGGAATATACGGCAGGCATGAATCTCTATATTGAATCGGGCCAGCCGGGCTTTATGTTCCGATTCTTTGACAGCAATAACGCCACGATTTCCACACTGGAAACCCATTTGGATGAATCGCGATTGGCCCAATGGCAGAAAGTGACGCTCAGAGGGAAGGCTCCGGCTAATGCAGCTTATGCGAAACTGATTGCGGTAACTTCCAGATACAATGTGGCAACGGCCTATTATGACGATTTCTTTGTAACCGTAAAAGACAGCGTTCCGCCCGTCTCGACGGTTAGCTTATCGCCTTCTCCCAACGAGAACGGCTGGGTGAATGCTGATGTGTCCTTGTCCATTTCTTCCGACCGCGCCTACTCTATTGCATATGCTGCGGAAGGCGCGCAGCCGATAGAGAAGACCACGGTAAAAGGGAGTACGGCTCAGCTTCAAATCACTGAGGAAGGCGTCACGACGGTTACCTATTCCGCCACCAACTTCTCAGGCGTATCTGAGGCACCTGGAACGCTGAACGTGCAGATCGACAAGACGGCTCCCGTCGTTGAATTCACCGGTGAGCGTACGTACACGGTAACCGACTCCGTATACGTTTCGTGCAGTGCCGTCGACAGTCTGTCAGGGTTAGCTGACAATCCTTGTTCTCTTCCGCTGCTCGAACGTCCTGCCTATTCCTTTGAACCGGGCTCCCATGAAATATCCGTAACGGCAGTCGATCTGGCCGGAAATAAAACGGAATCCGTCTTTCGTTTTGAGGTTGCCGTGACCTATGACAGCTTGATCGGGCTGGTAGAGCGTTTCGCAGGAAGCGATCAGGGAATCGCACAATCGCTGTCTACGAAGCTGCAAGGCGCCAAAGAGGCGGAGGATCGAGGCAACGACTCCGCTAAGCAAGGCAAGCTGAACGCTTTTACCAACCAAGTCAGGGCGCAATCCGGCAATAAATTGACGGATGAACAGGCGGATGTGCTTGCAAAGCTGGCAGCATATCTATAAGCAGACTTAGAGCAAGGTAATGAATATCGACCATGCGTTTCTAAACGCTCGTTTATTTAATAGAAACAGCCGCGTAAACCACGCGGCTGTTTCTTTTTTTCGGAACTGATACCGGCCCTCCCTTGCGAGGATCGTTCGACAATCTACGGTACACAAGAAGATGTTAATAAGGCTGCAACCGTCGAAATTTGTCATAACAATTCCGCGTATATACAACTAAAGTAGCAATTATTCGATGTCATATTGACTGGAAAATAAAACCTCACTAAAATGTGTTATAACAAATTATGAATTACATAACAAATGTTAGTACAAGTAAATAGAAGGGAGGTGTCATATTACTGTACCAAGCAGATATTGCTGATGATCTCGCACAGCTCAGACTTCTGCTACACGCTATTCGATTAGATAAAGGAGGTCATGATTAAGCATGGACGCCCGATTAAACCCGGCATCCCCACAGCCCGCTCCCAAACCCACCAGGTGGACGCATGTTAAGAGGCAGCTAAAGCGAAATATCGGGCTGTATATCATCATTTCCCCGGCTGTGCTTTACTTTTTGATCTGGCATTATTGGCCGATGTACGGCGTACAAATCGCTTTCAAGGATTTTATGCCCGGGCTTGGCATCTGGAACAGTCCTTGGGTCGGGTTCGAACATTTCGAGCGGCTGTTTGACGCCTATTATTTTTGGACGATTCTGAAAAATACGATCGGGATCAGCTTATACGGACTGCTGGTCGGCATTCCCGCACCGATCCTGCTGGCGCTATTGTTCAACGAGATTCGGAATCGCAAATTCCGCTCATTCGCTCAAAGCATTTCTTATGCTCCTCACTTTATTTCGGTCGTCGTTGCAGTCGGTATCCTGTTTTTTTTCATTTCACCTACGAATGGCGTCTTTAACTCCATCCTAGTCTCCTTGGGGAAGGAACCGGTCGATTATTTGGCAGAGCCGTCTAAATTCTGGCATCTCTATGTCTGGTCGGGCGTATGGCAGGGAGTTGGCTGGTCTTCGCTCATCTACAGCGCAGCCATCTCGGGCATCTCGCCGGACCTGTACGAGGCGGCATATATGGACGGGGCCAGCAAATTTCGCCGAATTTGGCATATTACGATTCCCGGCATCGTCCCGACGATCGTCATCCTGTCTATCTTGAGTGCCGGCGGCATCATGAGTGTCGGCTTCGAGAAAATCCTATTGATGCAAAACGCGATGAACCTGGAAACCTCCGAGGTAATCTCCACTTACATGTACAAGAGCGGACTCCTTAACACTCAGTACAGCTTTTCGGCGGCAGTCGGCCTGTTCAACAATGTGATCAATTTTATCATCCTGATCATCGTTAATGCGGTTGCGCGCAAGGCGGGGGAGACCAGCCTATGGTAAAGGCCGTCGATGCAGGAACAGGGAGGGAACCTAAGAAGTGCTGCTGAACATTAAGCGAACGCCAGGAGAAAAACTGGCCGATATCATAATATTAGTGCTGGCGATTCTCGTGACCATCGTCATTTTGTACCCGCTCATTTTTGTTTTGTTTGCGTCATTCTCCGATCCGCGCCAAATATGGGACAAGCCGCTGCTGCTCTTTCCGGCAGGCTTCAACCTGGACAGCTATGCCAAAGTATTCGAGAACAGCGAAATATGGAGCGGGTATGCCAATACGCTGCTTTATGCTTTCGTGGGTACCGCGATCAATATCATGATGACGGTATTCGGTGCGTACCCGTTATCCAGAAAACGCTTTTATGGCAAGGGACTATTCACGCTGCTGTTTGCTTTTACGATGTTCTTCAGCGGCGGGCTGATTCCGCTGTACTTGGTGAACAAGGAGCTTGGATTACTGAATACGATGTGGGCATTGGTGCTGCCCGGTGCGATCAGCGCCTACAACATGATTATTATGAGAACCTATTTTCAGACCCGAATTCCGGTAGAGCTTGAAGAGAGCGCATACGTCGACGGCTGCAACGATTACCATATGCTGTTCCGAATCGTGCTGCCTTTGTCCATGCCGATCATTGCCGTGATGATTCTGTTCTATGGAGTGGGCCACTGGAACTCGTATTTTGACGCCATGATTTATTTGACGGACCGGGAGAAATTCCCGCTGCAGCTGATATTAAGAGAAATCCTGGTACAGAACGACTTTAAGGAAATGGCCGGAATTTCGGTCGGCGCCGAATACGCGGATCAGATGATGGTTAAGGAAGGCCTGAAATATGCAATCGTCGTATTATCCGCGCTGCCGCTGCTGCTATTGTATCCGCTGCTGTCGCGATTCTTTGAGAAAGGCATCATGGTGGGAGCTATCAAAGGGTAAGCCGATATAGGAGCGGTCAATTACCGCTCGGAACTCATAATCATGAAAAGAGGGGATATGGATTTATGAGAAAAGGAATGAATCTTCTGCTTGCTTTCATGTTGACATGCTCGTTGACGCTTTCCGCCTGCGGCGGATCAGGGGGAAAGGCGGAGCCGGAACCAGCCGGAACGGACGGAGACCCCGGGAACATCAAGCTAAGGATCGTCAAACGCGGATATACCGATGTGCATCCACCAGCCGATCAATTATGGATGTGGCAAAAATACGAGGAGATGTCCGGAATCGAGGTTGAGTTTGAGGAGCTGGCCGGTTCCGCCGTAACCGAGAGGAAAAATGTCATGCTCGGCTCCAACGACCTGCCGGATGCGTTCTACCGTATTGCCTTCGGCACCGACGAGCTGATGAAATACGGCAAGCAGGGCTTGTTTGTTCCGCTCGAGGACTTGATTGAACAGCATGCGCCGAATTTAAATAAGCTGCTCAAGGACAACCCGGATATCAGAGGAGCGATTACGATGTCGGACGGACATATATACGCTCTTCCATACGTTGATTTTTCGAAAGCGTTCAATTCCGTTCGCCTGTATATCAATAAGGATTGGCTGGATGAAGCGGGGCTTGAAGTGCCCAAGACGACCGAGGAGTTCCGCCTAGCGCTCATGAAGGTTCGGGAGAAGGACAGTTCCCGCCTCGGCTGGGTGCTTGAATCGCAGTACTGGACCTTCCTGGAGAGCTTTCTGGCCGGCAGCTTCGGCATGGGCGAAGGCGGCGCCAAGGCTTTCGGGCAGTATCTCTATAAGGACGCTGACGGACAAGTCAAGACGACGTTCAACGATCCGAAATACAGGGAGCTCTTGCGTTATATGAGCGATCTGTACAAGGACGGCTCGTTGGCTCAGCAGAATTTCACGACCGGCTACGATTATGCCAAATGGTCTACGGACGGCTCCAACAATTTGATCGGCTCGTTTGTATGGGAAGGGCCGGGATATATCGGAAAGGACGCGGCCGAAAATTATGTGGGCATCCATGCCCTGGAAGGTCCGAACGGCGATAGAGTCGCGGGGGTGCTGGGACCGCCGGCCAAAGGGATCTTCGGTTTCGTGATTACCAACAAAAACAAGTATCCGGTCGAAACCATCAAGTGGATCGATTATTTCTACGGTGAAGAAGGGATTAACTTCGCTACCTTTGGATTGGAAGGAGAAACTTACGAACTGGTGGACGGCAAACCGAAATACAAGGACGAAATATTGAATTACAAGGGTGGCGTGCAGCTGGGTGCCTTCCAATATGTTGATAATGTGTATGGCGCTTATTATCCTTATGTTGAGCCTGACGACGATCTGCGGATGGCGGCTCGCGGGACGACGGTCGCTGACGAGATCAAAGCGGATCCTGCCGAGCTGGATGAGCTGGCGCCCAAAGAGCTTTGGCCGGATTTTGTTCCCACGGATGACGAAGCCAACCAAACCAGCGCGATTCTGACCGACATCAATAAATATATGGAGGAGATGCGGGTCAAATTTGTTACGGGTAAAGCGAGTCTGGACACGGATTGGGATAACTACGTTAAGACCTTGGACAAAATGGGGGCCCAGCGTTACCTGGAAATCAAGAGGGCGCAGTATGAACGCTATACGAATGTGAAGTAACCATGACGGGATGCAGGCTGATCGATCGGGGCGGTTTACATGCCAATGATGCAAACGCTATAATTTTAGTTGGACTAGATCAAACCGGAAAATAGATAAAGATGGGATGAGAACCAAGTTGACCAAAGACAATAAACCGCTGTACCGCGTGATGATGGACGAGCTAAAATCGAAAATTTCATCCGGCCTGTACCCTTCCGAGGCCCAGCTTCCTACCGAGGCCGAGCTGAGTACGGCCTTCGGCGTGAGCCGCATTACAACAAGAAGAGCGCTCGAGGAGCTGGAGCGGGACGGGTTCATCTACCGCGTCAAAGGAAGCGGAAGCTTTGTCAAACCCCGGCAGCGGGGTCAGGAGCAGCGATCGGTTGGAACGGAAAAAATGATATCGCTGATCCTGCCTTCCGAAGACGACCGCGGCACGATGGGGTATATTCGCGGCGCTTCGGACTGGCTGAACGCGAACGGCTACTATTTAAGCATTCATCAAAGCGATTATGACTCCCAGAAGGAGCGCGATCTGCTGGAGATGCTGACCCGAAAGGGCATTGCGGCCATTATATTGTACCCTCGGAACGATCATACGAACTACGATATCCTGCATCGGCTGTGCCTTGAAGATTATCCGATCGTGACCATCGATAAATACTTTGACAGCCTCCCGCTCGGGGCGGTCGTTTCGGATAATTGGAGCGGCTCTTATCAAGCCGTATCCCGATTGATTGAGCTTGGACACAGAAAAATTGCGTTTTTGACCGCGGTCAGCATTGAATCCACTTCGTCGGTGCGCGACCGGTATTTCGGATACTGCCAAGCGCTGAAGGACCACGGGCTTCCCCTCGACAGCCGTTATATCAGGCTGAACATGAAGGGTTACCGGGAGAAGGTCGGCGTGGAGCAATTTTATAACGAGCTGCTGGACTCGTACAAGACGGAGGGGGTGACGGCCGTTCAGACGGAAAATGATCTGATCGCCGCCAACCTGCTAAACCTCTGTTTGGAGAGGGGGATCCGCATTCCGGACGATATCTCGATCATTGGCTTTGATAATAATCCGGTCACGGAGCATGTGATGATCCCTCTCACTACCGTCGAGCAGAACTTTTACGAGATCGGCCGCCAAGCGGCCGAGCATGTCGTAAACTGGCTGGAGAGAGGGAAACCGACACCGGGCAGGGCGCTGATTCCCGTCAAGCTGGTGGAGCGGGACACGACCGCTCCTGCTCCGAAAGCGAGATCGGGCAAGTAGATACGACATAAAGGCCGATTGTCTGCGGATGCTTTTTCTGCGGGCAATCGGCTTTTTTGTTCGGTATGTAAAAGTTGAATATACATATTCTTTGCTTACTCAAGCAAAGTGCAAGCGTGGTACATTATTTGGAGGGAAGAAATTCGATTGGCGATGTCCATCAAAGAGAATGATTCGAAAGAATATAACGCTCAGCCCCTCCGAACAGGTAAACCATGACACTGACACCATGCTAAGCTAGTCGCGAAAGGAGGTGAATTTCATGAGTACGATTCATATGCTGGTCGGGATACCCGGCAGCGGAAAAAGCTATTATGCCAAACAATTGTGCAAAAGCGAGCGGGCCGTGCTGGTTGCGACGGACGCGATACGCGAAAAATTGTTTGGCAGCGAATCCAAACAGAAAAATACGTATATGGTATTTGACGAGGCTTTCGCCGAAATCGAACAGGCGCTGAAGTCGGATCGAAACGTCGTATTCGACGCAACGAATGTCAGCCGGGAACGAAGACAGAAATTTCTGAAACGGTTTGGCGATCGACGGGTGGAGTGCCATATCTGCACGACTCCTTATGAAGTGGCCCTGGATAGGGTCATGAGACGAAAACGCCGGCTTGATGAGAAGATCATGACCAAGTATGCCAAGAATCTTGAATTCCCGGTCATGGGGGAAGGGTTTGTCGATCTGCATCTCGTTCATGAGGCGGGTGAAACTCAGCTGGCAAGAGAGGATTTGGAACAGCTGCTAACGCGCAGGCCGGATCACGATGAGTTGTTCGGTTACTTATCGCAATCCCCCTATTTTCAAACGATGCTGGGATTTGATCAAGAGAATCCGTTCCATTCGAGAACGTTGTCGGAGCATACGTTTGCCGTGCTGGAATACATCCAAAATTGCTATGAAGGCGAAGGCGATCATCTGCTGGCTATGCAATTAGCGGCTCTGTTCCATGACGCGGGCAAACCGTTTTGCAAAGTATGGAAGCAGGCTCGAGGATACTATTCCTATTATGGGCATGAGCATGTATCGGCCATCATGGCATGTCATGCCTTGAAAGACCTTGGGTATGAGGATGAATTTGTGCTTCATGTCGTCCAACTTGTCAGTTTCCATATGGAAATATTGCACGGAGGCGATGCCGGCGCATCCAAGATTTATCATTTGTTAGGCGAGGATTTGCTGGCTCAGCTGTATTTCTTCGCAGAGGCCGATACGTTCGGCAAGTAAGAGAGGTGAACAACGATGAAAATGAAATATCCCAGAACGATGCATCTGCCCTGGTCCAGAGGTTACACCGACGACGATAAGATTTTGCGGAATACCGACCATTTTAAGGGGCAGGAGGTCGTCATTACCGAGAAAATGGATGGGGAGAACACCACCATGTACCCCGATTTCATCCACGCCAGATCCCTGGACAGCAAGGATCATCCTTCCCGTCATTATGTCAAGACGCTGCATGGGGGCATCAAGTATTTGATTCCGGAGGGATATCGTCTCTGCGGGGAAAACGTCTATGCCAAACATTCGCTTTCGTATTCGGCGCTGCCGTCCTACTTCATGCTGTTCTCCGTGTGGAATCAGTTGAATGTGTGCCTGTCATGGGATGATACGGAGGAATGGGCGGATCGTCTGGGGCTGGTTACGGTTCCTGTCTTGTACCGGGGCATCTGGGACGAGGATGCTGCCAAGGCTTGTTATACGAAGCGATCTTGCTGCGGCGGTGAACAGGAAGGTTATGTGGTCAGGCTGGCTTCCGCATTTGCATATGACGATTTTAAGCATAGCGCTGCCAAGTACGTCCGCAAGAATCATGTTCAAACCGACGAGCATTGGCTGAGCAAACCGATGGAAGCGAATCATTTGGCTGCAGGAGATTAGAACGGTAAGTAAGTTTTTTATTATTTTTTAGAATATGAGGTGTTGATCATGTAGTTTCTAGATGCTTTATAATAAAATGATGTGGATACATAGCACTGATATGAGCTGCCGCTAAAATCGGGGCTTTTTTTATTGGGTTATTGCACATCAGGTTACCACATTTTGTGAGTCCAGGTATAATGAACATATGCATTAAGGTGATTACAGAACCAACCTTATTCGATGATAGGAGATCACATGAACAATAACAGGATGTTTAGCGTTTCAGCCCCGTCTGGCATTAAATTAATGGTTTCCATGCTGCTCTTAATCGTTATTCTTCTTGGAAATATCATGTTGGAACAGGGAGAAAGGGACTTCTTTTATTATGCCTGCATTGCGTGGTTAGTTTTTTGTTCCATCGTATTCATCATCTCCTTCTACAGAACCTGCCTGATGAAACCAGGCGTGATGAAAATGCATCAAGAAGGAATCATGATAAACGGAAAAGAAATGAACGCAGATTCCGTGGCATGTTTACTGATCAACCAGGACAGAAAACCGGTGATCGGAATCAAGCCGAAAGGGCGTAGAATCGTGCCTTTGAAGCTATGTTTTCAGTTCGTGGAGGATCAGACTGAAGGGATCGAGCAGCTTGAACTATGGGCACAAGCAAGTCATGTGAAAATTACCAAAGGTTTTTTTATGAGATGGTTGTAGGGGAGTCTGAGTTCACAAGAAAGCAATCCAAAAGAAATGTCCCGTAGATGGGTCAGCTATCATATAATCAGGTGTTTCAACATGGATTTCAATATGGGGAGAGACAAACATGAATAATATGTTCCATCATTTCGATATGACCCAAATATTAAACCGAATCGACGCATTAAGCCCTCAATCACAGCCGTTATGGGGAAAAATGGATGCTGCCCAAATGCTGTCTCACTGCTCCGCGTTCCAAGACATCGCCATGGGCATCACAAACCCGCCAAGAGGCTGGTTAGGTAGGTTGGTAGGGAATTTCGCGAAGCCCCTGTTTTATAATGAAAAACCGTTACCTCGCAACATGTCGACGATTCCGGATATTTTGATTGCGGATCCAAGAGAATTTGAAACGGAAAGAGAACAATTGAAAGAAAAATTGATGGCATTCCAAAAGAACGGTCCTGAGAAATGTACAACGCATCCTCATCCATTCTTCGGTAAACTGACCCCGGAGCAATGGGGGAGGGGATTATACAAGCATCTGGACCATCACTTGAAACAGTTTGGCGTTTAAGGCTCAATAAACCTATGCTATGTGGATACGGATGTAACCCCGTAGAGCCATGACTACGAAGGTTGGCTCTACGAGGTTGAAGGGTCTTGCTGCAGATTATGTATTCTTCTCTATAACCATTCCTTGTATTTCTCCATCGTAAACTCGCCTTCCAATTCCAGTCGGGTATCCGGCTTACTGCCATCATAATAATTGACGTCCATCGTCGTTCCAGTCCAATATACGTTAAATACGCCATTTCCCCTATACTCAATGCGTCCCCGGTTATCATTTACCTCTTGGTGTTCAAAATAATAGAGTCTTGCATCCAGGCTTCTGGAGTTCTCGTTATAGCCCCGGGCAAGCGTAAATTCCAGCGGTGCAAACTCATTCAGTTTTAGCGTATCCAGGTAAATCGTAAGTTCCGCGTCCGGATTGCTCAGCAGCTCATCCGAATCCGGGAAAGCCTGAAGCGGTTCGGTCTCCGTTTCCGTTTCAAACCACAGCATGATTTGCGGCTTTCCGTTGACTTCGGTTCGCGTAGCGAAAGCGTTGGATTCTGCTAGCACGTGTTTTTCGGTTCCGTTATAACGGATTAATGTGATCGTCCCCGGCATGTGATTCTCCTTGTCTATAATGATTTCGATTATTATAGAATGCCAAATTTGCACTTCTTCGTTTATCGAAGAGATAAGTATTCCAGCAGGGCATCCATTTGCTCGCTTCCCAAAAGATCCGACAGTGACGGCATCACATGGGCGAGAAAATCCGGCTTCGTCTCATAAGTTTCTTCGTCGCAGGTTTCACCTTGAAAAAGCAGAGCGCCTTCAATGAGGACGGACAGCGCGTGAAAGCAGTCCGCAAGCGAATTCGCGATCAGCTTAGGCTCGCCACCTTCGAAAGCGGCATATACGGGTGAACCACTGGCTTGGACATCTACAATGAGCGGATCATCGTTCACATTGGCAATGACAACGTGATGAGATGGCCAATTGCTCGATTCTACGGTTTCCCCCTTATCGCTAATCCAGCGATAGCCCATTTGCTGCCGGACCAGATGCTCGGGAGAAACAAAGTAGATGACAGCCGATTCGCCGATTTCAACCGCTGCGTTTTTCATTTTATGGGTTCCTTCCGCCTTAGCGTCAATCATCTCGTAATGGCTATATAGATAAGCCAGTTCAGGGGACAGCGTGATACGGTCATCCACGGGCGGCAGCTGTACCTCGGACCGTTGCCGTATTTCATGATCGGTGAAGAGCCCGAAATCCCGATTATACAAGTCTTGTTGTTCTATGAATCTAGTTAAAGCCGCTTCCAGTTCCAGCATTCATTTCATCCCTTCCAGCATATTAACCGAATTATAACACGCCGAGTCAACGCGGTTAAGCTCGGGAAAATCTATCTCTGATTTGATATATGGTAGAATACCCCCTATGGAGAGAAAATGGATTAACCGACGGAAGATGTTATCACGAATGCGAAAAAAACGTTGATTCTGCAGCAAGCAAGGAGGCGGCAAGAGATGCAATATGAATTCAATATAACGGCTTCGATCTCCGAGCTCGTATGGTATCCGGATGAGCTGTCTGACGAGTATAGGGTACACCCTAACTTTAAAGCCGTGATGGATCGGCTTAGCATAGCGGTTCCCGTAGAGGAGATCTATGAGCGGTATTTCGATAGTCCGGTGAACTCTGGCCATGTTCTGGTATTCCAGGAGACGGAGGGCCCGAATTCTTGCATCGTGCTGGACACGTATCGCGATCCGTTGGACCAGCTGGATATGATCCAGATGGGATGGCGAAGCCAGGGCGAAGATCACGAGCTTCGCCGGCTTTCCCGCAAATTCTATGATGAATGTGAATTCGCGGTCCGTTATCAGGAAGGTCAGTCGGTATTGTCCGAGAAGCTTCGTGAAGATCGATATCCACGGACCTTCCGGTATCATGCGGTATTCGAACAGAGAATGAAGCGATACGTCAATGACGCGAATTCCCCTAATTTGAAGGAGTGAGTAAGCTATGAATATATCGAAATCCCATATTCGTCCTTTTCCGGCTTACGAGGATGTATTCGAAGGCGATGTTGAGCGGTACCGGCAGCATTTTCTTCCGATTCTTTCCTTGAATCTGCAATGCCTGTTTCCCGGCGAGGATCAGTGGCTGCACTTTGTGTCCGTCAAAGAAATCTACGATGGCAGCGTCGGCGAAGAAACCGTGTCCGAACACCGGCCGTATACCAAAGAGGATATGCTCGGTTTTGATGTAGTGAACGGAAAATACCGCTTTGAAGCGGACTGGAACTACTTTTTGCTTGAGCAGGAACCGGAGCATGAGACGCTTATAGAAGCGTACGCCGACAATGAGCGGGACTTTATGGCCCGCAAGCGGTTCTATGAAGAGAAGGGGCATATCTTCCCTTACTCGTCTTTTGGTCGTGCTGCCGAATCGGCGGACGCGCTGATTCAAGATTATCAGGAAAAGCAGGAGAAGGGCTGGGGATTAAGCTTCCCGGAGATCCATGGACTGCTGGATGACATTGGCTTTATGTCGGAAGAGGCACAGCAGGATCTGCAGGAAGAGGGGGAATCTCTTGTGGACTGGCTGCGCTTCGAGCAGACCAATCTGCTGCATGTGCCGCGTACGCCGGAAGGAGAGACCTTTACCTATGTTGGCCGATTGACGGGTTATTACTTTCAGGCGTACGGAGCAGACGCGCTGTACTTGTTCTATTCGAGGGAGCTGGGCAAGGCCGTTGTTTGCTTGGAATATACTTAAGATGCGACAGTGACGAATATCCAGGTTAGGATCAATGATCGGCCTCTAAGAACCATTTGGCACGATAAGCCGCAGGAGAGATGCCTTTGAATTGGGTGAACAGCCTTGTGAAGTAATGAACGGAAGAGAATCCGGTTCGTTCCGCAATCAGCTTGATGGGATCATGGGTTTGCTGCAGCAGAAGCTCGGCTGCCCGGATCCGCTCGGTGCGAACCATGGAAGAAAAGGATTCATGGATGCTGCCCGCAAGCAAGCGGGACAACTGCCGCTCCGACACGTTGAGGTATGTCGCCACTTCCGGCAAGGATAACGGTCCGCTTAGATTGTCTCGAATGTACAGTTTTGCCCTTTGGACAAGCTGCACCGTGGTTGAGTAGCTCGGGGCCGCATCGAGGTTACGGGCAGCGCCGAACAGGGCAGGGAAGGATTCGAGCAGCGCATGCGCAAGTTTGGGCAGAAGCGAAGCAGGCAGCGAGTCTTCGGCTTCCGAACGCACCAGCATGGATTTCCATAATTGGATGGCCGGCGATTCGCTGGCAAACTCGGTCCAAACGGTACATCGACGAAGCGCTTCCAAATATGCCGCCGTTACATCCGTGGCTGATGGTTTCTCCATCGCGTCATATGCAACGAACAACAGATTCAGATCGTGAACGTCCTTGATCTGATGGAGCTGACCTGGACGTGTACAGAAAGCGACCCCAGGATATAAGGGGTATGTCCTGTCGCCTTCGAGATACACGCCGGTTCCGCCGTTTACATAACAAATTTCAACGAAAGAATGCCGATGCAATGAATTGGCCGTCAAATGACGAACGGTTCCCCAGTAATGGACAAGGAACGAGAGGCTCTCGCCTTCTAACCGACCTGCATAACGATTTAGCCGTTCCTCGCTTTTGCTCCAATGGTACAAGGCAGTACAGCTCCCTTCTGGCGTAATTTTGCAAAACGTCGTCTTCTCCGTGCAAATACGATCCCGCTTGCCCTCACTATAATTAAACTAGATATTCCATAAAATATCGAGAGGGTGCATGGCGATGATTGACGAGAAGGATGTGCAATTTTACAAAGAAAATGGGTATCTGCTGGTCCGAGGCGTTTATAATCAACAGGAAGTCGAAGATATGCGAACGGCCGTTGAAGGGATCATCCAAAGGGCGGCACGCGCCAAATCGGATCAAAACCATGCCTGGCAGGGCGATTTCCTGCCGCCTGAACAGCTTAAGAAGCTGGTTCTGAAAGGATTTCACGACGTGCAATATCATGATGCCGCTTTCATGCGTGCCGCGATCCATCCTCGAATGACCGAAGTGCTGAACGGGATCATCGGACCGAACGTGCAGCTGCATCACTCCAAAATGCTGGTTAAGCCCCCTTCTAACGGGGCCGCATTCCCCATGCATCAGGATTATCCGTATTTCCCTCATCGGGACCACACCATGCTTGCTGCCAGCGTTCATCTCGACGACGCCGATATGGAGAACGGCTGCCTCTGCGTCGTTCCCGGCTCTCATAAACAGGGCGTATTGCCGCATGTCGGCGCTTACTATTTGAACCATAAAGAGCATCCTTTATCTTCGGGGACTCCATGTCCGGCCAAAGCAGGCGATGTATTGTTCTTCAATTACTTGACCATCCATGGGTCGGACGTGAACCGGAGCGAGCGTACGCGCCGAAACATCCTATTCCAATATCGCGATGCTTCGGATGTGCCGACCGCGGATGTTCACTTCGATTGGGGCATGGGCTTAATGGTCAGCGGAACCAACCCGGATTTTAACAATGTGAAGCCGAAGTATGAAATCATCAGTGCGAAATGACCACATAACAGCACCGATACCTATGCTGAATGATAAACCAGCTTAAAAGCCCCTTACGGGGCTTTTTTTTATGCCTGGAACTCATGACTGTCATGTTTGCACCTAATATGTAAAAATAATTCGTTGTAATGTCAGCCGGCCCCCCTATACTAGATGATAATGGATCGAGTGATAACGGATTGGGGGAAAAGCATGAAACTTCAGGCTGCGGGCAAAGCATCGAAATGGTTTGTTTATCAAAAAATCGTCATCGTATTTATCGTATTGTTACTTCCTCTCATCTCGATGAATATTTGGTTGAATTATAAGGGGATGTCCGTCACCAAGGAGTCTATCTTGAACTCCGCGGCCGCGGGTGCCTCCTTCTATTCCAAGCAGCTAGATAAAGAAATGTATTTTATTCGGAATCTGCAGCTGCAGCTGTTAAATGACAAGGATCTGCAGAAGCTTAGTTTCCGAGGCAGCATGCTTGAGGATTACGAAGAGGTGGAGCTCATCGACCAGGTCAGGGATCGGCTGGCAACCTTGATGGTTTCCAGCGAATTCGTCGTGAGTGCCGGCGTGTACGTGAAGGATGTCGGGAAAACGATCTCGACCACGACGGGGGTAACCAATACCCCGAACAAGGAAATGGAACGGATATCGTCCATGATGGCGGTCATGCCCAAGCCTTCATTCTATAGGAGCGGCGACCGGATCTTTCTGATCGAAACCGAAAACAACGGGTCTGTCTGGTCATACATCGAGATTTCCCGGCCCAAGCTGCTCGGGGCCTTAAGCGAAATCGCCAAGCTGTATCCGGAATCCGAAGTCCTTCTGGGGAGCAGGGAAGGCAGCACCATCTTGACGACGGCGCCTGCGGCCGATGAGTCAACAGAGATTTTGAATCACATCCTGGACAAGCCGGATCCGGATCGAAGTGAGCCGGAGACGGGGGAAGTGGGCGGCGTAGACTATTTTATCATTCAGAATGAAGTCGGCTCGCTGGATCTGTCCTTGGTCATGTACGTGAATCAGAATGAAATCACACGCCCCTTAAGCCAATTCATTACCTGGTTCTATACGCTGTTTATCCTTGCCGTGATTGTCATGGTGCTCTATTCGTTCTCGGTCAATCTGATGATCCACAGGCCTTTGTCCAAGCTCGTTAAAGCCTTTCATATGATCGAAACCGATAATTTGAATATCCTGATCGAGTCCAGAACCAAGGATGAGTTTCATTACGTGTTTAACGGTTTCAACCGGATGGCCTTGAAGCTTAAACAGTCGATCGAAGAAAACTATGAGCAAAAAATAGCACTGCAGCACTCGCAGCTGAAGCAGCTGCAATCCCAGATTAACCCGCATTTTTTATATAACAGCTTTTTTAATGTGTATATGATGTGCAAGGTCGGAGATTCGGATAGTGCAGCGGAGCTCTCGCAAAAGCTCGGCAGCTATTATCAGTACATCACGAGAAGCAGCTCCGACGAGGTGCCTTTTTATACGGAATACAGGCATGCTCTGGATTACTGCGACATACAGGGCATTCGCTTCTCGAACCGGATTTCATATGAGCATAGGGAATTTGCGGACATTCCCCAAGGTATCACCGTACCGAGACTTATCATTCAGCCTATCGTGGAGAATGCGTTCGAGCATGCATTCGAGGATGGCATGGAGGAAGGCATGCTGTACATTAGCGCTGATTACCGGGAGGGCAGACTGCGGATCACGGTGGAGGACAACGGGAATTTGCTTACGAATGAGATGCTGCAGCAATTACGCGGCAAGCTTGCCATGGATTCGAAGCATGTGGAGCAGACCGGATTGATCAACGTGAACAACCGGCTTCAGCTCAAGTATGGGCCCGGCAGCGGATTATCCGTCTCGCGCAGCGTCCATGGCGGTTTAAAGGTGGATTTGATCATTATGATTCAAGAATCAGAGGAGGCATCGTGATGTACAGACTGTTGATCGTGGACGACGAGCCCGTCATCGTGAACGGCTTGGTTC
Source organism: Paenibacillus sp. JNUCC32 (assembly GCF_014863545.1). Lineage (NCBI taxonomy): Bacteria > Bacillati > Bacillota > Bacilli > Caryophanales > Paenibacillaceae > Paenibacillus > Paenibacillus sp. JNUCC32. Next base: position 2,604,172 of record NZ_CP062260.1, on the reverse strand, counting down.
AGCTTTTTCAGGAGCAAACGCAATTCGACCTGGATGTATGGAAAGCCTATTCCGCCAAGGAAGCGGTGGAGATCGCCATGAGAGTGAAGCTGGACATCCTGGTCAGCGATATACGAATGCCCCAGAAGAACGGGCTTCAGCTGATTGACGAAATTGCGTACTATTGGCCGCACTGCCGAATCATTTTTCTCACCGGTTACAGCGAGTTTGAATATGTGCACGAAGCCCTGCGCAAGAACGTGGATAACTACATCCTGAAAACCGAAGGCATCGATCCGATCTTTCAGGCTGTCCAAGAGGCTTCCTCCAGGCTGGATGAAGAGAACCGACGCAGAATCCAGGCAGAAAAGGCAAAGGTGCATTTTCAAATGGCCGAGCCTTTGCTCAAGCGCGAACTCATACTAAAGGTATTGAAAGGAGAAGCCTTGAGTTCCCTATTGTCGCAGCCCCGTTATGAAGAGGTGGGGTTCGGTATCGACGCAGATCGGCCGGCATTCCTTCTCGTTGGAAGGATCGGGATAGCCCCGGAGGCCAAGACGAAGAATGCCGTGCAAGCCGTTCAGATGATGTTTATCCACGACTTGCCCAGCTCGTTTTCCTGTGAGCATGCCGTACTAGATGAAGACTTGCTGGTATGGCTGCTGCAGCCGGGCGAGGAGCTTCTGGACCGTTATCGGAGGTTTGAGCCGGAGGGTGTGCTTCATTGGCAGGGCATGATGTCGTATATGAGGGGCATCCTGGAGCAGGTGCAAAATGAGTGCGAAGAGCTGCTTGGCGTTCAGGTTTCTTTCGGGATATCGGGCAATCTTCTGCATCAATGGGAAACGGTAGGAGAACAGCTTCATGCTTTGCGGACCATGCTGCACAGCAGGGCGGCGCTGGGACAACAGATGGTCGTTGCCGATATCGGAAAGGCCAAGGAACACGAAGAGATGATACATGGGAATAGCCCGTTGAGGCAGGATGACATGAAATTGGATGTGATCGACCGGATCCACAGGTACATACTGGAGCATATGTCCGGGGACGTCTCCTTGACCGCCATAGCGGAGGAAGTGCATTTTAACCCTTCCTATCTTTCGCGCTACTACAAGCAGCTGACGGGTCAAAACCTGCTGGAGTATATTCAGGCGAAAAAGCTGGAGGGGGCGCTTCATCTGATGCAGCATACGAACATGAAATTACAAGAGATTGCCGTGCGGCTCGGATTCGAATCCCCGTCGTATTTCACGACGTTTTTCAAGAAAAAGATGGGCGTAACCCCGCAGGAATACCGAAATACCCAATAAGTAAAAAAAGTGAAAGGGATGTAAAAAACTTAAAATTGATAGCGCTTTCGGGCGGAATCTATAATGATATCTAAGCAGCATGGATATCAAGAATACGCCAGATCAAGGGGGATATAGCCATCATGAAATGGACCAAACTAGCGAAAATGATGTTGATTAGCACGATGACGCTTTCGGTAATGGCGGCATGCTCGAATCAGGGGAACGAATCGGAGGGGACACCGAACAAAACCTCTGCCGAGGAGGCGAACTCCAATACAACGCCGCCGGATCCTCTCGGCAAATATCCTGAAACGGTAACGGTCACGCAAGTGCTTGGCTACAATCCGCCCGAGGACCCGCGGACGCCGCAAGGGATCACGCCCGAACAGAATGCTTATTTCAAAGACCTCAAAGACATGCTGAACATTGAAGTCCAGTACAAATGGACGGTGCCTTCCAGCCAGTTCGAGCAAAAGTTTTCATTAGCCATGGCTTCGGCCGACCTGCCGGACATTATGGAGCTGGATCAGAAGAACTTCGAGAAGCTGAAGAAGCAGGACATGCTTGCCGATCTCACCCAAGCTTATAACGACTTCGCTTCGCCGGCACTGAAAAAATACATGGAATCCGACGGCGGCTTTGCGATGAAGACGTTTACCTCAGACGGAAAGCTGCTCGCGATTCCCGGTTTCGAGGATCCGTTCCTGTCCACCCAGCTGCTCTGGATCCGCAAGGACTGGCTCGATAACCTGAAGCTGCAGCCGCCGAAAACGATGGATGAGCTGGAGCAGGTTGCTAGAGCCTTTGTGCAGCAGGATCCCGATCAAAACGGCAAAAACGACACCTACGGTATCGCCATGCAAAAGAATCTGTTCTTTTGGGGCTTTGACCTGAGGGGCTTCTTCAATGGATTTGGCGCTTACCCTTCCATTGGGGACAATCAATCGGCCTGGATCAAGGACGACAGCGGCAAGCTGATCCCCGGGCTCATACAACCGGAAGTCAAGACCGCGCTGGGCAAGCTGCAGTCCTGGTACAAGGAGGGAATTCTGGACAAAGAATTCGCCTTGAAGGACGAGAACAAGTCCGTTGAAGATATTACGGCAGGCAAGGTGGGCATTTCTTACGGGGAATGGTGGTATCCGAACTGGCCGTTGAATCTGAATGTTGACAAGGATCCCAAGGCAGACTGGATTGCCCTTCAGATTCCCGGACTCGGCGGGCCGGGCAAGTCCATGGTACCCAAAATCCGCAGCAACAAACTCGTGGTCGTGAACAAAAAAATGAAGAATCCGGAAGCCGCCATCAAAATGATCAACTTCTACATCGAGATGGGCAACAAGAAATACATGGACCAGAACAAAGCGGAAAAAGGATACGTCTACAATTGGTTCAACCCACGGATCTATAATCCGGCACAAATCGAAACGATCTATACGGAAGTAAACAAGGCTCTCGATGCAAACCAAACGGAAATCACGCTGGATGACGAGAACTACAAAAATGTGGCCGACGTCTTCAAGGCGGCAAAGGATTATCTTGCAGGCAATACCGCGAATGCCTCGAAAGGCGTAAACTGGGGCCAATATTTCAGCCGGGCGGCGAAAGACGGCGGCTGGGGCATGACGCGGCAAATCAAAGAGAATCAAGCTTACGTAAATAACGAGTTCTACGGACTGCCAACGGCAACTCAAGTCGAGAAGGGCTCCCAGCTTGATAAGCTGATGCAGGAAACCTTCACCAAGATCGTCATGGGGGCCTCGCTGGACGAATTCGATAAATTCGTTCAGAGCTGGAAATCGCTGGGCGGGGATCAGATCACCCAGGAAGTCAATGATTGGTACGGCCAGCAGGGCGCCAAATAATCTTGGATTGATAAAGCGGGAGGAGAAGCCCTTGAGGAAGCCGGCAGACTCCTCCCGTTTGAAATGGACGGGGAGGTTTCATCTGTGAGAACGCTGAAAAAAGAATATTTGCTGCATTTGATGCTGCTGCCGGGAGTCATTGTCACGTTGATTTACGCATACGGGCCCATGGCCGGCCTTGTGATGGCCTTTCAGCAATTCGAGCCGCTGGCAGGATTCTTCCGCTCGGATTTCGTCGGTTTCGATAATTTCCGCTATGTCTTCGAACTGCCCGATTTCAAGCAGGTTCTGTGGAATACCATCGTGATTTCCGTATTTAAAATGGTTTTGTTTTTACTGGTGCCCCTGATATTGGCACTGCTCCTCAACGAAGTCACGCGAAGATGGTTTTCGCGCTTTATCCAATCCGCCATCTTTCTGCCGTTCTTTCTGTCCTGGACCGTGCTCGGCGGCGTCATCATCGAATTGTTCTCCTTGAATGGTCCGGTGAACGGCCTTCTGGGCGCGCTCCATATGGAACCGATCATGTTCATGCTGGATAATAACTGGTTCCGCGGGATCGTCATCGGATCGGATGTATGGAAAGGGATGGGTTACAACATGATCGTCATGCTTGCAGCCATCACCGGAATCCATGCGACGCTGTATGAGGCAGCAGAAGTAGACGGAGCCGGAAGATGGAAGCAGATGATTCACATCACGCTGCCTGGCATGGCGCCGATTCTCATTTTGCTTGGCGTGTTAAGCCTAGGCGGCATCCTTAACGCAGGCTTCGAGCAGATCTTGATCATGTACAACCCGACGGTTTATGAAGGGGCGGATATTATTGATACCTTCGTTTATCGACTGGGCATGTTCAGCCAGCAGTTCGGTCCTGCCGCCGCCGTCGGTTTCTTTAAATCCGTCATCTCTCTGGCGCTCGTGGCCGTGACGTACTATGCGGCTTACAAATATAACAATTATCGGATCTTTTAGGCCGGAGTGGAGGTAGGAAGATGCATAAACCAACGATCAGCAGAAGGCTGTTTGTAATCACGAATACGCTGGTGCTGTCCCTCATCACCTTGCTCGGTATCATTCCGTTCGTTCATTTGCTCTCGATTTCGCTAAGCTCGAATACGGCCGCAATGGCGGGAGAAGTGAGACTCTGGCCCGTGGGCTTTAACCTGGACGCTTACCGGTACTTGGGCGAAAAGGTAGAGTTTTTCCGTTCGTTCCGCGTCTCGCTTACCCGAGTCGTGTTGGGGACGGCGGTGAATATGCTTCTCGTATTCATAACGGCGTATCCATTATCGAAATCGAATCATCAATTTAAGTTCCGTACGCCGTATGTGTGGTTTTTTGCCATAACGATGTTTTTCGGCGGGGGATTGATTCCCACGTACATGGTCGTGAAGAATACCGGACTCATCGACTCCGTGTGGGCTTTGATTCTGCCTGGAGCGCTTAACGTATGGAACATGGTTCTGATGCTGAACTTCTTCAGGACGATCCCGAAGGAGCTGGAAGAAGCGGCAACGATTGACGGTGCGGGACACTGGAGAATATTATGGCGAATTTACCTGCCGGTTTCGCTGCCGTCCATTGCGACAATCGGTCTGTTCACCATCGTGGGGCACTGGAATGCTTGGTTTGACGGTATTCTGTATTTGAATTCGCCGGAAAAATACCCGCTGCAAACCTATTTGTCCACCCTCATTATGTCGATCAATTCCCAAATGACCTCGATTTCGATCGAACAGATCAAGGCGATGGAGAATTTGAGCGAAAAAACGCTTCGAACGGCCCAAATCTTCATGGGCGCACTGCCGATCATGGTCGTGTATCCGTTCCTGCAGAAGTATTTTGTCAAAGGGATGACGGTCGGAAGCGTGAAAGAATAAGACCTACGGAGGGAGAGGAAACGGATGAATAAAGTGAAGGTCGCCCTGATCGGAGCCGGACTGCGGGGCATCAATTATATGGAATATGCCCTGCAGCATCCCCATGAGATGGAGGTAGTCGCCGTCGCAGAACCGAATCGGCAGCGGAGGGAACAGTTTCAAGAAAGGCATGGGCTTGAAGACGCGGCATGCTTCGAGAATTGGAATGATTTTTTTACAGCGCCCAAGGTCGCGGACGCCGTGTTCATATGTACCCAGGATAAGCAGCATTTCGAGCCGACAATGCGGGCGCTTGCGGCCGGCTACCATGTGCTTCTGGAAAAGCCGATGTCTCCGGATCCCGAAGAGTGCATCCGGATGGGTGAAATGGCTTCGCAGGCCGGTTTGGTATTTTCGATCTGTCATGTGCTTCGGTACACGCCGTTTTTTTCCACCATCAAGGAGCTGCTGGAGCGTGAGGCTATCGGCCGATTGATGTCGATTCAGCATAACGAGAACGTGGGTTATTGGCATCAAGCGCACAGCTTTGTGCGGGGGAATTGGCGGCGGACGGAAGATTCCAGCCCAATGATACTGGCCAAGTCCTGCCATGATCTTGATATGCTGCTCTGGCTTGCCGATTCGGATTGCGTCCGGGTGTCCTCCTTCGGCTCCTTGAGCCATTTTACGGCTGCACAGGCACCGGAAGGCGCACCGAAGCGCTGTTTGGACGGATGTCCGGTCTCGGATGAGTGCCTCTATTATGCACCTGATCATTATTTGACCGAGGACACGAATTGGCCGACCTCGGCGATCAGCGACGATATGAGTTATGATGCCCGATATCAAGCGCTGCTGGAGGGGCCGTACGGCAGATGCGTATACCATTGCGACAATGACGTGGTGGATCATCAGGTCGTCAATATGGAGTTTGCCAACAGCGTGACGGTCGCCTTCACGATGAGTGCGTTTACGCGAGATGTCAGCCGCACGATCAAGCTGATGGGAACCCGCGGGGAAATCCGCGGAGCCATGGAGAAGAACGAAATAGAGATCATTCACTTTGGCAGCGGGAAGGTCGAGCGAATTTCTTTTGCGGACCGGGGCGGCCATGTCGGCCACGGCGGCGGAGATATGGGTCTGATCAAGGATTTTCTGAGATTGGTGCAAACGGGAGGAAACAATCAAGGACTTACATCGGCAAGCCGTTCCGTTCAAAGCCACCTTATGGCATTCGCGGCTGAGCAGTCGAGAGTGGATGGAAAGATCATCGAGCTAAAGGTGTTTGCGCAGCAGTTCAGCGAGCCGATCAGAACGATGTCCGGAAATTAATGTTTAGATCTTGAAGCCTGATTGCAGTCGCAATCAGGCTTGTTTGATATAGTAAAGAAAAGACGCCGCGCCCAAGCACCTGGATATGGTAAAATAAACCGGGTGCCATATCAAAAAACAATCTACGGTGCATAAACCTGAACTTGGAATGGAAGAGGCACTCCGAAACACGGATGATCATCGATGGAATACGACCAGCCGGGCCAAGAGCCGCCACCGGAACTTGGCCGAATTTCTTGAACGGTTGTTCAGCTGATAGGAGGACGATTTTTGAAATATCTGAAAGATGTTCAGGAACCGGGAATGGGGACCTGGTATTTTGAAGTGGATCACGACGGAACGGCTTACAGGCAGATGGTTCATGATGAGGACGGCAGCTGGATCACGTCGAACCGAAAGCATGACTCCCGTCATTTCTTGCTGGCGGAGCATCCGCTTGATCCGAAAGAACCCTATTATGAAGAAATCAGTCAAGCTGCATTCGAAGAGCTCTGGCAGAAACAGCTTTTGGTCTGGATGGAGGACTGGCAGCGGATCCAGCGCATGTTTCCTATCGGCGCACGAGTAGAAGGCTGGATCGAGGCCTTTTTTCCGCAAGGCACTTTGATTCATTTGCTAGAGCCGCATGCGGTCGGTTTGACGGACACCTCCGCTCTGGAAGCCGGTACCCCTCCCGAATGGATGTACCCTCGATATCGTGTGGTTGCCGAGGTATCCGGTTACGACCAATCCAACCAATGGGTTCTTCTTGCCCATGCGGAAGTTCTGGGAAGTCAGGATGACGAAGCCGAACCCGGCAAGTAATATAACCGTAGATCCATTGCGTTCATCCGTTCAGGATCAACAGCCATTGCTTTTCCTTTGATGACAAGGATCGTCGAGTCTGAAAAACCACGTGATCGTGGTTTTTTTTGTTTGCGGATGCGATTTTACAAGTGATTTGGTTTGAATTGGATATGATTTGCCATGTTCGGGTTATCCTAACCTCAAATAGAAGTTAAACGAATTCAAAAAGCCCCCGGGTGGGTAATCATGTATAATTCCAAGACTGCAGGAGGTTTGAGCATGAAGCAAACAAACGGTAGATCCGATGTCGCGATTCTCGGGATGGGCACGGCATTGCCGGTGCATTCCGTAGCTCAGTCGGATATCGCAGAATTAATCGCATCCACGCTGCAGGACAGACCCGATCTGGCCCGCTTTGCCCGAAGAGTATTTCGATCCTGCGGTGTCGAAACTCGTTATACTTGCGAATCCAACTATCTGGATCCCTTGGAGAAGTGCCGATATTTGAACTCCCATGACGCGTCCGTCATTCCGACAACCGAAGAGCGTATGGATACATATAAGAGAGAGGCCCTTCCGCTTGGCGTGGAAGCTGCCGAGAAGGCATTGAAAGATGCCGGCATGTCTCCGGATCGAATTACGCATCTCATTACGGTCAGCTGCACGGGTCAATACCAGCCGGGGATGGATGTTCTGTTGATCCGGAAGCTGGGGCTTTCTCCGCGGGTCAATCGTTTGCCGTTAATCTTCCAAGGCTGTGCCGCTGGTCTTAAAGCAATCCAAATGGCGCGGGATGTTGTGAGCGGGGCGCCGGGTTCGCAGGTGCTGGTCGTGTGCGTCGAGCTTTGCACGCTTCACTTCCAGCCGGTTCGGGAGAGGGAAGCATTGTTTGCGGCCTCATTCTTCGGCGATGGTGCCTCGTCCTGTGTCATCGGTCAGCCGGAAGCAGAGCATCGGCATTATGTGGAGCTCGGCACGGGATATTCCGTCCTGCTCCCGGATTCAACGGAGGATATGACGTGGGAGGTAGGCAATACGGGCTTTGATCTTTTCCTGTCGCCGCGTATTCCCAAATTGCTCGGTACTCATCTGGAGGATGAGCTTCGTGTTCTGCTGGGAGGCGACAAGCTTCCGGAATTATGGGCGATCCATCCGGGCGGCCGGGGCATCGTAGATTCGGTGCAGGAAGTAATGCGCTTGACCGATGAGCAAACCCAATACAGCCGGGAGATTCTAAGAACGGCAGGCAATCTCTCCTCCGTGACGATTATGTTCGTGCTGAACGCGATGCGCCAGAAGATGAAAGAACGTAATGAAGCTTCGACGGAAGGAGTAGCCATGGCTTTCGGACCTGGCTTGACGGCGGAGCTTATGCGTTTTACCTATGTAAAGGCTTATGCGCCATCGGTTAAGGAGCAGGACCATGTCCTTCTTTAGAACGCTGTCCATCCGGGCACAAGAAGATGAGCTTATGGATGACTTCACCATGGGCGGAGAAGAGCTGAGCGAAGCGCTCCGGCATTTAAGGCGGTTGAATCGCATATTCGCGGCACCGGGCCCGACCTTGGACGGCGTGGTGAAGCTCTGGAAATCGATCGGCTGTCCGTATACCCTTAGCATCATGGATGTTGGCGCGGGTTCCGGCGATGTGAACCGGAAGCTGCTGCAATGGTCGGATCAAATGGGCGTGGAGCTGAGCATTACCTTAGTCGATGTGACGGAAGAAGCCTGCGAAGAGGCGAGACGGCTGTTTCGTCATGAACCGAGGGTTCATGTACGCCGCGCGGACGTTAAGGAACTGCCCGATGCGTCGGCTGATATCGTGACCGGATCCCAGTTCATCCACCATTTTCAGGGACAACAGCTCATGGAGATCGTGTCGCATATGCTGCGAACCTCCGTTCATGGCGTCGTCATTAACGATATCCATCGGCATCCTGTGCCTTACGCGGCCGTCTGGATCACAACGCGTCTCATCTCACGCAATCGTTATATTCGTCACGATGGGCCGTTATCGGTTGCCAAGGGGTTTAAAGGGAGAGATTGGAGAGAGCTGAAAGAGCAGCTTAATCACGCCACTTTGACCTATCGATGGAAGCCATTGTTCCGCTATTCCGTTGTTATCCCGAACGATAGGAAGACATAATCGGTTGCCGAAACCGATGATTAAATTCTTCATGCAAGCAAAAAGGCGGGTGTTCACATATGTCAAAGCAAGCCGATGTGATGGTCATCGGCGCGGGAGTTGCCGGCACGAGCTGTGCCCTGCAGCTTGCCAAGCAGGGGCATCGTACGATACTGCTGGATCGCCAATCCTTTCCGCGCCACAAAACCTGCGGTGAATTCATGTCCCCAGAGACTCGAGAGATGCTGGAATATCTGGGTGTCCATCTTCAAGTCCAAGAGATGAATCCCGCTGCGATGAATCATGCCTCTATCGTGATGCCTCATGGCGGCGTCATCACCGCTCCGTTACCGGGTAAAGCTACCGGCATCAGCCGTTACGAGCTGGATCGCCTATTGCATGAGAATGCCTTGAGCGCGGGTGCGGAGATTGTAACGGGGTCTACCGTGACCGAGATCCGGAAGCGGGGCGATCATCGATATGAAGTCGAAACGAGGCAAGGGAACGAGCTAATTCGGTATGAGGCAAGAGCCGTCATTGGAGCCTACGGCACTAAGAAGCCGCGCGGTGTTGCTTCAGCCGAAACATATCGCGATGATACCGTATATGTCGGCGTAAAATCGCATTTTGCCGGCATCACAGTGCCTTCCAGGGTGGAGTTGTATTTTTGCGATGGCGGTTATGTCGGGATATCGCCGGTCGAGAATGGGAAGGTCAACGTGGCTGCATTGCTGACCTTGAAATCGGTACAAGGAAGCGGCAAATCGGTACCCGAAATTCTCAAAGCCGCATCGCGCTCGAACAATAGGTTAACTGAACGATTGGCTGAAGGAGAGGCGGTTGAGGGCACCCAGGTATCGATTGCCCCACTTCGTTTATCCGACAAACCGGAACCTTGGTCGCAATATCCGCACATCGGCGATGCCATGCTGATGCTTCCGCCGCTTTGCGGAGACGGAATGTCGGTTGCCCTGCGTTCATCACTGCTGTGCTCCGGCTGGACCGACAAATATTTAAACGGAGAAATCAACTTCGCTCAATGGCAAAATCAGTACACGCACGACGCCAATCGCACCTTTGCGCAGCTGCTTCGAAGGGCGAGAAGAATTCAGAATCTGGCTTTTGCCAAAAGCAATCGCTTCTATCCCGGCATCGTCCGAATGATCCCCGGACTGGCTTCCTATATCGTCAAAGCCACCCGTTTATCCGAATCGGGCATGGGCACCAGATAAGCCGCATCCTTGCGGCTTTTTTGTTTGCTGATGTTCAGATCCATGGATTGACTGGTGATAAACAATCGCTTATTATATCCTTGAATTGATAGGCGAATATTAATAACGTCTATATTTATTTAAAACGATAACGGAGGAATGTAATATGCAGGACAAAAATACGGCTAACCCGCCTTGTATCCTTCGAAACACCCTTGATTTCCAGTTCCAAATCGCTTGGCAGATGCTTGATTTGCATCTCACGGGCCTTGAAGACGAGGAGTTTTTTTGGCGGCCTGCCTCGAAGGGGCTTCATGTTTATCGCGAATCCGGAATCTGGCGCGCGGAATGGCCGGAATCCGAGGAGTACGACGTCGGCCCGCCCAGCATAACCTGGCTGACATGGCATATCACCTACTGGTGGACGATGGTGCTGAACCATTCGTTTGGCAAAGGGACGATGACCCGCAACGATATCCATTCTGCTGGGAGCGTTCAAGAGGCCAGAGAGCGGATTAACGATTTGAGACTGCGGTGGGAACGTGAAGCGGCGGCGTTGACGGACGATGCTTTTCTTTCGACGGAACGAACCCGGTGGCCTTTCACGGATCAACCCTTTCATAAGCTGGCGGCCTGGCTTAATGTCGAGCTGATGAAAAATGCGGCTGAGATCGGCTATGGTCGCTTCCTATATGCCGTAAACAGGAAATAATAGATGTATCCCCGGTGTCAATCATCGTATAATGAAACTTAATAGGATATGATGCGAGTCAATATCTTAAATGGGAGGAACTTGAATGCGCATACAATATGACCGTTTTCCGAATGGCGCCAAGAAGGCACTGACGCTTAGCTTTGATGATGGCCGCGAACATGATCGAAAATTGGTCAAGAAGCTGAATGAGTACGGAATACGGGGCACGTTTCATTTGAACAGCGGAACGCTTGGCAAAGACGGATACATCGACCCTTCGGAGGTGGCATCCTTGTACCGGGGGCATGAGGTATCCGCGCATACCGTGGATCATCCCTTCCTGGAGCAAATACCTACCGAACAAGTGGTGGAGCAGGTCGTAGAGGACCGGAAAACGTTAGAAGCTTTGGTTCATTACCCCATTAAGGGAATGAGTTATCCGTTCGGCACTTACAGTGAACAAGTGGTCGGCCTTTTAAGATATGTCGGCATGGAATACGCTCGCACGGTAAACAGCCATGGCTCGTTTCATAAGCCGGATGATTGGCTTCGTTGGCATCCGACTTGTCATCATAAAGAAATGGTGGAATACGCGGAGAAGTTCGTGGATATGCAGCAGATTTTCTCCAGGATGGCCATCCTGTACGTGTGGGGCCACAGTTACGAGTTCGAGAACGACCGGAATTGGGATCTCGTGGATCGATTCGGGGACATGATCGGCGGGCGGAATGATATCTGGTATGCCACGAATGCCGAGATCTATGCATACTGCAGTGCCTTGGACCAACTTCGTTTCTCGGCAGATAGCCGAATGATCCATAACCCCAGTGCCTTAAACGTGTGGATTAGCGTAGAAGGCGAGCCTTTTGAGATCAAAGGTGGTCAGATGGCGCGATTGTAAATTTGGAAGGTGGAGCCCAGCGTAGACTCAAGTTCTTAAGCATAAGATAAAAGAGGGATGCAGGACTGCTGTGTGCAGGTCTTGCATCCCTCTATGTACATGAGTTCAGTTTTCGATGACGATGCGATTCAGCTTAAGATTCACCGGCGCAGCAATCGTATCTCCCACAGGGCATTTACTCTCCAGGAATGCCACGAACGACTCCACCTTATCGGCGGGCGATGGTGTCTTGATGTAAAACGTATATCGAATGTCGGAGTATCCGGGGCGCACCTCGGAGCGGTTAAAAAATCCGTCCAGATCCAAGTCGCCTTCGACGTCTACCCTGAAATCCTCGAGCACCACATCGAATTTCGGCGCATATACGCGGGCTACGATCGATTGGCATGCACCCAAGGAAGCAAGCAAGGCTTCGACGGGGTTCATTCCGGTATCCGTACCGCCGAGACTTTGAGGCTCATCGATGACCAGCTCGAATTGTCTTGCTTTCGTTATGACTTTTACCCCTTCTTGCAATTGAGCGGTAGCTTTAAACGTTTGAACATTTGGCATGTGGAATCTCTCCTTTTCCGGGCAGCCCAAGGTTGGACGGTTAATTGCCGTTTTTTAAAACATACTATATTAGTAGGGTTAGTATGAATTATAATTCTAGCGATTCGGATCTGTCAATATCATATAAGGTCGGGATCGCCATGTTATCCGTAGTGGATCAAAAAAAAGAACGTGTTTTCATCTTGAAAACACGTTCTAGTGGAATCCTGTTTTATTTTTCGGAGGCCTGGTTTTGCTGTTTCAGCAAATCGCGAATCTCAGCTAACAAAACTTCTTCCTTCGACGGAGCCGGCGGTTCTTCGGCTTTGGTCTCTTCTTTGCGTTTGAAGCGGTTGAGCGTGCGGATGAACATGAATATCGAGAAGGAGACGATCAGGAAGTCCACGACGGTTTGAAGGAAGACTCCGTAAGTCAGCGTTGCGTCCCCGATGGTAGCCTTCAGCCCTGATAAATCCACACCGCCAAGAAGCAAGCCAATCACCGGCATAATGATATCGCTCACGAGCGAGGATACGATCTTGCCGAAGGCTGCCCCTATGATCACCCCAATGGCCAAATCCAGCACATTACCCTTGAGTGCGAAGGTTTTAAATTCTTTTAACAAATTCATAATCGGTCACCTGCTTTTCGATCCATATGATTAGGCAGCTAGCTGCCACTCGAATTATCCTAACAGCAACCCGCTATTTGCGCAAGATCGGAAAGTCCGATATGATCCATGGCCTTCGTTCAGAATTTTGAAATGGCGAGACACCCGAGCAGGTTGACCAATGGGAGGTTTTCATGTTAAGTTTTTTTATATTCGGACTATAATGAGTGATTATACAGAGGAGGGATAAAGCGATGACTGAATTAGAGGTTGTAGATGTTTATGTGAACCTGTCGAAACGGGGAACACTAGACAAGGTTCACATCATAACCAATCAGATACCGGAACTTTATCCTTCTATATTCATATACAGGCATGCTTAGCGATGACTTGATCAATCGCTTGGTTTCTTTATGGTATAGTTAGGTTAACGTTAGCGTGGATAGCACCGGGGATCTGGTGTTATTCGCGCTTTTTTCGTTCTGAAATATCGCCATAGAGGAATGAGTAAAATGTCATTAATTAATGTAACGAACCTAACCTTTGCTTATGAAAGCAGTTATGATCCTATATTCGAGAATGTGAGCTTTCAAATCGATACCGATTGGAAATTAGGATTTACCGGAAGAAACGGCAGAGGGAAAACCACGTTCTTGAACCTGCTGCAGGGCAAGTATGAATACAGCGGGAATATTTCGTCCGCCGTGAGCTTCGACTATTTTCCTTACCATGTCGAGCACAAGGAATATCTTACCCAGGATGTAATCGAAGAGATTTATCCGGAGTATGTTCATTGGCAAATCGTGCGCGAGCTTAACTTGCTGAAGGTATCGGAAGATGTTCTGTATCGGCCTTATGAATCATTGTCGAACGGAGAACAAACCAAAGTGATGCTGGCGGCGCTCTTTACCAAAGAGAACCGCTTCCTGTTGATCGACGAGCCGACCAATCATCTTGACATGCATGCGAGAAAATCGGTCAGCGACTATCTCAACAAAAAAAGCGGGTACATTCTGGTATCTCACGATCGAGCATTCCTGGATGATTGTGTCGACCACATCCTGTCCATCAATAAAACCAATATCGAGATTCAAAAGGGCAATTTCTCCGCATGGTGGGAAAATAAAAAGCGACAGGATCAATTTGAGCTCGCCAGTGACGAGAAACTCAGGAAAGACATTAAACGATTAACCGATTCTGCCAAAAGAACGGGAAATTGGTCACATGAAGTAGAAAAAACGAAAAACGGCACCAGAAATTCCGGTTCCAAAGTCGATAAAGGCTATATTGGCCACAAGGCAGCGAAAATGATGAAACGCTCCAAAAACCTGGAGCAGCGGCAACAATCCGCTATTGAAGAAAAATCGAAGCTCCTTAAAAACATCGAGAGCTCCGAGAGTCTTGCGATTTCCCAGCTCGAGTACCACAAAAAGCAGCTGGCCGAGCTGGAGAATGTATCCATCTCGTATGGCTCCAAGACGGTGTGTGAGAACGTAAGTTTCACGATCGAACAAGGGGAGCGAATTGCCCTTTCGGGTAAAAACGGATCAGGAAAATCCAGCATCCTGAAATTAATATGCGGAGAAGATCTGCAGTACACGGGACATCTCAGCAGGGATCGTCAGCTGAAAATATCCTACGTATCCCAGGACACCTCCCATCTTCGGGGCAGTTTGTCGGATTATGCCACCAGCAGCGGAATTGACGAGAGCCTGTTTAAATCCATATTGCGGAAGCTCGATTTCTCGAGGCTCCAATTCGAAAAGGATATTTCGACTTATAGCGGGGGACAGAAGAAAAAGGTCCTGATCGCCAAAAGTCTTAGTGAGCAGGCTCATTTGCATATTTGGGATGAACCGCTTAATTTTATTGACGTTATTTCCCGTATGCAAATAGAAGAGCTATTGCTGGAATATGCACCGACCATTCTGTTCGTGGAGCATGATCGTGCATTTTGCGACAATGTCGCAACGAAAATCGTTGAGCTAGAAGGCAATCAAGAAGCATAAGAAAGAACAAGGCGGTTATCCCGGGAAGAAGCGGGAGTATGGATTAGCTAGCCCATGTCTTTTTATAGTGAATTTCAAAAAAAGCTGTCCGCTCATTAGCGGCAGCTTTTTTAACATTTTATTGTTATATCATCTAGGTAATCTTACAGAAACCCAGTCTCGCTTGATTTCAATTGAACTCTACCTTAATTGCCTTCTCGAATCAACTGGAGCAGCTGATTCGTGTAAAAAGTCAGCTCGTTCTCCGAAGACAGATCCTTTAGCAGCGCTTGGATCAAAAAGGGTCGAGGACGTTCTGCGGAGAACTCTTCCCGCAGCATTGCCGTTACCTCAGACAAGTCATTTTTTCTAGAATTCGTAGTGGACATATCGGGGATAATCGACTCGATCGTATCCATCAATGCCGTTCTTCGAATTTCTTGCGTATGGGTAAGTGCTTCTAGATCAATCATCGAATATTCCTTCATGAGTTCGTCGGTGAGCAGGGGACGAGGATCACGTTTTTCCAATCCCAGTACAAGATCATCCATTCGCTCAGCAATGAAAACAGCTAATTCCTTTTGGATGAGCGGTTTGAATCCAAACAAGACATGAAAGGTATACTCGCGGATCAATCCGTTAAAGACGGCTGTAGCATCCCATTTCCATTCCGCTATCAAATCCCCGTAATGACGGAGCAAAATATCTTGGTAATAACGAAACATATTCAATTGAAGCTGATGGATGACGGTACCGATCTTGTCACTGTTCGCCGGTGGGAGCTCGTTATGATCACGCGATATATAATATCCATGCTCGATGAAAAAATCGAACTGATAAGCGATCTCCTCAAGAAAAGTTTCCCTGCGGGATAAACCTTTTTTGCGGATCTGTTCTACGGCATCAATCATATCTTGCTGTCGTTTCTCCAGAATACGGATGTACAGCTCTTCTTTGGAACCATAGTATTTATAGATTGAGCCTTTAGCAATGCTGCAATCATCCGCGATATCTTGAATCGAAGTCGCTTGGTATCCTTTTTCGGCAAAGGAACGAATAGCCGATTGCAATATTTTTTCTTTTAACAAACTCATAGCGCGGCCCCCTTAACGATGTACAAACAAACCGGATTCGATCACTATCATATCGTTTTTTGCAGAGCTAATCCACAGGCACAAGAACGGCGCCTCAATCTTGAACGAGCTCGATAACCGGATATTTCTTCGATAATTCATTCATTGCGTTCTCCCGTATTTCCTTGAGATGCTGGTCAAAGAAAGCAACGCTTACCTCGTTTATGATGCGATGAACCGATTCTGGATCCTCTCCCGGATTAGGCAGCAGCGGAGAGAACAGATGAAAATCCGTATAACTCATATGGGAAGTATGCGGTATCGTCATCGTGTATCCGCCCCCCTGCAGAGCATTCATGCGACGCCTTACCGTCTCCTCCCAAAAATCTTCGTAATACTCCCGTGTATGGCCGCTTTGCGCCATGGCTTGATCCAGCGAGTTATCGAATATCGACTTATCGATACTTTTCTCTCCATTCATCTGTAGGTATGGCTTATTCAGTCCCGTGCTCGGCATGGGGTCTCCATATAAGGTTCCATCCATATTGATCGCAGCCTTGATACGAGAATCCTTCAGCAGCATCTGGGCTGCAGCGGCACCGCCGTAAGAATGCCCGAACATGCCGATTCGCTCCAGATCAAGACGGCCGGTAAAACGTTCCTGTTCATCCTGTCTATTCATTTGTTCCAGCCGATTCAAAATAAAGGATACATCCTGAGTCCATAATGTCATGTGCTCGTCAAGCGCTTCAAAACCAGAAAGCTGGTGCTTGTTGATCAAAATCTCCCGGCCGTCCGGGTATACGGTTGCAGCCGCATCATAGACATGGTCGATTCCAACCACGATATATCCATGGCTGGCCAGCTCTTCAATCTGGAAGGTATTTTGGTTGCGGAAACCCGTCATGCCATGTGAAAAGATCAAGATCGGATATTCCTGCTCCGTGGTAGACAGCGGGGCATTGCTGTAGGCATGGGTCTCCACGAGACCCAAATGGCTTAACGTCCAGGCAGGGAAGGACAAGGCCTGTTCGAGACCTTGTGTAATCGCTGTTACATTACGGATATAGGGTGCGGCTTCTTCCCCCGTTTCGGGCTCGGAGGGATACCATAACTGTACCATCAGCTCGCGGTGATCCGTCGGTTCGGCAGAATACTCATCGGGCCGGTGATTGTCAATAAAGTGGTATACCGCAGTTCCCACACTATAGGTTCCCTGAGGTTGATGAAATGCGAATACAGGGAGCAGGAGAGGCAGTGCGACCATGACCGAAGCGTATAGGAGCAATACCGTGGTCCACAACCCGGCTATCCATCTTCTCCCGCTCTTACTGCGCGGTTTCTTTTTGGGTTTTCTAAAAATGATGCAAACCGTTAGGATAACGGAAGCCGCATAACAAGGAATCATTTGCCACCGGCAATCCTCAACGATGATCTGCACAACCGTAACGATAAATAGCGCGATTAACGAGTAAATCAGCGGGCTTTTCTTCGATCTTTGGCCCCAAATCGTAATTATAGCCAGCGCGATAATGAATAGTATGATAACCATTTCTCCGATTCTCAAGTAAGTTCCTCCTATGTGTAACGGTTATTGTGGCTTATTATGTCTGCTGTTCAATGGAACGAAGAATACATCGGTTATTTGTTTGGGTTTTCTAAGAAATAAGCTGAGAACCAGTCCCGCGCAAGCAATGCAGGCAGCCAGGAAAAAGGTGTCCGCAAAGGATGCAGCATGGGAATCCATAGGGTTGGTTCCAACAGGGTTATTCGGCAGGCTTGATGTCATCCGGGAAGATAAATATCCCGTGAAGCCGGCTACGGCAAACGAAGCGATGACCTGCTGCGATGCACTTGTTAGCGGAGTAACCCGGCTTACAAGGCTCTTAGGGATTGCATTTAATACATGCGTATTCAGGGACATCATCGATAACCCCATGCCGGAGCCCATGAAGAACAATACGATCATGATCAGCAGTAAAGGGGTATCGGTTCGAACAAAAGACATCGTGAACAACGCCGCTGTCATCAGCGTCATTCCGGCCACAAGCGGAGGACGTGCGCCCACCTTATCAAAAAGCCTTCCGGCCATAGGCATAAAAATCATGGAACCGACTGCCTGCGGCAGCAGGATGAGCCCGGTCGTCAACGGAGTGAAACCTCTAATCTGCTGAAGAAGCAGCGGGAATAGAAGCACGGAACCGAACATCGCTGCCTGCATGATCCAGGAGATGATGATACCACGTGTAAAATCAGTCGATCTGAACGCACGCAGCTCAAGCAAAGGCTGTTCTTGTCTCAAACAAGACCATATGAAAAGAACAAGTGCTAACACACCAATGATCAGACCGGATAAAGTCTTGGCGGAAGTCCAGCTTACCCCTCCCTCACTGACTCCATAAGTAATCATGGCAAAAGCTACAGGCCCAAGAAGCATGCCGACAATGTCCAGAGACGGAGCCTCTTTTTCTGAAAAGGAAGGCAGATGTTTGATGCCCACGAATAGTCCGATCATGCCAATGGGGAGATTGATCAGAAATATCCATTGCCAGCTGACAAACTCAATCAGCCATCCGGATAATACGGGACCGAGCGCTGGGGCAAGCAGTAAAGGAATTCCAAACATCCCTATAATAGAACCTCTTTTGTCAGGAGGTGCCAAACGGTATACCATCGCCATTCCGATCGGCGACACCATGCCGCCACCCATGCCTTGAATAACACGAAAGGCGATAAGCTGCTCGGCTGTCTGGGCAAAAGCACATAACACGGATCCTATCGTAAACAATCCGATCGATATGAGAAACACCCGTTTGGGCTGAAATTTATCCGATAGCCATCCCGCGAGAGGGATGACCGCGGACAATGCAAGCGTGTATGCGGCGATCGACCATTGAATGGTATGCAGAGAGCTATCAAAATATTGAACCAGCGTAGGTACGGCGACATTGACGACCGTGCTGTCCAAAAGGACCATGAAGGTGCCGATGATGACGGCAAGCAATGGCGCAAGGATGTCTTTAATAGCAAAAGCTCTTTCTTCTGAGGTGTTACGGACAATTGCAGATGGATCTGACATGTTGGTGAACCCACTTTCTTTTAAAAATTTTACGATTTGAACTTATTGGTTTTTAAGAAAACCAAAAAGTCATTTATAATAGTAACGATGAACGTAATTTGTGTCAAACGGGTATCCATCAAATTTTTTATCGATAAATATAACATTTTGGTATGCTCGTCCATCTAATCTTATAGAGGGCCCTCAAAAGGAGATGAATATCGTGCGAGAATCGGAACATGAAGTCAAGAGAGCGCAGCGAGGAGATCGTGAAGCGTTTATCCGGCTCTTCCGGAGGCTGGAACCCGAACTGTACGGCTTGGCGAAGTCCATTCTAAAACGCGATGAAGATTGTGCGGATGCTTTTCAGGAGACAACACTTAAAGCATATAAATCTTTATCTACATTACAAAAACCAAAGTACTTTAAAACCTGGGTGATTCGGATTCTGATCAATGAATGCAATCAGCTGCTTCGAAGCAGAGAGCGTACCGTAGTCATGGCAGAAGTGCCTGAGCGCATACGAACATCCGATTATTATGAAGACAGCCACAAGCTGGATCTTCGTGAAGCGGTAGAACGCTTAGATGAATCGCTTCGAATCGTTATACACTTGTTCTATTTTCAGGATTTGCCCATTAAGGAAATCGCAAGTGTGCTTGATATTACGGATGGTGCTGTAAGGGCGCGTCTTCACAGAGCGCGGGGAATATTGTTTGACCAGGTAAAACAAAATCGGAAGGGGGAGCTGGCCTATGAATCCTTTTGACTTGGATAAAGAACTGCGGGAGATAGGGAAGGGGCCACGGAGCGAGGTTCCGGATATGATTCGCCGCCATCAGGATGAGGTTTACGCTTCTCTGACAGATCTTCCGATGTCAACGAGATCGAATCAGCAACATCGTTCCACTAAGATACGCGGAATGGTAGCAACTACGGCCGCGGCGGCCATGATTGCGTTGATAACCAGTGCTTACGTATCACCGGTAATGGCAGAATCGCTAAAAAAAATTCCGCTGATCAGCAGTATTTTCAGGTTAGCCGATGATTTGGGGCTTCAAACAGCGGGGGAGCGAGGTTTGGCAGCTGAACCGAACGCTAGCGTAACGCACCAAGGTGTGACCCTTCGAATACCGCAGGTTGTATATGACGGGACTCGTTTGTCCCTGGCGGTGAAGCGGGAGGGTGAAGGATTTACCGGGGGGATATCGGATGTTGAAGTTATCCAGGAGGACATGGATACAACGCTTAGATTTCAAAGAGGAGCCATAACCGATGTGGAGATGCTCATAGACGGCACCTCCATCCATGACCCCGGCCTAAGCGATAAACCGGGTTTGATTGGCAAGCCGACTTCGGATCCCAACGTCGTACTGTACGAACTCATAGGCTTTTCATATTCAGAAAATCATAATCAATCCTTGCCGGATCAATTCCAGTTGACGGCCAAAATTACGCTTGAAGGAATTGATGCCCCTTATATCTTTAATGTACCTGTTCGGAAAAATGCAGATCAAATTACGGTCTCGTCTGGAGAAACAAGAGAATGGAACGGGTTTCAAATTACGCTGGAGCAGCTGAAGTTCACTCCAATCACCACAGATCTCATCTTGAATCTGGAACGCACGGACAAGTCAGGGGAGCTTGGGCTTGGTGAGCATAATTTGCTGTTCGAGGTTTGGGATGATCGGGGGAGAGAGCTCGGCCGGATTTCCGGGAAGGGAGTCTACCGGGATGATCGACAACAACAACAGCGGCTGGAGTTGATGTTTGACCGGTTTGAGGATGCGCCAGAATCCATAACGATCAAGCCATTCCTGCCCGTCTTTCAAGATCCCGTAGCTAACAGCGGCTTGTACAAAGTCGATAGTACCGGAGAAATAGTCAAGACGTACCTGAAGGAATTGGAGATTACCATTCCAGTGGATCATCTCGGTTTGGAGAAGCTCTATGACGTTCAATGGTAAAAATATAAAAAGACATATCAAGGAGATCCTATGAAAAAAATATGTAAAGTCATGTCTACGGCAGCACTCGCTGCGATGCTTCTTGGGGGAACAGTCTTGGGTCATGCTGACGCAGCCGCCGATAAGGCTAGTGTCAGCGGCAATTCTGCGCAGATAATGGCTGCTGCTTCAGCCATAACTGTTACACAATCCGGAATCACTCTTCGGGTAACCAAGGCAGTATACGACGGGAACCATGTCAGCATTACGATCAATCGGAGTGGCAAAGGATTTACTGGTGGAATTACGGAAGGGAAGCGGGATAGCAAGACCGGTGAATATATTATGGAGAAAGGTTCCATCAGCAATATGAACATCCTGATCGAAGGAAAATCAATCCATGAGACCGGAAGTCTGGCGCAAAAACCAAGTTTAAGCTGGCAAGCAGGCGCTGATCCGAACACAGCGATCATTACCTTGACGGACGCTTCACAGCTTGGAGGAAACATCAAGGCTTTTCCCGATAAATTTAAGCTCAATGCCACAATTTCCCTTGAAGGTGTAAGCAAACCCTTCAAGTTGGATATTCCGATAAAAAAAGGTTCAAGTAAGCCGATCGTTCTAAAGCCAAATGTCACCAAGAAATCGAATGGTCTAAGCATGACATTGAACAAGGCTGCCCTTACGACTACTTCGACAAGATTACAGCTCATCCTAAAAGGTCCTGGCAAGAATTCGATTTCCTTTGATGTTGTGGATGATCAAGGTAGACAGCTTAACATGATCAGTGGCAGGGGGACCGACGAGAATAATAAAAAAGGTGATTACTATTATGATATCCTCCTTGATGGGCTGGGCAAAAATGTGAACTCATTGACCATAAAGCCCTTTAAGCCTGAGCTGAAAGATGACACCTCCGGTCAATATAAGTTGGACAGCAAAGGCAACATCATCAAACAATACATGAAAGATATTGAGATTCGCCTTTTGGTTAAATAGCGAACGAACATAAAAAATAGAAATCGAATGGAGAGAAAAAAACATGAAAACAATGTTTAAAGTAATGAGTACCGTGGCACTGACAGGTATGATTCTGGGTGGAGCAGTATGGGGAACTGCTCAAGCGGCGAGTATAACGGCAACAAAGCCTCAAGCGTCCAGCATGGTCCAAGACGAATCCAAGGTAGTTAGCGATACCCAACAAGGGATTACCCTTGGAGTGTCCAAATCTTTATACGACGGCAACCATGTTGAAGTTGAACTGCAGCGAAGCGGTAAAGGACTTTCCGGCAGTTTAACCGGTGGCCATTGGGATGAGCAGATGGGTGAATATATCCATGATAAAGGTTCTATCCGCCAAATGGACGTCTTCATTGACGGTAAATCCATACACGAATTTGCGGGAGGGGATTTGTCGAAAAGACCAAGCGTAAGCACATCACCGGGTACAGATGCGAATCATGCGATTATGATACTGAGCGATGCTTCCCTGCTTGGAGGTAATCTTGAAGCTTTTCCTGACGAGTTCAAGTTAACGGCTAAAATACATCTGGAAGGTGTTCAAAAACCGTTCACATTGGAGATTCCTATTCAAAAAATGGTGAACAAACCGGTTGTTCTTCTGCCTAACATAATTAAAAAAATGGATGATCTCCGCTTGACGCTAAAGCAGGTTCATTCAACAGCTCACTCCACCCGAATTCAGTTCGTTCTGAAGGGCGGACATGATTCAACGATCCTGTATGATTTCTTTGATGATCAAGGTAATGAACTGGAGCGAATATCGGGAAGAGGCACCGATGAGAACAACAAGAACGGTGATTTCTATTACGACTTCATTCTGGAGGCTCCGGATGCGAGCGCAAAATCTATTTTCATGAAGCCGTTCACACCTGAATTCAAAGATCCCAATGCAGCTTCAGGCGAATTCAAACTGGATAAGAACGGAGAGATCGTCAAAAATTACTTGAAAGATCTTGAGGTGAGTATCCCTATTAAATAATTCACTAGATTACCAATTTTGGAGCAAGTGAAGAAGTGCCCGTCAAAACTTCTGCGGGCACTTCTTTTTATATTTTCTAAATTACGAAATTCAACCAATAATTAACCTGAATTCGCAATTGATAAGAAATATACTTACATCTGGCATGTTATGATCTGAAGAGACAAGGAAGTCATAGAAGCAAGCTGGTTTTAACATTTAATTTACTTATACGAGGGAGTGTAGAATCGATGATTAGCAAAGTTGGTCAAATTATGGTGTATGTATACAATCAGGATCAAGCCGTGAAGTTTTGGACTGAGATGCTAGGATTTGAAGTTATCGCTGAAGAGAACAACGGTGAAATGAGATGGATTGAAATTGCTCCTACGAAGGAAACAGAAACAACCATCATTCTGCATGATAAGGAGCTCGTAGCCAAAATGTCGCCGGGATTACATTTGGGCACACCTTCTTTAATGTTGTTCACCGAAGATTTCGATGCGCTGCACAGCCATCTAACCAGCCGCAATATCACGGTCGGCGAAGTGGTGAATATGCCTTCCGGTAGAGTGTTCAACTTTGCAGACTATGAAGAAAACTATTTTGCTGTCATGGAAAAATAAGATGAACCGTTCCATCAGATCAACCATAGATCATATGGATGTAAAGTCGCCTATTTGGCGGCTTTTTTGTATTTTCTTTTATAGGGAAGAAATGCTCCCGCTGACATGCTTTAGCCGCCTGATTCAAACCGCTGAGATGATGTGCATTATACTTTTTTCCTGCATTCGCTATAATGGATACAGTGCTTTGAGGAAGGGAATGTCATACATGAGGAAAGTCATCGTCATAGGGTCTGGAATTCTGGGGGCATCGACCGCTTATCAGTTAGCCAAAATGGGAGCGGAAGTCCTCGTTATAGACCGTAAAGATCAAGGGCAGGCTACCGATGCCGCGGCAGGAATTATATGTCCCTGGCTGTCGCAAAGGCGGAATCAGGCATGGTACCGATTGGCCAAAGCCGGCGCACGCTTTTATCCTGAATTAATAAACGAGCTTATCAGCGAGGGCGTGACAGACACGGGTTACGCTCAAGTCGGCGCTCTTAGCATTCATGAAGATGTGAACAAAATCAGTAAGATGGAGGAGCGGGCGCATACGAGAAAAGCGGATGCTCCGGAAATCGGCGAGATCACACGGCTGAATCAGGAAGAAACCCGTGAACGGTTTCCTTTGCTCCAGGAAGGCTATCATTCCGTTCATATCAGCGGTGCAGCCCGTGTCGATGGTCGGGCGCTGCGAGATGCGTTGATCCGATCAGCGCAAAGGCACGGAGCCGAGCTAATAAACGGGAATGCCGAGCTGCAGTATCAGGCGAGCCGCGTAACTGGAGCCCAAGTCGGATCCAAGCGCTACTCGGCTGATGAAGTCATCGTCTGTGCCGGCGCCTGGGCAAAACAACTGCTGCAGCCTTTAGGCATTCATTTTGGGGTTCACTATCAGAAAGCGCAAATCATTCATGTAGAGGTGTCCGATCATCCAGATACAGGAGACTGGCCGGTGATCATGCCGCCTTCGGATCAATATTTGCTCGCTTTCGATAACCGAAGGATCGTAATCGGGGCGACTCACGAAAATGATATCAAGGACTACGATACGAGGGTGACCCCTGGCGGCATGCAGGAAATCCTGAATAAAGGATTGGCATTGGCGCCTGATTTAGCGGACAGCACGTTTCAGGAAGTGCGAGTCGGTTTTCGTCCGTTTACGCCCGGCTTTCTTCCCGTCATCGGCCCAGTACCCGAGTGGGAAGGGCTGATTACGGCAAACGGGCTGGGAGCGTCCGGACTAACGATGGGTCCATTTCTAGGGTATCAGCTGGCAAAGCTGGCGCTCCGCATGCCGCTGGATATCGATATCCGCGATTATGATGTTCGTAAAGCCATGGAAGAAGCTCAAGTTTGAAGCTTCGGCTGATCAGAGCCAGGAATGGATCGCAGAAATATCCTCCATGCAGATGAATACTGGATTTCAAAAAGCCGCGATTATATCGCGGCTTTTATTGATGAGTATGGCGAAGACTCCGACATTCTAGACGGTCGTGAGGGATTCGTTCATGCGGTTGGCTTTCAGCTTGCCAAACAGGAACCGCACGATCGGGCCTACAATGAGGAGTTGAAGCGGCAGCGCAAACACAAAATTTTTAATGAAAATGGAGAAGTAGCTTTCAAGCAGCGATTCACCAGGCAGGCCGTCGGCAAAGTAAGAGGACGCCAGACCGTACATGGACATAAAAGTCACCATCCCAATCACCATAAAAAAGGCCATTGCCACGATCATGATAATTTTGCTGGATTTGTTGCGCGTTATGGAAAATACGATTTTTTTGGCTGCAGGGCCGACAACAAACAGCTCCAGCAGGAAGGCAATCATAAAGCCCAGAACAAACTGCATGAGTACGGCTGCAAGCGATATGTTTCCGATCAATCCGTTCGTGATCAGATTGTAGGTTGTCATCATGATGACCATCCCCACACACATCATCATACCGAAATAGAAATTTTCTTTCTTTGTAGTTGGCACTTTCATCATCCTTTCTAGTTACCTTTGTAATTATAGGGATGGAGAAAAGCTCCTCGTAAGTGAAAATTCTGTGAACATTTACAGAAAAGTTTCTAATGCGATGAAAAACTGCGACTAATTATATTGCGAATCTGCAAACGCTAGTTTCGATTATCATCTTGAAATCATGCGGTTTGATTTACTGCTCTTGGGGGCCAATTTGCTAATTCATCGTTTATGGCTTGATTATCCAAGATCAGCATTTTATAATGAGTAAAAACTCACTCAATAAAAAGGATGAGCAACTTGCCACGTACAAAGGAACAATACGAAGAAATGCGTAACGCAACCAGACAAAAAATACAATCCGCCGGAATGCGGCTTTTTGTTCAAAAGGGGTTCGGCTCCACGAATGTGCAGGACATAGCGGATGCAGCCGGTATCAGCATCGGGCTTTTATACCGGCATTACAAAACAAAAGACAGCTTGTTTAATGAACTTGTTGAATTTGCGCTTGACGGCTTGACCCAAACCATCCAAACCTTCGAAGACGCTGATTCGCCGAAAAAACTCATGACGCAGTTTGTTGACGAAATTTATCACGATATGCAGGATGGGGAAGAGCTTGCCAATTTGCTGATTCTCATGAATCAGCTGTTTTTCTCCGGTGATGGAGCCAATCGGAAACAAGCTGAGGTTTTAGAGGTAAATGGTCGGCTGTTGCGTTCTACCGCCGCACTTATTAAGAAGGGACAGGAGTCAGGCGATTTCCGTCCTGGAGATGCCCATGAAATGGCCGTGTTGTTTTATTCGGCATTGCAGGGCCTGGCTGATATGAAAGTGATAATGAAAAACAACTTCGTAATGCCATCACCGAGCGTACTCACATTATTCCTGTTCAAGGAGGTAGAGTGACTATGTTTACAGTTAGGAAAGCCGATCAATTAGAAATGGATGCAAGAGTTCAAATGTCCCGTATTTTTGCAGATGGGTTCTCGCAATGGCTTGGGTATTTCTCTAAAGATGAGGAGCAAATCGCCAGAGCCTTTGCGCACATGTTTAACCTGGACCAATTTTATGTTGCCGTTGCCGGCGACAAAGTGGCTGGAATGGCTGCATGTTCGGACGGCACCTCTTTATCCGTGAAACTCAACAAAAAAGAGCTGCGGAAGCATTTGGGATTATATAAGGGCAGCCTTGCGCACATGTTTTTGAAAAAGGAATTTGAAACGCCACTTGCGAATCCGTCTCCGATGAAGTGTTCGATTGAGTTTGTGGGGACGGCCGCGGAATATCGAGGACAAGGGGTAGGCTCGCTGATCATAGGCCATATTCTTGAAGCTGCTCCATACCGTGAGTTTTTAATAGAAGAGGTAGCCGATACGAATGTACCAGCGATGAGACTCTACGAAAAGATGGGTTTTAAGGAATACAAACGGACCACGATTCCCCCAAAGAGAGCAGGAAAAATAGGCATTAATCATATCGTATCTCTAAAGCAAGTAAAATGAGGAACACGGATTAATCCACTAACATAGATCCGTGAATGTCAGCTTACATGTAGGGTTATGGCCATATCGGATATTCTGGATTCATAGTCCAAAAGTTGTAATAACGGGTCACTTCCTGGTTGAAAAGTAATAAACGAATAACAGCGGACCTATACGATATTACGGACCTCCGGCAGATGTGCGGATATCCATATCATGATAGGGTAAAGGCAGGATCAGGCAGCCATTGTAAGTGAAAACAAACGATGCCGCGTCGAATCCTCCTTTTTTACAAGAAAATGACCATATTACGAAAATGGTCAATTGGTTCTGCAACGAGAATTATTCTGCCCGAAAATGGGCAAATACAAAGAGATGACAGGGATGATGGAGGGAGATCGCATGACACAAACCAAGGAAGTGCCTCAGCCTAAAACCTACGGTCCGCTCGGCAATCTGCCGCTGCTGGATTCCGCCGCACCGGTCCAATCGCTTGTGAAAGTTGCCTCCGAGCTCGGACCGATCTTTCAATTTCAATATCCAGGCGGACGCAAGGAACTGTACGTTTCGGGACATGAATATGTCAAGGATGCTTGTGACGAGAAGCGGTTTGATAAACGAATCTGGGCACCGCTGCAGAATGTCCGCCCATTCGCGGGGGATGGATTGTTTACGAGCGCCACGCAGGAGCCAAACTGGAAAAAAGCCCATAACATTCTGCTCTCCAGCTTCAGCCAGCGCGCGATGCAAGGCTACCACACGAAAATGGTCGATATCGCCATGCAGCTGGTCCAGAAATGGGCTCGGCTCAATCCGGACGAAACCGTGGACGTTCCTGCCGACATGACGCGCTTGACGCTGGATACGATCGGCCTCTGCGGATTTAATTACCGGTTTAACAGCTTCTACCGCGAAGACAACCATCCATTTATCGACAGTATGGTGCGGGCGCTGGATGAGGGCATGAACCAGCTTCATCGTCTGGGCATCCAGGACATGTTTATGATTAAAAAGAAACGGCAGTTTCAGGAGGATATCCAGTTCATGTTCTCCCTCGTGGATGAGCTCATCCAAGATCGCAGAAAGCACGGCGGTGAAGAAGGGGATTTGCTCGCGCATATGCTGGAAGGCGTCGATCCCGATACAGGCGAGTCTCTCGATCATGAGAACATCCGTTACCAGATCATCACCTTTCTGATCGCCGGACATGAGACGACAAGCGGCTTGTTGTCCTTTGCCATTTATTATTTGATGAAAAATCCGGAAGCCTTGTTTAAGGCGGTCAGCGAAGTGGACCGCGTACTGAAAGATCCCGTTCCGACCTATAACCAGGTGAGGGAACTCAAATACGTCCGCATGGTACTCAACGAGTCGCTGCGCTTATGGCCAACGGCGCCTGCTTTCTCCTTGTATGCAAAGGAAGATACGGCGATCGGGGGAACCTATCCCATGAAGAAAGGGGACAGCGTGACCGTCCTGATCCCAGGGCTCCATCGGGACTCGCGGGTTTGGGGGGACGATGCGGAAACGTTCAGACCCGAACGTTTCGAGGATCCGAGCCAGGTGCCGCATGACGCCTACAAACCGTTTGGTAACGGCCAACGCGCCTGCATCGGTCAGCAGTTTGCGCTGCAGGAAGCAACCCTGGTCCTTGGTTTGGTTCTCAAATATTTCGAACTGATCGATAACCAGCCGTATGAGCTGAAAGTAAAGGAAACACTCACTCTGAAGCCGGAAGGGTTCCGTATTCAGGTTCGAAGCCGTCAAGGCGGGACGGCTCTTCTGGTACCGGGTGGAGGTCAAGTTGCTTCGCTCGAATCGAAGAAGCGGGATGATGCCAAGTCCGATCCTTCGGCGGCATTTGCCCATCATACGCCGCTGCTCGCATTGTACGGTTCCAATCTGGGCACGGCTGAGGGAATTGCCAGAGAGGTGGCGGATGCTGCGAAGCATCAAGGGTTCGACAGCCAGGTGGGCACACTGGACGAATATGCAGGAAAGCTTCCGAAGGAAGGCGTTGTAGTCATCGTTACTGCATCGTACAACGGACAACCGCCTTCCAATGCCAAGGCTTTCACGGAATGGCTCGAGAACGCGAACGAATCCGAAATTGAGGGCGTTCGTTACGCGGTATTCGGGTGCGGAGACCATAACTGGGCAAGCACGTATCAGCGCATTCCCCGCTTCATCGACGAGCAGCTTGCACTCAAAGGGGGCCAGCGTTTGATCCAGCGCGGCGAAAGTGATGCAAGCGGCGATTTTGAGCGGGAAGTCGATGAGTGGACGGAGCATTTATGGCCGGATTTGATGCAAGCGCTCGGATTGCCGGTTACGGCGGTCCATGGACAGAAACGCAGCGCCTTGTCCGTTCAGTTCGTCCAGGGTGCGGCCGCCGTTCCGTTGACGGAAACCTATCGCGCCGTGACAGGGCGTATCGTATTTAGCCGCAATCTGCAGCATGAGGGCAGCGGAAGGATCACGCAGCATATCGAAATCTCGCTCCCGTCCGGAGCGGAATACCGCGAAGGCGATCATCTGGGGGTGCTTCCGGTCAATCCAAAGACACTGGTTCAGCGAGTACTTCGAAGATTCAAACTGAACGCGGGCTCCCATCTTATTTTGTCTGCAGAAGGAAGAAGCAGCGCACATTTGCCGACCGGCATACCTGTCCGCCTCGACGATCTGTTGTCCCGCAGCGTGGAACTGCAGGAACCGGCTACAAGGGCGCAGATACGGGAAATGGCCGCTTGCACGGTATGTCCGCCGCATGCCAAAGAGCTCCAAGAACTGATAGAGGAAGCGAGCTATCAGGCCGAAGTTCGGACCAAACGGATCACCATGCTCGACCTGCTGGAGCGGTATGAAGCCTGCGAACTGCCGTTTGAACGGTTTCTTGAGCTTCTGCCGCCATTGAAGCCGAGATATTATTCGATTTCCAGCTCACCGAAAGTTAGCCGGAATACGGCAAGCGTCACGGTTAGCGTCGTTCGGGACCGGGCATGGAGCGGCAAGGGAGAATATCGGGGCATTGCTTCGAACTATTTGGCCGAATTGGAAACGGGCGCGGAGGTCTTGATGTTTATACGCTCTCCCGAGTCGGGTTTTGCGCTGCCGGAGGATCCAGCGACGCCTATGATCATGATCGGACCAGGCACGGGCGTTGCACCGTTCAGGGGATTTATCCAAGCGAGACAAGCGCTTCGGGAGGCAGGTCAAGAGCTGGGCGCCGCGCATCTGTACTTCGGCTGCCGGAATCCGGAGCAGGACTTCCTGTATCGCGAGGAGTTTGAGCGGGCAGAGCAGGAGGGGCTGGTCACGTTGCATACGGCTTTCTCGAGGGTAAGCGGAGCGGAGAAATGCTATGTTCAGCATTTGATGAAACAAGACGGAATGTTATTGCTGTCGCTGCTTGAGGGCGGAGCGCAAATGTACATTTGCGGCGACGGCTCCCGGATGGCTCCGGAGGTGGAACAAACGCTGATTCAATCCTATCAGGAGCGCCATGGCGTGAATGCTGAAGATGCTGCTGCCTGGCTGTCGGGTTTGGAATCGACAGGACAATATGTAAAAGACGTCTGGGCTGGTTGATTCTCATGCCGGAAGGGATTCTCCTGAGTTTCCAGGATCGTATTTGTGATAAAATGATCCTAATATCGAGCTTTGGAAACAGATCGGAAGGAGAGTGTGGCTTATGCGGGAAAGCGAAACCTGTGTACCGACCGGCGTGAAACCCCAAGACACCGGCTTTGGATATACACTGTCCTTAATCGGCGGCAAGTATAAAATGATCATCCTGTACTGGCTGTCAGAAAAAAAGATCATGCGGCATAACGAGCTGAAACGAAGCATCGGCTCCATATCCTTTAAAACGCTTAGCATCATGTTAAAGGAGCTGGAAACGGATGATCTTATCGTTCGGACGGAATATCCCCAGGTTCCCCCGAAAGTGGAATACACTTTATCCGAACGCGGACTTTCTCTCATACCTGTATTACACATGATGTGCGAATGGGGAGAGAAGAACAGTTTGAGCGCTCCGGAAGGTGTACAGCGTGAAGCTTGACGACGGCCGATGTAACTAAAGAAGTATTTCCTACAGCAGGAAATACTTCTTTTTTACTTTGTTGCAGCAACTCATCATAGGTTGTCTAAGAACTTCAAATACTGCCGGGCGCTTATATCCAATGTGCTTTGGGGCGGCCACGGCTCCATGTCGGGCGCGTTTCCGCCAGGTTCCTTCTCCTGCCCATAGAAAGCATAGAACGAACGATAATCGGCATCGCAGTATAAGAACGTTGTCTCCAATGGAGCCAGCAGCTGCCCCAGGGTGTGGCGGTACCTTCCGTCTTCCTGATAATCTTCCTCTTTAATGCCGGCGGATACGGCTAATGCGACCTTGCGTTTCTTTAGTTTATCGCCTCCATTCGAACCATAAGCCCAACCATAAGTCAAAACATCATCCAGCCATTTTTTTAGGAGCGGCGGGCAGCTAAACCAATAAACGGGGAATTGCAAAACTAAAATTTGATGCGATTCTATGAGCTGCTGCTCTTTTTCCACGTCTATGATTCCGTTCGGATACGCTTTGTGCAATTCGTGAACGGTATACTTATCCGGGTATTGCCGGAGTTCTTCTACCCAGCGCTTATTGATGATCGATGTTTCTATGTTCGGATGCGTTACGATAACGAGAGTTTTCAAAAGATGATTCCTCCTTGGATATGATGTATGTTCTAGAGTATAAAGGGCTCGCCGGTTTGATGTAAGTATGCACTTTTCTTACAGGTACTTACCTAAAGGTGAGCGTTCTGGGGAAACGGCAGGTCCGATCCGGTGCCACGGAAAAACAATCTATCAACTTTATGAAATTTATGATATATAATTATTTGCATTGAAATGCATCGGAATGGACACGTGCGGGTACATATTCTCTAGATCGATTTATCGGATCATCGACAAATGCATGTAGGGCTCGCATTAGGAAATAGTATAAGTATCATATTAATTTCATCGAAGGAGTTCTTTGTTGCATGGTAGACTTTTTTATGAATTTCAATCCCATCATCCAAGCATTGCTGGCCACCTTGTTTACCTGGGGGATGACGGCGTTAGGTGCGGCTCTTGTTTTTGTTACGAAAACATTGAACCAGCGCTTGCTGGATAGTATGTTGGGGTTTGCCGGTGGCGTCATGATTGCGGCCAGCTACTGGTCATTATTGGCACCGGCCATCGAACTGTCGGAAGGCAATCCGATCGGGAACTGGTTTCCGGCTGCGTTCGGATTTTTATTAGGCGGAGTATTCATATGGGGAATCGATAAGATTCTACCCCATCTTCACCCCAATTCTCCGATGGGAGGAGCGGAGGGATATAATCCGAGAGTGAGGAAAAGAAGCACCTTGCTGGTTCTGGCCATCACGCTGCACAACATTCCGGAAGGATTAGCGGTGGGGATCGCATTTGGGGCTCTTGCGAACGGGGGAACGGAGGCATCTCTGGTGGGAGCTTTGACGCTGGCCCTAGGCATCGGCATTCAGAACTTCCCGGAGGGCGTAGCGGTCTCGATGCCGCTCCGCGGTGACGGAATGTCGCGGAAAAGAAGCTTTTTTTATGGACAGTTTTCAGGAATGGTCGAACCTATCGCCGCGGTGATAGGCGCGGTCGCCGTAGCCTTCATTGAACCCATGCTGCCTTATGCCTTGAGCTTTGCGGCCGGAGCGATGATCTTTGTCGTAGCCGAAGAGGTGATTCCAAGCTCACAGGAAAAAGGCAACAAGGATTTGGCTTCGATGAGTTTGATGTTCGGTTTCGTACTGATGATGATTCTGGATGTGGCATTGGGATAGTACTTGATTAAAGAAAAAGTCGCGATCTTTGCGGCTTTTTTTTGTTTAAATGCATAGTCTGCAGTGTATTCCCAAGCTTTACTAGACTTAGGTCGGGGTTCCAATCTCATTCGCGGGGTCAATGCTCATTTCCCGTAGGGATGTTATACTGAACAGGACTTCAGTAATTGGCAAAAAAAGAGAACTCATACAGGGATGATATGGAAGGAATGAGGAACACGTTATGAAGAAGAGAACAGGATTCTTGATCGTGGCAATCGGCGTGCTGCTGCTGATCTTTACGATGAACCCAAGGAACATTTTTTCGGATATTCAATTCGGCTTTTCCTTTGACACCAAGAAGATAAATGAAGAGCAAACGTTTGATGCGGATGATTACCGGGACTTGACGGTGAAGACCGGAAGCATCGACATTCATGTCGTCCAAGGAGCCGCGGATCAGATCAAGGTGCGGCTGAGTGGAAAGGCAAGTTCGAAATATGCCGACCAGGTGAAACTGCAGGTTGAGCCGAACGGCGATTCGATGACGGTTGGCGTCGAAGAAGATCATGGCATTAATCTGGGTATAAGCATTATGGATCTACAGTTAACGGTGGAGTTACCGGAAAAGAACTGGGAAACGGCCAAGATCGAAAGCGGGAGCGGTAATATCGAAGTAGAGAGCTTACTGGGAGACGAGGTTACCGTCAAGGCAGGCAGCGGCAATGTCAATGCCCAGCAGGTGAACGCCGGCGAGCTGGCGGTGCATACCGGCAGCGGCAATATCGAAGTTGAGGAGATTGAAGCCGAATCGGTGGCGCTGCAATCGGGGTCCGGCGAAATCTCGGCAGACGGCTATCATGCCGAACAGCTGAGCTTTCAAA
Organism: Paenibacillus sp. JNUCC32; assembly: GCF_014863545.1. NCBI lineage: Bacteria > Bacillati > Bacillota > Bacilli > Caryophanales > Paenibacillaceae > Paenibacillus > Paenibacillus sp. JNUCC32. The sequence goes on along the minus strand of NZ_CP062260.1, from coordinate 2,570,174 downwards.
ACGGCAGCGGCAACGTTGAGCTGAGTGATGGAGAAGCGGCTTTGCAAGGCAAGACGGGATCCGGCAATATCCGCGTAGATGCGGAACGATTGGTTCATGATGCCGATCTGCGAACCGGCAGCGGCAACGTGAGCATTGATCTGGCTCAAGAACCTACTTCGTTGGAAGTCGATTACCAGGGAAGTTCCGGTGAGGGAAATATTCGGTTGGATGGAATGCGTTACGAGGTGAAGGACGAAGACAAAGGAAGACTGAAGGGAACGCTTGGCAGCGGCGACGTGCTGTTGAAGGTTCGCACGGGCTCCGGAAACTTCAAGCTGGAATAATTCTGTGCATAAAAGAGACGAGAAGACATCCTAACGGGGATGTCTTTTTTGTTGTGCATGAAGTCAACAAGGTACAAAAGCCAAGGTGAAAATTATCGATTGAAGGCGAATGCAGTGTGTATAATGAGGAAGAATATTTGCTTCCAATTTATAGGTGAGGAGACATGATATGCTTCCGATTCAATTGCATGAAATACCCGAGTCGATTATAGATGAAGTAGGTACGGTATCCAAGCTGGAATTTCCAAGACAGGGTCATACATCGGATGTAGGAATACTGGAAAACGAGCAGGGGCGATTTATTCTAAAGCGAACGAAGGGAGAGCAGTACAACTCGTGGCTGGCACAAGAAATCCGCGTTCTGCATTCTCTGCAAAAGACATCGTTGCTGGTCCCTTCGGTTTACAGGTTCGTGGAAGATAAAGAAAACAATCAATCGTGGGCGTTGTTGAAGTTTTTCGAGGGTGAAACATTAAGGCAGGCACTGGTCCGCGAGAAGAACTCGGAAAAAAAGCATGAGACGATATTCAATTTCGGTGCGATTTTGTCCGCGATTCACGCTACGCCCTGCCCTGAAGAAATGAGGGGAGAATCCCCTTGGCTGGATGACATGCTGCTCCGTGCAGAATATAACCTAAGACATTACAACGTTGATGGAACCGCTGAATTATGGGATTCGTTGAATAGGAACAAACCCCTGACTATAACAAACACCTTAATACATGGTGATTTCACGATTGATAATGTTTTGGTTCGCGACGGAAACATTGCGGGCATCATAGATTGGAGCGGTGGAGCGCTTGGTGATCCAAGGTATGATGTGTCTTTGGCGATACGCCCTAAACCGAACGCGATTGAAACCGAATCGGAAATCGACGTTTTCTTTGAAGGATATGGGAGAGGAAGGATTAGCGAGTCGGAGTACAAGTACTTTGAAGAAGGATTATATGCATTTTTCTAGATAGGATCGGGGGGCTAATCACCATCACCTGATTATGATTCGTACTAGAACAGCTGACGATTCGAAACCGTCAGCTGTTCTTATTCATATTAAGCTATGAGTGCCAAGCTTCCACTAGTAAGCAGCGGACCAAATTAAAAACCAAAAGCCTGCTGAATCAGTTTCGCGTAGATGGCCGCCGCTTCCTTCCGCAGAAGATTGTCCGTTGGCCGGTAATCGGCCGCACCGTTTGCATCCTTGGTCACTTCGGGACCATGCATGCCGGTTCCGACCATAAACTGCACCGCTTCATCCGCCCACGCGGCCGGTTTCGTACGGAGTTTGGACGGGACGGCCTTCGCGCCAAGCGCATGATGTGCAGTCCGCCATATGATAACTGCAGCCTCTTGGCGCGTGATCGGCTGATCGGGTTCGAAATTCTGGTTCGTCTTGCCGATCACGGCGCCCATATCCGCAGCATTCTGCACATAACCAGCAAGCGGGTGCCCTTGCATATCTTTGAATATGCTTACGCTTTCGCTAGGCTTCATGCCGGCCAGCCTGCTGATGACGCTGACAAACTCGGCCCGGGTAATCGGTTCATCCGGCCGGAAGCTGGATTGTCCTTTATCCCCGAAAGCCTGGAGAGACTGAGCGAAGTAAATGTCCTTGGCATAAGGATTTTCTTCAGGGACGTCGTTGTAAGGAGCAGGATTCGGGAGCTTCTCGGACATACTGTCGATGGCCGTGTAATACATGTACGCAACATCACCGTTATCATCTTCCTTAAACGCGGCGGGTACGCCGTTCTCATCCACAAACCGCAGCGGTCCGACCGGTTTGAGTTTATGCTCGCCCATGGCATCGTTAACCAGCAGCTCGCCTTGTCCGGCAGTCACCTGGGTGGCGATAATCGGAGTCCTCAGGCTTCTGTATAGGCCCTCGAATTTCTGCAGCTGCTCCTGATGGAGTGGGAATGAATTCTCTGAGCCCTGCTTTTTCGGATAGAAATGATCCATGAACGCGACGAAAAATTCGCTGCGGATCGAAGCGCTCTTGTCGCTGTTAACAACGATCAGACCACCGACATTCTGGTCGGGAAGCAGCCAAAGCCAGGAATGGTAGCCCTCCAAATCGCCGCCTTTGCCAATCACCGTTTGGCCGTTATGGCTGTTGTGCATGAACGACTCGAAGCCGTAAGACGTCAACGGAATGCCAGCGGCATCATAATGCGTCTTGTGCATCAATCGCGTCGTTTCCTCCTTCAGGATGCGGGCCGATCCGAATCGGCCCTCGTTCAGATGGGCAGTAATGAAATTGGCCATATCGGTACCGCTGGCGAACATGCCGCCTTCAGGTGCGATGGTAGGCACGTTCTCGTAAGGCTTTATCGGTTGTTGATCGACATTGTACCCCGTGGCAAGATTCGCGATGATATCGTCGTTCATTCGAAATGCGGCACGCTTCATGTTCAGCGGGTCGAATATTTGCTTTTTGATATAATTCTCAAACGGCTCTCCAGATACGCTCTGGACAATATATCCCTGCATGGAGGATGCCAGATTGTCATACCGGTAAACTTCACCAGGCGTACGAACCACAGCCGGAGCATTCACCCGGATAAAATCGGCGAGCGGAATCTCGCCCTTCTGAATGATGTGAGGCGGAACCGAGTAGCTGTCCGTAAAATCGAAGCCCGTCGTATGCGTCAGCAAATGCTCAACGGTGACGGGGGCGCCGGTAAGGTTAGGGATCTTCACATCCGGCATGTATTCGGTTATGTTTTGCTTCAGGTCGATTTTCCCGTTCTCGACCAGCTGCATGACCGCCGTTGCGGTAACCGATTTCGATATCGATGCCATGCGGAACAATGTACGATCCGGATCAATCTTCTTCTTGGATTCAAGATCGGCGTAACCGTAGCCCGTATTCAACAGCACCTTGTCGTCTTGTACGACCACTACTAGTGCGCCTGCCAGCATGTCCGAAACCTGGGGATCGGCAAAATAAGCGTCAGCGAAAGCCTTGACTTCGTTGGAGCTTAGTACCGGTGCCCCCGCATGCCGGGATTCGACTGCGACTTCTGCGGATTTGGCCGCTGCCGCATGAATATCGACGGGGAAAGCCAGCAGACTGGCGGACAGCACGGAGGCTGCCAATACACGAATGGTTCTTGACTTGCTTTGTCTCTTCGGCTTCATGGGTTCCTCTCCTTATCACATATGCATTGGATTTCCACTTAATGGTAGACCATGCAGGGAGGAGGAAGAACAGTCCCAAGAAGGAGTTTGAATTGGATCCGCGGCAGGAAACCAGACTCGACTTTGGTCCAGGGAATTGTATTGGCAAGCCGTGCAATGCATAATTTATACCATGAATCTTTTAAAAGTATAATAAAATTTTAAAAAGTCTGTTAAATCTTCGGATTCATATACTATAATTGTATTAATAGTAAATGTTATATATTGGGGATGATACAATGAACTTATTCATGAAGGAGAGCGGAAACATTCATGCGTCAAGGATGATCGTATTTTTGCATGGGGGCGGGGTAAGCGGCTGGATGTGGAACAAGCAGCTTCCCTTTTTTAAAGACGATTACTGCCTGGTTCCCGATTTACCCGGACACGGCGGCAGCTCCGCCAACGGGCCCTTTTCTATAAAACGCACTGCAGCCCAGATCAATGAGGTCATCTCGAATAAGGCGGACGGAAGGGAAATTATTGTATTCGGTTTTTCCTTGGGGGCGCAGATTCTCGTGGAAATGATGTGCCAACGACCTCAACTCATCGATTACGCAATCGTAAACAGCGCTTTGCTTAGGCCGATGCCGGCTGCGCTCAAGCTGATCGAACCTTCTGTACGAATGACCTTTCCGCTGACCAAATACCGATGGTTCTCCAGATGGCAGGCAAGCACGCTGTACGTGAATCGGGATGATTTTGAACAGTATTATTCGGAATCCCTGCATATGCCCTCGGAGCTGCTGGTTTCGGTGCTCAAGGAAAACATGTCCTATGCAATCTCTCCAAGCATCAAAGAATCTTCGACGAAGGTATTGGTCACGGTCGGGGAGAAGGAAAGAGCCAGCGTTAAAAAATCAGCCAGGGACCTCGTGCAGCTATCCAACCTTGCGGAGGGGATCGTGTTTCCCGGTATCGGGCACGGCATACCGCTTGCCGATCCGGCATTATTCAACCGTGTAACGGGGAAGTGGCTGAACACCGGGGAACTGCCGGAAGATCTTCCTCAGGTGTAGTACGGAGGCGAGGAAGATCAGGGATTCCATTTTACAAATTAGCAGTGGACTTTGCCCTAAGGGCAAGGTGTAAAGTGATCTTGAACCAAGAGTCTATATACGGAAAGAGGTGGATCCTTGCTGCCGATCGGGGAATTCTCCAAACTATGCGAAGTATCGACGAAGACGCTTCGGTATTACGATGAAATCGGATTAATTCATCCGGATCAGATCAGTCCGGAAAACGGGTATAGGTATTATTCCATCGGTCAGCTAAAGAGAATGCTCTATATTAACCGGTTGAAGTCTTACCATTTTTCACTGGACGAAATCAAAGAAATCTTAGCGGGGGAACCGGGTCACTCGGATGAGAAGCTTTACACGGCCCTTCACCGCAAGCGTCGGGAAGTCCAGCACAAATTAGATATGTATCATCATGCCCTGAACCGAATGGACCAGGATATCCTGAGTCTGGAAAAGGGCATCGACGTGATGTCGTACCTGAATCGAATTGAAGTGCAGCTTGTGGATCGGGCGCCAATGCATCTTCTTTTCATTCGCCGGATGATGAGCAGGGAGGATTATGCTCTGGGTTATGGCAGGTATTTTAGCGGGTTATATGAACAGATTGCCAAGGAGAAGCTTACATTGGTTGGTACGCCCATGACGATTTATCACAGCTCCGAATACAATCCCGCAGGCAATGACACCGAGTTTGCCCTCCCGGTCAAGGAGAGGGTTATTGGAACGAGGGACCTGGAGGGAGGACGATGTGCCAAGTCTGTTTGGAAGGGTTCCTATTCGGATTTGACATCGGTATATGCCAGGCTCAGGGAATGGATAGAAGAAGAGGGATACGCATTGCGCCAATCCCCGTATGAAATCTATGTAACCGATCCGAATCAAGCCACGGCTGCCGAGCACTTGGTTACTGAGGTCTATTTTCCCGTGTCGAAAAAACAAATAAAAAATGCGAGGTATCTCTAATGAAGAGAGAGTATTGGCCAACGAAGGCATGGCAAGCCGCTGCCCCTGAAGCCTTGAGTTTGGATGCCGGCAAGCTTTCGGACCTTGATGCTTTGATCCCATCCGAATACGGCAACATCAACGGTATGGTCGTGGTGAGAAACGGATATATCGCATATGAAAAATACGATCATGGTTGCGGCCCGGAGGATACCCACCATGTGGCATCGGTCACCAAGAGCGTTTTATCCGCCCTCATAGGCATTGCCATCGGTGCCGGTTATATTGACAATTCGGATCAAAAGGTGCTGGATTTCTTCCCCGAATATGAACACAAGTCCGCTGATCGGCAAATACAAGACATTACGCTTCGCCATCTTCTTACGATGACGGCTCCGTATCCCTTTGAGGACTGGCGCGAGCCATTGGACAAAATGTGCATGCAGCCTGATTGGGTAGCATATACGCTTGATATGCTGGGGGAAGGCGGAACCCTGGGAGCGTTCAAATATTCCACCGCAGGAGTGCACCTGCTGTCAGCCATTATCACCCGCACCACCGGAAAAAGCGCACGCGCCTTTGCGAACGAACACTTGTTTAAACCGATTGGCATGACCGAAATCCCGGATCATGACATGGGATCATTCGGATTTGATCATTTATTCGGTAAAGACGTCAGGGGATGGGTCAAAGACCCCGGCGGCAACACCACGGGTGGATGGGGCCTTACGTTAAGCCCGCGCGATATGGCGCGTTTCGGTTTTCTGTACCTGAACCGCGGCCTATGGGACGGACAACCGATTATACCGGGAGATTGGATAGACCAATCAACGGCGATGAACGCTAACCAATACGGTTATTTGTGGTGGCTGAGGGATGAGGACGGAATTTATACATATTCGGCCGTAGGCGATGGAGGCAATATCATCTGCTGCATTCCGGATAAAGATATGGTTGTAGCGATTGCATCGTCCTTTATCGCCAATCCGCGGGATCGATGGACCTTGATAAAGGAAGGCGTGCTTTCCGCTGTCATAGAATAAATCGAGGAACGTAAACGCCATTCGCGCTATCTTCTTTCCTTGTTACGTACCTGGTTCTCATCGCAATTCCGTTCTGCTAGAATATGTATAATCCGATTACTAAGCAAATGCACCCAGCTTCAGAACGGCTTAGCAGCTGACATTCGTTCGCCACATGACGAAAGAAAGGTGAGCAGGTAACATGAAAGACCTGCAAATGAACCGATATGATGCGAACAGCCGCAGTCTCCAGACTGCGGCTGCTTGTATCATATGGAAGAACTGTTCCCTCATCATGAAGGCAAGCATGTTGTTTACGCCAGTTCCAGCACAACCATTTGATGATTATCCAGATTGGGAACCGTATAGTTGATCTCCCCCTGACTCCCAATGGTATAAGGAAGCTCTTCCATCGAGGGGGCCAGATAGACCCGCCGGATCGAAGGCGCCGCAGGGAGGCGCAAGCGGACGGAAACATCCCGCAGCGGTACGATGTCCTCGATGACTTCAATGCGCCCCTTCAGGACAGGAGAAGCATAGAGAAGGTGATTGATATAGCGGTTTTCTTCCTGCTGATACTGCAGCGTTGCGATGCCCCGTGCCGGCAAATCGCAGCGCAGAGTAGGCTGCGGCAGGAGCCGGTCGATCGCATGCAATACCATCTCCTTCAGAATGAGATGGCCGTTGTCCGCATAGTCGCCGAACACATTCCATGCGATGTAGATGCCGTTTGTGCTCTCGATCATCCCCGGGCCGCCGTCTTCTCCGTCGCTTGGCGTGTGCTGATGTGAGCAGAACGTGAACACATCGCGGTTGAAGTACGGGTTCTCCCGGCTGCCAAACGTTCGGCCGCCGTTCAATTCAACCAGCTGACCTTCACCGTACATTACGTACGATGCAGGCATGAGAGGTCCTGGAACAAAGTCCGGGCGGAAATAAGACGGACGGTATGGGCTCTGGCCCTGCCAGTTCAATCCGAGATCCAGTGCAAACGCGTCGCCTGCCGCATTCAAGCCCGAACGACCCGAGGCTAGAACTTTTCCTCCGCCCGCGGTGAATGCACGGATGTCCTCTTCCAATTCGGGCCATATCGGTACCTCGTCCGGCAGAATCAGCACGTTGTAGAGGCTAAAATCAGCACTTGCATCCACGATGTCGTAAAGGTAATGCCCTTCGGTCAGGATGCGTACCGCACCGGCATCCGCCAGGTTGTTCCGGTCATTCGACTTCCGTGCTTCCGGGCAAGCCTCCCAAGCAGCCTCCAGCGACAGGACGGCGATGTCCGCCACGGAAGAGGTTGCGCTGCACCAAGGCTCTTTCGCTTCCACCTCCGCATAGGCTGTGCCGATCAAGGCGTAGGTTGCTTCATCCATAAGACCCGAAGGATGAAGCTGGTCACCGATCGAGCACTTGGCGCCATGGGCGAGACTGAGCGCCGTTTCGAAGCGCAGTGCGTTCGGATGCTTGTAACCGCCGAATTCGCCCCAGGAGGTATGGAATTTGCCCGTCATGCCGAGATAGTCCATGCCTAGCGTCTGTGCATAGCGTGCGGACAGCGGAAAGTGATCGTAACCCCAGCCTCCGGTAGGAAGCGATTCGAGTTCCAAATGGCTGTTGACTTGAGCAAGGTCGCGGCGGCCGCGACGTTGATGGCCGCTGTTATGGAATACCGGCAGACCGGGTTTGATCTCATCGATCGTTTCTCTTACCCGGCGGGCATAGTTCAGGTAGGTGGATTCGCCTAACGCGGCAACGGCAGCTTCATCGCGAGGGTCATGACCCGCTGATTGCAGCGCGGTCACGCAATGCTGGCACCGGCATTGACGGATTCCGACGATGTCAAGAAAAATGCCGTCCGCATCATACCTGGAAACTACCTCGCGGATTTGCGCCAGCAAGATGTCCAGGTAAGGCGTGTTGAAGCAAAATTCATGGTAACCGGGCGTCATGAAATCTTTTGCCCAGCGTGTACGGTCTTCCGCGTCGCGGATCAGCCATTCGGGATGGCGCCGCGCCAGCTTTTCGTCCAGCCCCGCGGATAAGTACACCGGCGTCTTGACGCCGATTTCATGGGCAGCCGAGATCATTTCGCCCAGCAGATCGAATGAGAGATGTGGGTGCGTTTCATTGGCTTCGCTCGGATGGTAAGCCCAGCCGTGATGGCATTTAGAAAACACGGTGATGGAATCGACATGCCCAGCGCGCAGCATGTTCTGAAACTGGGGTTTTGAAAACCGGCTACCGATGCCGGGAATGGCCTCGGATGTATGGAAGTCGAGATGAACCTGACGAAAACGCATACGTAAACAGCCTCCTTAGTCGCTATATGAGAGCGGTTTCTCGTGATCAAATGTACCTCTTTTTCATGCGGGCAACCAGTGATAATATAGACTTTGATTAGCACAAAATGAACTTGCGAAAAGGAGGGGATGGCTGTGATGTGCTTAGAATTCGCCATACCGCCGCTGCCGCAATTCGTTACGGCCGGACATGCCGTATGGAAGCCGGGAGACAGGCATTTCGCCCGCACCTTCGGCGTTTATGACCTGCTTCTGGTCACGAAAGGAACGCTCTATATGACGGAAGAACAGACGGAGTATGAGGTCGGCGCGGGAAAGCTGCTGGTGCTGGAAGCGGGACTGCCGCATGTCGGACACCGAGCCTGCTCGGAGCATACGGAGATTTATTGGGTGCATTTCATTCATGGTCATCCGGCCGCGCGCATCCGTCGGGAAGATATTCCCTGGTCGAACCTGCTGTCCAAAGGCACGGTAGAAGACGTTGAGCCTTCTCCGCAGCAGCGCATGTACTTGCCGAAGTTTGCGCCCTTCGAGGTGCAAACCTTGGAGCCGATGCTGCGCGGATTGAACGATACCCACAACAGACTGAACGGGGAAAATGCGCTCCAGCTCCACCTTTTGCTGACCGAGCTGTTTGCCGCGCTGCAGGCTGGCTGCGCCCGGACATCCGAGCCGGAGCCTTCCGTCCGGCTGGCCCAGGCCGCCGCAGCCTATTTGAACGAACATTGGAAGGAGCCGTTTGAACGGGCCGCGCTGGAGGAAAAGCTCCACTTCCAAGCGAGTTATATCGCAAGATGCATGAAGAGGCATATCGGCAAAACGCCACTGCAGTACGTGCTGCACCTGCGCCTGGAGGAGGCCAAGAAACTGCTTGGCGGCACGGTGCTTGGCATTTCCGAGATCGCGGAACGCGTGGGAATCCGCGATTCGAACTACATGACGCGCCTGTTTACCGCCAAGGTTGGCATGACGCCAGGTGCTTATCGGCAAATGCTTCGGCAGAAGAGGGATGGCGAGGGGCGGGTCACCTGAGCGGCCCTGATCATACGACAATACCCAGAGATACGGTCAGTGCGTATCCCGTACAGGGTAATATTTCGAAAATGCAGATTGACAATGAAAATCCCGGCGGCTTATAGTAAAGCCACCTAAACTTGCAGGAGAGTGGTCCCATGAACTTGCTGCAAACCCTCCGCTCTCGCAAATATTTGCAGCGGATTATCCTGAGCTTTATGCTCGTCGTCGCCATGCTCGCCATCGCCTCCCTCTTTCTGAACGCCGCCGCCCGTGACAAAGTGTTGAGCCTCCAGCATGAGGCCGACGTCAAGCTGCTCACCCAAATCAACTACAACATTGAGAACATGAACGGGATCGTGAAGGATTTGGCGGTATCGCTGTATAACGACGAAGAGCTCATCGCACTGAAATCCGGGGCGGATTATAAGCAGAGCATCCTGAAGATCGAACGTTTGAACCGCACGGTTGCTGCTTCCCCGTACTTGCACGCCGCCGTTTTTTATAACGGCAAACAGGGCCGTTTTTTCTCGTCGCTGAGCCATGATATGGATACGCGCGTCCTTTACGGCGCATTGGAAGATTACATGGACGCTCGTGCGGACCTGCCGAAGCTGCAGCTCATTCCGCTCGATCTCGACGGGGAGAACGAAGGCATCGACGTGTTCGCATTTTTCATATATGATGGGCCGAGCCTCGGTTCCGTCAATCGGAACGCGCTGATCTTGACCGTGAAGCCGGGGTGGATGCTGGACAATGTGAAAGCGCTTAATCGGGTCGCCGAACGGGAAAACGACGTCCTGTTCGTTACGGACGGCAATGGTCAAGTGCTGATGGCGGGCGACCGCAAGCTACCGCCCGGGCTGGACATCAAGAGAGATTTACTCGGACGGATGGGCTCGGCAAACCATGCACCGGACTCCTTCATCCATCAACAAGGCGATAAGAAATATAAGGTCACCTATTTAAGCAAAGGTTTAAACGACTGGCAGATCATCAGCCTTCAAGACTATGACGACGTGCTGGGCAGCGTCCGCCAGATGCGGTGGACGGAGATGGCCGTGACATTGTCCGTGGCCGTGCTGGCTTTGCTGCTGTCCGTACTGATTTCGCTCCGGCTATACAAACCGGTAGGACGCCTGCTTACGCTGGTGCCCTACGATGGACGTGGAGACGCCAAAGCCATGGATGAGCTGTCCCTGATCACGGAGAACGTAACGGAAATGATCGGCAAGCTCAGAGGATTGGAACAGGAGCGGGCCACGCAATGGAATATCGCCAAGTTATATCATCTGCGGAGCCTGATCGGCACAAGCGACAGCATGGACGAAGCAGCGTTTATGCGGATGAAGGAGCAGTACGGGATCGATATCGTGCATCCGTCGCCGCTTCGACTTGCGCTTGTGCAGCTCGACGACCTGCAAAGCCAGGTCCTGCAGCCGGTTCCCCGGGCGGAAGAGCTTTATTCCTTCGCCATCGCGAATATCGGCCAGGAACTGCTGCGCCATGGCGGCTCCTGCGAAGCGGCGGATATGAAGAGCGGCCATCTCGTTTTTGTTGTCGGGGGCGATTCCGGTCACCTCGAGTCCTTGCACGAACGCTTCCGTGAACTTCAGCAAACCATTCTCCGCTTCTATCGGATTACGTTCACCGTAACGCTAAGCGATACCTTCGAGGATTATCGCCAGCTTACGAAACATTACAATCTGGCGCTCCGGCATTCCAACTATCGCATGATATTCGGTAAGGGCGCCGTGATCCGGCCGGAGATGATCCGCAGGAACGAGCGAAACGAATCGCTTACCATTCCGAAGGAACTGGAACGCCGGCTGACGGAGGGCTTAAAGGGCGGCAATCCGGACGAGACGGAGCAAGCGATTCGGAGCTGGAGGGAGCATCTTGCCGAGTTTAGCTTTGACGGCATGTTTTCGGCGCTGCTGCATTTGACCATGACGCTGAGCCATACGCTTGGTGAAATGAATAATAACAACTTGAACCCGGTGTCGGTCAATCTGCAGGCAATCAACCGCCGCATTCTCGAAAAAGAGACGCTGGACGAGATCGAGTGCGTGCTCCTGGACGTCGTGCGGGAGGTGTTCGAGCAGCGCAGGAGCGGACGCGAGGATAAAAACCGGCTGCTTGCGGATACCGTCAAGGAAATGATCGATAAGCATTATGCCGATCCGGACCTCAACGTGCAGAAGATCGCCGATATGCTGAAGATGAGTTCCGTCTATTTGGGGCAAGTGTTCAAGGCGCAGGAAGGTGCGACGGTAGTCGACCAGATCAACGCGACTCGGCTTGCCCGTGCCCAGCAGTATCTGGAGCAGCAGCAATTGACCGTGGCCGAAATCATGGAGAAGGTAGGCTTCGGTAATGAAAGCTATTTCTATCGGCTGTTCAAGCGCCGGTATGGAACGACCCCGAAAGAGTACCGCCTGAAGTGCGCCATCGAGCGCAGTACTTAAATCGCACAGGTTCCATCAGACCCGCAGGCGAGTGTTGCCGTTTGCGGGTTTTTGCCATGCCGTGCTCCGACAATGATATCCATTCGAATGCGGGCGAACCGGCAGATTCGATACAATCTGAGAGCCCCCGTCGACCAGTTGGATCAACGCTTAACTGAAAAGTACTGTCTCCACTGCTCCTGCACCTTGGGCATCGCATCGATGATGGGAGAATGGTAGCCTCTTAGTGTCGGCAGAGGCCCTGAAATTTTGCAAGTGCAGCAATCTTGGATCTATACAGCCGGCTGTACAGAATTCCGAAATCCCTACAGTCCGCCTGTACAGCAATCCTGAAATTGTACAGTAACGGAAAGTACCGCGTTTGAGCTATCGTTAAACGTGCAAAGCCTGGAACGCAGGCAAGAAGTGCACAAGGAAAGGAAGGGGCTTTCGCTATGTTGAAGAAGATTACACGATCGGGCTCTATGGGCGCGGAACCGGCGAACCGATCGGGAACCGGGCCCGACCCGGATTCAGAACCAGCCGGCACTCGCCCAAAAAAATCGGCGCTTCGCAGGGAGCTTCGCCACTTTCGAAACAACCGCGAGCTGTTTCTCTTATCCCTGCCGGGGATTCTGTACAAGCTGATTTTTGCCTATATTCCATTGGTGGGATTGATCATCGCCTTCAAGCATTACCGCTACGATCTCGGCATATTCGGCAGCGAATGGGTAGGTCTGGAAAACTTCCGTTATTTGTTCTCGACCGATACGGCTTGGCGGATCACGCGCAATACGGTGCTGTATAATGCCGCTTACATTGCAGTTACCACGGCCGCTGCGCTGTTGTTGGCCATTCTGATGAACGAGCTCAGGGCGAAATGGAGCAAATTTTATCAGACCGCGCTGTTTCTGCCCCACTTTCTATCCTGGGTGCTGGTCGGATACGTGGCATATGCCTTCCTGAACCATTCCGACGGTTTCATTAACCGCACCTTGCAAATGTTCGGCATGGATCCGATCAGTTGGTACCAGACGGCCGAGGCATGGCCGGCCATTCTCATTCTTGTTCATTTATGGAAGGCAGTCGGCTTCAACACGCTTATTTATTTTGCGGGCATTATCGGCATTAACAGCGAGTATTACGAGGCAGCCCGGATCGATGGTGCGACGAAATGGCAGATGGCCATGAGAATTACGGTCCCGCTGCTGGCTCCGCTGGTCATCATTCTGCTGATTTTGTCCATCGGCAACATGTTCCGCGGCGACTTCGGACTGCATTATTTCATTCCGAACAACTCCGGCTTCCTGTACGGATCCACGGATATTATCGATACGTACGTATACCGCGCACTGCGAGAGATCGGTAATGTCAGCATGTCGGCCGCCACGGGCTTCTATCAGTCGGTTGTCGGTTTCGTGCTCGTGCTGGCGGCGAACGGGATCGTGCGCAAAATCAATCCAGAGCATTCCCTGTGGTAAGAAGGAGGATATCCGATGCCAAAGAAGTTCGAACTATCCAAAATGTTGATCCATCTGCTGTTCATCCTGCTATCGCTGGCCATCGTCCTGCCGTTTCTGCTCGTTGTCGCGGTCTCGCTGACGGACGAAGCGTCGCTTACCGACAAGGGCTATCAGTTTTTTCCAGAAACGTTCAGCCTGGAGGCTTATCGCTATCTTCTCGACGCACCCGACATTTTGCTGCGGGCATACGGGGTCACGATCACGGTGACCGTCATTGGAGCATTGGCAGGGCTTTTGCTCACCGCGATGACCGCATACGTCATCTCGAGACCGGATTACCGCTACAACAGGGTAACGACGTTTTACGTGTTTTTCACGATGCTGTTCAGCGGCGGGCTCGTCCCTTCCTATATCCTCATCACCCAATACCTGCATTTAAAGGACAGCTTGCTTGCCCTAATCCTGCCGGTTCTGCTCTCGCCCTTCAACATCATGGTCATGAAGGGATTCATGTCCAAAATTCCGCTTGAAATCGTGGAATCCGCCAAAATCGACGGGGCAAGGGAGCTGCGCATCTTTTTCCGGATCATATTGCCGCTCTCCACGCCGGCCTTGGCCACGCTGGGTTTGCTTATCTCGTTCACGTACTGGAACGAATGGTTCAACGCCATGCTGTATATCGACGATCCCGACAAGGTGCCGCTGCAGCTGCTGCTTGTGCGAACGCTGGGCAGCATCGAGTTCATAACCTCCAATTCGGAATTTTCGCAGCAGCTGGGCATCGATTTATCCAGCTTCCCGAACAACTCGGCAAGAATGGCGATCGCGGTGCTGGCCGGCGGGCCGATGCTGATCATCTTCCCGTTCTTCCAACGGTTCTTCGTGAAAGGGCTTACGGTTGGCTCCCTTAAGGGTTAACATACATCAACCAATAAACATTCAGGAGGTCATGTCATGAAAAAAAGATTATTCGGATTGCTCGCGGTCATCATGATCGCCATGTCCGCGCTTGCCGGCTGCGGAGGCAGCGGCGGGAAGAGCGATACGGGCAGCGGAACGACCGGCACGCAAGGATCGACACCGGAGGCGAGCGGCGCTAGCGGGCTTGAGCCCGCAGAGCTGACTTGGTATTATCCGCTGCTGCAGCTGCAGCCGGACCAGAAGAAGGTTGAAGAGGAGATCAACAAAATCGTGAAGGAGAAGCTGAACGCCACCGTCAAGCTGATGCCGGTCGCAATCGGGGATTACGTGCAGAAGATGAATACCGTACTGGCGGCAGGCGAGAAGTTCGACATTCTCTGGACCGGTTACATGCTGAAACCGGAAGAGCTTGTACGGAAAGGGGCTATTCAACCGCTGAACGGGCTCCTGGATGAGTACGCGCCGCAGCTGAAGACGGACGTCCCTCAGGTGATGTGGGATGGCCTCTCGGTGGACGGGGAAATTTACGGCATCCCGAATCAGCAAATCAACGGGTCGAGATACGGCTTTATCGTGCAGAAGCGGTTTGCCGACAAATACGGCTTGGATCCATCCACGATCAAAACGATAGCGGATATTGAGCCGTTCCTTGAGCAAATCAAGCAGAACGAGCCGGGCATCATTCCGATCGGCCTGTTCGGCGGCTCGTTTGTCAACCCGCAGGCGCATGACGATCAATATTGGGTCGTTCCGGGACTTGACGATCATTTCTACATCAAGACCGATGACCCTTCCTACACGTTGCATCGCTATCCGGAGGAGGAGCTGGACAATTTCCGTCTGGCCAGCAAATGGTATAAAGCCGGGTACATCCACAAGGACGCGGCCACGGAAAAAATGACCGACTACCAATCCAAGGGCCAGATCGCGGTCGAGTTTGACGTCACATTGAAGCCTGGGGTCGAGGCAGAGGTCAAGCCGAAGAACGGCGGAAACGATGTCATCATCATCCCGCTCAGCGATTGGTTCTCCAACGGTTATTCGGCAACGACCAACCAGTCGATCAGCCGCACTTCGCCGAATCCGGAACGGGCCATGATGCTGCTCAATCTGATCAACACCGATAAGGAGCTCTATAACCTGATGATCAACGGCTTAGAGGGAGTGCATTACGAGAAGCTGAGCGGGGAGTATATCAAAGCGATGCCGGATTCCAGGTATCGTCCGAACATGGATTGGGTCTTCGGCAGCGTCTTCAATTCCTACCTGAAGGAAGGCCAACCGGAGAACATATGGGAGGAAACGAAAAAAATCAACGAAAGCTCTGAAATCAATCCGGTCGGCGCCTTCAAGTTCAATTCCGAGCCGGTCAGCACGGAAATCGCGAACCTGAATGCCGTATGGGGCGAGTACAAACGGGGACTCGTGACCGGCACGCTCGATTTCGAGGAGACCTGGCCCGTTCTTTACGGCAAGCTGAAGGAGGCGGGCGAAGATAAATACGTGGAGGAGGTGACGCGTCAGTTCGAGCAATTCCTGAAAGATAAGGGCTTGAAATAATCGGCCAGTAAGCTTATAGACGGATGGAGACGAAACGGGAGAAACCTGCTGCCCGGGTGGGCTTTGACGACACTGCGCACGGCGCAGACAGAGCTGACCGGATTCCACGATGGAGGAAGGGGAGCGATTTATGAAGAAGCTTGTGCTTGCGGCACTGGCGGCAAGCCTGTTGTTTGCGCTGTATCCATTTCTGCCGGCCGCCGAGACGGCGTCGGCTTATGGAAATCCGCACGGGACGGCTTTTTACGTAGCCTTGGACGGAAATGACTCGAACAAAGGGACGATCAACAAACCGTTTCGAACGTTGGAAAAAGCGCGTGACGCCATTCGGGCGTTGAAAGCGAAGAAAGGGCTGCCTCGGGGCGGCGTCACGGTCTATCTTCGGGAAGGCCGGTACGAGCGCGCAGCCAGCTTTGAGCTGGGTTTGCAGGATTCGGGGGAAGCGGGCAAGCCGGTAACCTATACGGCCTATCCGGGCGAAACGGTTATCTTGTCCGGTTCTAAGCAGCTGGAGAAATCCGCATTCGTTCCGGTAGCCGATCCTGCCGTGCTGAACCGCATTATTAGCGAAGAAGCAAGAAACGAAGTGCTGGTCGCCGATCTGGCCGCCCTCGGCATTACCGATTACGGCGAGATGAGCCGGCACGGTTATTACTTGGCCAACGATTTGAGCAAGGTGCCGCCGATGGAGTTGTACGTGGGCGGGCAAGGGATGACGCTGGCACGCTGGCCGAACGAGGGAACCGTCCAAATGGACGAAATCCTCGATCCCGGACCGACGCGGAAAGATCCGAACGGGGAGGTCCATACAAGAGGCGGGACCTTTACGTATACGTATGACAGACCGCAATACTGGACACAGGCGGACGACATTTGGCTGGATGGCATTTTCGGCTACAGCTGGGAATGGTCCTACAACAAAATCGCTTCCATCGACACCGATGCCAGAAGCATCACGCTCCGGTACGGAGAAATGAGCGGCATTTTCAAAAATTGGTACCCGGATTTCCATTTCGCGCAAAACCTGCTGGAGGAGATCGACATGCCCGGCGAGTATTACATCGACCGCCAGGCCGGAAAGCTCTATTTTCTGCCGAACGCCGAATTCATGACCGCGAATCCTTCCATTGAAGTGACGATGCTCAAGACGCCGATGATCAATGCATTGGATGCATCCCATATCGATTTCTCGGAGCTGATCCTGGAGAACGGGCGCGATTCGGCGGTCGTCTTCATGGGCGGAAGCCATATGCGCGTCCTCCATAGCGAAATTCGCAACTTCACCAACAGCGGCGTGCTGGTCAACACCCAGAGCCGGTTTCATTATAACGACTTTACGGGGGTTCCCGGAACAGACCACAAGATCGAGTACACCCACATCCACCATATCGGGGGAACCGCCGTCACGCTCACCGGAGGCGACAAGACAACGCTCGCGCCGGGCAACAACGCCGTGGAGAACTCGCACATTCATGATTTTGCCTATTATCATAAGGCTTACAATCCGGGCGTCCTCTTGTCCGGAGTGGGCAACCGCATGTCGCACAACGAGCTGCATGATGCTCCTCATCCCGGTGTGCTGATCTTCGGCAATGATCATCTTGTAGAGTACAACGACATTTATGACGTTTGCAAAACCTTCTCGGATCTCGGCGCCATTTACATGAACGCGGGCGAAACGCCGCAGCAGCGGGGCACCGTCATCCGCCGCAATTACTTCCATAACATCGGCGAAGCCAAGCCCGGCGTGGAAGGGGTATATCCCGATAACTTCACGATGGGATTGAAGATCGACGAGAACATCTTTTATAAAATGGGCAACTCGGCGATCAAAAACAACGGCGGCGCGCATATTCTGACCCGCAACAATATATTCGTGGACAGCAAGATTCCGTACGACTACGCGGATTTGTTTCTCGGCGACGAGCCGGACGATCAGGTTCCGCTGAATTACATGCCGAAGTGGGAGGCGCTGTTCGAGGCCAACAACGACTTCGTCGGGACGCCGTATCTGGCCAAATATCCGGAGCTGGCAAACTTTTTCACGGAAAACCGCTATTATCCGGACACGAACACGTTCCACGGCAACGTCGTATACAATCCGACAGTTCCGCGAAGCTCGACAACCAACGCGGAAGGTGCGTACGACAAATTCAATCTGGTCCAATATGCGGATAACTGGGTTACTAACGAGGATCCTGGTTTCGTCAATCTGGCAGGAGGCGATCTGTCGCTGCGTCCGGATGCGCAAGTATTCCAGGCCATCCCCGGCTTCCCGGATATTCCGTTTCACGAGATCGGCATTAACGGGAAAGCAGGTACCACGAGCAGTCCGGACAGCTATCCGGTGCAAAACGTGGTGGTCTATGACAACCAAATCACGGTAGATCGTTGGAAAACGATGAAGCTGCGCACGGCGGTCCTCCCATGGAACGCGGATAATCCGAAGCTGGTCTTCACGTCGGCCGATCCCGGTGTCGCCACGGTCGATACTAACGGCATCGTCACGGGCCAGGCGGTGGGCCAAACGGTCGTCACCGTGGCGTCGGCGGAGAATCCGCAGCTCACGGCGGCGGTGGACGTCACGGTCGAAGCCGGAGACGGCGTCATGGATTTCACCAATTTCGAGTCGGGGGCGAACGGCTGGCCGCAGGATGCGAACCGCAGCATCGTCAAAGAAGGCGACAACCGCTGGTATAAGATACTGAACGGGGCTACCGCACTCAGCGAGAAATCCTTCGCCGAATATGATCTGAGCTTCAAGCTGAAGACGCCCGAGTCGATCGGTGAAAACGCAACGCTGTACGTGTTCGATCGCCAGGCGGGCAGCGGTTCGACCCGCGTCGGTTACAAAACACGTCCGGACGGATCCTCCTCCTGGCTGCTGTATAACGCAGCCTGGACCGTGCTGCGCGAAGAGAAACTCCCCGGCCACGACCTGCAGCCAAACACGGAATACGAGATCAAGGTGCTGGTCAAAGGCGGCGATGTCAGCGTATACGTGGACGGCCAATTCCGTCTCAAGGCTGCCGATCCGGGCCATAATGCGGCAGGCAAGGTCGGATTCTATGTCAACAACGTCAGCCATATGCTGTTTGACGACATCCGGTTCAAGGCGCTGAGCACGGAGCTGGCCGGCATCATACCGTCCGAGCGCGAAATACGGCTTGCCGCCGGCGAGCAGCATCAGATGCAGGTAACGTTCGATCCCGTGGATACCCCGGATACCGGCATGACTTGGCAATCCGCCGATCCATCCGTGGCGGAGGTAAGCGATACGGGCGTCGTCCATGCCGTATATGAAGGACAGACCATCATTACCGCCGTGTCCGTCGTCAATCCGCTTATCAAGGCGGATATCGCGGTGACCGTTTCGGGCATCATGCACGAAACCGACTTCGAATCGGGCGGCAACGGCTGGCCGGTAGACCCGAACCGCAGCATCGCGGCGGATCTCGGCGGCAATCGCCGATACAAAATTTTGAACGGTGCCACGGGTCTGCTGGACCGCGTCTTTGAATCGTATGTACTCGAATTCAAGCTAAAGACCCCATCGTCGATGCCGGAGGACGGAACCTTTTATATTTTCGACCGTCAGGCGGGCAGCGGATCGACCCGGATCGGCTATCGATCCCGGGCGGACGGAACCTCGTCCTGGATCCTCTACGATTCGGCATGGCAGAAGATCGCCGAGACCCCTTTGCCGACTCGCGACTTATTGCCGGACACGGAATATGCGGTCAAGGTCGTCGTGAAGAATGGGGACGTCGCGGTTTACTTGGACAACGAGCCAAGACTTGCCGCTACGGATCCGAATCATCAGCCTTCTGGCAAAGTGGGCTTCTATGTCAGCGGATTCGATTATATGCTGTTTGACGATATCCGCTTCTCGGTGGTGCCATAAGATATGCGGCGTGTCCTCCCGGTATCATGGGGGGGCCGCCTTTTACTATCGCAAAAGAAAGCTTCAGCTTCTTGAAATTGAGACATCCTGTAACATCAAAATTGACAGCAGGAGGTGCTGCATGCCATTCATGCAACGATGTTTATATAGGGCCGAGGAAATCGGGGGAAATATCCGTTCCCGGTTTCGCGGGGAACGGTTTATTCAAGCGGTTGAAGATGCGATGAAGCGGGAGGGCGTACCCCGATTAAGTTTGTTTGCGGATGGAAGCCGGTTGTTTCTTTATTATGAATGCCGAGGTGAGCAGGTCCTTCCGGAAATTCTGCTGCCGGAAGCCAATTCGTGGCTGGCCGTTTGGCCGGGAGGGGGATTAGAACGACGATGGGCGGCCATGACCGATATTTTTCATTACCAAGCCCCCGCTTCGGAGAAGCATTGGGAACGCAGGTATAAAGACAGCGTGCCGTATGGAAGGATCGCCCGGCTGAAGCCCGAAGAGACGGCCAGCTACGTGTACTATCATTACCAGTACCAGGAAGAACGGCCTGGCGATGGAGACAAGTACGGGATCATCGGCCTGCATGAGAATCTGCTCTTCTTCTACTCCGAGCTTCCCGCTACGCTTGAGCCAGCGCCCTACAAAGGGAAGCTGAATACTTCGCTCCGGCCGGATGATTGGGCGGCGGCGATGGACCCGCATTTTATCAAGTGGGAGGAGGCGCCGAGCGGACAGGAGATCTGGCGGGAGTTGGAGCTTGTACGGGAAGTGCGCATCTCCGACGAAAGGCAGGGTACAAAGCATGCGTAACCGATGGTGCCTGAACGGAGAGTGGGACTTCATGCCGCTGTACGATCAGCCGCAGCGCCGGCAGCTTCCGGATGAGATCGTCTACGAGCCGGAGCCCGTCCGGGTTCCTTCCAGCTGGAGACGGTCGTACGAGCAGCCAAACGGCAGAACGTTCGGCGAAATTCACGAGCACGGATATGCTCCGATGGATCTCTACAGCTATCCCAAGGCGTGGGACGCCGCGGAAGCGGGCGTTCTGCACCGCTGCTTCCGGATTCCCGAACACATGGCCGGTCAGCGGATCGTCCTGCGGCTGGACGGCATTATGCAAAAAGCCGTCCTATTTCTCGACGGGGCGGAAGTCGCGGTTTGGGAGGACGGCTACCTGCCGCTGCGGCTCGATATCACGTCGAGCGTAGCGCCGGGCCGTGAGCATCATCTCCATATCCTATGCGGGAGCTTCGACAGAGTGAAGCTGCCGTCCGGCATGGAGAAAGTGACGGGATTGACAGGTTCATGGTTTGGCAATGTCGCCAGAGGGATATGGCAGGATGTCTATCTGGAAAGCTACCCGGTTCTTTCACTGGAGGATGTAACCATTTGCACGTCCGTGCGGAAGAAGTGCTTGGAGCTTGCGGTTATCGCCGGGACGGCCGAAACGGCTCCGGTTCTTGGGCCGATCCATGTGAGGCTGAGCGTGCGGGAACTTGGCGTATTGCGACAGGATGGAGAACTTTCGGAGGCAAGGGATGCCGATTCGTCAGGCAGCGGCACCCATCGATACGGGGTTCAAGATGCGAAGCCGCAGCAAGCTCAGGGCCGTGGAATTGAAACGGAGAGGCACCTCGTGGAGAGAAGGACAGGAGGGAGATCGGAAGCCGAAGACAAGCTGGCCGTTCCGGTCCTCCTGGCGGAGCAGCCCGCTGAACAGGTCGATCCATCGGCTGCCGGGATGCTTCGGTTGTGCGAGAACGAACGCGGCGGAGCGGTTTATCGCGCCTCCTTCACCCTGGATTGGCAGGACGCCAAGCTGTGGAATCCTGACACGCCATTCCTATATGTCGCGGTGCTTGAACTTGTAGCAGGTGAGCAGGTTCTCGACCGGCGCGAAGAGGTATTCGGTTTCCGCGAATTTTGGTGCGAAGGTCCTCAATTTATGCTGAACGGGATCCCGATCCATCTTCGCGGCGATTCGTGGCATTTTCAAGGCGGACTCCAGCAGACGGAGACGTATATCCGTAATTGGTACCGGATGTGCCGGTCTGTCGGAATCAACAGTATCCGCCTGCATGCCGAACCCTATCCGGAAGATTATGTGCGGATTGCCGACGAGGAGGGCATGATGATTATCGACGAAACGGCCATATACGGATCGGGCAAATCCATGCTCGCCGACCATCCCGAATACTTGGACCATTGTCGGTTGCATGTTCAGCGGCTCGTTCGGCGCGACAAGAATCATCCTTCGGTCATCATGTGGAGCTTGCAGAACGAAATGCGCTGGGTAGACGGCCGGGACGGCTACAGGTCGCAGATTCCCGGCTTCATGGAGGCAATGCGCGAACTGGATCCAACGCGGCCGATCATCGCAGAAGGGGACAATCGGCTGCTATCCAAAGCGCATACGGAAGTGGAGAGCCGTCATTACAACATCGACGGCACCATTGCTCAATGGGACCGTTCCGTCCCTTTGACCTTCGGCGAACACGGCGGATGGTGGTACATATGCCCGCAGAACGCCAGCATGTACGCAGGGCTGCAGGCCTATCGCGGTACGGACGAAAGCACGGCCGGACTGGCGCACAAGGAACGCCTATTCGTGGAGTATGCGCGGCGGCAAGGCGTCTCGGGCATAGCCACGTTTAATTTCGCCCATTATTTTATGCGGTCGATGCCGGAGAACGACGTCGCAGCTCCGCCGTTGGAACCGGGCTTGCCCCGCGTAAGCCCCAAGACGATCCCGGCGTATTCGCTGACGATCAACAACGGTATGCTCCCGGATCATCCGATGTATCTTCCTAATCCGGCTTTCGCCATCATGGCGGATGCGATGAAGCCGGTTACGATGTTCGCGGCCGAATACAACGGCTGCTTCTACGACGACGCCCCCATCTCGCGCAGCTTTGACGTCTTCAACGACACGCTGTCCGCACAAGACGTGCGGATTGAATGCGAGGTCATGCAAGGGGAGACGATCGTGCTGGATCGTATCTTCACGTTCCGTCAAGAGCCGGCCGAGTCCAAGGCCTTTGAAATCACGTGGACTCCCATCCCCGTGGATACGGAAGGGACGGCGCTGCTGAAGGCCTCGCTGTTCCATGGCAAGCGTCTGATGTTTGAGCTGCGCAAGGAATACCGGCTTGTGCCGGGAAGCTTGCTCCATGATCCTGTCGAAGTCGGCCGCCCGGCGGCTTACTGGGGCTCTGAAGAAGATTATATCCGGATCCGCCGGCTTGTACCCGGCTGCGAACGGACGAACCGCGACGCGATCGCCTTGCTGTCGTCCGATGATTTGCTGATTATTGGCAGCAATGCGGAGGATTCGGACGGCAGGCTGGAAGCGGAGCTTAAAGCCTTCGTTGCGAGGGGCGGACGCCTGCTTCTGCTAGAGCAGACCGGCCTGTCGCTCGGTCGGCTTACGCTGTCGCGCAGGCCTTTTCTGCGCGCCCATGCCGGGGATTACCGTCATCCGGTGCTGAAGGGCTTGAGCGACAAGGACCTGATGTTCTGGCACGAGGAGCTGTGCGAAGAAGGGCCGTTGCCGATCATACGCGCCGCGTTCGAAAAGCCGGTCCATGGCGATTTCACCTTGCTGCTGGAGTGCAGCGCCGGCGATTTCGGCGACGGGGGGGATCTTTGGTCGCCGCTGCTGGAATATCGGAGCGGAAGCGGCATGTTTCTGGCCAATCAGCTGGAGATCATGGCCAATCTAGACCGAGTACCGCAAGCTTGTCTGCTGCTGCGCAACCTGCTGGCTTATGCAGGGCGGGCCGAGGAAGCTGTCGTCACCGCCGCCATGCGGACGGCAGGAGCGCTGGTAAGCCCTGGAGGGACAGCGGCAGCGTTCCTCGACCGACTTCGGCTGCGTTATAAGGTGCTGGATGCCGCAGCGGTGATAGGTGAAGCTGCGGAGCGCGAATTCCCCGAGCAATCCTTCGGCCTGCTCGTGGCCGAAGCCCGCCTGCTTGGGTCGCCTGGCGCTGCCGAGGCCGTCAAGCGCTATGCCGAAGCCGGCGGGCATGTGCTTGTCCTGCCGGCGGACAGCAGTCAGCAGGACACGCTTGCCCGTTTGTTGGGCCGGCCGGTACGCGTGGAGCCGCACGAGGCCTACCATCTAGCGGCAGATTACTCCCACGACGCCGTGCGCGGCTTTAGCCCGGTTGATTTGTTCGGCTTCGATAAAGTGTTCCTTTCGCCGCGCGATGT
Organism: Paenibacillus sp. JNUCC32; assembly: GCF_014863545.1. Classification (NCBI taxonomy): domain Bacteria; kingdom Bacillati; phylum Bacillota; class Bacilli; order Caryophanales; family Paenibacillaceae; genus Paenibacillus; species Paenibacillus sp. JNUCC32. Next base: position 2,545,860 of record NZ_CP062260.1, on the reverse strand, counting down.
CGTGAACCGGCCGCTGGCCAGCGATCAGCTGGAAGTGCCGGGCATGGCGGATGTGTGCGTAAGCATCGAGGGAACTGCCTGGAAGGATTATTTCGTGAATGGTTACACATCCGAATACAGCCGTCTTGCGCTGGTTGAAATCAACCGCAGGAACGCTCGCCGCCCCGGTGCTTTTCTCGTTGGAGAGAGGATAGGGGCAGGTTCCATTCTCTGTTCGCAGCTTCTGACTGATCTTGACAGTGACAAAGCGCAGCGATTGTACACTCGACTACTCGCCAATCTGGGGTCTGCCTTCGATGACCGCTTACTGGAGAGCGAGAAAGATGACGGCGCATGGGCCGTGGAAGCGGTTATGGCGCTGCCTTGCCCGCCTTACGTCGATTACGAAGCCATGAAAACGTATTATACCGATCCCGAATATTCACTCAATAATTTGGGAGAAGGCTTATACGGCTGGATGCAGAAAAAAGAGCGCAGGTCCGAGGACGGAAAGATGCGGATCGCCCATGCCGCGAACGAGCCATGGTTCTTGAGCTGTTTCGTACAGGTCCCTGAAGGCGCCGAGTCGTACCGCAAGGGATACATGAGAATTCGATCGGAAACACCGTACGACATTTATTTGAACGGCGAGTTTGTGCCGGAGCCAGAACTTGAGCTTGTCCTGAAGAGCGGCCTTAACCGGCTGATTGCGATTGTCCATGGAAACGGCGGGAATATGGACTTCGGCATGGTCTTTCTGCACGAGCATGGATCGTACATGAAGGATTTGGAATACCGCATGACCCTGGACGAAGTCGAGCCGAAATAGCGGTGAGAATGGAGAGGGCGAGCTCTGCTTGGATGGAGCCGCACCTAATGAATAACTTACGGAGGGCAAGATGGACTGGAATGCTATCATTGAACAAACCTTGCACACGACCAAAGCGAATATCGCACGGTTTGAAGATCGGTTTCCGCATGTCGGAAACGGAAACGGCAAATACCAACGGGTGGATCATACGGATTGGACGGAAGGATTTTGGCCGGGAATCCTGTGGCTGAGCTGCGAGTACGGTCAGGATTCCTATATCCGTGAAGCCGCAGTCCGATGCACGCATTCATTTCAAGCAAGATTAGCGGAGCATAAAAATCTGGATCATCACGATATCGGTTTCTTGTATTCTTTATCTGCCCTGGCGCAATGGATGGTTGAACGGGACGAAGCGGCCAAGATCACGGCTCTTCAGGCGGCTGATGCGCTCATGAGAAGATGGAGGCCCACGCTTCAGCTTATCCAGGCGTGGGGCCCTGAACATGACCCCCAAAACGGCGGCCGGATCATCATCGACTGCTTGATGAATTTGCCTTTGTTGTGCTGGGCAACCGAACAGACCGGGAGATCGGCATATGCCGAAGCCGCCCGCATTCATGCTGACAAAAGCCTGAAGTTCCTGGTTCGCGGCGATGCCTCATCCTATCATACCTTTTATTTTGATCCCGAATCGGGGGAAGCCGTGCGCGGAGGTACCCATCAAGGATTTCAGGATGGTTCCACGTGGTCGCGGGGGCAGGCTTGGGGCATATATGGATTCGCGCTGGCCTACCGTTATTTCGAAGAACCGCAATATTTGGACACGGCGATTCGAATGGCGCGTTATTTCATCGACCGTCTTCCGGATGATCAAGTCGCCTACTGGGATTTCGACGTTCCGCCAACGGCACTTACGCCTAAAGACAGCTCTGCCTCAGCGATTGCCGCTTGCGGGATGCTGGAAATCGCCGACCAGCTGTCAAGCGATGATCCCCGCAGGGAACTTCTCCTTGATGCCGTTCGGCGTTCCATGGATTCCATGGTACAGGGATATTTTACGAAGGGTAATCCGGACGAAGAAGGCTTTTTGCGGCATGGTTCGTATTTTGTCAGAGGGGGAATTGCGCCGGACGATTTTGTCATCTGGGGCGATTATTTCTTCCTGGAAGCGCTCATGCGTTTAAACAACGGGCGGCCCGGTTACTGGTATGAACCCAAGAGGTAAAAAAATAATAGAATGATCTCCTACTAAGCGAGAGACCCTGTCATTTCAGAAGCAGGCAGGGTCCCCCGATATTATAAGCCCTTGCTGTGGAGGGCTTTTTATAATGTACCATTTGATGTACCAAATAAAATGAGACAGGTCAGTCTTACCGATGAACACGGATAGGAAGCTGAGTCAACATTTGTCCTGCCGCAGAAGGACTCAGGTTATCTTCCAGTTTAAATTCAGGAACGGGTTCAATGCGCGGGAAGAAATCCATGAACCTGCTTATCGCAATATTTGCTTCCAGCCGTGCCAGCGGAGCACCCAGGCAGAAATGAGCGCCATTCCCAAAGGTTAAATGTTTTTTGTTATTGGTACGGTGGATGTTCAAGGTGAAGGGATCCTCAAATACCTCTTCATCCATATTGGCAGCACTCATCCATGCGACGACGAGATCCCCTTGTTTCATATCTACGCCGAGTACATGATTGTCCTGTTTGACGGTTCGATCCATTTTTGCAATGTTAAACCGATAGCGGAGCATTTCCTCGATGGCATTGGGAAGGAGCTCGCGGTTAGCCTGGATTTCCCCGTAAATTTGGTTGTTGTCATATAAGAACGAATAGAACGTATTAGCTAGCAGATGAGTCGTCGTTTCAATGCCTGCACCCAGGATAAACATCGTCGTTCGGACGATCTCATCGTCCGATAACCGATCCCCGTCCACCTCGGCTTGAATGAGATCGGAGATGATATCGTCCGCGAGATTGGCTCTTTTTTGGACGATATGAGGATAGAGGTAGTTGTAATATTCCTTGGCAGCTTGACGTTTCAGTTCTTGTACATCTTCCGAATGGTTTTTGGGCAGGGGAAGGAACAAATGGTTTACCCATTCCTTGAATAATAACCGGTCTTCGGAAGGAACTCCGAGCAGATCCGCTATGACGATCGTTGGCAGCGCACTGGCATAACTTTGGACGATGTCAATGACATGGGCGTCTCCCATTTCCTGCAGAAGCTGGTCTGCAATCTCTTGAATGCGCGGCTCCCAGAGCTTCAAGCTGCGAGGGGTGAAAGCCGCCGATATCAAGGCACGGCTTTTTTGGTGTTCCGGGGGGTCTGATTGCAGGTTGATCTTGCTCATTTTCTGGCCTTCGTCATTATCGGCGCCAACGCTGATCATCGTCCGCGTTCTAACACTAGAGAAATATTCATGATCCTTGAGAACCCTCTTGACGTCATCGTACCGGAAGACGTTCCAGGTTTGGGTCGCCTGATTATAAACGATGGGCTCATGCTGCAATTTGTGTTTGTACCATTCATAAGGATTGAATTCTTCGATCGGTGAACGGAATTGCGTGATTTCCTCTAAGGAGATGATCTCATGATTCATTACATTCCCTCCAATGCTAGTGTAATATAACATATGTTAATTTAACATATTGTTTTAATTGGTCATAGTTTCCAATGACCCATGTCCAAAGTTCTGTTTATATTCTTCCTTGTCGGATTTTGATTGAACATATACGCTAGAGATGTGCTGTTAAATATGCAGCGGTATTGTCAAATCCGTCGACGAAAGGCCTGAACGATCATGTATCTTGAACTTCTCATTCTGATCCAAATCGATAAATCTCCGAAACACGGGTACGAAATAAAAAAAGAAATCCAAAAGGATCTCGGTTATTTGATGGACGTCAATCACAACATGTTATACCCGACATTGCGAAAATTTACGGATGAGGGATTTGTTCGTAAGCATCGAAATGAGCAGGAAGGCAGACCGAATCAGTATGTATATGAAATTACAGAAGCAGGGAGGGAACAAATCGCAAACCTCATTAACAAATTCACCGAAAAAGATGCAAAACATCAAATCGAATTCATGGTTAGAGTGTCCCTGTTCGATCGTATTTCGAAGGAGGACCGGAATCGGATTTTACATAGGCGAAAGAAGGACTTAGAAGCGCTGCTGTCAGATATCGAGAGAAGACTGAATGAAGAAGGGGACGAGTTATTCCGGGACGAGGTTCTACGGTATTCGGTCTCCCAGGTTCAAGGCGAATTGGCGTGGATCGATAGGCTGGTCAGCAGCTTAACCTGATGGGTAAATACGGCTTCGACCAGAGCTTTATTCATCGCAGCATTCAGCGCGACGATGTTTTAACGCGAGCAAAAGAGCCGCGAAATCGCGGCTTTTTACCCGTGGATCTTGAGGGTCTGGGTAGTGGATGGGGTGTTGGGCTCGCAGGGTCGAAAATTAAGCAAAGGGTTTTCCGTTGATCTTGACATGCTCCATAATTGTATTATCCCAAACCGGTAGAGCTTCCGCTTCACTTACAAACCGGCTTCCGGATAAGGAGCCGTTATGAAAGATTGCTTCATTGAAACTGCATTCTTCAAAGAGGCAGTACATCAGATGTGCGCCGCTAAAATTAACATTCGAGAAGTTACACCGAATGAAGGCCGCGTCGCGTGCGATGGCGTGACTTAAATTGGCTCCGGTAAAATCGCAATCCTCAAACCTTTCTCCAATCCGGGCTTTTTTTAAAATTGTTTTTCGAAACGAACAATGGTTGAAATGACGCGTCACAAACGAACCGCCAAGTTTCATTCCATCAAAGCGGCAATGCGTAAACCTGGATGAGTTCAGACCCGTTCCGTCCATAAACTTGGCAAAAGATAAATCAACATGCTGAACATCCAGGTACTGGATAATCTCACTCAAGGTGACACCTCGGAAATCCTCTTGCCCTGCATCTGTCAATCCAAAGGGAGAGGAAGGGAATCTCCGTGCTTTTTTATGCATATTATGTTTGCCTGTAACCGCAGCCACAGCCTGATTCACTTCGGTGGTTTGCTCCGTATCCCATCTTGCGATCCATTGTTTCGCGCTCAATGAACAACCTCCTATTTCCAGAATCGAATGTATGCTCTTAGAAATGATCTTTAATCGAGTCGGTTTTATAGTATCATAGATGAAGCAATAGATTCCAAGATTTGTATGGTCTTAAATCCATGAAGGAGCCGCTAATGGAGGGTTTAAGTCATGATCATGGAGAGTGTTAGGGTAGATGAGGAACAATACGAAATGATATAAAGGAGCATAGTGGAACATGGATCAGACACTGGAAACACTTTTGAACGAAATGAAACTGGAGATCGACAAATGGATGGCCTATATCAGCGATAAAAACGCGGAGGACATCGTAAAGCGTACTTCGCTGCAGATCGGGATCCACGACTATGCGCTGCTCGAATATGACAAGGGCAGGGTGAGCATGGCGGAACATGACCTGGACTTATCGATGCCGGTAGACAGGGGGACACCTGGTGAGCCGTTGACCGAAAAACATGTGCGAGAGTACATCATTCCTGAACTATCCTCTTATATGCAGCATAAATTGGACGAGATGCCGAGCTCATTAATCGATTATCAGTTTACGTTTAACGGCAAGTTTCGAGTGCGTGAAGGCGACCTGAACCTTTCCATTCTTACATATGCAGATGAGGCAAAGAAGAAGCAATTACAGGAACGAATCGCAATCTATATTGCCAATAAGCTAGAAGCGGGAACCTATCCGACGAAACCGTTGGAGACGTTTTTCCTGTCCAGGCACATCCTGGACGAGGGGCTGTATCCTGACGCGGATCCCGCATGGATCATTGCCGTTTTTGAGCGGGTTCAGCAATTGAACAAAGGGAACCAACATCTCGCAGAGCATCGATCTAATCTGATTACGGCTTTACGGGATTGGGCGGAGCAGCGTTGGCTGCCGCGTTATTTCGATAATATCGGGACGCAATGGCAGCGAGAATACAAGAAAAAAATCGATATTCATTTGGAAAATACCGAGCAGGGTCCAATCGATCTGCTGATCTACGCCGCCATCCTGATTCTGAAATACGAGCCCTCTTATAGCAGAAGCACAGGATTGGCTATGTTGAATTGCGCTAAGGAGCTGGGGAGCGAACGGGCCAAACGATTGACTAAGGAAGGAAGCGGGACCTTCGCCAAGGAAGACGTCTGTTTGCGTGACGAAATGATTGACTGCACGGCCAACGATGTGTTTGCCGAGGTCTCCATAGCCATTAAGCAGGAAACGGGGGAGAGTTACGCTCGCGCCCTCCGGTTTCTGACACGCCTCTTCAGCTTGGGATTCCCGAAAAGCTGCCAAATCAAACTGAAATCTTCGGTCAAGCAGTGGCTGCCGATCAAAGGATTGGCTAAGTCGGGAACGCATCGGTTCTTCGCCAACGCCTTGGAATACCCGGATTTGTATCCCTTCATGGAGGAGTATGCCAAAGCAGCGATGGAGCCGTTTGAATGGTATGCGGATACGGAAGGGGAAAAAAACTGCATGCCGGGAAGTTATGCCGTCTTTGGCCTCGGATTGAAGGATCAAACGTATTTCCCGTTGGTGGAGGAATACATGGGCAAAGTCGATGACGAACACCAATCCGTTCAAAACCATTTCACGGTAGCTTTTAAAGAGCGGCATGGTGTTCATACGGAAACCATTCCAACCTTGATAAAGTGCATGCTGCACTGCACCGATTCGATGAAACTGAAGATGCAATCGGACATGGAACGCGATCGAAACGTCAGGCTAGTGCTCGATCAAGTTCGCGGACTCCCGTATTACCAGGTGGAGCATATCGTATATTTGATCTGGGGCGGTACGGACAAGCTGAAGAAGATAGCCGCCAAAGCTGAAGGGGAGATGGCGCAGTGGCTCACCGAGCTGGCGGAGGCCGCCTGTCGGAAGTAATCGTGTTCACTAAGGCCAACCTTAAATGAGTCAATGATGAGCTGCTGAAAGGCAGCTTTTTTTATCCTTATCTAACTGTTCTAGGAAAAAATGATGCGAAAATGATAGATTCGAAGCCGTTAATATAGTAGCTAAAGGTAGACGCATTGATATAAAATACGGACAAGAAGACAGGAAGTATGAAGGCCGCTCGATAATCTGAAAGCGTTGTCTTTAAGATTCTGTGGAACCTATGAATGCAGGGGAGGGGCCTTGGAATCGGCACGTTATGGGCATTGCGAATAGAAGAGGCTGAGCTTCGAGCTGGAGTTGCTTTATATTGAGACCATGAGGACAGAGGATTCGCTATTTTGCCGAAATGGGCTCATTATGGTGACCTTGCGGACCCAGGATCCGTTATTGCAGCATAATCGCAAATGATTCCACGCTAAATCCTGCAATAGCGGATCTCTTGTCCGCATATGGCTGTGAAAACAGGTAAATCAAAGAAATAGCGGAACCAGGGTCCTCTATTATCGCAAATCCATGAAGTTAAACGAAGCTGGATCGATTGCCGTGGTCCTAATGAGGGAAATGGTCATACGACGCAAATCCCTGGTGTTATTTTGGTAATATCGGACGAATATTGAGATCACGAGGACAGAGGATACGCTATTTAACCGAAATGAGCTTATTATGGTGACCTTGCGGACACATGCTCCGTTATTGCACCATAATCGCAAATGATTCCACGATGAATCCTCGCGAGGAAGGGACCCCAGGCATCATTCGCGGTCCAAACGGGCAGCCCGTCGTACAATTGAAGGGCATCACGATGGGCGCGAGCCAGCGAGCGGAATGGATCGTTTCTATCAAGCCGCGAGATTCTGGCTGCCCAAGGAAACGCCTCCGGCGAAACGCTGGAATGGATGAAAACAGATAAGAAGACGCTGGAATTCAACAACCATTTCGACGCAGTCAGCAGCAGCTGCATCGGAGTGCTCAAGGAGTTGTTTCCCGAGTTCGAGTACGGATGGTTTGATTATTATCTCGACCATGTGCCGAACTACATGCCTTATATGACGACGGACAACATTACGATGATTTCGCGCGCACTCCAAGCATAAGGAAATTGCGCTTAAGCTGATCGAGAAGGCCCACACGGATCGTACATACCACAATCTCCTGCTGTATGGCATGGAAGGGGAGAACTACAATCTGGAGAGGGATTACATCAGCTACGCGGGCATCAAGTCGGAGAACAGTAAGCCGGGCTGGATGGGATTGTATGACGGCAGCATGAGCCAATTGGAAAAATAACCGGGAGAATGGCAGGCCACCGTTGAGCATTAGCATTCGGAAGGCGCGAAACGGGCCGTAGAGAACGGAGAGAGCCCGCTGGCGGGATTCCGCTTCGATACGGTACCGATAACGGCGGAGCTCGCAGCCATGGAGGCAGTCAGATCGCAATACATCGTACCGCTGTCCGTCGGCATGTCCGAAGGTATCGATGCTGATCTTGCATTTGCGAGGCAGCAGATGAGCGAAGCTGGATTCCCGAGCTTCATGGAGGAGCTGCAGAATCAGCTGGATGCATTCGCTGCCATGAAACGATAGGGGATAATCATGAAGCAATCAAGTGATCCGACAAGGAAGCGAGGAGGTCTCAAATGACGAATTCCAATATAAACCTTAATGCTGAATTTGAACGCATCGAACGCATCCCTACAACCCTTACCGGTGATGGTGCCTGGTGCTGGTTTGCCGATCCGAGGGCGCTGCGACATGTCAATGCCGCAACGGGCAGCGACAAGTCATACATCGGGTACATCGATGTTGAGGGCAGCATCCAGGCGGTTCAATATGATCATGTGACCCAAGAACGCAAGCAAGTGCGGGTGCGGGCGGGTTTCCAGCAGGATGACCATAACAATCCGACGTTTTTGGCACTGCCCGACGGCCGGTTGATGATTTTTTATGCCGAGCACTCGACAACCCCATATTTTTATTATCGCGTCACAGCCCGTCCTGACGATCTAGAAACCTTAGGGCCTGAAAAAATCATCGCTACCACGGGATATGGGAACACCACCTATCCTTCTCCCTACGTGATGAGGGATCAGCCCGGTTATTTCTATCTGCTGTGGCGGGGCATGAATTGGCACCCGACCGTCGCTAGGTACACGCTGCCGGATCCGGATGGCGACGTCACTTGCGACATGGAACCGAAACAGATCGTGGATTCCAGGTGTTCTGAACAAGAAACCGGAAAAAGGCCGTATGCCAAGTACGAAACGAACGGCAAAGACAAAATTATGATGACGTATACCTATACGCATCCGGACAATATGATTCCGAATTCATTGTACTATTCGTATTTGGACGTGAATACCCTGACGCTGCATGGCGCTGATGGACATCAGCTCGCAGATCTGCACCGCGGGCCGCTGAAGCTGGATAACAAAGAAACCGATCCGGCCTACTTGGTCGATCGCCAGCCGGGCATACGCAACTGGAACTGGGATATAGCCGTCGATAAAGAGGGATACCCGGTGATCTTGTTTGTTAGGATCAGTAGGGATAAGGATCGCCACCATTATTGTTACGCTAAGTGGTCCGGCTCCGATTGGCGGATTACACCGTTGGCGGATGGCGGACGATGGTTCCACCAAAATGATCAAAGAGAATTATGCTATTCCGGGGGCATGACGCTGGATCATAACAACCCTTCCATATTGTACATGTCAATCCCTGTAAAGGGTACATACGGTGAGGTTTTCGAAATTCATCAATGCGTCATCGCGCATGACGGGACGATCGCCGAAATAAATCAAGTCACCAAAAACTCGACTCATAACAACGTTCGACCTTTCGTTGTCCGCCATGCAGCTCTGGGCGAAGCGTATGATTTGATATGGATGCACGGGGATTACTACTATTGGGATCATTCGCAAGGGCGGTTGGGTTATACGACGGGACTGCGAACCTTGTGTGAAATCGTAGCGATTGAAGACGAAGGGAAGACCGATCCTTCGGCATAAGTCATATATCGGCAACACCGAAAAGCATCTTGGGAGTCGACCGTTTCCAGATAGGGAGAAACGGTCGATTTTTTATTTGAGGTAAGGAATTTTTGTTAAATAAACTGCTTCCCGATGAAGGCAGCATGGATAATGGCTAAATAAAAGTAGTCCCCAACCCGAGAACTGTAATCGTATCTGAGAATATGCTTTGGGTCCGGCGACATATGGCTAGGCGTGATGATTGTCGTGACTTATGTAACCCCGGTTTTCCAGGTTACCCTGCCGTTCATGCTGCTGTTGACGATATGGATCAGAAATAAGTCGACTGCCTGAATACTTTTGATTCATGTAATGAACAATAAACCTGGACTGCAAATGCAATCCGTTCGCAGCGCCACCACCGTGGATTTATAGCTGCATAAAAATCGAAAAACCCATAGGAGGTACATGAATGCAATTCGAACAACAGCAAAATCATCAGAACATGGAAACCGGCATGATTCCACCGCAATTGAACCATGGCGGTCATGAAATGTTCGATGTACACGAGGTACTGGCAGGAGCCATTAATACGATGAACACGTATACCATGCTGAGCGGACATGTGCAGGATCCGGAGCTTCGGGATATCTTGCAGCGCCAAAAGCAATTTATGGCGGATGAATATAATATCACCTTAGAATGCTTCAAAACAGGACAAGATCCATCCAAGTCGACGCAAAGCTATAAAATGAAGCAAGGGAACGACTTTATCTACGGCATGAAACCGGGACAACCGAAAAAACCGATGCAGTCCACTGCCGAGATCAATGATGAAACCATCGCGCTCAGCATGCTGAACGCCGTGAAATCCGGCGCTACCATGAAAACGAATGCAGCGATGGAATCCACGAATCCGGTTGTGCGCCGCGTCCTAGCGGATTCCCTTCCCAACTGCATCGAAATGGCGTATGAAATTTCGCTGTATCAAAACAAGCACGGCTACTATCAAGTGCCGCAGCTGCCTCAGCAAGATATGCAGTATATGCAGAACAGCTACGCCACGGCTCCGATCCAGTCGCAAATGCCAGGCAAAATGGCCCCTCACTAAATCCATAAAAGCGCCAAGTCCACAAGGAAATGGCGCTTTTATTTTTTCTGATTTAATCAGATCACATCAGTTATAAGAGAGAATTCAGCTAGAGCTGAACACACTGTTTTATTGAGAATGATTATCAACGAGATTATAATAGGTTAAAACAGGAGTTCGTCAGAAGGAGCGCCAGCATGGAAGAAACGCAATATTCGCTGTTGGGAGTACGGTACATAAAGCAAGGTCACGCCGAAGAGCCAGTCGGGGGTTTCATGGAGACGCATACCCTATACCTGATCCATAAAGGCTCCGGCGACTTATATTTGAACGGAGGAAAACACCGACTGAAGGCGAAGGCTGTCTGTTATTGTCCGCCGGGTTCGATCGTCGACATTCAACGGACGCCGTCTTCGCCGGTGCCGCTGGAGGTTTACGAATTGCGTTATGAAGTATGGGATCTCAAGGAGAGCACCGCGTGCAACAGGGTATACATCAAGAATTTGTCTGCACTGATGGACATCGGCAAGCTTCCCTTCGCCGCAACGCACGAAGCTCTTGTCCTGATTCAAGAACTAAGCCAACGAATGCAAGATCAAGCAGGAGGCGGAGGACTTGCAGCTCGTCTTTGCATCGACGCGGTATTTAAACAGTTGTTGAGCGCGCTGCTGCGATCAACGAACGATAAGAATCGGGAAGAGGATTGGCTTGAGCGTATGAGACTTGCAGTTGAATATATGGAGAAGCATTATCACATAGCCTTAACGCGTAACGACATGGCAAAGAGGGCTGGATTTACGCCGGAGCACTTTTCCGTATCGTTCAAAAAAGCAACGGGCTCCGGTTTCACGGAGTATTTAACCCGGCTGCGACTCGAGAAAGCCAGAGAGGCATTGCTTGACGGCGACGATCGCAATCTCGACCGCATTGCACGGGAGGTCGGATACCAAGACGGCATGTATTTAAGCCGGAAATTCAAGCAGCATTTCGGCCACTCTCCACGCGATTATATGCAGCGGCCGAAGCGTATTGTGGCGCTGCAATACCTGGGCCACCTGCTGGCGCTCGGACTTACGCCCGTGGGAACGTCATCGAATCTGCTGCGCGCCCGCCCCTACAGGGGAATGCTTAAGCATGTAGCGGATATCGGAGATGCCAAATCGCACCATAAGATTGCCTCCGTGCAGCCTGATCTGATCGTCACGTCCGGACCCAACAGCGAGCCTTTGTCCCGGCTTGCTCCAACAATCTACCTTCCATGGGGGCAGGAAGACTCCTTAGACGAGCTGCTCCGGTTGGGCAGAGCGCTGAATCGCGAGCGGGAGGCGGAGAACTGGATTACTGCGTTTCGGGCGAAAGAGGAAGCTGCAGCCTCGATAGTCGCCAACAGAATCAGTACTCATAACGCGACGGCAGTTGTACTGGAGTTTTGGCAGGACCGGTTATGGGCGGTCAATATCGCCTATGGCAGAGGCCTTCGCAATTTATACCGGACCTTTTCCTTTCGGCCGCCGGAGCCGCTGACTGATTACGTCCTGGGAGAAGGAATCGGCTTGGTATTAACGCCGGATATGCTTGCCGCGCATGCGGCGGATTATATATTCGTAACCGTGTGGGAAGCGGGAGGAGGTGCAGCATATGCAAAACGGGTTATGAATACCAAGGAATGGAGGAGCCTGCCCGCCGTTCGCAACGGCAAAGTGTTCTTACTCGATCTGGAGCTGTTTAAGCATAATGATCCGATAGCGTTAGAGCAGCAATTAAGCATCCAAACCGAACTTCTTACAAATGTCCATAGAACCGCAAACGGAGCGCAATAGACGAGCCTTCTCCCTATTAATATAATAATGATAATCATTATCAATAGGTGGAGGGTTTAATGGATGCAGTGGCTTAAAGGATGGAAACTGGCTCTGATCGGAAGTTTGGTCATCGTATTGGGAGCATGCGGGGATTCTGGACAGCAAAGCGAGAAGGTGGTGAACCAAGCGGGTCAACAAACAGAAGCAACACGCAAGTTCGAAACGGTTATGGGAGAGATCGAGATTCCGAAGGAACCGAAGCGAATCGTTGCGACGCAATACCTGGGCCATTTGTTGACCTTGGGCGTTAAGCCGGTCGGGGCAGGTACGGCCAGCTTGAATCAATATTTTTTGCAGGACTTGACGGACGGAATCGAGGATATCGGCGATGATCAAGCGGCGCTTGAGAAAATCGTGTCCCTTGATCCCGACCTTATTATTCGGCCTTCGGATAAGAATTATGAACAATTCGCCAAAATCGCGCCGACGATTGTCATTCCTTGGGGAGCCAAAGATTTGTATGCTGAGCTGCGGGAATTCGGCGACTTTCTCGGGAAATCGGAGGAAGCCGAGGAGGCGGTCCGGCATTACGAGGAGAAGCTCGCTGAGGCCAGGATCAAACTGAACGGCGTAGTCAAGGAAGGAGAAACCGTTGGCGTTTACGAGATTTGGGCGAAAAACTTCTGGGTTGTGGGAGAAAGCTTTGGCCGCGGAACCCGTAATCTCTATTCCGGTCTCGGCTATCAGCCGCCTGAAGCCGTGAAAGGGCAGGTCGTAAACGGAGGCGCCGGTTTGGACATTTCGCTGGAATCGCTGCCGGACATGGCCGCGGATTACATGTTCGTGACCGTCTACGATGCGGACGGGGGCGGGGAACGAGCCAACGAGATATTGGAGAGCGCGCTGTGGAAATCCCTTCCGGCTTACAAAAACAACCGCATCTTTACGCTGGATATCAACCAGTTCTCCGCAGGCGACCTGATCTCGCTTGAAAAGCAATTGGAGATTCAGACGAATCTGCTGCTCGGCAACGTGAAATAGCCGCAACACGGGAAAACCATGTCGAAACCCGCTTAAAGTCGCGATCCTCGCGGCTTTTTTTGTTATGACGTTAGCCGGATTATCAGTTGTCGGATATTGTGGAGGATCTTCTCACTTTGTTAACAACTTGAAATCGTTTATAATGATTAGATAATAGTAGATATTTTAATCTATCAATATTTATAATAGACTATAATATGGTGATTATTGACACAGAAAAGGTGTGTTTTCAGAAGACGCCTTGCTTTTTATCGACATTATTAGCAGGGACGCCTACTCTTTTTTCAAATATATGGGATAAGGAAGGGTATAATGAGCAACATGGACAAAAAAACAGACGTAATCTTGATTGGTGCCGGCGTCATGAGCGCGACATTGGGAGCCTTACTGAAGGAGCTGGTGCCCGAATGGGAGATCAAAGTGTTCGAGAAACTCGCAAGCGCGGGGGAGGAAAGCTCCAATGAATGGAATAATGCGGGGACCGGCCATTCCGCACTATGCGAGCTTAACTATACGTCCGAAAAACCTGACGGATCTATAGACATCAGCAAAGCGATCAACATCAACGAGCAGTTCCAGGTCTCAAGGCAGTTCTGGTCTTATCTGGTAAGCAGCAATCTGATTCGCAATCCGCAGGACTTTATCATGCCTATACCTCATATGAGCTTGGTTCAGGGCGAAAAAGACGTGGCCTTTTTGAAAAAACGTTTTGAAGCGCTGTCAAATCATCCTCTCTTTCAAGGAATGGAATATTCCGAGGATCCCGAGCAGCTGAAGGAATGGATTCCGCTTATTATGGAAGGGCGCACATCGAACGAACCGTTAGCGGCAACCAAAATCGATTCCGGGACGGACATTAACTTTGGCGCTTTAACGCGCATGCTGTTTGAGCATCTGAAGAACAAAGACGTGGAGGTCAACTACAAGCACAGCGTGAAGGATATCAAGCGTACTCCCGATGGCTCGTGGAAAGTAAAAGTGTTGGATATCGATAACGGCAGAACCGAGTTCCATACGGCCAAGTTCGTCTTTATCGGCGGCGGAGGCGGCAGCCTGCATTTACTGCAAAAAACCGGCATCCCCGAATCCAAGCATATCGGAGGGTTCCCGGTAAGCGGACTGTTCATGGTCTGCAAGAATCAAGAAGTCGTTGCGCAGCATCATGCCAAGGTATACGGAAAAGCCAAGGTTGGAGCTCCTCCGATGTCGGTGCCCCATCTGGACACAAGATACATCGATAACCAAAAAGCACTGCTCTTCGGTCCGTTTGCCGGCTTCTCGCCGAAGTTCCTAAAAACGGGTTCGAATTTCGATTTGATCGGTTCCGTCAAGCCGAATAACGTCTTCACGATGCTGGCGGCGGGGGTTAAAGAAATGGCGTTGACCCGATACCTGATCCAGCAGGTGGTGCTATCGAATGAGAAGCGCATGGAAGAGCTGCGCGAGTTCATCCCGAACGCGAAGAGCGAGGATTGGGAAATCGTCGTGGCGGGCCAACGCGTACAAGTCATTAAGGATACGGCTAACGGAAAGGGCACGCTGCAGTTCGGGACCGAAGTGGTTAGTGCCGCGGATGGTTCGGTCGCAGCCCTGCTCGGTGCTTCGCCCGGGGCTTCGACGGCCGTTCACGTGATGCTTGAGGTATTGCAGAAATGCTTCCCGCAGCAGATGAAGGAATGGGAACCGAAAATCAAGGAAATGATTCCTTCTTACGGGATGTCGCTTTCGAAGAATCCGGCCCTCTTTGAAGAAATTCAAGATACGACTTCAGAAACGCTAGGTTTAAGCTTAAAAGCACTGGTGCATAGTTAATCCCTTCCATGACGAAGACCAACCCGGTATACCGGGTTGGTTTTTTTATGCTGCCAAGCATCACAGATAACAATATTTCGGATAATATTGAAAGTTTACAGGATATTATGAATGGACCAAGCCTCTTATAATGAGTTAAAGAAAGCAGCTTGATAACACTTACATAGCAATCATGAGGAGGCTTATCCATGAAAATCACCCGGCATGCGGAAAATCCGATAGTAGTGCCTGGACTCTACGATTGGAGAAAGGTGACGGTATTCAATCCGGCCGTCATTATCGATAACGGAAAATTCTATATGATTGAACGGACGGCAGGATCCCTGACTCCCTGCAAGAACTACCTGGGTTTGCTGGAAAGCACGGACGGCGTGCATTTCACCCATGTGCTGGACGAACCGGTGGTAACGCCGGACCAGCTGGGATTCCCCTATGGCAGCATCCAGGACCCGCGAATCGTCAAGATCGACGACACCTTTTATTTGAACTATGCCTTGCGCCCGTGCGCCATGAACTATTACCCGACGGGAGCCGGCATCCCCGAACGCTCGATTCCCGAATATCCGGACGGCTGGGGCGAAGAGGAAGGCCATTGGCTGACGCGGTCCGGGATCCTGACTTCGAAGGATCTCATTCATTGGGAGTACCTGTGCGATACAACGCCGCTTGATATCAATGATCGCGACAACATTCTGTTCCCGGAGAAAATCAACGGCAAGTATGTGCTGCTTCGCAGACCGGAAGAATATGTAGGGGAGGAATACGGAACCGAAAAAGCGGCCATGTGGATCAGCTACTCCGAAGACTTGGTGCATTGGGACGAGCCGAAGCTGTTGGCAAAAGCCGAGAACAACGATTGGGAGTTTAAAAAAATCGGCGGCTCGACGCCTCCGGTGCGGACGGACAAAGGCTGGCTGGTGCTCTACCACGGCGTAGACCAAGATACGGTGTATCGCGTGGGGGCTTTGCTGCTGGATCTAGAGAATCCCGAGAAAATCATCGCCAGAACCCGCCATTTCATTATGGAGCCGGAGACGTATTATGAAAAATTCGGCTATCAGATCCCGAACGTCATTTTCCCGACAGGCAATGTCGTCAAGGACGGTCTCCTCTATATCTATTACGGCGTAACCGATACGGCAATTGCCCTCGCAACGGTACCGTTGGATGACTTAGTGGATTATATTTTGAACGAACCGCAATAAAGACGCTTCAGGGCGTGGCAAATGACTTAGTTCAATGCCACGCTTTCCGTAGAACCTAAGATGTAAGCGATACCATTAAAATGGAAAAACGTGAATTTAATGTAATGAAAATTAACGCATTTGAGAGAAATATGATGAATAAGAAGCCCGTTTTGTCCAAAATGACTTAAAAAAATTAGATGAAATCGTTTTTTTAGCGGATATTGGGATCGCTAACCCGATTGTATAATTAATATATCTTATATTGTTAAATATAAGAACATGATATGTAACATATAAAGAGAGGGGTATATTAAATGAAAACGTCTAAGAAGCTTAGAACGATGCTGCTCACCGGAACAGCTGCGCTGCTGCTCATGTCAACCGTCGCTTGCGGCTCCGGAGAGAAAGACGCTGCCGAGCCGGAAAAGGTTACCTTGAACATCATGCATCCATGGACATCGCCGAACGTGGATAACGAGGTGTACAAAGAGCGGATCGCCGAATTCGAAAAACAGCATCCCGACATTATCATCAAGCAGGACGGGGTAGCGGCAACGGAGTATAAAACGAAGCTGCGCACGTTGGCTGCCGCCAACAACCTGTCGGATATCAACGTCGTATGGCCTGGTGCCGACCTGGCTCCTCTGGTAGCCGGGGATCTGCTGATGCCGCTGGATGACCTGATGGATAACTGGAATGATATTTTGCCTGAGGACGCGTTGGCCGGATTTAACCAGAACGGCAGTCAATTCGCCGTGCCGACCAAACAAACCTTCGTGGACATTATTTATTACAATAAAGAGATGTTCGCCGGGGTCGGTTATGACCAATTTCCGGCTACCTACGACGAATTCATCGATGCGGTGAAAAAGCTGAAGGAAGCCGGCATTACGCCGATCTCCTTGGGCAACAAAGAGAAATGGCCGCTTCAATCGTCCTTCTTGTCGATTATCGGGGACCGTTACGTAGGCAGTGACTTCTTGCAGAAAATTCTGAACAAGGAAGCCAAATTTACCGATCCCGAATACGTGAAAGCGATTGCCGTCATCGACGAACTGTCCAAACTGGGAGCATTCAATACGGATGCGAACAACATGGATTCCGTCCAAGGGCAGGACTATTTCATTCAAGGCAAAGCAGCGATGCATATTTCTTCTTCTACCGTTGACGGAAGAATCCGCATCAACAACGAGGAAGGGGACAAATTCGGCATTGCGCTCTTCCCGAGCGTCCCTGGCGGATCCGGCGATCCGGTGAAAAGCGCGGGCGTCGTTCAGTACGGCATCTCCATTAAAAAAGGATTGAGCGATGAAAAGAAAGCGGCTGCCGAGGAATTCATTAAGTTTTTTGTCAATGAGGACCTGTACAAAGATCTGATCAGTAAAGGCGTTGTCGTACCGGCCAACGTTGAAATTCCTGAAGATGCGAGCCCGTATCTCAAGGAGATGCTGGAGTTGACCAACAAGGGAACGGCACCGGTGTTCGACAGCGTCATTCCGACGCAAGTTACCGACGTCATGCAGAACGGATTGCAGGCTCTGACCATCGGCAGAGGGACGCCGGAGGAACTCGCCCAAGAGGTTCAGGAAGCTTTCGACAGCATGAAGTAAGTTGCGAATTTCCTTCCTTAAGTCAAGATCATGATGGCACAAAGAAAAACCCGGCAGCGGGTTTTTCTTATTAAAGGCAGAAAGAAAGGAGTTAAGCCAATGCATACGCTTAAGCATACGAAATGGGCTATATTCTTGGGCTTGGCGCCAGCACTTATTATCTATATATGTATTGCCATATTTCCCATCGGCTTATCGGTTTATTATTCATTAATGAACTGGGACGGAATCACGCCCATGCGTTTTATCGGGCTGGACAATTTCGTAGATATTTTCAAGGATGATATTTTTTGGCTGTCCGTTAAGAACAACATCATTATCATGTTTACCGGGATAGCGGGTCAGATTCCGCTTGGCCTGCTGCTGGCCCTGCTGCTGAATCGAGGACTCAAGGGCTCCAGCTTCTTCCGGACCATCGGATTCCTGCCGGTCGTCATTTCATCGGTTATGGTATCCCTGATCTGGGGCATGGTGTACAACACGGAATACGGGATGCTGAATAACCTGCTCGGCGTTCTGGGTCTTGAGAGCTGGCAGCAAAATTGGCTGGGGGATCCGTTCTGGTCCATGATCTCCATCAGCATCGCTTATATATGGCAAAACTGCGGCTTATATATGATCATTCTATTGGCCGCGCTGCAGAATATCCCCGATGAAGTCAATGAGGCGGCTGCCCTGGACGGCGCGACTGGTTTAAGCCGGATCATGCGGATTACGATCCCGATGATCCGAGGAACATTGCTCGTGTCCGTTGTCTACAGCATCAGTAATTCGTTCCGCGTGTTCGATCTGATCCAGATCATGACGGGCGGCGGACCGGCACATGCGACGGAGGTTATGACCGTCTATATGTACAACAACTCGTTTATGAATATGAGATTCGGCTACGGCAGCGCGGTATCCGTATTGATTCTGCTGTTTAGCCTTATCGTCATCACGATCGTAAATCGATTGGCGAGAGAAAAGGAATAGAAGGGAGAGGGAGGAGATGTACAGACAAACGAAATGGTTCCATTTATCGGCATACACTTTTTTGGGGATATTCGCTATTATTAATATAATCCCTTTCTTTTGGATGATCGTAGATTCGTTCAAAACCGAGCAGGAATATGCGGCGAACCCGTTCTCCATACCGACCGAGCTGCAGTTCTCCAATTACGCGAAGGCATGGGAAGTGGCGAATATGGATACCTACTTCCTTAACAGCATCATCGTAACGGTCGTATCGTTGGTCGTGACGGTCCTTCTTGGATCGCTTGCGGCATACTTCTTGGCAAGGTTCAATTTTAAGCTGCGCGGTGCAACTTACGCGATATTTCTGCTGGGCATGGTCGTTCCGATTCATGCGACCTTGATTCCGATTTTCTTGATCATGCGGAATCTGCATTTGCTGGATACCCACTTATCGCTGATTCTTCCATACACGGCGTTCCATTTGTCCTTGACGATCTTTATCCTGGAGGGTTTCATGAGAGGGTTTCCGAAGGATTTGGAGGAGTCGGGCGTCATGGACGGCGCGGGCGTATTCAAGATTTTCTGGTCGATCATATTACCGATCACTCGTCCGGCGATTTCAACCGTCGTGATCTTGAACTTTATCTATAATTGGAACGAGTACTTGTTCGCACTCGTCTTGATCAGTTCATCGTCGCTGAAAACATTGCCGCTTGGGCTCGCCAACTTTGTCGGCATTGAGACGGCCAGCCTTACGCTGCAAATGGCTGCGTTGACGATCGCGCTTATACCGATCATTATTTTTTACCTGCTCCTGCAAAAGCAGCTCGTTAACGGCATGACGGCAGGCGCAGTCAAAGGTTAATCCGGTTTCAGCTCAACATCATGAAGTCATCGAAAGAGGGAATGGACATGCGCAGCAGTTTGGGCTGGATCGGGAATTATGGTCTGAAACAGAAGGCTCTGGTCATTTTCCTCTTTTTTGTCATTCTGCCTACGCTGGGGGTCGGCGTCCTGGCCCAAGACAAGCTGAACGAAGTGCTGCGCGGCCAATTTATCCAATCAAGCCAACGCAGCCTGGAGATCGTAACGAACCAGCTGGAAGAACAAACGGCCATGATCGAGGATATCGCCGATTATTTGATATTGAGCAATGACATGCGCCAATACCTGCGCCTTGATCCACCGCCAGAGAGCGGGAGGGCGGAGCAGTTGAAGCAGAATCTCGAAGGATTCCTGACGTTTCAGCTCATGTCCAAAAACTATATCAAATCCATTTCGATTACCGGGTTTAACGGCAATTCCATTGAGATGGGCGAGCCGATTCACGGCAACGAAGAGTCTTGGAACCGGCTGGCGGACGAGCATAAAGGCGGAATCGTGTGGAGCAACGGCTATCCTTCCACCAGCGGCTGGTATGGTGAAGTAAACCTCGTCTCATTGTTCCGGGTTCTGAATTCCTATGACGAGATCACGCTCCCGCTGGCTAGGCTCGTCATCCGCATGGATGAAGCCAGTATTCTTAAACAGCTGCAGCGGGGGTTGACGAGGGACGAAGGCATGGTGTTCATTGTGAATGCCGAAGGACAAATCGTACTGCCCTCCAAAGAATTGCTATCCTTGGATATCGGCGATGGGAAAGCGATTACGGATATCATAACCGCCGGGACGATGGGCTCTTCCACGTACCGACACGACGGGGAAGCGTATTTGACATTTCATCAACGGATGGAGAATACCGATTGGACGATCGTTTCCATGGTGCCCAAGGCTGCGTTGGATCAGGATGTACGCGGCGTATCCATCTTGATGCAGGTTATTCTCATCGGAATTCTCCTGTTGGGCTTATCGGCCTTGATCGGGTTCCACTATACGATTATCAGGCCGATCCTGCGCCTGAAGATTGAGACCAATCGCGTAAAGCTCGGCGATTTCAACGCTCGGGTCCCCATTCGTTCCAAGGATGAGATTTCCGAGCTGAACCGCAGGTTTAACGATATGGTCTCCACGATTCAGGAACTGATCGAGCATAAATACAAGCTGGAACTGAGGGAGCGCGAATCCGAGCTGCGCCTGCTGCAGGAGCAGATGGATCCGCATTTTCTCTATAATACGCTGGATATGATCCGCTGGACCGCCAGGCTGGAGAAGGCCGTCGAGTCCAGCCAGCTCATCGAAATTTTGTCCCGATTCCTGCGTTCCAGTCTGAACAATGGCCATTATGAGACCAGCCTTGCTAAAGAAATGGAATTCGTACGCTCCTATTTGTATTTGCAGCAGAGACGGCTGGGGCGTAAACTGAAATATGCGCTGTACATGGAATATGATCTGGCGAATTCGCTTACCTTGAAGGCTACCATTCAGCCTTTGGTCGAGAATTTTCTCAAGCATGGCCTTGATCGGCGCGAGCCGGTCGCCAGGATAACGGTCATCGCGTATAAGCGGGAGGATGAGATTTGGATCGACGTGCAGGATAACGGCCGGGGTATGGACGATTCTACTTTGGAAGAAGTCAGGGAATCCCTGCGAATCGGAGTCCAAGCCGGCCGCACACGAGGTGCGCTCAGCAACATTCATGAACGTTTATACCTATTTTTCGGAGAACGCTACGGACTGGAAGTGATTGAGGCTTCATCGCAAGGAACCTTGATTCGCCTCAAGCTTCCATATTCTGAAACCTACGGTGGTGAATCGTACGATGCAACACGTGAAGACAGTAAAAATGCTGATCGTTGACGATGAACCGGTGATCTGTCAGGGCTTGCACTATACCATTGACTGGGCGGATTATGGAGTCGAGGTCGTCGCCGAGGCTTATGACGGCAATGAAGCTTTGCAGGTGGTGCAGGAACACGAGATTGATCTGGTTCTGACGGACATCCGAATGGAGGGAATGGACGGGCTTCAGCTTGCTAAGGAGCTGAAGCTCCGTCATCCTCAGATTCGGGTCATCATGATCAGCGGTTATGAGGAATTCGAGTATGCCCGCCAAGCCATCAAGCTTGATGTAACCGATTACTTGTTGAAGCCCGTCGATATTGACGAATTGGTGGCCGCCGTGACCGGAATCGTGGAAGACATTCGCAACCAAGATATCCGTGTCGACGGATCATCGAAGGATGCCGAGCTGTGGCTTTCCGACATGGCAGCGCATAATGAAACTTCATTGGCCAAGGCGGTGCCCGGCGATTTAGTAAACGGTGCCGAATATAAACTCATGGCTACGCAGCTGGAGAAGTTCTCGAACCTTGCAGCTTCCGTATCGGAACAGGATTTAACGATGCTGCAGCATGTATGGATCCGAACGGTTCGTGAAAACCTCGAAACCAGCGGAATTCGTCAAGTATCCGTGTTTGTGCATAAAAATCTGCTGTTGACCCTGCTGATGACGGATCAGCCGCGCCCGAAGCGGCAGTGGGATGAAATTCTGCAGGCGATGCTGGATGCCTGGCCGGAAGAGCATCGTTTGTATGGCGCGGTATCGGATGCTTACGCTTCCCTGGACCAAACGGCAGCCATCTGCTCGCAGGTGCGAGCGTTATTGCCTTATTATGCCTTGGAACAGCGCCCCTTGCTGGATCGAGAATATAAGTCCGAGGTGGATAACGGCCGGGCCAAGCACGATTTCGACAGTGCCGACATGGTCTCGAAACTGTCCGTGGCATTATTCAAGCAGGATGCCGAAATGCTGGAAGAGCTAATCGACGGCATGTTCCGATTCTTCCGGGATCAGCGGTACCTGTTGACGGATATGGTGAACGTGTGTGATGAACTGTCCATCATGCTGCGGCAGCGACTTCGTCAAAGCGGCCTGACCCAGCTGGAGCATGGCCTGGAGAGAACGATCGACCTGGAGGTGTTCAATCATCCCGACGCGATTCGTCTGGCGATATCCACCGAAGTGTTTGATCTGCTGCAGCTGATCGACAGGGTCGGCATCGACAGATCGTTCTGGATCATTGAGAAGGCCAAGAAGTATATGGCGGATCATTATCTGAGCGACCTGAAAGCGTCGGAAGTGGCAGCGTATTTAAAGATTACGCCCAGCTACTTCAGCAATATTTTTAAACAAAGCACGGGAAAAAGCTTCAGCGAATACATGAACGAATTGCGCATCAACGAGGCGAGAAAGCTGCTGCTGACGACGCAGGACAAGGTGTTTGAGATTGCCGACCGCGTCGGTTACAAAGAATACAAGTATTTTGTATCCGTCTTCAAACTGTACACGGGCATGACGCCCAAGAAATATCGGGTCTTGAATATCAAAGAATGATTAAAAGCATGACGACCAGGATGGAAGGAGTATGGGGAATATGGAGAAATATCGGAATGCTGCGCTCCCCGTAGACGAGCGCGTAGAGGATTTATTGTCCAGAATGACGCTGCGGGAGAAGGTCGGGCAGCTGAACCAGCACTTGTACGGCTGGATGGCATATCGGCGAAGCGAAGGGACCGAAACGGAGTTTGAACTGACCGACCTATTCAAGGAGCATGTTGAATGGGGGGCCGGCATGGGGGCGCTGTACGGTCTGTTCCGGGCGGATCCTTGGTCCGGGGTGACCTATGAGAACGGGATTCCTACGAAGGACAACGCGAAGGTGGCGAACGCCATTCAGCGTTACGTGATCGAACACAGCCGGCTCGGCATTCCCGTCCTGCTCTCGGAGGAATGCCCCCACGGCCATCAAGCGCTAGACGGAACGCTTCTGCCCGTCAATACGGCCATCGGTTCCACCTGGAATCCCGAATTAATTGAAAGCGCCTATTCCCATGTGGCCTCCGAGATCCGCAGCCGAGGCGCGCATTTAGGCTTGGTCTCGGTACTGGACATCCTGCAGGATCCGCGGTGGGGACGCTCCGAGGAATGTTACGGAGAAGATCCTTACCTGGCTGCGCGAATGACGGAGGCGGTTGTGTTTGGCATGCAGGGAAGAAACCCGGAAGAATGGAAGAAACACGATAAGGCAGCTGCCGTGCTCAAGCATCTATGCGCTCAAGGAGCAGGGCAGGGCGGACGGAACGCAGGCCCGGTTCCCGCAGGCGAGCGCGAGCTGCGGGAAATCCACCTGCCTGCCGCGGAGGCGGGGATCAAGGCAGGGGCGGCTGGCGTCATGGCGGCCTATAATGAACTCGACGGAATTCCATGTCATGCCAATGATAAGCTGTTAACCGGCATTCTGAGAGATGAATGGGGATTTGATGGGATTGTCATGGCGGATGGAACGGCCATCGACCGTTTGGTGTCCATTACGGGAGACTATGAGTCGGCAGCTGCGCTTGCTCTCTCATCCGGGGTGGATCTAAGCCTGTGGGACAAGTCGTTCACGACGCTTGAACAAGCGGTGGAGCAAGGGAAGGCCGATATGGAGAGCATCGACCTCGCGGTTGGTCGGGTGCTTGGCCTGAAATTCCGGTTGGGGCTGTTCGAGCAGCCGTACGTTGACGAGGGCTTGGCTGCTTCGACCGTGAACAATGCAGCCGCCAGAGCGTTGAACGTTTCCGTCGCAAGAGAAGCGGTTGTGCTTCTTAAAAACGATGAAGGCGTACTGCCATTGAATCACAGCAGTATCAAACGGCTGGCGGTCATCGGTCCTAATGCGGACCGTCTCTACAACCAGCTCGGGGACTACACCAGCGTTCAGCGCGAGGGCAGCGGAGTCACGGCGCTTCAAGGCATTCGGATGGCTGCTCCCGAAGGCACGGACATCGTCTTCGCTCCAGGATGCAGCGTTCGAGGCATGTCCACCCAGGGCTTGCCTGAAGCAATCGAAGCGGCCCGTTCCGCGGACGCGGTCGTGCTCGTGCTTGGCGGCAGCAGTGCTCGTCAATTCGGAGGCACGTTTGACAATAACGGAGCAGCGATCGTAGCGGAGGGGGATCCGACGGAAATGGACTGCGGGGAAGGAGTCGATCTAGCCGAACTTCGCTTAGGCGGGATACAGGAGCAGTTGGTTCGGGAAATTCACGCGATCGGCAAACCGGTGATCACCGTGCTCATTCAGGGACGTCCGCTCGCCGTCGGCGAGGTGGCCGAGCTTAGCAATGCCTTGCTGTGCGCTTGGTATCCCGGCAGCGAAGGGGGCCGTGCCATCGGAGAAATCCTGTTTGGCCAAGTGAACCCGAGCGGAAAGCTGCCCGTCTCGATTCCACGCTCCGTAGGTCAATTGCCGGTTTATTACAATCAGAAAAACGCAGGGCGCCCTCGTCCCTATGTCGATATGCCGTCCAAACCGTTATATCCGTTCGGATTCGGCTTGAGTTACAGCTCGTTTGAATATGGATCTCCGGCCATCTCCCAGAATGAAGTGACGCTTGACGAGCTTCGCTCCGGAAGTCGTGTCGAGGTGTGCGCGGAGTTGAAGAACAGCGGAAAGCTGAAGGGGGACGAAGTCGTACAGCTTTACATACAAGCCGATCAATCAGGGATTACCCGCCGACTTCGAGAATTGAAGGGATTCAAGAAGGTTATGCTGGAGCCCGGGGACAGCACCACCGTTACGTTCGAGCTCGGCTTCGAGGAACTGGCCATCTGGAACCGCAACATGGATTACGATGTCGTCCCTTGCCGAGTTAACATCGTTGTAGGCGGCCACTCGGATTGGGAGAACGGTGTTGTTGAGTTGAAGGTAAAAGCCTGAAGCGTAAGCCTATTTCAAAGGGTTTGCCTATATGTCTAAGCTATCGATGTTTTTGGAGACAGCATTCCATGCTGTCTCTTTTCGTTGTGATCAGCCTTTCGTTTGACACAAAGAAGGAATCGGGATAATATGTAAGGGAAATGCGGAAAATGATATTGTTTATATATTTTCCGGGGTAGGGGGGTAAATTTCTATGAGAGAACGAATTGTCGAGGCGGCAAGCAAGGAAATCCGGAGAATCGGATTGCGATTTACGATGGGTGAACTGGCCAAACAGCTGGGGATGAGCACGAAAACCCTGTATGGCGTTTTCCCTTCCAAAGATGAGCTAATTGCCGAAATTCTCGAGGGGGCGATCGATGAGCTTCAGCATAAAGAGAAGGAAATCATGAATAACGCGAGCCTCAGCACATTGGAGAAACTTAGACGATGTCTGATTCTTATCCCGGCTGATTTTCAGTTTATCGAGCTAAACCTCATCACGGAGCTGCAGCGTTATTATCCTAACCAATGGAACCGCCTCGACCAATTTCTAAATGAGCAATGGGGCAGCATTGCCGAATTATTTCAGGAAGGCATTCGTCAAGGCTTGCTCCGGCCGTTTAACGCCAAAATATTCATTGATCTGTATGTAGGGGGCTTTTATCGGTTAATGGAGGACTCGGCGGCAAACAGGAGCAGCATGACCCTTCAGGAGGGCCTGCGCGATATGGGAGAGATTCTTTTGGCCGGTATCATCAAGAGGGAAACTTGAGCCAACGGTAGACCACGAAGGAGAAGAGAGGGTATGCTTTGAGCAAAACATTAAAAGGTTTGTTTTTAGTGACGGATATCGGATTTATTATGTATTGGGTCATTACCGCACTTGCCTTAATTCCTAAAGAGTATCTATATCAGGATTATACCAATGAGCTGTTGGTTGCTTGGAATTGGTCGTTCTTTCCGCTGGACATATTCATATCCGTGACCGGGATGTACAGTCTGTACTTACATAAACGAAGAAATGCGAAATGGAAAAATCTCGCCTTAATCTCGCTTACCCTGACGTTTTGTTCCGGGCTGCAGGCGATCGTTTTTTGGATCATCAAGTCGGATTTCGACCTCATGTGGTGGGTGCCCAACCTGTACCTTTTGTTGTATCCGTTGTTATTCATCCCTAAACTGCTAGAGACAAAGGAAGCATTCGCCGAATCTTAAAGCGGATGCTCCTTTTCTTTATGATCTCTAGGGCATTTAATCGAAAAAAAAGGGCTAAAGGACCATGATTTCCTAAAACATTAAGTATGATAAGCACAGGAAATCCTTGGGGGAAATGGTAAACTCAAAGTGTACATTCACTACCTAGGAAAGGGGGCGCCGAGGAACTCACGGTATTCTATCATATTCATGGAGGTGGATTGATGTTTGACGTTCAAGGGCTGAGCCTTAAGAAAAGGCAATTTAAATTACTCACGTCCTTCATCCTTGCAATGCTTATCTTTTGTATGTCCGGTTTGCCCGCGTTCGCGGCAACCCCAGAGAAAACCGTCAACGCTTCGGCAACGCTTGCCTACAATTTAAAGGGACTTCAACACAACGTGGCTGTTCAAAAAGCCTACATCGCGGATAAATATCTGTATGTCACGCAGCGTTCCAAGGGAACCTGCTATCTTTCAAGATTGCTCATTAACGGCAATGACGCTACTTTTGTAGATAAAATGACCGTCACCAACACGGGGCACTGTCAAACGCTGGATATGTATACGTACAACGGCGTCAATTATTTCTATTTCAGTTCAAAAGCGGATCCTTCAACCGATTACTACTGGTCGCTTCAGGTAGCAAGACTGCAATATTCGGCCGGCAAGACGGTCGATTATACGGATCTGCATCGCTTTACCTATATGAATTACGCCAATAAAACGGGAGCAAGGCTGGGCGAGACCTACCGGGTTGATGGCGGCGGCAACAGTACGCATACGGTGTTCCGCGTTCAGACGAAGGAAGGAACCGTGACCTGGTCCATTTATGACACGGTCGCGCTCAATAAGCTGCTTGACAGCAATGAACAGGTGCGGATGGACAGCGCAGCCGCGGTGAACGCAGCGGTTGGCAGCTTCACGCAATCGGGCAGCGGCATCGTTAGACCGAACGGATCCTTCCAGGGGGCGGATATGCTCGGCCAAACGAAAATCTATACGTCAGGCGGAGCCGAAGGCGAAACCCCGCAGATTGCCATGATGACGAATACCGGGACTTTCAAAACCCTCGTGAAAATTACGAATGTAGGCAACCATGAAATCGAGGGAGTTCAGACCAAGAACGGCAACGTATATTTTACGATCGTGACGGATCCGGTCAATAAGCAGAATACGCAGAAGGTATATTACGTTCCGGACAGCATTTTTAATTGATGCGCAGGCGGTTTTGACTCATTGAATAGTTGCAATCAACCAAGCGAATGTAAGTCGCAGGTCACAGGCTGGACCATATTAAGTGTGTCTAGTCTGTTTCTTTTTTACCATTTTAAAGGAGCAGCTCGTGGCTTGATCTGGCGAAAATAAAACCCGTATATAATCAATTTGATTCTTACGATATTAATCTGACTAATGGAAGGAGATTCGTTCATGAAAAAATGCCTCATTTCGCTAATCGCTTGTTTGTTCCTCATTCCCCTGTTTGCAACGGGCGTCATGGCAGCGGGAAAGGGTCAAGGCAAAGAAGTAAGCACCACCGTAATGTCTTACAATATCCATCATGGGGTAGGAATCGATGGTCAGCTGAGCCTGCAGAGAATTGCGGATGTGATCCGCGACTCCGGCGCTGAGATTGTCGGGCTTCAAGAAGTGGATCGGCATTACGGGGAACGAAGCGATTTTAAAGACCAAGCCAAGGAATTGGCTGATTTGCTCGGCTATCATTACGCTTACGGCGCGAATCTTGATTTGGAACCGGGGGAAGGACAAACAAACAACCGTCAATACGGGACAGCCATCGTGAGCAAGTATCCGATACTCCGATCCGAGAATACATGGTTAAGCAGCTTCGGGAAGGAACAGCGCGGCGTTCTTCATGCCGTCGTTAATCTGAGAGGAATCCATGTAGATGTTTACAACACGCATCTCGGGCTGGATGTCACCAGCAGAACGGCACAGGCTCAGGAAATCATTGACCTTGCTTCCGGCTCCCAGGGACCTGCGCTTCTCCTGGGGGATTTTAATGCGGAACCGGACAGTTCAGAGTTTCAATTACTGTTAAACAGCGGTTTATTCGTAAACAGCTTTGAGGGAATAGACGATGCCTATACGTTCCCTGTCATCAATCCGTCGGCAACCATCGATTATATTCTGACTTCCCCTAACGTCCGGCATGCCAATCAACGCGTGATCCAAACCGAAGCATCGGATCATCTGCCGATTGCAGCCGATGTGGAATTCAAGCGATAGGTACTAGCATCGGGGAGAATAAGTTCTAATTGTATCTTAGCATGACCGGGGGCTTCCACCAAGCAATTGCTTGGTGGAAGCCTCTTTGCATTTAGGAGATGAATCGATTTTCTTCCCTTTACAGTTTTTTTACCGTCCTGTCTATATCGATAAAATAGGTTATGCTACGATACAAGCACAGGGAGGGAGTGTGCATGATAACTTGGAGATTACCGCTGATTGTATTGACGTGCCTAAGCATGGCCGTAACAGGCTGCATGCAACGCAGCAGCGGGCAGGGCACGGACGGCATATTTTCGCACTCGGCAGCTTCGAAAATGGCCGTTACAGGTGCAAAGACAAAGCTTAAGTTCTGGTCGACGGGGCGACATGACGCGAACTATATCAAAGAGGTGATTCATCGCTATAACCAAGAGAATCCCGATAACATTGAGGTTGAGATGACCGTGATGGCGGATGATTTTGCCCAATCATTGGATTTGTCTTTTGCCAGCGAACAATCACCCGACATCTTCACCCCGATCGATCTCGCTGAAATGACCCGTAAAGGCTACGTGGAACCATTGAACGAGTATATAACGCCCGTAATCAGAAGCAGGTTCGGGAAGCAGGCCTTTATCGAAGGATATAACGTATTCGATCAATGGATATACAGCCTTCCTAACAGCGGATCCACCTTACGGCTTATTTATAATGTTGAGCTGTTTGCGCGGGCCGGCATCACCTCTCCTCCGAAATCTCTTGACGAGTTAGTGGAGGCTGCTTGGAGAATCACCGAGATTGGAAAAGCAGAAGGCGTTTACGGGTTCGCGCTGCCCTATAAAATTCCGGCCAGCGCCCTCGGCCGCTCCGCCGTTCCGATAGCTGAAATAAGCGGTATCAGCGGCGATGGTTATGACTTTTCAACAGGTACCTATGACTTCTCAGGCTTAAAACCGATTATTGGCGCATTCCGGGCCATGATGGAGAATGGCAGCACGCTGCCGGGAGCTGAATCCCTGGATATCGATCCGCTCCGGGCGCAGTTTGCCGACGGTAAGATCGGGATGTATCTGTCCTATTCTTCGGAACCCGGCATTTATAAATTTCAATTTCCGGCAAAGATCAAATGGGGGGCGGCACTTCCCCCGTCGATTGACGGAACCTATAAAGGAGTGATCAATCAGGGAGTGGGAGCGACGAGATGGCTATCGATCAGCAGTCAATCGCAGCATAAGGAGGAAGCATGGAAGTTTCTCAGCTATATGTACAGCGATGAAGTCCTGATCGGGTACCAGGAAGCCGGACTTGGCATTCTATCCGTGGAATCGATAGCCAAGAAAGCCAAGAAGCCTGACATCGAGGGCATCGACGGCTTTATACCAGGCGATTATGACGGGATATGGCCTGCGTCGCCTCAAGGATTCAAACCAAACGGAAGGGAGTGGGAGGACGAATTCGTAAAGTATATCATGATCGGCGGAGACCTTGATCGATTGGTTGAAGACTTGAACGCGCGTTACAATGCCGCATTGGATCAGGAACGGGCTGCCGGCAGAGTGAATATGCAAGCCATCCCGGAGTTTGATCCGCTGCATCCTCAGGATCGTCTTATGGCAAGTGATTGATCTTATTCAAAAAGGACAACTGCTGCCACAACCGAAAATAGAGACGGAGGATGTTGATTTATGCTCTACCGACTATCGTTCAGACGCCGAATTTGGATCGCGTTCATGCTTATCGTTATTTTTGCAGTCACCACCGCAGGCGCGCTTAGCTACGTCATCGCCGAGGAAGTCGTGAAGGACAACGCTTATCAGCTTAGTCAGGATACGATCGTTAAAACTTCGAAGGTATTGGATGAGAAGCTGAATCATATCTCGCAAGCGGTTTACTCGATGATGGTCAATACGGCTTACCGAAGAGCGCTAGGGATGGACAGCAGCTATTCGGGCTCGGAGAATTACTATACGCATCTGTCCGGGCTGCAATCGACTTTTGTACAGACCAAGCTCACGGAACCTCTTATCGATTCCATTCTTATCGCAACGCGTGAGGGAGACTATTATCAGACGAGTCAGCAGCGTAATTTCTCCCATTCGTTTTATGATTCGGCGCTCTATACGTATATCAAAAGCGAGCGGCGCAAGCTATGGGTGGCCGGTCATGAGGATCTTTTCTTTGCCAGCAGGGAGAAGGTCATTTCCTTTGTAATGGAGGGTATCCCATCCCATTACATCGATGATAGTTATGTTGTAGCGAATGTCAAAATCGACTCGATTCGATCATTAATCGTTTCGGAGGACACAAATCGTAAGCCTTTCCTTCTCCTGGCCTCATCCGATGGGAGCGATGCTTTAATCGAAGATTCCGTCATAACGGATAAGTTGAAGCAGGATCCTGAGTATATGGCTGCTTTAACAGTTGAGCAGGGAAGCTTCGAATATTCGGACCAAGGCGATGAATACCTGGTTAACTTTACCAAGCTGGGTGGAGTGAAGGAGTGGACGCTATTCAGCTTTCTGCCTAAAGCTGAATTGATGAAGCAGATGGACAGCATTAAATTGACGATTCTCGGGGTGATCACGGGATGTTTGCTTGTATCTTTTGCTTTTGCGAATATGCTGACACGTTTGCTCGTAAGACCGTTAAGCCATCTGCAATCGTTAATGAAACGGGTGGAGATGAACGATCTTAACGTCCGTTATGAAAGCGAATACAATGACGAGATCACGCAGGTCGGTTATCGCTTTAACAGGATGCTGGAAGAGCTTAATCACATGTTTGACGTGGTGAAGCAGGCAGAGACGGATAAACGTCAGTCCGAGATGAGAGCCCTGCAGGCTCAAATTGATCCCCACTTTCTATATAACACGCTGAATACGGTTTATTGGAAAAGCCAGCTGAATCAATTGGAGGATGTTCAGGAAATGGTGCTGTCCCTGTCACAGCTGTTCCAGCTCGGCCTCAATCGAGGCAAGGAGATGACGTCAATTGAGCACGAGTTACTCCACGTTGAGGAGTATTTAAAAATTCAGCAGAGATGTTATGAAACGCTGTTTACCTATTCCATCGAGGTCGATCCCCTGGTCGATATGCAGCAGCCGATCCTAAAAATCATGCTGCAGCCGCTGGTTGAAAACTCCATCCTGCATGGCTTTAATGATCGCAATGATGGTGGAATTATTCGGATCCAAGTTAAACAGGATGATACCCATCTTTATTTCATCGTGGAGGATAACGGATTAGGATTTAGCGAAAATAACGCGGCGGATCCAGAGCTTCGGCAACCTGCTGCCTTTGCTTCATCGGGTTATGCGCTGCATAATGTTCGATTGCGATTACAACTTCAGTATGGAAGCAAGGCCGGCTTGCATATGGAAAGCGAACCTAACCTATGTACTCGGGTCTCGATCATCATCCCCCGTTTACCAGTACCCGAAGGGAGTTGACTTAAGGACGATGAGCGTTATATCGACAACGATATGCTTCATTGACGATATTCAGAGCGTGGTCGACGGCATATCCAAGCAAATCAGCTGGGAACGTCATGGGATCACGGTATGCGGAACGGCCATAAATGGAGAAGACGGATTGAACCTGATCACAACAAGCAAACCGGATATCATCGTGACCGACATTCGAATGCCGAAGCTCGACGGTTTGGAATTGACCCGGCGCGTCAAAGAATTGCTGCCGCGCAGCAAGGTCATCTTGATGACGGGTTTCAGTGATTTCGAATATGCGAAGCAAGCCGTTCAGCTTGGAGCGTTCAACTTGATTACCAAGCCTTTTTCGCTGGCCCATATTGAGGAGATTGTTGTAAAGGCCAAAGAAGAGATCGAGGCGCTGCGAAACCAAGAGCATCATATCGCTGATTTGGAGCAGCGGGTTCAAGAGAGTATGCCGTTTCTGCGTCAGGAATTGTTTGCATGGCTGCTGCATCATAAGGTGAATGAGCAGGAAGCGAAGCAACGGTGGGAATATGTTAAGCCTGATTTGGAGCCCAGGCATCTGCTCGTTATGATTCTTGAAATCGACGGTTATGACGATAAGTATCGGGATTCGCCGATGAACGAACTCGAGCTTGCCAGGTTCGCGTTGAAAAATATTACGGAAGAGACCATCGCTTTATATACTAGGGGACTGGTATTCCGGGACTCGGCAAACCGTCTGGTAGCGGTGTTGAATGCGCCGTTATCAGATTCAGCGGCAGCAATAGCGGAGGCGTGCTGTCACCATGTGAGCGAATATACATCTTTAACGGTATCCATAGGAATTGGCAGAATCGTTTCGTATATCCACGACTTGTATGCATCGTATGATCAAGCTTTGCATGCACTGTCGTATCATTTCTATACCGGCGGCAATGCGGTTATCTCCTATGAAGAGGTGGCTAACACGGAAATGTCCTTGCCGCGCAGCATTCGAAGTGCAGAACAAGAGATGGTGTACGCAATACAATCCGGCAACGTCAGTCAAGCCATAATGAGACTCGATCACATCCTCGACGAGTTTAAGGACAGGATACCGCTTCCCAAACCGGAATATTTCATCAGCCTATATTATGAGCTGGCATATATGATGCTTCGGGCGATACAAGAGAAGGTACCGATGAATGAATTGGCCGATTTGAGCTCGATCGTTCGGGAAGGAAGGGTGAGCTCCGAGAGATCCTTGGCGGACATGAGAAGGGTGCTGCATCACATCGTAACGCTGGGCTGTGAACGCATCGAGAATCAGAGCCGTTCCGCGGCCGTGAAAATCATTCAGGATGCCATTCAATATGTAAAATCCAATTTGGATCAGGACATCAGCCTTAGTGCTTGCGCGAAGGCGGTTCACCTGAGCCCCAGCTATTTTGCCGGCTTGTTCAAGAAAGTGACGGGGATGGCATTTAGTCATTATGTTACCCAGATACGGATCGAGGAGGCTAAGCGTTTGCTCTTGGAGGATCGGCCGATTCAGGAAATTGCAGAGTCTCTTGGTTATGCGGAGCGCCGTTATTTTAGCGACGTTTTCAAAAAGTATACGCAGATGACGCCATCGGAGTTTAAGCAGGCGCACCTAGATAACAACTTTCCATTGCAAAAGGAGGGAGTTCGTGAATAGCCGCATTGAGGAAGCCATTGATTGGCCGGTGTTTATGTCCAGGCACGACATGTTATGGTCGACGCGTCCGATCAGCTGGGATGAAGGGGCGTTTCTTGGAAACGGCATGCTGGGCGCGATGATGTATAGCGAGGAACACCGGGATAAACGGAACGTGCTGCGCTTTGTGCTTGGACGGTCGGATATCACCGCATCACGCCCGGGTAATCGGGATTTTCCGGTACGCGTGCCCATCGGCGAGCTCGCTTTGGAGCTGGAGGGCTGGATTTATCAGCCCTGCGAAATCCGATTGGATTTATGGAATGCTGAGCTTAGAGCGGTTATACCGACAACCAAAGGGGAGGTCAGGATTCGCGCGCTGATTCATGCAACGGCTCCGGTACTTCTTGTGGAGCTGGACGCAGATGAAGGGGAACACGATGCGAAGCTGAAGTGGTACGCTTATCCGGAGGTTGACCCCGTATTGAAGAATGCGGACGGGATTAATCTCAACCAGTTTATTCCCGAAACCACTGTTCAGCATTTGAAATCCGGCGAGATATCGATCGGCGTCCAGGAATATGGAAGCGGGGAAGGCTGCACTACAGCTTGGCTTACATGCCGCCCTGATCCGACCGAACGAAAGTTGGGGAAATGGAACAGGCAAACCTGTATCTTAACCGTCATGAAAGGGGTGGAAAATACCGTTCGCGATCAAGCGGTTCAAGAGCTTCGGGCTGTCCCCCTCTCAACCATCGGTTGGGAAGCTTGGCTGCATGCCCATCGCCAATGGTGGCATCATTATTACCCGGAGAGTTTCATATCCATACCGGATACGCAGCTGGAGAGCTTTTACTGGATTCAGATGTATAAGCTGGCTTCTGCGACCCGAGCGGACTCACTCCCTATCGATAATCAAGGTCCGTGGCTCACTTCCACGCCATGGCCGGGGTTATGGTTCAATATGAATGTTCAGATGAGTTATTCCCCAATCTATACGGCGAATCGTCTCCATCTCGGCATGTCGCTGATTCGCTCATTGCAGGAGCATCAGGAGCAGCTGATCCGAAACGTTCCCGAAGCCTACCGTAAGGATTCGGCCGGACTCGGCCGGAGCTCCAGCTATGACCTGCACAGCCCGGTCACGGATGAAGTGGGGAATTTAACGTGGGTCATGCATAACTGCTGGCGTCACTGCCGTTATGCCATGGACGACAATATGCTGCAAGACGTGGTCTTTCCACTCCTGCGGCGCAGTGTGTGTTTATATTTGCATCTTCTTGAGGAAGGGCAGGACGGCCGACTTCATTTACCACCGACGGTTTCGCCTGAATACGGCTCCTTCAAGCAGTTGAAGATTGCCGATGCCCATTATGATTTGGCCCTGCTGCGCTGGGGATGTGAAACCTTAATCCGCATCACGGATAAGCTCGGCATTCATGATTCACTGCATGATCGCTGGCGGGATGTCCTGGACCGATTGGTACCCTTTCCGGTCGATAGTTCCGGTTATATGATCGGCGAGAATCAGCGCTTGGATTTTGGACACCGGCATTTCAGCCACCTGCTGGCAGCATTTCCGCTGCAACTCGTAGGCGATACCGAAGAGGAGAGGGAGCTTATCCTTCGCTCGCTCCGCCATTGGATCGGACTTGAAGGAGATTTGCGCGGATTCAGCTTCACCGGAGCAGCCTCGATTGGGGCCATACTCGGACTAGGCGATGAAGCATTGGCGTATTTAAGAAGCTTAATGCATCTCATCAAGCCGAACACCATGTATAAAGAGGCGGGACCGGTCATCGAAACGCCGCTCGCGGGGGCGGAGTCGATCCATGATATGCTGCTCCAGAGCAGAGGGGAGCGAATCAGCGTTTTCCCCGCTGTTCCTGAGGAGTGGCCGGAGGCGGTATTTCATCGGCTGCGGTCGGAAGGCGGCTTTCTTGTGAGTGCTGTTCGGGAGGAGGGGCGTACCGCTTGGATACATATTTGCAGTCTTGCGGGTGGATCGTGCCGAATCGCAACGGATATGGTTTCATCACCGGATGCCGGCTTGGTATTGGAGATCGGGGGCATGTCCACAGTATGTCCGATCCAGGCTGACGGATGGATCCATCTGGTTATGCAGGCGGGAGAAGAAGCTTATATATACAGCGATCATTGGAGCGGATCTTCGCCTTTCAAGATCTCGCCCATCCCTGCAGAGAAGGGGAATTGCAATATGTTCGGCAGCCGCAAGCCATGGAGGCTGTACGGAATTCCCCGTTAACCGTATGAATGCCGAAAGCCAACTACAGATCTCGTCCGAAGAGCAGCCTTATCCCCATCAAGGCTGCTCTTATCATAAACAGCAGGTGATAAGGAGGAATAATCGCATGTTCAGCACCCTTCGCAAATATAACCGCAGCGTCATTACGGCATGGCTGTTCTCTTATATTACCGTATTAATGGTGCCAGTCCTGATCAGCTTTGTACTCTATTCGATCTCGTACCATCAAGTGAGGAGCGAAACCAACCGGGCAAACGGGTTACTTCTTCAGCAAATGGAAATGTCCATTGACAGCAAGCTGAAGAGCCTTGAGCGATTAAGCCTGGAAATTGCGTTAAACAAGGAGATTTCTGCATTTTCCAGCGCGGAGCTCCCGCTTCGCGATCCTCAATATTATGATGTGTTCAAGATATCCGAAAGCCTGCGAACGTATAAAAATGCGAACGATTCCATCGAAGATATATACGTCATGTACCTGAACAGCGGTACGGTTATATCAACGTTTGATCACACGAACGGCAGGGGCCTCTATCAAAAGCTGAGACAGCCGGACGACACCTCCTATGATCAGTGGACGGATTTTTTCGAGCAAAGATATGTAAACGGTTACAAACCCATGGTGTTTAATGACAGCATGGAGAGCTTCCCGGTTGTCGTGTTCGCCCATTCCCTCGTATTCAACTCTCCGGCCCAGCCTTCGGCCGTTGTCCTGTTCTTGATCAAGGATTCGAAACTAATCGAGAGCGTTCCCCAGCAAAAGGGTGCCAATATGTTCATTATAGATGCGGAAAGCCGGTACATCGCTGCATCCGACAAGGATCTGGCCGTACCTGCAAATCTGCGTTATGAACATTTGCAAGGAGACAGCGGAATGATCTATATGAAATCGGATGCGGGGCAGACCGCGCTTTCCTATATTACGTCCCAAGTCACCGGCTGGAAATATGTATCGGTACTCCCGGCGGCTTTGTTTAATGAGAAAATGAAAAATTTACGCCTTTTGACATGGCTCAGCATAGCCCTATGCCTGATCATTGGAGGCTTGGTCACGGGATTGTTATTACGCCGAAACTATATGCCGGTTCAATTGATGCTGCACAGTTTATCCAAGCAATTCGGCCTCAGATTTGACCGGGGGGCCAATGAATACGCATTCCTGGAGGGGGCGATTCAACATCAATTCCATGAAAAAGCAGATATACAAACGCAGCTTCGCAAACATGGCAATACGATTCGAGCTCATTTGCTGCGGCGCCTCCTGAAGGGGTACGCCGATCATGATCAATCGCTCCAGAGCGCCCTCCCGGCCCACGATATCCGGTTTCGATCGGAGCGATCTGTCGTCATGCTGATATCGATCGATCATTTTGGCAAGTTTGAGCAGTTTGGCATCCGTGGGCTCCCGGATCAGAAGCAGCAAATGCTCTATTTCGTGCTGACGAATGTCCTTGAGGATACGGCATCCAATGAAGCGGTCGCTTTTACGACGGAAATGAACGATGTGCTTGCTTGTATTGTTAACTTTAGAGCGGAAATCCCTGAGGAGCAGGAGCTATCCGTTCTGAACCGAATGCTGGCCGAGGTCCAGGATTTCATGGGCAAACATATCGAAACGGAGCTTACGCTGGCCGTAGGACAGGTCCATACGGGCTTGCACGGCATCGCTCAATCTTATCAAGAGGCTCTAACCGCGCTTGAGTACCGCATTGTGATAGGGAGCGGCCAGTTTATCCAGTACAGCGATACTCTGATGAGTAAAGGTAAGCAATCCCACCGTTTCTATTATCCTCTAAGTGTTGAGCAGCAGTTCGTTTATGTGGTGAAAAGCGGGAACTACGACAAAGCGGAAGCGATTCTTGAAGATATTTTTCAAGCCAATTTTACCAAGCACCCGGTTTCGGTTCCACTTGCCAAATGCCTGATGTACAACTTGGCAAGCACGATGCTGAATACCCTTGAGGAAGTGAAGGCGGGAAGCAAGCGAACATGGGAAGACCATTACATTGAAGTGAATCCATTGCTCGAGTGCGATCATGTTCCGGAGATGAAGGATCGGATGAAACAAATGCTCGGGGATGTCTGCGGATGGATTCTGGCCGAGAAACGGGATCATCATCGTTATTTCATCGAAGATGTCCGGCTGTATATCGAAGAGAACCTTTATGACCCGAGTTTGAATATTTCGATGATCGGCGATGCTTTTCAGCGGACTCCGTCTTACGTTTCGAGACTCTATAAGGATTACACCGGAGAAACCTTGCTGGATTCCATCAACCGTCTTCGTGTGGCTGAGGCGAAAGAACTGCTGGCCCATGGGAAACTTACCGTAAATGAAATCGCGGGCCGGGTCGGTTACGCGGATGTCAGCACATTTCTGCGAATCTTCAAAAAATTCGAAGGCATCACCCCCGGAAAATACCAGAAAACCGCGCTATAAACCGGATTTTGAGATGGCGAAACATCGATTTTTAAGAAATTGCCTGCGATTTTAGATTTTGTCTATGTTAACGGATTCGGTTTTATTGAACAATGACATCGGATAGGTCGGCAAGACCGCCGATCTGATCCTTATCCTAAAATCGGGGGAATGATGATGGTACATCGTATGCTGGCCAAAGACAGCTTGCTGAGAAATTTGAAGTCAGGATTGACCGCCGTATTGTTAACTAGTTTGCTGCTTGCGGGTTGTTCGTCAGGGAGTAAGGAGAATACGCCGGAGGCAAAGCCGAACGACGGCGGGAAGGATGCGTCAACCGCAATCGGCTCATCGTATCCGCTGAACACAACCGAAACGATCA
Organism: Paenibacillus sp. JNUCC32; assembly: GCF_014863545.1. Classification (NCBI taxonomy): domain Bacteria; kingdom Bacillati; phylum Bacillota; class Bacilli; order Caryophanales; family Paenibacillaceae; genus Paenibacillus; species Paenibacillus sp. JNUCC32. The sequence continues at coordinate 2,506,417 of NZ_CP062260.1, read as the reverse complement.
CGTCTTGGGAAATCTTGAACATGAATGCCGTAACCTTCTATTCCAATCTTGCGGATACACCGTTCGGGAAGGCGCTTGTCGACCAAACGGGAGTGCAGGTCGAGTACATTCATCCGAATGATCAGCAGACCACCGAGCAATTCAATCTGATGATTGCCTCCGATGAGCTTCCGGACGTCATTGAATATGATTGGACCGGAAGAAGTGCGGGCTCTTATCCGGGCGGACCGGAGAAAGCCATCCAGGACGGCGTGATTCTGGAACTTAATGATCTGATTGATCAATATGCGCCCAACTTGAAGAAGAAACTCGAAGCGGACCCGACGCTTGATCGCATGGTCAAAACAGACAGCGGCAAGTATTATGTATTTCCCATGATCCGCAATCCGTCCGGGCTCGTCTTCCGCGGGCCCATGATCCGCCAAGATTGGCTGGAAGAGCTTGGGCTGCCCGTGCCGACGACCATAGAGGAGTGGGAGAAGACGCTAATCGCCTTTCGCGACGAAAAAGGAGCCACTGCGCCGCTTAGCGTGACGTATACCGGCGGAAATTTTGAGATCCGCGATGCCTTCATCGGAGCTTACAAGACATCGAACTCCTTCTATGTAGATGATGAAGGAAAGGTAAAGTATGGGCCTATGGATCCGCAATACAAGGATTTCCTGGCCTTGTTCCGCAAATGGTTCGCGGAAGGGTTGTTTGACAAGGATTTCGCGCTCACCGATACGAAAGCATTGGATAACAAGATCTTGACCGGGCAGACCGGGGCCACGGTACATCTCCTCAGCGGCGGCATGGGCAAATGGATGGACGCCATGAAGGAGCAGGATCCGAAATTCAAGCTGGTCGGCGCTCCATATCCAACGCTCAATCCGGGCGAAATTCCCTTTATCGGACAACGGGACTTCAAGTACAATCCGGGACCGAGCAAGGCCATCACAACGGCTGCCAAAAATCCCGAGCTGATCGTACGCTGGCTTGATTATGCTTACAGCGAAGAAGGCTCGTTGCTCTATAACTTTGGCATTGAAGGGGAGAGCTATGTGATGGAGAACGGCGCTCCGATGTATACCGATTTGATTAAAAACAATGAGAAGTACAGTCTGCAGCAGATGGTATCGCAGTATTCCAAGCCGAATGGTCCATACGAAGCGGATGAACGTCGGAATTGGAATACGTTCCCCGAGCAGGATGAGGCCGTGAAAGTATGGTCGAAGACGGATGCCGAGAAGCATATACTGCCTGGCTTCCTGACGCCAACCGCCGAAGAAAGCAAGGAGCTTGGCAAGATTCTAACCGAAGTAAGCAACTATAAAGAGGAAATGTTTGTCAAGTTCATTGTCGGCAAGGAGCCGATGGAGAGTTATGACAAGTATGTGGAGCAGCTCAAGAAGCTGGGTATTGAGCGGGCGGTTGAAATCTATCAAAGCGCACTGGATCGATACAACAGCAGATAACGAAATCATAACGCGCGGGGAATGGAGCGGTTCATTCCCCCGATAACTTGTTACTTCAATAGACCGTACATGAGGAGTGAGAACGGCATGGCGAAACTTCCGCCTCCGACACGCACGTCAATTCCTTCAAACACGGCAGGACTGAATCCTCGAAAATGGGGCTTGCTGAAGGACATTAGCAAAAATCGTTTCCTGTACATCATGTTGATTCCGGTACTTCTATATTTCGCGGTTTTTCATTATTTTCCGATGTACGGGGCGTCCATAGCTTTTAAAGAGTTCTCCCCACGTCTTGGTATCATGGGAAGTCCATGGGCCGGCTGGGAGCATTTCGAATCGTTTTTCAACGGCATTTACTTCTGGCGAGTTGTCAAGAATACGCTGTTAATCAGCTTTTATGAACTGATCTTTGGCTTTCCGGCCCCCATTATATTGGCGCTCCTGCTGAACGAAATCAGAAAAACCGCATTCAAACGTACGGTTCAAACCATAACCTATATGCCGCATTTTATTTCGCTGGTCGTTGTTTGCGGCATCATTAAGGAATTCACGATGAGTGACGGGTTAATCAACGATATCATGGCCTTTTTCGGATGGGAACGGGTCTCCCTTCTGCTGGAATCCGAATATTTCCGGACTCTTTTCGTAACCTCCGGAATTTGGCAGAACATCGGCTGGGGGACCATCATCTACCTTGCCGCCTTGGCCGGTATCGACCAAGAACAATATGAGGCCGCGAAGATCGATGGAGCCAACCGGTGGAGGCAAATGCTGAACGTGACGCTGCCGGGGATAATGCCAACGATAGTCATTCTGTTCATTCTTGAGATCGGCAGGCTGATGAACGTCGGCAGCGAGAAAATCATTCTGCTCTATAACCCGTCAATCTACGATACCGCAGACGTCATTAGCTCCTATGTGTACCGGGTCGGGCTGCAGGAATTCAATTACAGCTTCAGCTCGGCAGTAGGGCTGTTCAATTCGGCCATCAATTTCACGCTTGTCATCGGCTCAAACTGGCTGAGCCGCAGGATGAACAAAACCAGCTTGTGGTAGGAGGTGAAGGGAATGGAATGGAGAGCAGGGAATCGATCGGTCGGCGAAAAGCTGTTTGATATGTTTAATTACGCCTTGTTGACCATCATCACATTATGTACGTTGTATCCATTGATCTACGTGCTGTTTGCTTCCTTGAGTGATCCAACCCGTTACATGCAGCATTCGGGGATTCTGTGGAAGCCGCTGGATATGACGTTTAACGCTTATCGGCTCGTGTTTGATAATCCGATGATTATTCAAGGATACATGAATACGTTCCTTATCGTTTCCGGCGGCTTGGTGCTTAATATTACATTGACCGCGTTCGGAGCGTATGCACTGTCCCGGAAGGGATTGCGATATCGTAAGCAGCTGATGCTGTTTATCGTATTTACGATGTTTTTCAGCGGCGGCTTGATTCCCCTGTATTTTACAGTAAAAGGCTTGGAGCTAACCAATACGCTGTGGTCTTTAATTATTCCACAGGCCATATCTGCTTTTAATCTGATTATCATGAGAACGGCTTTTGAGGCGGTGCCGGATAGTCTGGAAGAATCGGCCAAGATCGACGGAGCCAATGAATTTGTCATCTTATTCCGAATCATGATGCCGCTCTGCATGCCGGTTATCGCCGTCATGCTGCTGTATTACGGCGTCAGTCACTGGAATTCATGGTTTCAGGCCATGATCTATCTGCAGGATCGCTCCTTGTATCCGCTGCAGCTCGTCCTGCGGGAGCTGCTGCTTCTGAACGATGCAAGTTCTATGGCAAGCGGTGCGAGCGGCGGGGAAGTCGCCGTCATCGGCGAGACGCTGAAGCATGCGACCATTATCGTGGCGACGGTCCCGATTCTGCTGGTTTATCCGTTTCTGCAGAAGTATTTCGTGAAGGGCGCTCTAATTGGTGCCATTAAAGGATAGCGATAGGAGGATATAGGATGAGTAAACTAGAGACCCGCCCTCAACTCGACTTGGATACGTGGTGGAATGGTGCTCGCATGAAGGTGGACCGGATATTGGCCAGAAAGCCAGATCTTGCACCGCATGCGGCCAAGGACGGAGAATACGACGGTTTGACGTTGGATAACTGGATCTCGGGTTTTTGGCCGGGAATGCTGTGGATTGTTTACGATATGACCGGAGATACGAAATATCGGAAAGCGGCGTGGGACTTTGATATTCGGATGGAGCGCTTGACGCTGGAAGAAAGCCGCTTTCACCATGATGTGGGATTTCAGTATTTGCCGACATCCGTCATGAAATACAAGTTGACCGGCGATGCAGACGGCAAAAGGCGAGGGCTTGCGGCTGCCAACTTTCTGGCAGGGCGGTTTAACCTGGCCGGCCAATACATCAGGGCATGGAACAAGGATCTTCCGGGATGGGCCATCATCGATTGTCTCATGAACTTATCCCTTTTGTATTGGGCTGCCGAAGAAGGAGAAGACCCTCGATTCCGCCACATCGCAAATGCCCACGCAAACATGGCATTACGGCATATGATTCGTGCCGATGGATCCACCTGCCATGTTGCCGTATTTGATCCGGAAAGCGGAGAGCTGCTGGAGTATAAAGGCTGGCAGGGCTATGCCCCGGATTCCTGTTGGTCCAGAGGGAATGCGTGGGCGTTGTATGGGATGGCCAACGCTTACCGATACACGAACAATTTAAATTACTTGCAAGCCGCCAAGCAGGTAGCTCATCATTTTATAGCCTCATTACAAGAACATGGGGTCCCGCCATGGGATTTCCGCGTACCGGATCCCGAAACCGAGCCGTGCGACACTTCGGCCGCGGCCATTGCCGCTTCAGGATTATTGGAGCTGGCTGCCCTGACAACCCCGGAGATTGGCGCTGTGTACCGGAAAGCCGCTGAACGAATCATCGCGGTTTTGTCAACGGAGTATGCAGCCTTTCAGGCCCCTGAGCATGAGGGGATCCTGTTTGGAGGAACCGGCCATAAGCCGGCGGATACCAATATCAATGTATCGCTTATATATGGGGATTATTATTACATTGAGGCACTCGCGAAGCTTCGGGGCTGGGCCCATCGCGTATTCTGATCGGTTATCGGTACGTTAATATTCGAAGCGAGGTGAACGGATATGAGAACGTTATTTACCGCATTAAACCTACGGTCTCTCCGATCGATAAATATGGGACTAGTTATAATCCTGTTGATCGGAACACTGATGATAACACCTTCAGAAGCCCAAGGGGCTTCGGGTGATGCAGGAGGGAGCAGCATGAATCGGATCGAGAGCACGGTAACGGCTAGCAGCTACCAACCGGGCACGAATTACGTACCGGGGAATGTGTTGGACGGGGTATGGGGCGAGGACGCGGAGAGCCAGCAAAGCCGCTGGTCCGCTTCCGGTCAAGGACAATGGCTGCAGTTTGATCTGGGCACGGAACAGACGGTCACGTATGTGAATATTGCCTTTTTGAATGCCAGAGAGCGTCTGTCCAGTTTTGAGATATTAGCTTCGCATACCGAAGATTTTCAATCCAGCACCGTTGTGTTTGAACGACAATTCAGCCGGCAGCTGCAGCCGGAAGACAGCCTCTTGCAAACTTATGTATTGCAAAGTCCGGTGAAAGCCAGGTATTTGCGGTTGTTTGGATATGGCAATAACGCCGGCGGCAGCTCGGGAAACTGGAACAGCATCATGGAAGTAGAGCTTTATGCAGGGAAAGTGCCGGGTGAATCACCGGAAGAGCCGCCACCGCCACTTCCTCCCAACGCCGGCGAAGTGAAGGAGGAGGACGTGAAGCCCCCGGAGCTGAAGCGAGTTTCGGTTCGTACGGCGGAACAATTGCAGCAGGCGCTGGATCAGGCAGTGGCCGGCACGCTGATTGAATTGAAGGATGGGACCTATGAGCAGAACGGTCCATTTATTGTGAAGGATAAACACGGCTCTGCGGCCTATCCGATTCGGATAACCGGGAAGTCCGGCAAAGCCGTTATCAGCGGCAATAGTTACATGCACATTGAAAATTCAAGTTATGTTGAAGTCAGCGGGCTCACGTTCCGGAACGGGATCGGCGATGAGAATGGAATACAGACCTTGACTGACCGTGGGTTGGCACATCGGGCGCTTACGGGGGTACACCCGGGCATTCAATTGGAAAGCTCAAGCCGGATATCCATATTAGGCAACAGCTTTGCCTTGAATGAAACAGGTCAGCCTTATCGATTCAAGGCTCAAAACAGGAATGTATGGTGCCTGCTCGATGTCGAGGACAGCTGCCGGTACAGCGGTGATCAGTATGATCCGAATGGCGAAGTATTTGAGGGGTTAACGCCATATGAAGATCCGAAGCTGATAACGGACAATGGCACGCACCGACATTATATCCGGGTCGAAGGAACGAGCAGCCATAACCGGATCGCTTATAATGATATCGGACCGAAGAAGGGTTTTGGCGCAGTCGTGATATATGATGGCGAAGGGCATAGCGGGCAGCATATATCGCAATACGATGTTATTGAATACAATTATTTTCACGGAATCGGTCCGCGGGTAACCAACGGGCTGGAGGCCATCAGGCTCGGTCTTTCCAGTACATCCCTCTCCTCCGGATATATTACGATTCAGCATAATTTGTTCGACGGGTTTCATGGCGAAGACGAAGTAATATCGGTGAAGAGCAGTGACAATATCATACGGTATAACACGATTCGCAATTCATACGGCGGGATCGTGTCACGACACGGAAACCGCAACAGCTTCTACGGCAACCATCTCATCGGCGATGGGGTGACACCGGGCAGCAGCGGGTTCCGGATATACGGCAACGATCACAAAATCTATAACAATTACATGGAAGGTCTTACGGATAAAGTGATTCGCCTTGATGGCGGAACGCATGACGGCGGGCCGGAAGGCAGTACGAATCCGGTGGTGCGCTGGGGTGGAAACCAGGAACAAACCGCGAGGCTGGGGGACCTGCCGGCCGAGCAAAGGACTGAACTTCTGCGCGGACACTGGAGGCAGTACAACGTACAGATTTACAACAATACCATCGTGAATGTCGGCAACCAAACGACGGCCTTCAATCTCGGCGGCAGAACCTATCAACCCGTAGGAACTAAGATATACAACAATTTGATATTCAGCCATGCAAGTACGATATTCCATGAAACCGATGCGGTTATTCAAGCACCCGATCAGGAGCGGGTGGAATACAAGGGGAATAAACTTGAGGGGAATGCACCGATCTCGAACAATCCGATCGTGGACAGAGAGATGAACAAACAAGACCTTCGTTTGGTGCGCAGCAAGGACGGACTTATCCGGTTATCCATCTATAGCCCCGCCGTTGACGCTGCCCTGGCTCCTTATGCTGCAGCGGAGGACATGGATGGACAGCTTCGGTATATCCCGGACGTAGGTGCAGATGAGTATGACTCAGGTAAACAGCGGTCCAATCCTCCGCTCACTGCCCGTGATGTCGGCCCGGACGCCTGGATAAAATAAAGCAGCGCCGTGGGGACCCATCGTGTCTGCTGATCCACGTCGCCTGTCGCACGCATTCAGCGCCATCATTCGGCCTTCATGCCGACTCTTCGGACTTTCGATGTTACACGGAAATCAAAGGTTGTATGCTTATAAATTTCACTCCATCGATCTGCGGTTTTGACATGGCTATTCCAATAGGAAGGTTTTCTGGCTCGTACCAATTCGCCGAATCCGAAAATATCGGATTCTTTTTTTTGCGTTTTTTGGATTAGTCCGAGCATGAGTTCTTTAACGGATCGTTCATTCTCCCGAGCAATTTCCTCAAGAATATGCGAGTTATTGAGCGGGAGGGTTTCCGTGTTTTTCTCTTCGACATTCACTTCCGTCACTGCCGTGATCGTAAAATGAGGAAGCCCGTTCTTGATGTCTACCTTGATTTCCGATTCCCGGTTCGTTGCATGGATGGTGACGACCTGAGAGTCGTCTCCAACATGAATGATTCCGCGATAACCTGCCGGACTGATTCCCTTAATGACCAAGTATCCGGCAATTTCAAACGGTTTAGTCACGCCGACCAGTGTGGCACCTTTGAAAAAAGCCATGCCGCTGATTTCCACGTTATCGCCCTTCATGATTTGGATGTAAGGCAGAAATCCTTCCTGGCCCTTCTTCGACGAATTGTTCCAGAAGGTTCCGATATAGTCGCTCGGGAACTTGCCATGCTTAACGGCGTCGTCCAGCGTGGAGGACAAATACAATGCCGGGACGCGCTCCAGCTTCGGAGCTGCTTCCATCAGTTCTCTCGCTTTCCCTTTGGATACCATCAGCCAGGCCATACGGCGAACTTCTGCGTTTCGGTGAAGATAGTCGTTTAAATTCTCCATTCCCTTTCTGGCAAATTCTTCAGAAACGACGATGACACGGAGATGTCCAAAAAACAATTTGCCTGATATTTGCTGCTGGAGATTCATCATCGCATCATCGACGGTATGTCCCACAACATCAAGCACCCACACAGTTTCTTGGGCGCCTTCGCCTGAAGCACCGCCTTCGCCGGGTCCGAGCGGTATTCTGCCGGGAAGAGCGATTTGAACGGATAACTGGATCATTTCCTGTTTCGGTGCGGGATATTTCCCTCGAAGATGAGAAATTTCATCTTCACGAATCTCGGCATCCTTGCCGGCCGAGTCGATTGATATACCTAGAACGACCGCGCGTTCCTCAATCTCCATCCGATCCCAGCAGCCTGTCAGAAGTGAGCAGAGGAGAAGAAGGATCATGAATTTTAGGTTAAAGCCGGCGTTTACTCTCTTACTCATTGAGATCCTCCTGAACTCAGACATCTAAACTCACACAAAGACTTTAACAAGGACGATAACCAGAAACCAAACCGTTACGATACCGATATTGATCCAACCCAGCACGCGGGATACTTTTTTTTCCTTGGTCATGTTCGATTGTCTGTACTTATTCATGTCGATGAACAGATTGAACAAGCCGCAGAAGAGCCAGATCAGAATGGCAACATCCAAATAACCGCTGTAAATTTCCCCGATCATTTGGCTGCACCTCTTTTTTTGCGCAGAATGGCGATGATCAGAAGGATTCCGGGATACGCGATAGTAATCAGCAGTCCATATTTGGATATCATGCCGTTCACTTCATTCAATTGAATCAAGCTTTGGGGCAGCATGGCCAACACGAACAGAAAGGGTAGTATGAAGAAGGACAACATCCCATGATCCGCTAACCGGAATAACTTGCTTATCGAGTAAAGCGTAAAGTAGTAACAAGAGAACAAGGATGTAAATACAGCCGTTACCCATACGGCTAGAAAGACTGCATCCAAGCGTTCCAGCACATTGGCAGGCAATGAAGTGGCTTTGGCAAGCTCCAGTGTCGGCCACAACAGCTTTTTGGTTTCCTCGGCTCCGAACACACCCACGGTGGCAGCCACGATCAAAATATACAAAGCGCCGGTTACTACCATGGCCCATAGGCTGGACCGCATCGCTCTTTCAGGTTTGCACATGGCCGGAATGACCATCATCATAATGAAGTATCCTTGGAACACGGTGGAGAGCGTAATAATGCCTGCCGGTATGCCTCCGGGTTCATTTCCCCAAAGAGGGAGAACATTGACCAAGTCTGCATTTTTTAATGAAAGGGCGACGATCAAAAGGGCAGGTATCAGAATAAAGGGGCTGTAAAATAAGTGGATATATGCAAAGGTCATAATATTTCGGCGTGAAGAAAATGCAGCCAGGAGCAGCATGACTAGCACCGTTACCTCCAGCGGTGTATTTTTCAGGACGGCCGTAACGACAACCTCACCGAATTCTCTGGCGACCAGAGAGGTCAAAACCGCAAAAAACCCAATCGAGACCAAGCTTGCGATTCGACCGAACCACTTGCCGATGATGACTTCGGTGTACTCCACGTACGAGTCATTCGGAAACCGCATGCCGAGCCGGGTCATGAAGAAAAGTCCGACAAACGCCAGCAGCATTCCCAAAAAAGTAACGAACGGAGCCCCGGCATCCGCAGCTTTGACCGCAGACAAAGGGAGTGCAAGAACGCCTACTCCCACGATGGTGCTGATCGTAATGGCAGAGGCTTGCAGAACCGTGATTTGGCGCTGTTCATTCATGGTTATCGACCTTTCTCGTCATTAGGTTGGACGGGATTCATGATATTGGTTGAGGAATGATCCACCTGCTCCTTCATTTGATCACCGAGCCTTGATGTGTCAAGCGGGTGGAGGAAGGAAGGCCTGTTCTTCATCTTCCACAGCGGTCCGCGAGTCAGAAGATCCCGCATGCCTTGAAAGTTGCCTGGGACGAATGGGCTTAGATACGGAACTCCGAACGATTTAAGCGACAAAAGATGATTGGCAATCAGGATGATGCCGACCATGACGCCGTACAATCCGAAGATCCCGGCCAATATGATCAGCGGAAAACGCAGCAGACGGAGCGCAAGCGCCGCGTTGTAGGCCGGCGTTGCGAAAGATCCGATGGTCGTTAATGCAATGATGACGATGGTAATTGGACTAGCGAACCCGGCAGATACCGCGGCTTGCCCGATGACGAGCACGCCGACAATGGATAATGCGCCGCCCACCTGCTGCGGCAACCGGATCGTGGCTTCCCGCAAAACCTCCATCGAAATTTCAATAACGAGCACTTCGATCATCGCCGGAAAAGGGACGCCTGCACGTCCGCCTGCGACGGCGACGGCAAATTCCGTGGGAATCAGCTCAGGATTAAAGGAGATAATCGCCACATACAACGAGGGAAAAACCAAGGAAAATACCAAAGCCACCAGGCGGGACAGCCGAATTGCGCTCATCAATAGAAATCGTTCGGTATAATCTTCGACCGTTTGATAGAACTGGCTGAATACGGTTGGAGCGATCAAGGCGAGCGGAGAACCGTCGACCAGAATGGCCACTCGGCCTTCCAGCAGATTCGCCACGACTTTGTCGGGCCGCTCCGTATACTGGATTTGCGGAAACGGAGACCAATGATTGTCTTCGATAAACTGTTCCAGATACCCCGAATCCAGCACGGCATCGATTTCAATGGCGTCCAGGCGCTTATTCACTTCTTTAACGATGCCGGGATTGGTGATGCCATCCATGTAACAGACCGCAACCTTGGATTTCGTTTTCGTTCCGATCTCCATGGATTTCACGCGGAAATCCGGCGTTTGCAGCCGGTAGCGGAGCAGGGAAATGTTGGTGCCGAGCGTCTCGATGAATCCTTCCCGGGCCCCGCGGATCACCTGTTCCGTCGCCGGCTGCTCTATTGAACGCTGCGATATTTTTCGTGTATCAATGATAATGGCCTCGTCCAGCCCTTCGATCGCTACGACAGACTGTCCCCTTAGAAGATTGTCGGTGAGCACGGAGATTTTTCGTTCCGCGTATCCTTCGCTGTGATAAAGCGTATCCTTCATCAAAGTGTCCATCAACGCATGGCGAGGGAGGTCTGAAACATCGAGATGGCGAGGGCCATATTTAAGTGGTCTTAATAAAGTATTATTAATGACGGCGTGATCCGTCATATCGGAGAAATAAAACAATACGGCCGGATGCTGCCCGAACACATGGAAGGGATGTATCATAAAATCGTCGTTATCGCCGAGAATTTTCTTGATTTCGGATGTGGTCTCTTCTAAGCTCTCCGATATGTTCCGGCCATCTGAACTTGCATTATTTGAGTTGGAAGAGACTTCGTTACGGGATTGGTTTGAACCCGTCCATGTGGAAAATGGCATTGTTGTTTACACCTCACTTGTTTAAACGGTGGTCCTTAGCTGTTGGATAGTTTGATTAAGTATTTCCTCTGTTTGTTATTTTTATCAAACGAAGCCCTCTAAGTATTGTATTTAATATATGAATGCGATATATTGCATATAACAAACTTGAAGAGTAAGGATGATAAGCCATGCCAGTTCCTAAGAATTATGTCTCTCCCGTACGGATGACCGCAAAAGAAAGAGCCTTCTCCCAAATTCAACGGTGGATTATCGATGGCACGCTTCAGCCCGGCGAGAAATTGCTCGACGCCGAATTGGCGGAATCGCTTGGCGTAAGCCGAACGCCCATCCGGGAAGCTTTTCAACTGCTTGAAGTACAAGGACTCGTGTCCACGCACCCCGGGAAAGAAACAAAAGTTACGGCCATTGAAAGGGAAGATATCTTTAAGATGTATTCGACCATGGCCGTTCTTCAAGCATTGGCTGCCGAAGTGACCACTACCATCATTGTTCCGGAGCAGATCCAGCAATTGCGGGCGATGAATCTGGATTTTGAAAATGCCATGAAGAGCGGGCAAGCTTATCAAGCCATGGAGTTGGATGAACAGTTTCATAATTTCATCGTGGAGCTGTCAGATAATCCTTATGTCGCTGCATATAGTGCCTCGCTTCAGATGCATATCCGGCGGTTTAAGTACGTGTTCTTAAAACAGCCGATTGCTGCCGCACAGGCTTCAGTCGATGAGCATGCTTCGATCATCAGCGCTTTCGAGCAGAAGGACGGTGATCGGGCGCAAGCTATGATGAAACAAAACTTCATGCGTCCCATGCAGGAACTACACGGGTTACTCTAAATAGAGGGGAGAAGGAAGGATGACAAACAAAAAAGATTTACGCATTCGCAGTAAGGTAATCAGTGAGGGCGTCAACAGGGTACCGAACAGGGCGATGCTGCGGGCTGTTGGTTTCACGGATGCGGATTTTAAGAAACCGATGATTGGCGTAGCCAGCACTTGGAGCGAAGTGACCCCTTGTAATATGCATATCGACAAGCTAGCCATAGAGGCCAAGCAAGGGGTACGCAACCATGGCGGCGCTCCGCTTATTTTCAACACGATCACGGTTTCGGATGGCATTTCGATGGGACACGGCGGCATGCTGTTCTCCCTGCCCAGCCGAGAAGCCATCGCAGATTCGATTGAGATCGTGACGGGGGCCGAACGTTTCGATGGTCTGGTGGCGATCGGCGGTTGCGACAAGAATACGCCCGCCTGCCTGATGGCAATCGGACGGATGAATCTTCCTGCGGTTTATGTTTACGGCGGTACGATACAGCCCGGGAAGCTCGATGGCAAGAACGTGGATATCGTCACGGCTTTCGAAGCGGTCGGGCAATATCATGACGGAAAAATGACGGAGGAGCAGTTACATAAGGTGGAATGCAGCGTCTGCCCGGGACCGGGCTCTTGCGGGGGCATGTATACAGCCAATACGATGGCCGCTGCGGCAGAAGCCATGGGGATGAGCCTGCCCGGTTCCTCTTCCACGCCGGCTATTTCACCAGACAAAGCAGCGGAATGCGCTGCGGCTGGAAGGCAGGTCCTCTCCTTGTTGGAGCAAGAAATCTATCCCAGGGACATCATGACCAAAAAAGCGTTTGAGAATGCGATAACCGTCGTCATGGCTTTGGGCGGTTCAACCAACGCGTTCCTGCATTTGCTTGCGATCGCTCATTCGGTTGGCGTAGATTTGACGTTAGACGATTTCGAGCGAATCCGTTTGCGAGTTCCCCACCTTGCAGACCTGAAGCCAAGCGGACGACATGCCATGCAGGACTTAAACGAAGTCGGCGGCGTACCGGGCGTCATGAAATTATTGCTCGCCGAGGGGCTTCTGCATGGCGATTGTCTAACGGTCACAGGTAAATCATTGGCAGAGAATCTGGCGGAAGCTGCACCGTTAGAGGGCAGCCAGGAAATCATTCGCCCCATCGATAAGCCGCTGAAGCCGAACGGGCCATTGGTCGTATTAAGAGGCAATCTCGCGCCAGAAGGTGCGGTCGCCAAAATGTCGGGTATGAAGAAACTGCGTTTTGTCGGACCGGCCAAGGTGTATGACAGCGAGGAGGATGCAACCGAAGCGATCTTGAGAGATGAAATATGCAAGGGCGACGTGTTAGTCATTCGTTATTGCGGTCCTAAGGGCGGCCCGGGTATGCCGGAGATGCTGTCGGTCACGGCACTCATTGTGGGCAAGGGTCTCGGCGGAGAGGTTGCGCTGATTACGGACGGCAGATTCTCGGGCGGCTCGCATGGGTTCGTTGTCGGTCACGTAGCGCCTGAAGCACAGGTAGGCGGGCCGATCGCGCTGCTGAGGAATGGAGACATGATCACGATCGACAGCGAAACGCAAGAAATGACGTTCGACGTATCGGATTCCGAATTGGCTGCAAGGGCACAAGCATGGCAGCAGCCTCCACTCAAAGTTTCCACGGGCGTATTGTACAAATATGCAAAATTAGTGTCCTCAGCATCGAGAGGCGCGGTTACCGACTCTGCAGAATAAGTGGAATTTCCAGCCCGAAATCTGGCTTATGGTAAAACAAGCTCTTGCGGTTCGCAAGAGCTTGTTTCGATATGAGTGGACCGGTGGCCCATTACCGCAAAACAAAAAAGACATCATAATGCTTACAAAAAAGCATGCGAAGACTAAAAATTCATGCTCGGGTATGTTATGATTTTTAAACTATTATAATGCAAGCGTTATCATTCGGTTGTACATATCCATTTATACGGTCCAGTAGATCCTGTTCTTTACATTCAATGCCAAGAAGGAGCAGACGATATTGGGAACATTCAAATCCAAAATACTCATATACAGCTTGCTGCTGGGATCCTTTCCGACGATTCTTATCGGATTCTTCTCTTATTTCATCGCCGCCAAAGATGTGGAGGAGAAGGTGAACGAGGGCAATATGCATCTGCTGAACCAGACTCGGATGAGGGTGGAGCAGGTGCTCGATTCCATGCAAAGAACCGCCTTGCAGTTTGAGAACTCCTCGCTGCTGAAGTCCGTGATGGACAGCAAGTTAAGCGGACAGGATTTTATCAAGGTCCGGGAACTGACGAAGGAAATGTTCAACCTGCAGACGCAGACCATATTAAACCAGGTGTACGTCGTCAATCTAAAACATGAATGGGTCGTGGATTTAAACTCACTCAAACCGCTGGAGGGCATGAACAGAGCCGAATTCGACCGGTATCTGGATACCCATGAAAGCATATTCTGGGCAGCGGGATCGGGGGAAATCTCGCAGACCGCGAATCCTGTGGAGACGGATCACTGGAACATGGCCGAACAAACGGCGACAACCCTTCGACTGGTACACAAATTACCGCTTCTGTCGAAAAGCGCCGCCCCGTCCGGCATTCTGATTCTGCAAATCACCGCCAAAGATATCCGGAGCATGCTGGAACCCGCCAATTTGCGGGCCAGCCAATATATCCTGAACGAGCAGGGAGAAGCGTTCCTGTCGCCGGTTCAGGATCGGGAGGCTTACCGCTCGATCAACGGAGAGGTCTTCGCAAGGATTGGGCAGTCCGTTGAACCCCAAGGCGCATTTCACGCAGAGAGCGAAGGCAATAAGGTGAGCGTGCTGTACACCAAATCGGATTATAACGGCTGGACCTATGTATCCGTCGTATCGCTGGATAAAGTGACCGATCAGACGGGAAAGATTGCACTGATTACAGCCGCAGCCTGTTTCGGGATTATTCTGACCGTGCTGATCGCTTCCTGGTTTGGCAGCCGCAGGATGTATTCTCCAATCCGCAAACTCCACGAGTTCGCGACGAACGTTCAGCCGCAGCAGACCGATGACTACCGGAAAGATGAGTTTGAGTCCATCCGGGAGAGCTTGACCTCCCTTGCCGTTTCAAGAAACGAGCTGGACAAACAGATGAAATCCCAGACGGTGCATCTACGGGAATTCTATGTCCTGAAGCTGTTTACCGAGCAGATGTCCGGAGCCGATGACCAATACGCTTCCGAACGCTACGGGTTTCCAACGGGCTGGGGAAGTCTCGGCGTGCTGCAGCTTGAGTTGGATAACCTTCAGCAGTCGCGGTTTCAGGAACAGGACCGGGAGCTTCTTCTGTTCGCAGTCAGCAATATCGTGTCGGAAACCTTGCCCGTAGAGGCGCGTTTCAGTCCGATCATGCTGAATCATTCCCAGGTAACGCTGTTAACCAGTAAAGAGGAGAGTGCCGAAGCTGGTCTAGCTATGTTCTATGAGACCGCTCAGCATATCAAAGTTAAGGTTCATGAATACCTCGGGCTCGAATGCAGCATCGGCATCAGCCACCCGTTTAAGCGGTTGTCCGATGCGAAGCGTGCCTATAAAGAAAGCAGTGCGGCTCTCAAACTACGATTTATTCTCGGGTCGAATATCATTGTGCGTTATGCCGATATTGAGGATCAAGGCAATACTGAGAAGACGGTATACACGAAATTAAGGCTGATCGAGGATCAGATGATGCTTGCCATGGAAGAACGACAGCTTGAAAAGGTGGAGCAGCTGTTTCAGCGTTATTTGGACAAATTGCTATGTAAGGACGGGTTTCATCAAGAGCATCATTTATTGCTGCTGCAGCTGGCGTCCAGGACCGTTGGCATAGCCCAGGAGCAAGGACTGTCGATGCAGCAAGTATGGAATGGCGAAGAGGAGCTGAAGCATCTGTTCAGGCTGCAGACTCGAACCGAAATTGCGAGCTGGTTCCACTCCAGGTTGTTTAAGCCTGTAATCGGAATTTTGGAAGATATGGCCGATAAACAGTTCGTGAACATCACCCGCCGAATCGTCGATATCGTGCAGGAGCAGTACGGTCAAGATATTTCGCTCGACTATTGCGCGGCGGTCATGAATTTTAATCCGGCTTATATCAGCCGTGTATTCAAGAAAGAAATGGGCGTCTCCTTCAGTGAATACATAAGCGAGTACCGAATGAATATCGCCAAAAATCTACTGGCCACGACCGAGATGAAGGTCTCGGAAATCGGCAGGAAAGTGAGCTACACGAATATTAGCGCCTTTATCCGTACGTTCCGTCGTACGTTTGGGTTAACTCCCGGCCAGTATCGGGAGCAGCTCAACAGTGAACAAGGGAAGGGATGATTAGCACCTCCATTCAAAGATGTAGACACACACGGCATGATGGAGCGGGCTCATCTTATGATGAAATCACCATATCAATCCAAGAAAGCTGTTCCAGCCGTAGCATGTTTTACGGTGATGGAGCAGCTTTTTTGCTCAAAAAACACTCGAGCGGGATTACGGAAATCGCTGCACGAATCAATCGGTGTGCTGCTAACGTACAGCGCGAAGAACCAACTAAGACTGTATGTCATCAGCGGCACGCTATAGGTAGAATACGGCATATGCGACGGAAAACCGTGATATCTTACCTTCCTTGCAGGATAGGCATTTATCGAAGGTAGGCGCTTGAAGTCATGAACGGCGTATAGCCTTACACGATTTTCGTGACGGATAATAAAAACATGAAAACGCATACAAGCAGGCAACAAGAACGATGTTCAAACAGGCAATGCCGATGCTTCCAAAGCGAGTTTTGATCGCTGCTGATTCAGGAAGCAACGCTCACAAAACTTTGAGGAGAGGTGCTATGAAATCTAATCAAACTCCGGCTGCGGCAGGCCCGCAAGTAAAAGGGGAACTGAGTCCGGAGAAAAGAAAGCTATTACTGAGGGATCTGGTCAGGGACAGGTGGATGTATCTGATGCTGCTGCCCGGCGTGCTGTATTTTATCGTATTTAAATATGTTCCGATGTACGGGGTGACGATGGCTTTTCAAGATTACAAGCCGCATACCGGATTCTTTGGCAGCCCGTGGGTCGGGTTCAAGCATTTCGAGCGCTTTTTCAGTGAGCCGCAGTTTTGGATGCTCTTTCGAAACACCATTATTTTAGCGTTATATAATCTGATCTTTTTCTTTCCGCTGCCGATTATATTGGCGCTCATGCTGAATGAGTTAAGGCGGGAACGCTTCAAACGATTTGTACAAACGTTGATCTATATTCCGCATTTTGTATCCTGGGTTGTCGTTGTAGGTATTTTCTATATTCTGTTTACGACCGAGAACGGCCTTCTCAATGAGATCATTTACCAGATAACGGGCGAGAAAATCGCATTCTTGCTGGAGAAGGATTGGTTTCGGACGATGATTGTTTCCCAGTCGATATGGAAGGAAGTGGGCTGGGGCACCGTGATCTTTCTTGCCGCCCTTGCAGGCGTAGATCTGCAGCAGTATGAGGCCGCACGGATCGACGGAGCCGGACGCTGGAGCCAGCTGTGGCATATTACGCTGCCGGCCATCCGAAGCACGATCATCATTTTGCTTATTCTTCGTTTAGGCAACTTCCTGGACTCGGGCTTCGAGCAAATCTTCCTCATGATCACGCCGACGAATCGGGAAGTGAGTGAAGTATTCGATACGTACGTGTACACCAAAGGGATGACGCAGGCCCAGTACAGTTACAGTGCCGCCGTCGGCCTGTTTAAATCCTTTGTCGGATTGATTCTGGTTCTCGGATCAAACTGGATGGCCAAGCGATTCGGGGAAGAAGGCGTGTACTAGGACGACGCTGCGGATGCATTTTTTCGAAGATGACAGGAGGGAATACAAGTGCGTCAAGATCAAACCTGGGGCAATCGCCTGTTTGATATCATTAACCATTCGGTATTATTCATCGTTGCGATCGTGTGTGTTCTGCCATTCGTGTATGTGCTGGCGGTATCCTTTGCCAGTCCTGCGGAAGTCGCCAAAGGCGGGTTGATTCTATGGCCCAAAGAATGGTCGCTCGTATCGTATCAATATATTTTCTCGTCGGATACACTGCCGCGAAGCTTGCTCGTGTCGATCTATATTACGGTAGTAGGAACGCTGATCAACCTGGCGTTTACGTCGCTGATGGCTTATCCGTTGTCCAAGCCTCATCTCCGGGGGAGAAATCCCATCCTTCTCGGTGTTTTGATCACGATGCTCTTTAGCGGTGGCATGATTCCAACGTACTTTGTCGTGAACGGATTGAATCTGACCAACACGTTATGGTCTTTGATGATTCCCAATGCCATCAGTGCGTTTAACCTGATCGTGCTGAAGAACTTCTTCCAGCAGATTCCCGACGGGCTGGAGGATTCCGCAAAAATCGACGGCTGTAACGACCTGGGAGTCCTGATACGGATCGTGCTTCCCTTGTCCCTTCCAGCCATGGCGACATTTGGTTTGTTTTATGCGGTTGCTCACTGGAACACGTTTTTCAATGCGATTCTGTACATCAATGATAACGAGAAGTGGCCGATTCAGGTCCTGCTTAGGGAAATCGTGATTTTGGCACAGAGCCGCGTGGGGGATGCCAGCTTTGACGAAATGGACGTGCAGCCGTTAACGATCCGTATGGCGGTCATCGTCTTTGCCACCGTGCCGATTCTGCTCGTGTATCCTTTTCTGCAGAAGCATTTTGCTAAGGGCGTTATGCTGGGCTCTGTGAAAGGTTAATCGGTTCGATGCGCCTTCTTCCCAAAGAGGGGTTTCTTATAGAATAAATATGATGGAGGGGTAATGATGAAGAAAAGATGGATGACAACCGTGATGGCGATGCTGGCGGGGATGATGGTTGTAACGGCTTGCGGAGACAAGAGCGGCGGGAGCGGAGTCAATGGCGACGGGCCTTATCCGCTCACTCTGGTGGTGAACCAGGTGGGAGAAATACCTGACCCGAACAATCCGATGGAGGAAAAAATACGCGAATACACGAACACGGATCTGCGGATTCAGTGGATACCTTACTCCGCATACGACGAGAAGGTTAACGTCATGGTCGCTTCCAATGAGCTTCCGAAGCTGATCAAGCTGAACTATACGCCAACTACCATCAGCTCGCTCGAAGCCGATCTGTTCTGGGACATCACAACCCATTTGAAAAATTATCCGAATTTGGCCGCACAGCCGCAAGCCTATTACGACAATATCAGCGTGAACGGCAAAGTATACGGCATCCCTCTGTTCCGGGACATGGGCCGGGCGATCGTCAGCTACCGCAAGGACTGGCTCGATGCAGCCGGCTTGAAGGAACCGGTGACCCTGGATGATTGGTATGAAATTATCCGGTACAGCACGGAAGAGGATCCCGATGGCAACGGTAAAAGGGACACCTACGGAATGATGCTGGACAAAGGCTATAACCAGGGTACGGCATCAACATTGACCCGGCTTGCCGTTTCCCAAGGCGCACCTAATAAATGGGGCATCGACGAGCAGGGCAATTTCTATCCGGAGTTCGAATCCGAGCAGTTCTTCGAGGTTATGAAGCTGTTCCGAAGATTGTATGAAGAGAAGCTGATCAACCAGGATTTCGCCGTGGTGGATTCCTCCGAGCTCAATAAGGTGTATGAATCGGGCCGCGCGAATATCCGGATCTCCGGCGGTAACGGCCAATCGCTGCAAACCAAGCTGGAGAAGGTCGTTCCGGAAGCGGTTGTCGACGTATCGGCGCTGCAAGGACCTGAAGGCGTTCGGGTTCCGGGGGAAAGCGGTAATACCGGCTTTCTGGCGATCCCGAAATCGACGGTCAAGTCTGAAGAAGAGCTGGCTAAAGTGCTGACCTTCGTTGACAAGCTGCTGGATCCGGAGATGGTTAATGTCATTAATAAAGGTATCGAAGGCGTCCATTACGAAGTCGAAGGCGATTATACCGTAACGATCGATGCGGATAAGGACGCTCAAGAGGTCAAGCCTTATCGCGATACGTTTCCGCAACGGGGAGATTTGTACAACATGGAGAAGAAAGCGAAAGGAACGGAGCTGTTCAACAAAAATAAACAAATCGTGTACGAGAACGAGAACTATATCGTGCCGAATCCGGCGCTTACCTTGAAATCCAATACGTATAATGAACGCGGCGGCGAGCTGGAGCAGATCATCACCGATGCGCAAACCAAGTTTATTATGGGACAGATTGACGAGGCCGGCTGGAAGGCCGAAGTGGAGAGATGGAGAAAGAGCGGCGGCGATCAAATGGCTGCGGAATATAAAGAGTCCTACGAGAATCAAGAATAGCGGTCATTAATAATGATAGCGAGAGACAAAGCGGCAAGGAAGAGGAAGTGCCTTTTACGTACTTGGCTGCTTTGTCTCTCGGTTCATGGAGCATCGATTTTCGTTCCGATGAGCACGAGGTCCAAATCATTCGTTATGAGCGCCCCTGCCGGCTTGATTTGCAGTACAAGACCATCGCGGTCGAAACGGCAGGTTAGGATAAACATCTGCTGCACCTCCAGCAGTTGAATGTAGATCAAGCAAGTCGACGAGTCTGCCCATACGGCACCACAGGCGGAGGTAAGGCCATAAAAAGGATCAGGACCGATATGCCAAGCGTTCATGGAGCATATAACCCTGGCATGACCCGTTTCATGTACGAAAATGAGCTCGCATTGTTGCTCACTGAACGTAAAGCGACAATACATCCAACCCGGCTCATTTGCTGAGAGGCGGTATTGCTGCCCAGAGACCTCCGTGGCCGCTGTGGAGGAGGAGCTTCCCTTCGGCAGATGGAGTTTCAAAGCGCTCAGACGCTGCTGCATCCGTTGATAATCGGCATCATCAAGGGGGCAGAACGCACTCATTGAAGGAACCAGATGCGTCCAAACGCTATCCAGGATCCCTTGGTGCTCATCCCGGTTCAGCATGGTGTTGGCCGTCGAGACGAAAACGGCATCTTGTTCCGGCATGACGAGGATGAATTGTCCACCCGCGCCGAAAGCGCAGTAGGCTTGACGCCTGGCCCGCCAGAATTGGTATCCGTACCCGCTTCGACCTTCCAAAAGAATTCCGGCACTGGAGTTATCGACCGCCTTGGATGTGCTTTGTTCTACCCAGCCCTCCGGCAGAATCCGGATCCCGTTCCAGACTCCGTCCTGCAGATAAAGCTGGCCGAACCTTGCCATATCCTCGGGCGTGCAATAGGCTCCGCTGCCGCCCTGGTTAATGCCGAGCGGACAAGTCTCCCATTCGATATCCTGCATCCCGAGGGGCTGGAACAAGCGTGTTTCGAGATATTCGTGCACGGTGGTTCCCGTGACTCGTTGAAGGATGGCACATAGCGTATGCGTACCCGTTGTATCGTAAGCAAAGACGGTACCGGGGGGATGGCTTGGAGGCGTATGAAGATATTCGAATACGATATCCCGGGCCTCCTTATTGGTGGATTTCCGGTGAACGGTTTGCATGCTCAGCAGATGCCGGATGGTCATGCTGGCCGTATACGGGTGTACGGCCTCCGGCTGCTTGTCGGGAAAAAATGCAATGACCTTGTCCTCCAGGGAGATTAGCCCTTCTCCAATGGCGATACCGATGGCTGCAGAAGTCAGGCTTTTGCTGACGGAGAATATCGGATGCCTTGCATTCTTTCGAAAAGGGTAGTAGTGGCCTTCAGCAGCCACTTTGCCATGCCTTAGCAGCATAAAGCTGTGCAGGTTCATATTCCTTTCCGTCATATCCTCCATAAAGCGGAGGATGGCTGATGGAGGAATACCCACCTCCTCGGGACGGACTCGTGCCAGTGCAGTCATAATCATCAACCTTTCTTCAGCTTAGACGAAACGGGTGCGTAAGGCGAACACCAACCGTCTTGTCCACTGAGCACTTGTTCAATCGTAAACGGTTTAGCCTCGGCTTCGGTAAGGTCCCTGGACCACGAAACCCTCAGGGAGGGGGCTGCTCCGGGGCCGCGGCTGTCGAATTCGGCATAACGGGATGTCTGCTCGCGATCCGGCTGGTTCCAGTTATGCCAGCCCTGCGGATGAACCGAGCCGTCCATCTCGCATCGGATGAACACCACATTGGCGTAGTCGCGCCACGGCCGGCCGAGGTATACGTTCTCAACGCCGGGTGCTCCCGATATGGTGCAGTCCAGAAAGACATAGCCGAACTCCGCTGCCTTCGGCGTATTGGCTGCGGTCAGGTAACCGCCGGACCGCTTGCAGCGGATCATGCACCGGTCGAATACGGCCGCTGCCGGCCCAAATATGAAATCGACATCTCCTTCGATAAAGCATTCGGCAAAGTAATGACGTCCGCCGGATACATAAAGCGTATCTTGATCGCCTTCGAGCCTTACATGCTGAAAGGACACCCGGTCGGCATCGATAAAGGCGGCGACAGCCTGGCCCGTTCCAGGTCCGGAATCGTTGCGGACGGTCAATTGTTCGGCGCTGAAATCGTCGGCGTAGACATACAAGCTTCCACTGCGAAAGGTGCCAAGGGGCTGCCCATCTTCCCCCAGGGTGTGGGCGTTATCCGAATAGGTAAGAATCGTTTCTTCGGCTCCTTCGCCGATCATGCGAATAGCTGGCTTTGATGAAGGGATCGTGATTTTCTCGCGATACACACCCTTTTTGATTTCGAGGATGACAAGGGAATCGGCCTGCTCGGGAATCGAGTCAACAGCGGACTGTACTGTCACGAAGTCGCCTTGTCCGCTGGGATCTACCGTGATTTTCATCGATGAACACGCTCCTTCTATGGATTTTTCATCCATGTTATCGAATTGCAGGCTCCAATAATAACACCTCCGATGTTTAAATCGGTTAATTCTTTGCCTTTTATGCCGAATTTATAAAAATGGCAGCTTATTCTGCTTGTCTTCTTGAACGAAAGCTGATTGGGAAACAGAGCATAAAATGCAAAATATGCGGGAGATTCGGCATCAAATCCGGAATTTTTATGATTTACGTTTCTTTATAATTGGTTTGTGATTAGAACTTCCAAGGATATTGAGGTGAGGGGTTTTGAAACAAGAGAGCAGATGGTCCGTCTTGACGGCGGATACCATTCTCAGTCAAGCGGACAGCGAGGGACTTCACTCTGAAATTGCCCGTCGGTGGGCGTATGTACCCGGGATGATGCTCATGGCGATCGCCCGCACAGGGGATTGTTATAGCAAGGATGCTTATATTGATTTCATGAAAAGGCATATGGATCTGTTTGTTCAAGCGGATGGGGACATTCGGGGATATCGCATCGAAGAGTATAATCTGGACCAGATCAACCAGGGGAAAAATTTATTTGCTCTGAGCGCCAGATTTCATGACTCCCGTTATGAAAAGGCTTCCCATTCGCTGGCCGCCCAGCTGATCGGCCAGCCCAGGACGACGGACGGCGGGTTCTGGCACAAGAAAGTTTACCCGTTTCAGATGTGGCTGGATGGACTCTATATGTCTTCGCCATTTCTGGCGCAATATGCGAAAACCTACAACCGACCTGAATGGTTCGACGAGGTAGCCCATCAGCTTCTGCTGGTGGAGCGAAGAACCCGGGATCGCACAACGGGGCTCTTGTATCACGGATGGGATGAAGCGAAGGAACAAGTATGGGCCGATCCGGAAAGCGGCCGCTCCCCGCATTATTGGAGCAGGGCCTTAGGCTGGTATGCAATGGCGCTGGTGGACAGTCTCGAGTATTTCCCGGTGGATCATCCGAAGCGCGGTACGATCATGGGCATATTCGAACGGTTAAGCCGGGCGCTGGGACGGTATCAGGAGAAAGAGAGCGGGCTGTGGTTCCAGGTGCTCGATCAAGGCTTCCGGGAAGGCAATTATCTCGAAACCTCCGGCTCCTCGATGTTTATTTATGCATTGGCCAAGGGAGTGCGGCTCCAATACCTGGAGCAGCCTTCAAGATCCATTGCGGAAAGGGCTTACGAAGGTTTGGTACAGCGGTTTGTCGAGGTTAACGATACCGGCGTGCATCTACATTCCATATGCCTTGGAGCGGGGCTCAGCGACGACCGCAACGGCTCTTACGAATATTACATCGGCGAGAAAAAGGTGTCGGACGCCCAGATCGGCGTCGCGCCTTTCATCCTTGCAAGTCTGGAAATGGAGCGGTTGGAAGATTCAAGGGTAGGAGGTTCTATATGATGCACTCATCGTTAACAATGCAAGCATTACAGAACAAACCGTGGTTGTCGGATCAGGGAGACGGAACGTTCGTGAATCCGGTGCTTCATGCGGATTATTCGGATCCGGATGTGATCCGGGTAGGTGAAGATTTCTATATGACAGCCTCCAGCTTCGGGCATCTGCCGGGACTGCCGATTCTGCATTCGAAGGATTTAATTAACTGGAGGATCATGAATCATGTGCTGCCCCGGATGGATCTGCCGGGCTATGACGTCCCGCAGCATGGGAACGGCGTCTGGGCTCCGGCCCTTCGATTCCATGACGGCAAGTACTGGGTGTTCTATGGAGATCCGGATGTCGGCATCTTGATGAGCACCGCAGAGGACCCGGCAGGCAGCTGGACCCCACTCCATCTGGTTCAAGAGGGAAAAGGCTTAATCGACCCGTGTCCGTTCTGGGACGATGACGGCCAGGCTTACCTGGTTCACGCGTTTGCCAAAAGCAGATGCGGCATCAAGCATCTATTACGAATGTGCCGGATGTCCCCGGATGGAAAACAGCTGCTGGATGAAGGTCAGATCGTCTTCGACGGGACCGAGCGCCATCCGACGATGGAGGGCCCGAAGCTGTATAAACGGAATGGCTATTATTATATCTTTGCTCCTGCCGGAGGAGTATCAACGGGTTGGCAGACCGTGCTTCGGTCTACCTCGGTCTTTGGCCCTTATGAGGACAAAATCGTGCTGCATCAAGGCGATGGCCCGGTTAACGGTCCGCATCAAGGCGGCTGGGTGGAGCTGGCATCGGGCGAATCGTGGTTTATGCATTTTCAAGACAAGGGGGCTTACGGACGAATAACACATCTGCAGCCCATGCACTGGGTGGATGATTGGCCGCAGATCGGGATCGACACGAATGGAGACGGGATCGGCGAACCGGTTCTGCGTTATCCGAAGCCAAGTGTCCTTGGGGAGCATATGATTCAAGTCCCGGACGATTCGGACGAATTCGAAGGCGCAACGCTTGGCCTTCAGTGGCAATGGCAGGCCAACCCGAAACCGGACTGGTACGCGTTCGAGAAGGAAAGCCATTTGCGATTATTCTCCTTTCCCGTGCCGGAGCACCGGCCATCGCAAACGATCTACGATGCCCCTCACTTGCTGCTGCAGAAATTTCCGGCTGAAGTATTTCATGCGGAAGCCAAACTGGATGGAACGTCACTCAAGCCCGGTGAACGGGCGGGTCTGATCATATTCGGACGAACCTTCGCCTATGTCGGCGTTCGGATGAAGACGGACGGATCCGGGATGGAGATTATTCAAGCCGAAGGGAATGACAAGGAGGAGAATATCGTATGGTCCGGCGGATGGAATGATGGGAAGGTAACGATTCGGGTCACGGTTCATCCTGGTGCGTTATGCCGCTTCGATTACGCTGCTGCTGACGGTCGTTACATGCCGTGCGGGAAAAAGGATTTCGTAGCGGAGAAAGGTCACTGGGTCGGGGCCAAGGTTGGATTGTTCGCGGTTTGTAAGGAGGATCATCCAGACAGAGGGTATGTGGATGTCGAATGGTTTAGGGTCGGAAGAGGAGAGATGTAGTAAAGGCGGGGCTGTCCCAAGACGGGTGACTACTTTGGAACAGCCCCGATTCTATCCGTGACGCTTGCGATACTGGAGAGGCGTCGTGCCCGCTATTTTTTTGAAGGTTTTATTGAAGTGGGCAATATGTTCAAATCCGGCCAGCTCGGAGATGATTTGCACGGAGTCCCGGCTGCTCACGAGCATTTTTTGGGCTTCGCGGATTCGTACCACCTGCACGTATTCACGAAAGTGAAAGCCTGTCAACCTGGTGAATACCCTGCTGAGGTAGGAGGGACTGATGTAAAACTGCTTGGCGACCTGTTCCAGCGTGAGCTTTTCATGGAAATTCGATTTGATATATTGGGCAATTTCCGAAATTTTTTGATGCATCGGATGCTCGTATTCATGGGTTTGGGATTGCAGCGTGGTCTCAATCCGGTGGAGGCGGATAAGCAGCTCGTTCATCAGCGAGCGAACCAATGAGCTGTAGTGAGTCTGCTCCGTTTGGCATTCTGCGAGCATGGAATGCAGCAGCCGCTCGATTTCAGGCTGATGCTTAAGCGGAATACGAACGAGCCTGGAGGTCCCATAATCGAGCAGATTGGCGACGCCAGCGTCCCCCTGTTCGATAAAGGTTCTGGAGAAGCCGATCAGCACCCGCTCGAAGAGCAGCTTCTCGGAGCTTGCCGTCGAGTGCAGATCATGCGGGTTCACGATCATCAGATCCCCTTTTTTGACGGTGAACACGTTATCGTCCATGAAGTAAACTCGCTCCCCGTTGAGCAAGTAGTATAGCTCGAAGTAGGGATGTTCATGGGGGCGCGGCATGCTGCTGGAACCGTTTCGCGACATGTATTGGATGGAGAAATCATGATCTCCGATGTGGTATTTAGGCTGCAGACGGTCAATCATTCCTCTCTATCTCCTTTATACGCATGGTTGGATAAACATCGATAGTGATCGTAGAAAATTATATATCATGCCTGCAGCCGATCTTCAAGGGTTTTGGCCGCAATCACCAACTTTTTTAAAAACGCTTACAAATTCTTAGCATAAGAAGCTTAGGAGGACAGAATGCCATTAACTTCAGAAACCTTGATATGGTTCGATCAGCCGGCCCAGAACTGGAACGAGGCTTTACCGATTGGGAACGGTCGACTTGGCGGCATGGTATTCGGATGCGCCCAGCAGGAAAAAATCCAATTCAACGAGGATTCGGTATGGTACGGAGGTCCGAGGGACCGCAACAATCCGGATGCGCTCCGACATCTTCCGCTCATCCGCAAGCTGTTGTTCGAAGGGCGGCTGAAGGAAGCCCACCGGCTGTCGGAGACGGCTTTTTCCGGGACGCCGCGCAGCCAGAGGCCATATTTGACGGCGGGCGATTTCTGCATTCAGGTCGATCATCCGCAAGGCGAGTTGTCCCACTATCGCAGGGAGCTGGATCTTGAAAAGGCGATCGCCGTAACGTCATACCAATACGGAGGCGTTACCTTTACCCGGGAAGTGTTTTGCAGCTATCCGGACCAGGTGATGGTCATCCGGCTGGAAGCCGATCGACCGGGTGCTCTGACCTTGACATCGCGATTTGAGCGGCAGAAAGGGAAGCACATGGATGCAGTCCATCGGCATGGCACGGACACGGTGGTCATGACGAATGATTGCGGTGGGAAGGACGGGCTTACCTACAGTGCCGCTGCAAAAGCCATAACTGCCGGCGGAACCGTACGCGTTGTCGGCGAGCATTTGCTGGTGGATGAGGCCGACGAAGTCGTCATTATCCTTGCCGCGGCCAGCACCTTTCGCGTAGACGATCCGAAATTGCACTGTGCTGAGCTGCTGGAACATGCTACGAACCAGGGCCATTCCGCTTTGAAGAAGCGTCATATTGCGGATTATCAGCCGTTGTTTGAGCGGGTAAAGCTGGACCTGGGAGCTCCTGCAGATCGGGAGCGCCATTTGCTGCCGACGCCTAAGCGGCTTGAGCGTGTCCGGGCGGGAGAGGACGACGCAGGCCTGTACACGCTGTATTTTCACTTCGGAAGATATCTGCTTATTGCCTGCAGCCGCCCCGGATCGCTCCCGGCCAATCTCCAGGGCATCTGGAACGATTCCATGGCTCCACCCTGGGACAGCAAATTTACGATCAATATCAATACCCAGATGAATTACTGGCCGGCGGAAAGCTGCAATCTGCCCGAATGCCATGAACCGCTGTTTGAATTAATTGAACGCATGAGGGACAACGGGCGCGTAACGGCACGAACAATGTACGGCTGCCGCGGATTCGTCGCCCATCATAACACCGATATATGGGCTGACACCGCGCCCCAGGACATTTATCCTCCGGCCACCCAATGGGTGATGGGCGCCGCATGGCTGACCCTTCATCTCTGGGAGCATTACAAATTCAATCCGAATCCGGATTTCTTGAAAAGAGCCTATGAGACCATGAAGGAAGCGGCACTCTTCTTCACCGACTTTCTGGTGGAAAGTCCTGAAGGATACCTCGTGACGAATCCATCCGTTTCGCCGGAGAACCGTTATTTGCTGCGGAACGGCGAATCCGGAACGCTCTGTTACGGACCGTCCATGGACACGCAAATCATATCGGAGCTGTACAGTGCCTGCATCCAGGCAAGCCTGGAGCTGGACATCGACGAAAGTGCCCGCCAAGAATGGGCGGCCATCAAGGATCGTTTGCCGGAGATGAAGATAGGGAGGCACGGGCAGCTGCAGGAATGGCTGGAGGATTACGAAGAGGCCGACCCCGGGCACCGGCACATCTCCCATCTGTTCGGTCTTCATCCCGGAACGACGATCAGTCCGGACTCGACGCCGGGCTTGGCGGAAGCGGCCCGGGTTACGCTTCGGCGGCGTCTCGCCCACGGCGGGGGACATACCGGCTGGAGCCGGGCCTGGATCATCAACTTCTGGGCACGGCTGTTGGACGGCGAACAGGCCTATGTTCATCTTAAGGAATTGCTGAGGCAATCGACGCTCCCCAATCTGTTCGACAATCACCCGCCGTTCCAAATCGACGGCAACTTCGGGGCTGCCGCGGGAATCGCCGAAATGCTGATCCAGAGTCACCTGGATCACATCCGTCTTCTGCCGGCGCTGCCAGATGCCTGGCCGCAAGGGCGCGTACAGGGACTTCGCGCCAGGGGAGGCTTCCAGGTGGATATCGATTGGAGAGACGGGAGCCTTGCGAAAGCGGTGATCGCTTCGGTAAGCGGTCAGAAGCTTCGTCTCCATGCGAAGCGGTCCGTACGGGTCACGACCTCGGATGGAAGGGAGGTGCCGATGGAACGTCAGGGCCATGTCATCGAAATGGCTACCGAAACCGGCGGAAGGTATTTCGTCCAGCCGATACAAACCGAAAATGCATTCTTACAATAACGGAGGTACCCATGATAAGGATAACCGAAGAAGCGATATGCCCTGATTTGCCCGTGATCCCGCAACATACGGTAACGATTACAGACTATGGCGCGGTTGGAGACGGTGTTTATGACAATACTCAAGCATTTCATCTAGCGATTGAAGCCTGCGCAAAGGCAGGAGGAGGCACGGTGGTCATCCCTCCGGGAATATGGCTCACCGGTCCGATCAAGCTGCAGAGCCGGATTGAGCTTCATGCCTCAGCCGGTGCCCTCGTCATGTTCAGCAAGTTTTTCGAAGATTATCCGATCCTGATGTCCACGTATGAGGGCCGGCAGATGTTTCGCTGCCAGTCTCCGCTCGATGGCGAAGGGCTGGAGGATGTCGCGATCACCGGGGGCGGGATTTTTGACGGAAGCGGCGAAGCCTGGAGGCCCGTTAAGAGAGGGAAGCTGACGGAAAGCCAGTGGGAGCGCTTAATACAATCCGGCGGTGTCGTGGATGACCAGGGATTGTGGTGGCCAACGCCCGCAGCTCGGGACGGTCAGGAGACCCTGGACCGTATTGAACAGACAGGCAGCGAGGAACCACAGGATTATGAGCCCGTCAGAGACTACTTGAGACCCAATCTGCTCAGCTTGAGAAACTGTAAGCGGATCCTGCTCAGCGGTCCCACCTTTCAAAACTCCGCCGCCTGGTGCCTGCATCCTTGGGCATCGGAGCAGATCACCATTCAAAACATTACCGTCCGCAATCCGTGGTATGCCCAGAACGGGGACGGTCTGGACATCGATTCGTGCAAATACGTATCCGTAGAAAACAGCTCGTTTGATGTAGGAGACGACGCGATCTGCCTGAAGTCCGGCAAAAATGAAGCCGGGCGCCTGCTGGGAAAGCCGAGCGAGCGGATCCGCATCCGGAACTGCACCGTTTATCACGGCCACGGCGGCATCGTGGTCGGCAGTGAAATGTCCGGAGGCATCAAGGATGTATACGTATCCGATTGCACTTTTATCGGCACCGATATCGGCATTCGCTTTAAAAGCTGCCGCGGTCGCGGCGGCGTGGTCGAGAACATCTTGATTGAACGGATTCGAATGCGGGATATCGACGGGGATGCCATCTCCTTCAATTTATATTACGAAGGGAAAGCCGGCTCCGGCGAATACCAAGAGGAAGTAATGCTGCCCGTTACCGAGGAAACTCCCGTGTTCCGGAACATTGTCATTCAGGATATCGTGTGCAGCGGCGCGCATACTGCGCTCCTCATCAACGGCCTGCCGGAGATGCCGGTGGAGAACTTGACGGTGAAGCGGTCCGCCATCACAAGTCGGGAAGGCATTGTATGCCGAAATGGACAAAACCTGAGCATTCAGGACATGGTCCTTCGCACCCAGGATAATCCGCTGCTTCTTTTTCACCAAAGCCGAAATGTTCAAGTGGCGAATGTCAGCGGAGAAGGCGGTTCGCTGGACGACCGCCTGTTGGTGGTGACCGGGGAACGGTCCAGCCAAATCGAATGCTCGGGGCTGAAGGCCGATAAGGCTAGGGGGATCGAGATCTCTTCCGAAGTGGAACCGGGGGAGGTCGTGATCAAGTAGCTTTCGGATTAAATATGGCTTAGAAGGGGGTGATCGGATTATAACCGTTGTCAGAATCTCAAAATGATAAGGAGGTACGCAAATGAAAGCAGCAAAATGGTTGAAGCAAATGCTTGTCTTCATGATGCTGTTTACCGGTTTATCCGGCGGAGGTGCTTATGCTGAGGAAAATCCTGAATCCCCAGGCCCGGCAAATTCCCCGCAAACGCCTGCATTTCCGGGTGCCGAAGGCGGTGGAAAATATACGACAGGCGGCCGGGGCGGCGAAGTGTACGAGGTAACGACGCTTGCCGATTCGGGACCGGGGTCGCTTCGTGACGCGGTCAGCGCCGGTAACCGGACCGTCGTATTTAAAGTCGGCGGCGTGATTCAGCTGAAATCCCCACTGAAGATTCTCGGAGACAACCTGACGATTGCCGGTCAAACGGCGCCGGGCGATGGGATTACGGTTATCGGGTATCCAACGACCTTCGATGGAAACAACCTGATCATCCGTTACATGCGCTTCCGGCTGGGCGATATGAATGAAACGGAAGCAGACTCTTTTGGCGGACGGTACAAGAAAGACATTATCATTGACCACTCCTCGTTCAGCTGGTCCGTTGACGAAGTGCTCAGCCCTTACGGCAACGAAAATGTCACCGTGCAGTGGTCGATCATCGCCGATGCCATGCATATTAGCAGACACGTCAAAGGCAGACACGGGTACGGCGGGATATGGGGCGGAAAGAACACCAGCTTCCATCATAACTTGATCGCTCACAATTCCAGCCGCAACCCTGCGTTTGACAGCACGGCCGGCAACTCCCATGATTTCCGAAATAACGTGGTATACAACTGGGGTTTCTTTGCTTCGTACGGAGGCAAAGGCGCAGTTACCAATATGATCAACAATTATTACAAGCCCGGCCCGGAAACGGAAGTCGTGAGGTTTATGAATGCAGAGAGCACTGGGAGCTACTACATTGACGGCAATATCATGGACGGGTATCCGGAATATACGCAGGATAACTGGTCCGGTGTTCATCCCTATCCGAATTACGTGAAGCTGGAAACCCCCGCTTCCTTTGCCAATCCATTGCCGACCGAATCCGCCGAAGAGGCTTATGAGGCGGTCATGCAAAGCGCCGGAGCCATTCTGCCGAAGCGGGATGCCGTTGATGCCCGAATCATCCAGGATGTGATCCACCGAACCGGCATGCATATTAACTCCCAGAATGAGGTGGGCGGATATCCGCTCGTGGAGCCGGTTGTTTCCACAATAGAAGATGACGATCATGATGGAATGCCGAATGATTGGGAGATCGCCCATGGGCTGGACCCGATAGATCCGAGCGACCGCAATATGACCAATAACGAAGGATTTACGAATCTGGAGCTTTATCTGAATTCCATACCAGGAAACGGATCGGCCAATCCCTCAGCCGTCATTACCGCCCCGGCAAACAACACGGTGGTAAAAGCCGGCTCGAACGTCACGATTGAAGCGTCCGTTTCCGATGAAGACGGCAGCGTAACCAAGGTGGAGTTTTACCGGAACGGAGAGAAGGTTGGAGAGGACGAAAGCATGCCGTTCCGCTATCAGTGGACGGACGTTGCGGATGGCACCCATTACTGGGCCGCAAAAGCGATCGACGATACAGGCACGATGGCATTCTCAACGAGCGTGGTCGTTCATGCGAACACTAAAGGGAGCATCAGGCCTTGGAAATCGGCCGATGTCGGCAGTCCGGGAATTCCGGGACATACGCAGCTCGGCGGCGCGCCGGGCGAAGTGACCGTCAAATCCGCGGGTGATATCGGCGGCACGAAGGACGTCTTTCATTTTGCATATCAGAAGGTAAAGGGAGATGCTGAAATCGTTGCCCGGATTGAAAGCATCACTCCGACGAATGAGGAAGCGGAAGCCGGAATCATGTTCCGCGAGAGCCTGAAAGAGGATGCCCCGTTCGTTTCCCTTGTCGTCCCTTATATTCGCACGGGGAAAAGAGGCGTAACCCTTAGTCGAGCCGAGGAGGGCGGCGAGGTCGCGAGGATTCAGCCGGAACAGGAATTTCAGCTGCCATATTGGATCAAGCTTGTCCGCAAGGATAATCAATTCACATCATTCGTTTCTCAAGATGGAACCAGCTGGACCACGGTTGGAAACGTCCAAGTCGATTTGCCGAAGCAAGTCTATGTCGGGCTTGTGGCGGATGCGGCTAAAGTTAACAACGAGACGTGGAAATACAATACTTCCACATTTTCCAATGTAAATATCTCGGCGAAGACAGGCATCGGTCCGAAGGCCGAGTAATGTGAACGATGACGAAGAAACTGGGCAGCTTTGAGAACAAAACAGGGATGATTTCATCCCTGTTTGTTGTTGTCCTGGCTACTGTGGTCCTTTCGATACTATCGTTCACATAGTGTTACATTTCAGTATGACTGCAATCACATATGCGGGGATGGGAGTTTCATATACTTGAGTTGTAAGAGTGAAAAAGTTCACAAACACGTATTAAGTCTAGGGAGGTTTGAATATGAGTTCATTCACGCTTCAGAGCCAAGTATCCGATATTGTGACATCTATCCCGCAAACCGCGGATTTATTTCGATCCCTCCGCATCGATTTTTGTTGTGGCGGCCAGGTGCCTTTGGAAGAGGCAGCCAAGCAGCGTCTTCTGGATCCAGCCGTCGTTCTGGAGCAGGTTCGGTCCGTAGAGAGCAAGTTTGCCGATTACCAGGAAAGCCGTCCCGCTTCATTGAAGGAATCCGAACTGATTGATCACATCCAACAAAAACATCATGCCTTCCTCCGTGATGAATTACCGGCATTAACGCCCTATGTAACGAAATTGGCCCGTGTGCATGGAGATCGCCATCCCGAGCTGCTTCGCGTGCAGGTGCTCTTCTCGGAATTGAAAAAGGAGCTGCTGGAGCATACGAAGGACGAGGACGAACGTGTATTTCCGCTCATCTTGAAATTTGTGGCGGACCCTAGCCACCAAGCGGCAGCAGAGCTTAAGCCGCACGTATCCGAACTGGAGCATGAACATGCTCATGCCGGCAGCTTGCTGCAGGAGCTCCGGGACGTAACATCCGATTTCGAGCTTCCGGCTGATGCCTGCGGTACGTATCGGCTTGTCTTTCAACGGTTAGCCATGCTTGAAAAGGATACCTTCGAGCATATCCATCTGGAAAACAACATATTGTTTGAGCGGCTGCGCCAAGCGGTATAACCTTTCGACAACGTCCCTTCCTCACCGAATGAGGAAGGGATATTTATTGTTCCAGCCCGTCATCCTACTCAACGATTCGCTGCATTCGGACGATAAATATAGTGATCAGAAGGGAAGATGCAGTTCCCAATGATACGCCAATAAGCTTAAGGACACGGTATGGCGGACAATAGCACCCGTATGAAGGGTTGGGGGAGATAGCATGAGCAATGTAACTGAAGAACAAACACAGCACGAGATGATAGGGGCCTTTGTCAAGGTAGCTCCACTTCTGAAAAGTCTTACGAATGATGACATCACGATTGGCATTTACGACACGGAGAAGCTCATCATCAACATTCCGGGAAGAACCTTTTCGCTGAACGTCAAGCCTGGGGACCCGCTCGTGGAGGGGGATATCGTAACCGATGCCATCCGCAATAATAAAGCTATATCGGCAGTCGTTCCGAAAGAGCTGTTTGGATTTCCGCTTGCTGCACGGGCGATCCCGCTGCATGACGAGTTTGGCAGGGTAATCGGCGGCGTAGGCATGGGTACAAGCCTAGAAAAAGCGAATATGCTGTTTGAGATGGCCGAGAGCTTTTCCGCGATTGTCGAGCAGACCACCGCATCCATTGAAGATATTAACCAATCCATCGCTCGCCTTACCGATCGGGTGTCGGACGTAACCGGCCAAATGTCGGAGGTTAGCTCCAGTGCGCAGCAGATCGGCAAGATTTCCACCGTCGTCAAGGAAATTTCGGATCAGAGCAGCATGTTAGGCCTTAATGCTTCTATCGAAGCGGCAAGGGCTGGGGAAGTCGGTAGGGGGTTCTCGGTCGTTGCCGATGAGATTCGGAAGCTGGCGACAAGCTCCAAAGAGAATGTGGACCAGATTAATGGCATCACCAAGAATATTCAAGAATTTTTGCAGCGGCTAAATCATGCTTTTGCCGATATCCACACGCTGACCGATACCCAGTCAAGGACGATTCAGGAGTTCTCGGCAACGATTCATGAGATTAGCATCAAGGCTGAGGAACTGGCACAGGTTGCTGAAGAAACCTTGTATTCCAAAGAAAATAAGCAATAGGATAACCGAGACTCTCCTAAATTCTTCAATTTTATTTGCAGGAAGAAGAAATACGCTGATGTATTTCTTCTTTTTTTATTTGATTGAGGATCTCCTTTATATACTCGATCTTGCATAGAGATTGAAGCATAAGGGGAACTTACTGAATATGTCAGATTTTGTGGGAAAGGGCTGAAGGAATTGGATTTTTTTGAAAGCCAAGAAACGCTGACGTCCGTCCAATGGATCTTAAGAGGCATCGTTAGCTTTGTTTTTTTACTTTTAGTAACGAAAGCAATGGGGCAGCGCTCCATATCCCAATTAAGATTTCTAGATTTCATTGTCGCTCTCATTCTCGGCAATATAATTGCTCACCCGCTTTCAGACGAGGGATTGGGCTTGGAAGGATCGATGATCACCACTATCGTGATCATTGTGCTGTATGTTGCGGCAACATGGCTGAGCCTGAAGTGGCCGTTCATCAAACGATATCTAGATCCGCCACCCATTACGCTCGTTACAAATGGTCTCATCCAATTCCATAACCTGTCTAAAGCAAGGATCTCTGTCGATTATTTATTCTCCGAACTTAGAAAAGAGAAAATAGAGGATATACAGAAAGTATCTCTGGCTTTGTGGGAACCGGGGGGAACCGTTTCCGTATTCGTGGACACCCCATACCAACCGGTTACTCCGGCTGATATGAACATTAGGACCCAACCATTTACGATCTCAAGGCCGATTATCGTTGATGGAAAAATCGATATGCTGCTCCTTCAGGAAATCGGTAAGGATCTTGATTGGCTCAAATCAAAAGTAACGCCCGTTCATAAGAATATTCAAGATGTGGCATTAGCCACCATTAACGATCATGAAGACTTGCGCTTTTATTCCATCCAAGGCAGCCAATATACGCATAAATAACTCTTCCGATGATGACGTCGAAAGAGTTTTTTTTATGCAAAAATGTTGACTATTTCAAATGGCCATGCTATATTCTCATCATTCTAAATCGTAAATATTACGAATAAAGACATCAAGCCAACTGGCAATCCATTGGAACAGAGGGAGCCCGTGATGAAGCAGAAGATCGATTTTGTGAAATGCAATCCCACGCAGAACATGACGATTCTCATTAACACCAAGCTTCCGCACGATGAACATAAACGCGTCGCTGCTAAAATCATGTCGTACGACAACGTTTATGCAGAGCAGGTTGGTTTTATCGAACAATCCAAGATAGATCATGCGGATGCGTTTCTGCGGATGGCAGGAGGTGAATTTTGCGGGAATGCTTGCATGGCCTTAGCGGCATACCTGGCAGAGGTTCAAGGGACGAAACGTCATATAACAACTGAATTTCGACTGGAGGTTTCAGGCGCGGAGCGGTTAGTGTCATGCTATGTAACAAAAAACAAGGAGGATTATCGTTGCAGGGTCAACATGCCGCTTCCGGTGAGAATTGATCAAACGGTCCTTCAAGACGGGTGCTCCCTTGTTGACGCGGTTGTCGTTCGATACAACGATTTTGTTCATTTCGTAATTGAAGTGGAGCGCTTTGATGCGCAAATGAACAGCAGCATGTTGGCCCTGGCCAAGCACATCGGACCCTCTCTCGATACGAGAATGGTCGGGATCCTGTTATACAACTCCCGCACTAGGGAACTGACTCCGCTCATTTATGTACCGGAGCTTAATAGCGCGGTGTGGGAAAGAGGTTGCGGATCCGGAACGGCTTCCGTAGGCGCCTACTTAGCTCGGAAGCTTAAGAGGGATGTCGAGGCTTCCATCAAACAGCCCGGCGGAACGATTCATGTAAAGGCACTATTTGATCAAAACCGGGTGACGCATCTGGAAATCGAAGGGGCCGTTGGCATTGCGGCTCAAGGCATCGCATTCATTGATCTGGATGAAGACCATATCGCGGAGGTGGGAATTCGTGAAACTAACCATGTTTGATCAATCCTTGGCTGATTATTTAACAAGGTTTAAGTACTTCGCAGACTGCTTCGATCATATTTCCCGTCACCGAACCGAGCTGGAACGTCTGGTCGATGATTATTCAACGTTTATCACCGACGAGTCCAACTCCAATATATGGGATGGGCTGGAGCGGCAAGGAACTGGAGGTTTAAACGGGCTTGCGGAGGAATTGAGAGCGTATTCGGCACGCTGCGTAGCGACCCTGGAGAAATATCGCGCATTGAAATTGATCAAGGGAGACACGGGGATCACCGATTATTTCAGGAATATCGAAGAATGCATCGAGAAAGAGTTCGGAAGCTTCCAAGTGACTTCGAAGTCGATCGTACTGCTGGTTGGCTCCGGCGCATTTCCGATGACGGCTCTATTGATCGCCAAGCGAACGGGAGCCGAGGTGATCGGCATCGACATTGACGATGAGGCCATTGGGCTCGGGGTCAAGGTTATCGAGGCATTGGGCCCGGAGCTGAAGATCCGGCTGATAAATACACCAGTAGAAAATCTTGATTACATACAAGAGGTCACCCACATCATTTTCAGTTCAACGGTTGCTGAAAAGTACGACATGTTGGAGCGGTTACATCCATTAACGAACGAAGAGGTCGTTGTGGCCATGAGGCACGGAAACGGTTTGAAGTCTTTATTCAATTACCCCATGAAAGAAACGGATGACGACAAATGGAAACTAGTTGATACGGTATTGCGCCAAAACGATATATTCGACATCGCGTTGTACAAAAAAGGCACCATAACACATGGCTAAACGAAGTGAGGTGTTCTTATGAGAGATATGGAGCGAGTCCTGATATTGGGAACGGGTCCAGCCGCCTTGCAGCTGGCAGTGATCCTTAAGAAAGGGGACCGTTGTCATTTGGGCATTGCGGGCCGGGAATCGGTCCGTTCCGCGGATTTCTTTGAATCGCTTTCGGCCAGCGGTCAAAGGGTTCGCGTAAGCATCCAAAACGAAAAACATCGTGCCTTGGAAGGCGAGTGCCGTTTGGACGGCGTATTTCGTGGAATTGAGACGATCGAAGGCCAGTGGGATACCCTGATTTTGGCAGTGACCACCGACGCTTATTTGGAAGTCATGCGACAGATCGACCAAGACGTTCTGCGAAAAGTAAACAGCTTGGTGCTGATCTCCCCGACGTTCGGTTCCAACAGCTTGGTAACCGGTTATATCGGGCAATTGAATCCGGGTGCGGAAGTCATAAGCTTTTCTACATATATCGGGGACACCAGATGGGTGGATGACCGGGTTTCCAATCATGTCATAACGACGGGGGTCAAGAAAAAAGTCTATATCGGCTCGACACGGGGCCGCTCAGATCTTGTTGACAGGCTGTGCGGTCTGTATAAGCAATCGGACATTGAAGTGGAATTCATGAGGACGCCCCTGGAGGCAGAAGCGCGAAATATTTCGTTATATGTCCATCCCGCTTTGTTCATGAATGACTTCTCATTAAACGCCATTTTTGACGAAGCGGGTACTCGCAAGTATGTCTATAAGCTTTTCCCTGAGGGCCCTATTACGCAGGAACTGATCCGCAATATGTTATCCCAGTGGAAAGAAATGATGAACATTTTGGGTCGATTAGGGATGAGAGGCATCAATTTGCTGAAGTTTATGACGGATGATACCTATCCGGTGAGAAATGAGAGTTTATCACGCCGGGATATTGACAGCTTCGAGCACTTGGAAAGCATTCATCAAGAGTATTTATTGTATATCCGTTACGCCTCATTGTTGATCGATCCCTTCTCTGAGCCGGATCCTGAAGGAAAGTACTTTGATTTCTCGGCGGTGCCGATCCGGAGTTTGTTTATCAATCTGGAAGGCTGCCTGGATATCCCGAGAATGCCCAA
Organism: Paenibacillus sp. JNUCC32; assembly: GCF_014863545.1. Lineage (NCBI taxonomy): Bacteria > Bacillati > Bacillota > Bacilli > Caryophanales > Paenibacillaceae > Paenibacillus > Paenibacillus sp. JNUCC32. Next base: position 2,467,531 of record NZ_CP062260.1, on the reverse strand, counting down.
GGAGGACTATTATCGGATCAAGATCATACAAGGCATTGCCGGCTTCTTAAAGGTGGAATGTCCAACCATCGATCGGTTCATTTCAGCATATGAAAGCAAAATCGTCAGCGTGGCACTTGCTCATAAGGACCGGTCGTTGTCCGGCGCCTTCGCGGTTCAGAGTTTCGGAGAAGAACTGGCCATGATATGCAAGGACCTAACCAATACATGAACGTTAACATAATCAAGTGGGTAGCAGGAGGAAAACCGTGAAAAGAAAAACCGTAATCATATGGATGTTTTTATGCACGATGGCGCTTTTGGCAGGCTGCGGAGAGACGAATCATGAAAACAAATCCGCATCGGCTGTCCAGGAAGAATTAATCTATGCGACAGCAAAAGATATTCATGATATGAACCCGCATTTGTACACGGGGTCCATGCCGGCTCAGGGCATGGTATACGAGTCGCTGGTGGAGAACACGAAGGAGGGCATCAAGCCGCTGCTTGCGGAATCTTGGGACCTTTCCGAAGACGGCCGGACCTATACCTTTCATTTAAGAAAAGACGTGAAGTTCCATGATGGAGAACCGTTTAATGCCGAAGCGGTCAAATTGAACATCGACGCCGTGCAGCGTAATGCCGAAAAACATGCTTGGATTAAGCTGTCGAGCAAAATCAAAAACGTGAAGGTCGTGGATGAATACACTGTCCAATTGATCTTAAGCGAAGCTTATTACCCAACGCTGGTCGAATTGTCCATGACGCGGCCGTATGTATTCCTATCGCCGAAGGACTTCATTCAAGGAGAAACGAAGGATGGCGTTAACGGCCATAACGGTACAGGTCCTTACAAGTTCACGGAGCATAAAATCGATGAGTACGCCGTCTTTACCGCCAATGAAGAATACTGGAACGGTGCGCCGAAAATCAAGAAAATTACGGCCAAGGTGCTGCCTGCCGGCGAGACGACGTTTCTGGCCATGCAGAAAGGAGAGGTGAACTTCGTATTCACCGATGATCGGGGGGCAGACAGCATCGACGTGCAAGCGATGAATCAACTAATTGACGCCGGAACCTATCAGCTTGTTCGCAGCGAAGCCATGAATACGAAAATGATTGTCGCTAACAGCAGCAAATCGGACAGCCCGGTAAGCGAAACCGCGGTGCGTGAGGCATTCTGGTATGCAATCGATCGCGAAACGATCAGCAAGGACATATTCGAAGGAACCGAAGCCGAGGCGAACAGACTGTTCTCCTCCAACGTGAACTATGCGGATGTCGAATTGAAGGAACGCGGCTATGATCCGGGAGCGGCCGAGTTAATCTTGGAACAAGCCGGATGGAAAAAAGGCAGCGGCGACGAGGCCCGGACCAAGTCCGGGCAGCAGCTGGCCATGAACTTATATTATGACAGCAATTCATCATCGCAAAAAACACAGGCGGAATTCATTCAGCATGCGCTAATGCAGATCGGAATAAAGCTGGATATCATCGGCGAAGAATCGAGTTCGATCGCGAATCGAAGGTCTACAGGCGACTACGAGTTATTGTTTAATCAGACCTGGGGATTGGCGTATGACCCCCAAAGCACCATCGCTGCGTTCACTTCCGAGGCTTCTTATCTGCATACGACCAAAGGGATCGCCGAAGCGGATCATCTCTATGACCGGATACAGCAGGTTATGGTATCGACTGACGAGGAAGCCAGAAAGGCGTTGTATGCCGAGATCATGCGGACGGTTCACGATGAAGCCGTATTTATCCCGATTTCGAGCGGGAGCGTCACGGTTCTCGCACCGAAGAACTTGAAAGGCATTACGTTCAAGCAAACCCAATTTGAGCTGCCTTTTGAACAAATGTATTTCGAATAGGCTGCGTGCTCATCAATCGATAAGGAGTCATTATGGGAAGTTATATAGCTAAACGATTATTGCTGTCCGTTCCGATTCTGCTCATGATTTCATTCTTGACCTTTCTATTGATCAACCTGTCGCCCATGGATCCTGCCGAAGTGGTGCTCCGCGCCCAGGAAGTTCCCGAAATCACGGAGGAACTGATCGCTAAGACGCGTGAAGAGCTGGGACTGAATCAACCGTTCCTGAAGCAATATGCCGACTGGGTGATGGCCTGTCTTCAATTGGATTTCGGAGAGTCCTTCGTCACGGGACAATCGGTGTGGTCCTTGATCAGCCCGGCGTTTCTCAACACGTTAAAGCTAACGTTGGTTTCGTCGATCATCATCATCGTCATGTCCGTCGTCTTGGGGGTTGTCTGCGCATTAAACGAAGGTAAAATGCTGGATCGATCGGTAAGAGGCGTTTCCTTCTTTCTGACGGCGATGCCTTCTTATTGGCTGGCTTCGATCATGATCTGGTATTTCTCCGTCCGGCTGGACTTGCTGCCGACCAGCGGCATGGACTCCTATCAAAGCTATATTCTTCCCGTAACGGTCATATCGGTGAGTTATGTCGGCATTTACTTCAGAAACGTAAGAAGCTCCATGCTGGGCCACTTGCATGAAGACTATGTGGTTTATGGGAGAGCTTGCGGTTTGCCCGAGAAGAAGATTACGAAACATATTCTAAGAAATTCGCTGCAAGTCGCCGTATCCATCTTTTGCATGGCGATCCCTATTATACTGGGCAGTACCGTAGTCATTGAAAATGTATTTGCATGGCCGGGACTTGGGCGACTGAGCGTGAAATCCATATTGAGCAGGGACTTTCCGGTCATTCAGGCCTATGTCCTGATACTGGCTGTAGCCTTTGTCTTATTCAACACCTTGTCGGACATGATCAATGCTGCGTTCAATCCGAAATTAAGGAAGGAAATCTGATGAGAGCACTGAAAAATCTGAGCAAAGACAAGCTGGCCAGCCTGTCACTGCTCCTTATTGCCGCAATCGTAATCTTGGGGCTGTTCGCCCCTATATTCGCGCCGCACGATCCGAACCATGTCGATATGAAGCTGCGCTATGCCGGCTCGTCCTGGGCGTATTGGTTCGGCAACGACCATTTGGGGAGATGCATCCTGTCCCGGCTGATTTATGGCATACGTCCCAGTATTTTATGGGTTCTGGCCGCCTTGTTGGCATCGGTAGGCGTAGGTGCGGCCGTTGGATTCGTGGCGGGCTACTTCAGAGGCAAAACGGACGCGATTCTGATGAGAATTTGCGATATCATGCTTTCTTTTCCCGGGTATGTCATGACGTTAGCGGTTGTCGGCATTCTGGGTGCAGGCCTTGAGAACATCCTGATTGCCTTTGTTGCCATGAAATGGGCGTGGTTTGCACGCGTCATCCGAACGTCGGTCCAGCAGTATGCCGAAATGGATTATGTGAAGTTTTCAAAAGCTGCCGGCATCAGCAATCGTATAATCATCATGAAGCATATCGTTCCCGTAACATTCTCGGATATTGCCGTCATTGCCAGTGGTTCGATGTGTTCCATGATATTGCAAATCTCCGGATTATCCTTCTTGGGGCTGGGCATCAAGGCCCCTCACGCCGAATGGGGAATGATGCTGAATGAAGCGAGAGAGGTTATGTTTTCACATCCCGAGCTGATGTTCGCGCCCGGCATGGCGATCGTCATTGCCGTATCGGCATTTAATTTTCTGGCGGATGGGCTTCAGGTCGCGCTGGATCCCCAACGAATGAATTCCGGCAAGCAGCCGCGAATTGCAGAGGTGGAGAAACCGAATGTTGAATATGCTAGAGGTTAACCATTTGAGGGTATGGGATACGAAGGAGGGCAAAGAGATCATCCGTGACAGCTCTTTTCGGTTAAAGCCCCAAACCTGCCTGGCAATCGTAGGGGAAAGCGGGAGCGGAAAATCCCTTACGTGCAGATCGATCATCCGATTGCATAAGCCCTGGATTCGTCAATCCGGGGAGATTCTGTTCAAAGGCGAGAATTTGAATCAACTTTCGGATAAAGAAATGAGAAGAAGAAGGGGTAAACAGATTGGGATGATCATGCAGAACGGCATGGGGGCGTTTGATCCATCTTCCGTAGTCGGGATTCATTTCCAAGAGACGTTAAAAGCGCATTTCGGCTGGAGCAAGAGCCAAGTCGAAACCGCGATGAAAAAAGCGATGGAGAGCGTGATGCTCAACCATCCGATCGAAATCATGAATAAGTACCCTTACCAACTATCGGGCGGCATGCTGCAGCGCTTGATGATTGCGCTCACGCTGGTTCTTTCGCCCGACATCGTGATCGCCGACGAGCCGACGACGGCACTCGATACCATCTCGCAGTACGAGGTCGTTGAACAATTCATCCAGCTCCGCGAGCGAATGGGAGGCTCCATGATTTTTGTGTCCCACGACTTGGGGGTCGTGAAGAAGATTGCCGATGAAGTAATGGTCATGAGAAACGGCGTCATTGTAGAAAGCGGGAGCGTTGAAGAGGTATTATCGGCACCGCGGCATCCCTATACGCAGCACCTGGTTTCTACCCGTCTTGAGCTGAGCAGCCATTTCAACGAGATTATGAGGGGGGAGTAACGTGCTGAAGGTAGAGAACGTACATAAATCCTACCGGGTAGGCGGCCTGTTTACGAGGAAAAAGCAACAAATTCTGCACGATGTAAGCTTTGAATGCGGAAGCGGCGAATGCCTTGGCATCATCGGCGAGAGCGGAAGCGGAAAATCTACCCTTGGACGATTGATTTTGGGTATTGAACAACCGGACCAAGGGGCCGTCTTATTCGAAGGAAACGATGTGAGGAATCGTCATGTGCGTTCCGGCAATATGAGTGCCGTTTTTCAGGATTATACGTCTTCGATCAACCCGTTCTATACCGTGAAGGAAGCCATTATGGAGCCCTTAACGGCGCAGGGTCCGGTACGTTCCGACCAAGACGCCCGAGTCGATCGGTTGCTGCAACAGGTCGGGTTGGACGCTTCCTACAAAACGAAATATGCGCATGAGTTATCCGGCGGAGAGGCGCAGAGGGTCTGCATTGCCAGAGCGATTGCCACGGAGCCCAAGTGCATCGTGCTCGACGAGGCGATCAGTTCTTTGGACGTATCCGTACAGATACAAGTCCTCCGCTTATTGAAGGAGCTTAAAGACATCTATCAGATGAGTTACGTTTTCATCACGCACGACATTCAAGCTGCCGCTTATATTTGCGACAGGGTACTTATTTTCAGGAGCGGCAAGGTGGAGGAGACGATCGACGTCAAGCAATTAAAGCATGTTCAGTCGGATTATGCCAAAAAATTAATGGAGCATTTGATTACGTTCTAACGTTTACACCCAAGCAGGAGGAGAAATATAGTGAGTGGAGCGATGTCTTGGCCGTTTTTGCGTTTATATATGCTGGCCCTGCTTTATTTCAGCGCCAATGCCTTACTCAACGTCATCATTCCGCTTCAAGGAGCCGCATGGGGAGCCAGCAGCACAACCATCGGACTCGTCATGGGGGCTTACATGCTGACAACGATGTTCTTTCGGCCCTGGGCCGGGCATTTGATCCAAAAGCATGGGCCCGTTAAGGTGCTGCGCCTGGTTCTGTTGGTAAACGGCACTGCCCTGATTCTGTACACTTGTACCGGATTAGGGGGATACCTCATGGCTCGAATTTTGCAAGGCATATGCACGGCTTTTTTTTCGATGGCATTACAGATCGGCATCATTGATGCGCTGCCTGAGAAGGAGCGTTCGCAAGGCATTTCGTTTTATTCATTGTTCACTTATATCCCGGGCGTGATCGGTCCGGTTCTCGCATTAGGCCTCTGGCAGACGGACGGCATGGATTCATTCACCGTTATTCTTGTTGTGATCGCCATTTGTACAGGTTTATTCGGGTACAGCGTCAAGATGGACAAAGAGAATGCCCCACCGGAACAAGCGACAAGCCGTTCAGGCGTGTTCCATTCCTTCGGGCAAATCGTCAAGAATCGGTTCCTGTTCCGATGCAGTGTCTTGATGCTGTCGTCATCCATCGTATTCGGAGCGGTCACCACGTTTATGCCTTTATACGGCGAGCAGCTGAACAGCGGCAGCGCCGGCATTTACTTGATGCTCCAGGCTGCGGTCGTTGTCGCTTCGCGGTTTGTCCTGAGAAAACGAATTCCGTCCGATGGCAGATGGCATTCATGGTTTATCATGGGTACCATGCTTCTTGTAACCCTGGCTTCGGCATGCATCAGCCTGTCTTTAGAGTTGGGTAGCATGCTGCTGTACGCAGGCGCCATTCTTATGGGCATGGCCCAGGCGCTGCTGTACCCTACGTTAACGACTTATTTGTCATTTGTATTGCCCTCGTCCAACCGCAACGTGTTAATCGGTTTGTTCATTGCGATGGCCGATTTAGGCGTATCCTTGGGCGGGGTCGCGATGGGACCGATCGCCGATTATTTGTCCTACTCCACCATGTATATGATCTGTGCAATTTTAAGCATGATGATGGTTATTTTCGCGTACGAGCGAAAAGGAAGCTTTGCTGCTTCAAACTCCACCCATATCAGGGAGAGAGAAGGGGATGTTTAGCAATGTACGCCTGAAGGTTCAAGAATCTCTGCTCGCTGGTTGAGCAGATATTCTTTTTGATTTACTCAAAAGCTACTTATATTGGCTACGTGATCCATAAGCCATCATTTAAGATCTCTGCCGCTCAGGCAGGGAATATTGATGAAGCTCATCCCAATGCGGCGTCGCCATATTCGCGCTTTTCTTTAATTCGGCAAAAGCTTGCTGCAGCGCTGTCACCTCGTTGGCCGACACCGCCTTATCACTTAACAGAATTCTGCTGATCGGGATAGACAGCATCATCTTCAATAGAATGTAAAAGAGCTTTCTGTTTTTGCGGGCGAACTGCTTTTGAGCGGCAGGCGTAACCGTGAACCCGTTTTTCTCCAATACTTGATGCCCCTCATCCATAGCATGGATGACAAGATGAAGAAGCTTCCTGTCTTTGGCGGCTTTGCGCAAATTCCCGTTATATGTAGAAGCAATGGAATTCAAAGCCAAGATCATGACATAATGGCTCTTCAGCCACTCATTCATATTGTTTTGGTAGGTCCATGCATATTTGGTGTTTGCCAGAGCCTGATCGATGAACGGCCGCCAAGACAGATCCTCGCCTAAACCTCCGATATTGATTTTGGTTCTTGGGCCGCGCACGCTAATGACAAGGCCGTTCTCTCTCCAGCCGGCGATCGATTGAAAAGCGAAGGCCACATGTTTCGTTACGGGGCTATGGGCTTGCAAGTAGGTTTGCATATCCTGAGGGCTTGCATTGTTGCCCATGATCACGACGTGGCGGCTGTGATTCGCAGCCAGTGCAGGCAATACGGCCTCGAAATCCGGATATTTCATCACGACAAAAATAAGGTCATATACATCGTCCGGCTCTAGCTCGCGGATGACCCTCACGTTATGAACCGTAGTTTTGAATTGAAAATAATGACGGATGACATTGCCGTTCTTCTCCAGCTCATCCGCTCTTTGTCCTCTGGCCAGCATCGTGACGTTGTGTCCTACGCGCACCAGCTCGTGGGCTAAATAACTGCCCAGAACGCCTGCGCCGTAAACCAATATTCGCATAATAGGTCCCCCATTGTAGATTAACTCTTGGATCAAAACGAGTTTGCTCGAGCGCATATTGAATGTATTGATCATAGTTTTTAAATAATCGACTTAATATTTAAAAATTACAGCTTGATTCTATATGGATCTTGCTAAGACTGTCAAGAAGTTTTTAAATATTTTCTGTTTAATTTAAAAACTGTACAGGTTATGTTAAACTACGTGTAGTGATGAATGCGGAAGCGAGTGAGGATTTTGATGAACAAATTCGAAGTGAGAACGCAGCAGAAGAAGGATGCGATCGTTCAAGCGGCCTTAAAGCTGTTCAAAGAAAAAGGCTTCGTCCACGTCAGCATCAAAGACATTGCCGAAGAATCCGGAGTGTCGTCCGTATCGCTGTATAACTATTTTGGCAGCAAAGAAGGGGTGGTCAAAGAATGCGCAAACGTTCTGATGCAGAATACCATCCGTATGGCCACGGAGCTATTAAACCAAGATATCGAGTTTAAAGACAAGTTATCCCGCGTGCTTGCGATCTGCGCCGACCAAGACTATCAATTGCTTTGTACCCCAGGCGCGGTTGAAGATCAGGTACTTGCGAGTTTATACAGCGAAAGCACCAATAACATTAGAATGGAGCTTATTCAGGAATTTATTGAGCTGGGGAAGAAGGAAGGGGCGATTCATACTTCGGTTTCGCTGGAGACCCTATTGGAATTATTGAATGCCGTCGGGACGCTGCAAGCTTCCTGGGCAAGAGCCGGGAATTATAACCACAAGATGGCTGAACTTAACCAGCTTCTCTTGTTTGGTTTTATCGGACGCTAATGAATCAATAATAAAATGACCTCCGCCGTATCGGGTGAGAGGTTATTTCTGTTGTTTAATAATGCTGACGAGACAACGCAAAAAAGGAAATTAACCTTCCAAGGAGAACCATATACTACTTGAAGGAGGATGCTTTTTATGCCTAGAACCATACTTGTAGTCGATGATGATCCGGATATCGTAGACATGCTGAAACTCTATTTAGACGCAGAAGGATATACGACTTTGGCAGCCTTCGACGGGCTTGCTGCGCTTGAGCATCTCCGAAGCCAACGCGTCGATCTCGCTCTGTTCGATATCATGATGCCGGTCATCGACGGATACCAGCTGCTCCGCACGATTAGACAGGATTATAAAATCCCGGTCATTCTCGTATCGGCCAAAAATCAGGAGCTTGATAAAATCACGGGTCTCAAGCTCGGAGCAGACGATTATGTTTCCAAACCGTTTAGCCCGATGGAAGTAATGGCAAGAATTCAGGCCCAGTTAAGACGGTCCTATGAATTCAATGAGCCGTCGGAACCTGACCCGGTTTCCGTCACCCGCATCGGTGATTTGGTGCTGGATCATCGCGAATATATACTGTATATCCAGGGAAAGCCCATTTCGCTCAGCGCGATCGAATATAAATTGTTAAACCTGTTTATGGGAGAACCGGGGCGCGTATTTACGAAACGTCAAATGTTTGAGCATGCCTGGGACGAGATGTACCTGGCCGACGATAACGCCGTTATGGTGCAGATTAGCAGGCTGCGGGACAAAATCGAGACCAATCCGAGAAACCCCGTTTATATCAAAACCATCCGCGGCCTCGGCTACCGGTTTGCCAAGAAAGATGAGTTAGACACATGAAAACGCCTAATCGTTTACAGCGTTCGCTGATCGGACAATACTTGTATTTCTTTGTTACGATTGCCATCATTGCGGCGTTATCGTTGTTTATATTGAATGCGCAAATCATGAATTATTTTCTCGATTCAACCGGTCAGATAAAGGTGGAGGAGACTAAGAAGGGCCATTCGCCCGCTACGCCAGAGGAGAGATACAGCGATCAACAAGAGCGCGTATTTTATAAAATGGCTCTTCAGACCCTGCTTCTGTTTCTCGTTTTGTTTGCGATCACCGTGTATGCGTTCGGAAGAAGGACCGCTTCGAGGCTCACGACTCCGCTCAGCTCCATAGCCGACGGTATTCGAAACATTGCCCAAGGTCAATACCGTAAAAGACTAAACTTCAAAGCAAGCTATGAGCTCGCGCAGATCCAAGACGATTTCAATGATATGGCAGAGCGTCTCGAGCGGATGGAGCGGGAAAAGCAGGAGCTGGAAGAAAGCAAGCAGCGCATGCTGATCGACATCTCCCATGACTTGAAGACACCGTTGACTACCATACGGGGCTATATCGAAGCACTGGAGGCGGGAGTCGTGGATACGGAAGAGAGAAGACGACAGGTGTTGCGTTTGATATCCGACAAAGCCAGTTTGATGTCGGAGCTGATTGACGGCATCTTTGACCTGTCCAAGCTGGACAGTGCCGATGTTCCTTTTTCCGTTGAATTCTCCGACATTACGGAATTTACGAGGGAAATCGCGGCCGAATATTATGAGGTTTTCGAAGATAAACAGCTTGTTTTCCGTTACGATATTCCCGATCGGGAAATGAGGGTCCCGTTCAACGCGATCTGGTTATACCGGGCGGTTTCCAATATGCTGTCCAATGCATGGAAATACAACCCTCCCGGCACAACCGTGGAATTGAAATTGGTAATCGCAGAGAACGGGGTTGAGATTCACGTTGCGGATGATGGCGCCGGTATCCCGGATGCCCTAAAGGATAGGGTGTTTGAAGCTTTCGTTCGCGGAGACACGGCACGGACAAGCGATGGCGGCACGGGACTCGGTTTGGCGATTGCCAAACAAGTGGCAGAGAAGCATGGAGGAAAGATCAGGCTTACAACAACAAACGGGCAGACGACATTCGTTCTGTTTCTGCCGAGCAATATGTAAGATTTCTGAAAGAATTGAGAAAGTGCACAGAAAGAGTGATCCGGTATCCTCAGATGTAGAACGATCTACTAAATAGAGTGCAGGAGGACTGGGAAGAGTGGAAATACAAAAAGAGAAAGAGAACGAGAAGGGCATTGCCATTATACAAAGAATCGTTGCCAACCGGAAACGTATGCAGCCTTTAACTCCTGGATGGAAGGGAGCGTCGCTTGGACTAGGAGGCATCGCCTTCATTCTAATCCTGATCCAGGCCGATTATTTATTGACGGGGCACGGTTTCATAAAATATATCGCGGGCACGTTTTTGTTTGTCCTAGCGATTGCCTTGATAAGCGGCTTGACCGCATTGCTGCTGCACGGAGTCAAGAAACTGCCAAGCCGTTATATTTGGACGTTGACAGGCTCACTGACCTTGCTTGTATTCTGCTTCATCGTGCCGTCGAAAGTATCGGCCTTGTTCATTGCATGTTTGGCCTTTGTTTTTTCTTTATTTGGGGCATTGCTTTATAAAATTGCAGCCGGAAGCTACAGGCAAGTCTCAAAAGCAAGGAGAATCGGCGCCATGGCCTGCTTGTCCTTAATCACCATTGTGATCGGAGCGGGCAGCTTCTGGTTGATTCGGGAGGGAGATGAAGCAGCTCCGGCCATCACGTTACAACAGCTGAAAACCTCAAGCCGGTATGAAGATTCGACGATGAACAATCCGGCAGAACAAGGCCCATATCCCGTCCAAAGCCTGTTATACGGAAGTCCTGACAACTACCGGAAAGAGTTTAATCAAAGCGGTTCGCTGACGACCAAAACGGTGGATGCAGCCGAGTTTGTCGAGAAATGGTCCTCAGGGCGAACGAAGTCGCTTGGATTCGGACCGGATGCCCTGCCGTTAAACGGAAAAGTATGGTATCCCGAAGGGGAGGGGGCATTTCCGCTGGTCCTGATTGTGCATGGAAACCACTTAATGAACGATTACTCCGATCCCGGTTACGAATACCTCGGCAAACTGCTCGCGAGCAAAGGGTATATTTTCGTCTCCGTGGATGAAAATTTCCTGAATGCCGCCCCGTACGAGGACCTTTTTCTGGTTAGCGCCCTCCAACGCGAAAATCCGGCAAGAGGTCTGCTGCTGCTGGAGCACTTAAAGACATGGAAGGGCTGGAACAGCGATCCGGACAACCCGTTTTATCAAAAGGTCGATATGGAACGAATCGCCCTCGTCGGTCATTCCAGGGGAGGCGAAGCGGTCGCGATCGCCGCAGCCTATAACAAGCTCGGACGTCACCCGGATCACGGCCATATCAAGTTCGACTATAACTTCTCGATCCGCTCTCTCATTTCCATTGCGGGAACGGACGGGCAGTATCAGCCGCAAGGCAAACCGCTGCCGCTGCAGGACGTGAATTATCTCTCTTTGCATGGAGCTCATGATATGGACGTCAACAGCCTGGACGCTGCCAAACAATATCATCGGATCCGTTATACCGAAGGCAAAGATTACATGAAGTCGATGATTTATGTCTATGGAGCCAACCATGGCCAGTTCAACGGAGGCTGGAACAGAGGGGATGGGGCAGGTCTTGCGAATCGTCTCTTTAACCTTCGTCAAATCATGCCGCGGGAAGAGCAGGAAACGATTGCCAAGGTGTTTATTTCCGGTTTTCTCGATGCAACGCTTAAGGACCAACGTCAATATCGGGAGATGTTCACGGATTTGGGTTACGCCAAGGAATGGATTCCCGACAACCTGTACGTGGGCAATGTTTATGATTCGGGGACGACCATGATTGCCGATTTTGAAGAAGACATCGATCTGCAGAGCACGACGCTGCCTGGCGGCAGCCTGATGGGCGAACATCTCCGGGTATGGAAGGAGGAGAAGGTAAGGACCAAGCATGGCTTGGCCGATTACAGCGCGGTTCGCTTAGGCTGGGACACGAGAGGAGAATCCGAACCCGCATCCTTCACGGTCACGCTGCCGGAACGCGGCATGGAAACGGGAACGGAAAGCTCTGTCGTATTTTCGATGGCGGACGCCCGTGGAAAAGACGCGAGCGGCGACCCGAATGAACTGATCAATGCAACGGTTTCCGTTGAAGACAAGAAAGGCAATCAGGCAAGTCTTCCCCTCAGCCACATATCCAAATTGCCGCCTGTTATCGAAGGTAAACTTCTCAAATGGCCGTTCTCGAATTCCGGGAACATTTCGGAGCCCGTATTTCAAAGCTATGACTTCCCGATAAGGGATTTTGAACAATTGAATCCGGACTTCAACCCGCAGCAGCTGAGCAAGGTCCGCATTCAATTCAACCTGACCAAGCGGGGAACCGTGCTGTTGAGTGACATAGGGATCCGATCGTAACATGTTTGATATGGTCTGATAGGATGACTTTGACGACTGCAAGTCGACACGAACTAAATACGCTAAAGAAGCCGCCATATTGGCGGCTTCTTTAGCTTTAGATTGAGCAGCGGGCTCCAACCGTTATCGCTTATAAGCGGTAATACGTGTCCGTTTTCGGAAAATGAATCGTGACTGATGTATACCTTCCAGCCTCCGATCGGATAGACAAATGATGTCCCAGCTTATGCGCCAATTGTTTTGCGAGATAAAGTCCCATGCCGGTTGATTTGGGATGGCTTCTTCCGGTAGATCCGGTAAATCCTTTCTCAAAGACTCGATGAAGGTCTTCCGGCTGGATCCCGATCCCCGTATCTACAATATTTAACCGCTTTTCTTTACGGTCTTCTTCGACCGTGAAAGTAATGTTCCCGCCTTCGTCCGTATATTTCAACGCATTTGCAACGATTTGATCAAGGATAAATCCGAGCCATTTGCGGTCGGTATGGATGGTTTGCCGAATGTCCTCCATATGGAACCGAATCTGTTTATTGATAAACGTCTTGGCGAATTTTTTCGCACAGGTTTTAATGATCGCTTCCAACGGTTCTTCCGTGATGAAATAATCCTTGGAAAAAGAATCGATTCGAGAATAGTACAGTGCCTGCTCCACGTAATTTTCGATTTTATCCAGTTCATCCTCAAGTTTATCGGCCAGGGAATCTGCCGTTTCCCCCATGCTGTGTTCCATGAGCAGACGACTTGCTGCAATCGGTAGCTTTACCTCATGAATCCAGGACATGATAAATTCCTGGTGATCTATTTTCTCTTCATTGAGTTTCCGGAGGTCCCGTTCATGATGCCGGTGCAATTTGGCAAAAAGCTCGAGATACAGCCGCTGCTGCGAATTTTGCGGTTCCGGGGCAGCGACAGGCCAATCTTCCCGGTCAAGATCGATCAGCTCCTGCAGCTTGCGGTAATAGGATTTGCGATAAACATAGCCAATCAGTAAGTAGGCTGCGGTGAAGGCCGAACAAACGATTTGAATATAAAGAACGCTGCCTAAGGCGTGGCCCGTGTTGACGGATAGGGCAACAATCATCGAAATAAAGCCCATCATCCCGGCGTACAGCAACAAAAAATAACGTTTGTCCTTAATGTATTGAAAGAAACTCATGGGATCATATAACCTTTCCCTTTCTTGGTTACAATCCAGTTTTCCTTGCCGATGCCGGCCAGTTTTTTGCGCAAGCGGACGATGTTGACGGTTAACGTGTTTTCGTCCACAAAGCTTTCATCCTGCCAAAGATGACGCATGATTTTCTTGCGGTCTACAACGGTTCCCTTCTGCTGCATCAGGATCTTCAATATACTGACTTCGGTTTTGGTAAGCTCCGCTTGTTCGGTTTCATACGTGAGCGTCCCTTTGTCCGGAAGGAACACGACCCCCTCATGCTCGAACACGTTGGATTGCATGTCCGAATAGGAATACGTTCGGCGCAGCAGCGCATTGACTTTAGCGGTCAAAACATCCATATGGAACGGCTTCTGAATATAATCGTCCCCGCCCATATTCACCGACATGACAACATCCATGGGCGAATCGCGGGAAGAAAGAAAGAGCACCGGTACATTGGAGATTTCCCTGATCTTTTGACACCAGTAAAATCCATCATACGACGGCAAGTTGATATCCATGATCACAAGATGAGGCTGGTCATGAATAAAGCATAACGCGACCTGGTCAAAGTTATCGACGCTGACCGTTTCCAGGCTCCATTTGGTTAAAGCTAACTGGATCATCCCCCGAATGGTCGGGTCATCCTCTACGATCATGATTTTCATAAACGATCCTCCCGGGCGTTACTAGCGGCAAATTAAACACATTGTATACGATCTTCCCGCGGCAGACAAGCAAGTTTCCGGGACTGCTTCCTTTGTCTAATGTGACAAGAATGTAAGGTTGAGAGGGAAGTTGTAAGCTAAAGTAAAGGCGACCTGTATTAAGATCAGGATAAGAAATACATGATTTCGAAATCGTGCTGACATTGTTTCTATATTGATAACCAGGAAGGAAAGATCAACATGAAAATGGTAGTGAACGCGGCTCAGGTTCGAAAGGTTTATGGCGTAAAAGGAAATGTCTATACCGCCTTGGATGATATCGATTTGACCGTGCAGGAGGGAGAGTTCGTAGGGATCATGGGGCCGTCGGGCGCAGGCAAATCGACGTTGCTCCATGTGCTGGCAACGATCGATCAGCCTACCTCCGGAGACGTTGTGATAGACGGGATGGACGTGCTGAAGATGGATGAGGAACAGCTATCCGCTTTTCGCCGGGATAAACTGGGATTCATTTTTCAAGATTACAATTTGCTGGACACGTTAACCGTGAAGGAGAACATCTTGCTGCCCTTGGCGCTGGCCAAGATGAATGTCAAAGAACTGGAGTTTAGAGTGGGGGAGATCGCGGACAAATTCGGCATCACCCCGATTCTGGACAAATACCCGTATCAGATTTCCGGAGGGCAAAAACAGCGGACTGCGGCTTCACGCGCCATGATTTCCGGCCCCAGCCTGCTGCTGGCCGATGAGCCGACCGGCGCTCTGGATTCGAAATCGGCGACCGACCTGCTGGAGAGCCTGAAGGACTTGAATGAATATGATCAGGCAACGATTCTGATGGTCACCCACGATACGTTTGCGGCAAGTTACTGCAAGCGCGTGCTGTTTATTAAGGACGGTCGCATTTTCACGGAACTGACGAAAGGCGAGGCATCCCGCAAACACTTCTTCAAAAAAATACTGGATGTATTGACCGTACTGGGGGGAATGCAAGTGACCTTGTTTGACATCGTGAAAAAGAACATGAAAGGGAACTTCAAAAACTACGCCCTCTATTTCATTTCCATCCTGTTCAGCGTCATCATCTATTATACTTTCCTTTCTTTGCAGTACAGCCAAGAAATTGCGAGTTCAATCGAATCGTCGCAGAGCATGCAATCCGTTTTTATGATGGCGTCCATCCTATTGATTGTGTTTGTTGCCGTCTTTATCATGTACTCCAACCGTTTTTTTTCGAGACAGCGTAAAAAGGAAGTAGGTTTGTACGCGCTATTTGGTTTGCCCAAAAAAAAGATCGGGAAAATGCTGTTTTATGAAAACCTGATCATTGGGGTGACGGTTTTAATCATAGGAATCATGATCGGCACATTGTTATCCAAGCTGTTCGCCATGATATTAATCAAACTGCTGGGGACGCCTGTACAGGTAGGCATGGCTTTCTCCCTTCGCGCGCTGGTTCATACGCTCATCGTGTTCATGGTGATTATTTTGGCGACATCGATCCAAGGCTATCGATTGATCTACAGCTTTAAACTCATCGAATTGTTTCGCGCGGAGCAGAAAGGGGAGCAGGAACCGAAAGCGTCGTTTCTATCGGCTGTGGGTGCGGTTCTCTGTCTGGCTGCGGGATACGGATTCGCTTTCCGCGATTTTTCCGTCACCGAAGAAATTCTTGTCAACCTGAGCGTGATGACCGTCGGTATTATCGCTGGAACGCTTCTGCTCTTCTCCTCCTTGGTCATTGTCTTGTTGAGAACCGCCAAGAAGAGAAAGCGAAGTTATTATAAAGGCATGAATCTGGTCATCACCTCTAATTTGGTGTACCGGATTAAAGGAAACGCTCGTTTGTTAAGCGTCATTTCCCTGTTATCCGCAGCGGCTTTGTGCGCTTTCAGTGTCGGATTAGGTGCGTATTTCACGTTTGACAAAACATCGAAGCTCACGGCACCGTTTAGCTACATGTATATTGCCCAGGACAAAGCCTTTAATCAGAACGTAGACGATATCATACGCGGGGATGAAGCGCATCCGATTATAGCGCAAATGACGATTCCGGTGCTGGAGACAAAAGGGGAGGCTTCCGATCCAGAGATCCTTCCGGAGAGAATGATCGAAGCCGATAAAACCCCGCTCAAAGTGGTTTCGATCGATCAATACAACCAGGTGGCAAAGGTGTTGCGCTTCCCCGTTCTTGATCCGATCGAACAGGATGAAGCCGTTGCGATCCGGCCCATGTATACGGACTATGAGTGGTCCGATTACGAAGGCGAAACGGTCGACATCGAATTGCCTGATCAACGGATAACCCTTGCTTTTGCGGGGATGACCGTAGAACGAATCATCAATTGGAGTTATCCGGACGTGATGATTGTTGTAAGTAACGGCACCTACGACAACATCGAGGCGCAAGTTTCGCCGACCCGCTATGTCGGGTATTCCGTGCAGGAACAGAAGACGACGAAGCACACGGCCGATGCGCTGGCGGCGCTGAAGACACCGGAATCGAACCTGTCTTCTTTTTATTCCGAATACCGGCTTGGAATCGAAGAAGCGGCCTTTAATGTGTTTATATTAGGATTTTTGGGACTCGTTTTTGTCATGGCAACAGGAAGCATGATCTATTTCAAGCAATTGACAGAAGCGGCGACAGACAAACCTCGATTCGATATTCTTAAAAAAGTCGGAGTAAGCGGAAAAGAAATCAGTATGGCCATCATCAAGCAGAACGCCTTCATTTTTGCTTTGCCGCTCGCGATCGGGCTTGCCCACTACATGGTCATCCTGCAATTGTTGAAAAGGTTATTCAGCAATATGGCAGGCACCAGTCTCTTGCTGCCCATCCTGATCTGCGTCGCTGTGTTTATCCTGATCTATACGGTTTATTATGTGCTCACGGTCAACTCCATCAGCAGGATCGTCCATGGAAAGTCTGCCCCCGTGGCAAGAATTGCAGCTATAGCCATTACGGTCTGTATTCTGGTACTGATTGGCATATTCTTCGGCACGGAAACCCCTGCAACGCAGGATGAAAGGGGCCCGGCAGAGAAAATCCAGTTACAGCTTCCAAAACCTACTGGAAAATACGCTGTGGGGACGATGGAAATGCACTTCAAGGATGACAACCGGGTGGACCCTTGGAAACAGGACAGAGACAGGGAGCTGATGGTCAGCATATGGTACCCGGCCACGGGAAAAAGCGAGCAGAAGGCTTTGTACATGCAGCCCGAAGCAGCAAAGTATTACGACGAAAACACGATCTCCACGATCGGGTTGGATCCCGGCAGCGTCGATCTATCCGGTATCGGCACACACTCTTGGGTGAATGCTCCTCCACTGAACAACGGCGATGGGTGGCCGATCCTCATCTACACACCTGGCGGATCTGTTCCAAGAAACTTCGGGACGGCTGTAGTCGAAGACTTGGCCAGCAGAGGTTATGTGGTGGTTGCAGTCGATCATACGTATGAAGCCTCTGCGGTCCAGTTTCCCGATGGTCGTGTGGCCACGGAGTCGTTACCGCCATTCAGTGCAGAAACGGTACTGAAGATGCTAGAGGTACGAGTGGATGACATCCAATATGTATTGGATCAACTCGAATTCATAAAGAAAGGCCGTTATTCAGGCGATCTTTTACCCGCTGGATTTCAAGAAGCATGGGACCTGTCAAAGATCGGAATATTCGGACATTCCGCAGGCGGGGCTACCGCTGCTCAGGTTATGTATGAGGATGACCGGGTCGACGCCGGCATCGATATGGATGGAACGATGGGGCACATGCCCGATAACCCGCTCCCGGTGGCGCAGCACGGTTTGGATCGTCCTTTCATGCTCATGAATTCAGGCTACAATAAAGAGGGCGAGGTTGATTCCCATCTAACCGCGATGGACCGTCAATCGTTCTGGCAGCATTCGACCGGCTGGAAGCTCGATTTAAGCATACCCGAGGGAGCACATTATACGTTTACAGATTATCAGTCGCTCCTTCCACAGCTTCAGGAGAGGCTGAGCCTTTCGCCGCGAGTCGTCCAACAATTTATCGGGACAGCTGAGCCCGAACTGACGATCGCCGCCCATCGAGAGTATGTCGCTGCTTTTTTCGATTATCATCTAAAGGGTGCACCACAGCCGCTGCTGAACTCCCCGTCCGCAGACTATCCCATGGTTGATTTTATTCCTTAATGTCAGAGGCGTGAACCGCGATGGAGCATCATGCCGCAATAAAAAATACACTTTCGAAGCCGCCATATTGGCGGCTTTTTTTATGAGATAAGAAAGTATAAACTTCGGAGCCTTAACCATCCTTAGCTCGCAAGAAAACTTCAGCTTAAGCCGGTCTTTCTACTTAGAATTTACATCGATAGATGTTTTTCTGAATCGATATCCGTTTATGCCCTCAACTAATAAGAATGATTACGATTTTCTGAAAACGATTGACATTGACGTATAATCGGGATAAAGTATATTTTGTTAATCGTAATAATTACGAATAAACAGGTCACTGAAAACAAACGAAAGATCGGTGGCTCAGAGACAAACTTATCATCGGGAGGGCGAGTCAATCTATGTACTTTAGATTCAAGCAACGCAAGAAAACATCTTATATCGCAGCCGTCAGTTCATTTCTCTTATTACTGGGATTCATCATGTCAGCTTGCGGGGGGAGTGAGACTTCCAGCAATCCGGAAACCAAGCCGAGTGACAATGCATCGTTACCGGTACGGTCTGATCCTCAGGAAAATTACATAACATTCCAGGACGCAACGGATCGCACCATAACGCTTCAGCAGCAGCCTGAACGCATCGTTGTGCTATCGCCCGAATTCCTTGATCTATTATACGCGGTCGGCGGAGAGGCCGTGGGACGGATGGAAGCTACCGGGGTTTCGATTCCTGAAGAGGCCGAAGCGATATCGTCCGTCGGCAGCGTCAGCCAGATCAACCTGGAACAGGTTGTATCGCTCAGACCCGATCTGGTTATCGGGCAGGCGCGGTTTCATAAAGAGCTTGTGCAATCGCTGGAGAGCAGCGGGATTCCTGTTGCCTTGATGAGTCTGACCAGCTATGAGGATATGAAAACCAAAGCCGAATGGATGGCGAAGATAGCGGGTACGAAAGCGCAGCTCCCGGAAAAGCTCGAAGCTCTGGAGGTTCGAGTAAACGAAATCGTGGAAAAATTACCGGATGAGGAACGTACCTTTATCAATATGAACGTCACGCCGGGCGGGATCTCGATACAAAAGAACGGCACATCGGGTCTGGAAATAGCGAAGATGTTGGGTCTGACCAACGCTGCCGAGAATCTGGAATCGTCGCCTAACAGTCCAACCACGACGCCTTACAGCATGGAGGTGCTTGTGAAACAGGATCCGGATTATATCTTTTTGATTATCCACGGACAAAAGACCGTTGGCGAGAAGAAGATTAAAGAGGAGCTTGAGAACAATCCGGCATGGGCCTCCATCGGGGCCGTCAAGGAACAACACGTCATTGTCGTACCATCCGATCTGTTTCTTACCAACCCGGGGCTTCACTATGATGAATCCCTGGCGTATTTAGCCAAGCTGGTGTATCCGGAGATCTATGGTGATGTTGAATAGATCGGTCCGTCATGCATCCCTGATCATTATTTTCACGATCGCTGCAGCTTCGGCGTGCTTGATCAGTATAGCTACCGGTGCCGTTATGATTCCGCTTCGGGACATTGTCACGGGTATCCTGCATCATGAGCTGCCAGGGATGAACCGGGATATTATCTGGAATATCCGGCTTCCGCGGACGCTTGTCGCGATGCTTGTAGGCGCGAACCTCGCGGTATCCGGGGCGCTTTTGCAAGGCGTCATGCGCAATCCGCTCGCTGATCCCCACATTATCGGAGTCTCCAGCGGCGCCGGACTATTCGGGATTTTCCTGCTGGTGGTTGTACCGCAATATGATTACTTACTGACGCCTGCAGCATTTCTCGGAGCGACTCTCACCGCGTTCATTATCTATCTTTTGTCTTGGAAGGATGGCGTTAGCCCTCTGCGGATCGTTCTGTCCGGGGTCGCTGTCTCCGCATTCTTGGGGTCCGGGATATCGGCGATGCTTACCTTTTACAGCGACCGCGTGCATGGCGCTTTAATCTTCATGGTCGGCGGGCTTGCAGCCAAAAGCTGGCCGGATCTCTCGACCATACTGCCTTACTCGCTTATCGGTCTTCTTCTGGCGATGATCTTCTCCAAGCAGATGAATATTATGATGCTGGGTGACATCAATGCACGGAATTTGGGGACGCGGGTTGAGCTGTCCCGTTTCATGATAACCGCAATCGCCACGCTGCTCGCAGCCAGCGCCGTCAGCATCGCCGGTTTGCTGGGGTTCGTCGGTCTGATCGTTCCCCACATCGCCAAGCTGCTTGTCGGCGGAGATTACCGGATTCTCATCCCGTCCTCTGCTTTGCTGGGCGCTGCCGTTCTGACGTTCTGCGACACGCTGGCAAGAATGATGTTTACACCGATTGAGCTTCCAGTCGGAATCATCATGGGCGCATTGGGAGCACCCTTTTTCCTTTATCTGTTAAGGAGGAGGAAAGCATGACACGTTTGGAGACTCGCGATCTTTCGCTGAAATACCAGGATAAGTTTGTTATTCAACATCTGGGCATCTCCTTCGAGAAAGGATCCGTGTACAGCATTATCGGTCCGAACGGCTGCGGGAAGAGCACGTTGCTTAAAGCGCTTGCTCGCCAGCTGAAGCCCGCAGGAGGGCAGGTTCTGCTTGACAGCAAGCCGTTATCCGATTTAAACGGGAAGGACGTGGCCCGGCAGCTGTCCTATATGGCCCAATCGCAAGAGCCCATAGAAATCACGGTGAAGGAATTGGTGGGATATGGAAGAACGCCCCATCAGCCTTACTGGAATCATGTCAGCGCCAAGGACCGCGAGATCACGGATTGGGCATTGGAGGCAACCGCTCTTACGCCTTATGAGGACAGACTTCTGCATACGCTGTCTGGCGGAGAAAGACAGAGAGCGTGGATTGCCATGGCTCTGGCTCAGCAGCCAGGCGTGCTGCTTCTGGACGAGCCGACCACATACCTGGACATTGCCCATCAGCTGGAGGTTTTGGAGCTGGTTCGGGGATTGAATCAACAATTAAATATGACCGTTATCATGGTTCTGCATGACATTAACCACGCTTCAATCTATTCCGACTATATCCTGGCGATGAAATCAGGGAAGGTGGAAGGCTATGGCTCACCATCCGAGGTTTTGACGCCGGATCTGCTGGGCAGGGTGTTCGGTGTTGAAGCTTCTGTGGAAACCGATCCGGTTCGCGACAAGCCGATTTGCCGGATTACCGGATTAATCAAGAAATAAGGAGTCGAACGCTTTGGAACATATAGATCATCAATATCCTTTTACAGCCATTGTCGGCCAATCCCGAATGAAGTTGGCTCTCATTCTGAATGTCGTGAATCCGAAACTCGGGGGCGTTCTGATACGAGGGGAAAAAGGAACGGCGAAATCAACGACGGTACGTGCCTTATCGGGGCTTGTGCCTGATCTGAACGTTGTCAATTTGCCGGTTAGTGCGACGGAAGACCGGATTGTCGGTGCTTTAGACATCGAGCATGCGATCAAGAAAGGAGAAAAGAAATTCGAACCCGGATTGCTGGCTGCGGCCCACGGCCATATCTTATACGTCGATGAGATTAATCTGCTCGATGATCATATCGTAGATGTGCTTCTGGATGCGGCTGCGATGGGGGTTAATACCGTTGAGAGAGAAGGCATTTCCTATTCCCATCCGTCACGGTTCCTTTTGGTAGGGACGATGAACCCCGAAGAAGGGGACCTGCGACCGCAGCTATTGGACCGGTTTGCACTGTCGGTGGAGATCGGCGGGGAAAGGGACGTTCAAGAGCGCACGCTTGTCATCCGTAGACGATTGGAATATGAACGGGACCCTGCTTCATTTGCAGCGCGATTTGAGACGGAGCAGAAGAGAGTATTGAACCAGATCCTGCAGGCCCGAGACCGTCTGGGCCATATCCCGATCTCGGACGATATGCTTGAGCTGGCAGCGAAAATCGGGATTGCACTGGAGGTGGAGGGACACCGTTCCGATATCACCCTCATCAAAACGGCGGTTGCCCTGGCTGCCTGGCAGGGGAAGGAGACTGTAAGCCTAGATCATATGCAAGAAGCGGCGCACTTGGTCTTGCCTCATCGCATGAGACGGCAGCCATTTGAAGCCACCGGCGGCATTGAGCAGCGATTACAGACGATACTGACTTCAGTCGAATGGGTACCGTCATGATAACGGAAGAATGGAAGAGCGCTGTCCCGGTATATCCATTCAGTGCGATTCTGGGCCAAGAGAAGGCCAAACGAGCTTTACTGCTCTATCTTGTCAATCCAGCGATTGGAGGCATACTTGTTAACGGCAATCCCGGGTCAGGAAAAAGCGCCCTGCTGCATGCGGCCTCTTCTTTGGTCAAGCCGCGCCGAATCCTATCCGTACCCGTCAACGTTACGGCTGACCGGCTGCTCGGCGCTTTGGATATGGCAGCCGCCATGAAAGGCGGAAAGCTAGCGCTTGCTCCGGGATTGCTGGAAGAAGCCAATGGACAGCTCCTGCTTGTAGACCATATGAATCTACTATCTGAAGCGATCTTGAAGGAGATCGTCAGCACGCTGTCTACGGGCTCGATCTATGTGCAAAGAGAGGGGATATCCACGGTTCGGAGAAGCCGTTTTATGCTGCTTGCAGCAATGGATCCCAATGAAGGCCGGGTATCGCCTCCCCTTCTGGACCATTTTGGTTATTGCGTTACGTTGGACTATGTTCACGATTCCGTATCAAGAGCAGAGATTATACGCCGAAATCTGCAGTTTGAGCATGATCCGTTCGCATTCCAGAACCGATATCGGCCGCAGGATGAAACGCTGCGTCTTCGCGTCGAAGCCTCCGCACAAGCTCTTCCCCAAGTTCAGGTGAGCGCGGACATGATTCAATTGTCAGCCTCCATCGCCAGAGAAGCCGGGATCAGCAGCTCCAGGGGCGATCTCAGTCTGATTGAAGGGGCAAAAGCTGCCGCCGCTTGGGATGGGCGTTCCGCGGTTACCGCCGCCGACATCCGGGAGATAGCTGAATTTGTGCTGCCCCACAGAATGACACATGTAATGGAGAAGCCCCGTGCTTCTAGCAGCGGCTCACCTGAACAGGATAACAGTAAACAGCCGGAACGTTCTTTTGAGGATCATGCCCGCTCCTATCCAATTCCTCTACAGAAAAGTCCCGAACCGAAACGGAATCCCCATAATACGGGCAACGCTTCTTCTGACAACAAACAAGATGTGGCCAGCCGTACGGTAGAGCAGCATGCGGATGATCGACAGCACGTATCAGAAGGTTTGGAGGAACGGGTGCTGCTGCCAGACGAAACGTTTACAATGAAGCCGTTGCAGCTCGAGGGGAAGCGCAAGATTGAACACGAGGGATCGGGAAAACGAAATAAATCCCGGGCTAACCAGAAGAAAGGGAGAGCTATGGGGTATATGTACCCGGGCAGGAACCTGCGAACCGACGTGGCTTTGGATGCCACGATCCGCGCAGCGGCTCCCTATCAAACAATCAGAACAAAAAAAGACGAGGTGGCGTTTGCCATTGAGTTTGATGATTTGCGTCTAAAGAAAAGAGAGAACCGGGTAGGGGCAACCTTGCTGTTCGTCGTTGACGCCAGCGGGTCTATGGCGGCTCGAAAGCGAATGACCGCCGTCAAAGGCGCTATTCTGTCACTGCTGCAGGATGCTTATGAGAAAAGAGACCGAATTGGGATGATCGCCTTCAGAAACAACGAAGCCGAGCTGATCCTTCCGGTGACGCGCAGCATCGAAGCCGCGTCCAAGCAGCTTCGGGACATTCCCACAGGGGGAAAGACGCCTCTGGCAGACGGGCTGGCCAAAGCGCACAAGGTGCTCCATTCGGAGAAACGCAGAAATAACGATACGCTTCCGGTCATGATCATCGTAACGGATGGCCGTGCCAATGAAAGCTCCATCGGATTAAGCGCGTATGCTGACATTTGGAACGAATGTCTGGAAGCGGCTAAGCTGATCCGCGCTGCCGGAATTTGGTCCCTGGTATTAGATACGGAGCAGGGATTTGTCAAATTGGGACGTTCGAGGGAGCTGGCTGACGCTTTAGGCGCTGAATACAGATTACTTGACCACGTAGATGACGAAGGTATTGCACGGGCTGTCCGCACCACCATGAAATGACCTATCGAATGATTATAGAGGGGAGGCGACAAGAGTGAAAATCGCCGTTCTGACGACATCGCATGCAGCGATGAGGGATTTGTCGCAGCTATATAAGAAATGGGACGCATCTTTTCGCAGTCGTCTAGCGTTATCCGTGTTAAATGTAGAAGGAACATTGTCGGATGAAGAATGGAAGCGGCTGAAGGCAAAGGTAGAGGAAGCGGAGTTTATTATTCATGATCCGCACGGTACGCCGGCTCAGACCCTTTCCCGCATTTATGATCTTTGCCAAGGTCATGAGGCGCAGCAGGTGATTTTAGGAGGGAATGCGGATGGGATTCAAGATTTGTTCCGATTGGGATCGCTGCGTTATGAAGATATTGCCGGAAGCGGTCAACGAGGGGATCCGACGGGTTCTTCCGCACGGATTGATATAAATCAAGATCTCGAGCATTATCGAACCTTACTTGATTACTGGAGACATTCAAGTATCGACAATTTGGAGCATATGCTGGGCTATATCGCTACAACATTTGGCCAAATAACGGATTGGCCGCCGGTGGAACCGCCTTCTGTTCTAGAGACGTTGGGTATTTACGACCCACTCTTGAAGCGACCGTATGAATCTTTAAAGGCCTATCAGAGCGTGACGCCCGTTCGGACCGATTTGCCGACGGTAGCCGTGCTATTTATGGGATACAGCTATCCGCTCCATACCGGTGAAATCGTAGGCGGTATCATTCAGGACCTTCGGAAATTTGCGAATGTCCTACCCATCGCACTCACTTCATTGGTACGCGTCGATCCCCAAAGGCTGCGAAGTTTGCTGATGCAAGGAGGCTCCCAGGGCGGTAAGATCGATCTAATCGTAAATTTTGTTCCGTTCCGGCTTGGCGCGGGGCCTACCGGAGGGAAAAGCGATGAGATCCTATCCTTAATAAAGGAAGTTGAAGCGCCGATGTTCCATCCGTTCTTCTTAACGCGAAGGGAACGGGAAGAATGGGAAGGCTCGCTGCAAGGTTTATCGCCTTCCGAATTTTTGGTCCAAATGATGCTGCCCGAGCTCGACGGGAGCATTGACATGCTTCCGGTTGCCGCATTATCCGGTCGTGAATACGATGAGGAAATGCAGCTTCACACGAAGGAACTGCGGGTCATCGAGGAGCGAGCGCGGCGGTTGATCAGCAGAGTTCGTCGATATTTGGACCTTCGAACCAAGCAGCCGTCGGAAAAGCGTATCGCCATCATCGGCTATAACTATCCTCCCGGAGAGGGGCATTTATTTCAGGCATCGTTTCTGGATACGTTCGAATCCATATCCCGAATCGCGACAGCGATGAAAGATCACGGCTACACGACAGAGGCATTTACCGGAGCTGAATTAAGGGAACGCTTCCTTCGGGAAGGAGCGGTCAATTCCGGAGTCTGGACGGACGAGCGTTGGTCCGTTGAACTTCCAACGTACGACAATAAGGCTTATGAGCAGAATAATAAAGTGTTTGCCAATCGCAGGGATGAGCTTATTCAGCAGTGGGGAGAGGCGCCGGGCAATATTATGACGACGGAGGAGGGAGCATTCAAAATCCCCGGTTTGCTAAGTGGAAACCTGTTTATCGGGGTTCAGCCCAGCCGGGGCGTTCACGAGCATCCCGAGGCTGCTTACCATGACAAGAGCCTTCTTCCGCACCATCAGTATTTAGCCTTTTATCAATACATTCGGGACGAATTCAAGGCGGATGCCATCCTGCACGTAGGAACCCACGGAACCCTTGAGTTTCTGGAGGGAAAAGAGAGCGGAATGTCCGGTGATTGTTTGCCGGATGCCCTGATCCAAGATCTTCCGCATTTCTATATGTATTACGTTGGAAATCCGTCCGAGGCAATGATCGCGAAGCGAAGGTCGCATGCTGCCTTGATCGGTTACCAATCCCCGCCCTTCACGTCAAGCGGATTATATGGTGAATATGTCGAGCTTGAAGCGATGCTGCACGAGTACCGGGAAACGGAACGGCTGAATCCAACGCGTGTTCCCGACGTAAGGAAGAGGATACGGGACCAGGCGGCATCGCTTTCTATGGAAACGGACGATTTGGAAGAGCTCGAAATCGAGCTGTATCGGATTCGAAGATCCGTGATCCCGAACGGTCTGCATGTCGTCGGCGAGGGCTACAACCATGAAGAAGCGGCAGGGCATATGAAAATGATTTTGAGCCATGAGCAGGGAAAACTTGGATCGCTGCAAAGTGTATTTGCGGCATCCATGGCTTGGGATTATGACAGCCTGCTGGAAAACCGGGACATTGAAAGACTGCAACTGCTGGATGAGTGTGTAGGAAAAGCCGTGTTATCCTTTATTCATAATGAAGCCATCCCTGAGCCTCCACAGTTGCCGGATGAAATGAAGGCACGCTGGAACGACATCTGGAATCACGGGTTAACGGCATATCACTCCACCAAAGCGGATATGGAGCTTAAGAACCTGCTGCGGGCGCTGGATGGGGCGTATTTGCCGGTTAGCCTAGCCGGGGACAGCGTTCGTAATCCGGAGGTTTTGCCGTCCGGAAATAACCTGGTTCAGTTCGATCCGCGATCCATTCCAAGCCGGACGGCAGCTGCGACCGGGTTGAAAATTGCCGAGAATACCTTGAAGCTGTACTACGAGGCCCATCAAAAATATCCTGAAACGACGGCACTCGTGATGTGGGGGCTGGAAACTTCGCGGACCCAGGGAGAGACGTTAGGCCAGATTCTGGCTTATCTCGGCGTCAGAATCAAGGAAAGGGGACATTCCATGCATATGGGATATGAAATCATTCCACTTTCCGAACTGAACAGACCGCGAATCAATGTCGTCGTGCATATCTGCGGTTTTTTCCGCGATATGTTTCCGGACCAGCTATTCATGCTTTATCGCATTTTTAGAGAAGTATCCGAGCTGGATGAGCCGATGGATCAAAATTGGTTCAAACAGCACTCGGAGTTGCTGTACCGACAGCTGCGCAATGCCGGCGCCGGGCACGACGAGGCTTGGGATTTGGCGTGCGCCCGCATTTACGGACCTGCCGAAGGAGAATATGGAACGTCCGTAACCAAGCTGATCGAGACCAAACAGTGGGAAGAGGAAAGCCAAATAGGCGCGTCATTTATGAACAGCCTGAAGCATGTATATAGCGCCAACTACAGAGGCAAGGAAATGCTTGAGCTGTATCAGGCCAACTTGGCGGCCGTGGATATCGTTTCGCAAATTCGGAGCAATCATGAGCACGAAATTACGGATTTGGACCATTATTACGAATTTTTCGGGGGGTTGGCGAAATCGGTAGAAATCGTTAAGGGCAGTCGAGCGGAAATGTATATCACCGATACAACGCGCGAGCAGGCATTAACGGAAGAAGTACGCAAATCGATTCAGCGAGGCGTTCGAACCCGCTTGCTTAATCCCAAGTGGATGGACGGATTGCTGAAGCACGACTTTCACGGGGCACAGAACATAGCCGACCGAACGGAAAACTTGCTCGGTCTGGCAGCGACAACGAACCAGGTGGATTCCTGGATCTTCTCTTCGGTTCACAAGGAATATGTTGCGGACGAACAGCGCAGCAAGCAAATGCGGGACAATAACCGTTCTGCATATCACAGTATGCTGGAAACTCTGCTGGAGAGTCATCAACGGAATTATTGGGACGCGTCGGAGGATGAATTGGGAATGTTGCGTGATCGTTATTTGGAGCTTGAAGGGGATCTGGAAGGCCGTAATACCTAGGTCGTAAAGTGAAGATCCACTATGCCAAACGGGGAAAACAGGAATGATATCATAATCATCCCTGTTTTTTTATGTTCCGGTTCAGGATCATTATCATTATTATTTACGGCTATTGTTATTGTTTTTGCCACAATTCTCCTCGAACATCAACAGAAAAAACAGTATAATAAAAACAAACAAAATTAAACAAAAACATTCGGATAGGGCGGTGGCAGGAATGAATCAGGATTTTGTGCATCCGGCAGATCAGCTTCTTCTCTTTATCAATCGCATTTACAACCATGGGATGACAACCACGTCGGGAGGCAATTTGTCGATCAGGGACCAAAACGGGGATATATGGATTACGCCAGCGGGAGTGGACAAAGGGTCGCTTAACCGGTCGGATATGGTATGCGTGAAGGAGGACGGCAGGGTAGAGGGAATTCACAAGCCTTCCAGCGAATTTCCCTTTCACCGGCTCATCTATCAAGCCCGCCCGGATTTGAAGTCGATCATTCATGCCCATCCGCCTGCACTGGTTTCGTTCAGCATAGTAAGGCGCATTCCGGATACAAGGCTGCTTCCGAACGAAAGGCAAATCTGCGGCGAGATCGGAATCGCGCCTTATGCGCTGCCCGGAAGCAAGCAGCTTGGGGAGAACATCGCAGCCGTCTTCAAGCAAGGGATCGACACGGTCATGCTGGAGAATCACGGGGTCGTGGTCGGGGGAGAGGACCTATTTCAAGCGTTTCGTCGGTTCGAAACCCTCGACTTCTGTGCACGCCTTGAGATTGAGGCACGTCGAATCGGTAAACCGGTCCTGCTTAACGATGAGGATTACGAAACCGTGCGCAACAAAAGCACGCTGCAGATGGATACGTTCATCCGCGATTCCTGCACGTCGGAAGAAAAAGAGCTGCGCCGCGATATGTGCGGATTGATGAAACGCGCGTATAAACAGGGATTGTTCACCAGCACGCAGGGCACCTTCTCCCATCGATTGCAAGGAAACGATTTTGTCATCACGCCCTATGGCAAAGACCGCAATGATCTGGAACCGGAAGACCTCGTCCGCATAGAGAACGGCAAAGCGGAAGCGGGCAAACAGCCGAGCAAATCCGTTTTCCTCCATGAAGCGATCTATAACACGCAGCCGCATGTCCATTCGGTCATCATCGCGCATCCTCCCAACATTATGGCATTTGCGGTCACCGACACGGCCTTCGATTCGAGGACGATTCCGGAAAGCTATATATTGCTTCGCGGAACGCCGAAGCTCCCCTTTCATGCGGTGTATAACGAGCCTGAGCGTACCGCTTCGCTGTTTAAAGCCAATACGCCGATTGCCATTGTGAACAATAACTGCGTAATCGTTGCCGGTCAAAGCCTGCTCAACGCTTTTGATCGATTGGAAGTTGCGGAGTACAGCGCGAAATCCATTTTGTCGGCGAGAACGCTAGGCGATGTCATCCACATCGATGATGAGCGAATCCGCGAGCTTGAAGCAGCATTTCATCTGGAATCATGAGCAAGAACCTGGCGTTCATGATCTATAGCCTTTAAATGAAGGAAGAGCAGCAGAGTTGCCGTGAATGATACGCGGCCATCTGCTGCTCTTTTTATTATGCTAGTTGAAATCCGGTTATCATGCTATTTGGTCCATGAACCGACCTTATAAGCTCCGTCTGAAAGCCGGTTTGTGTTAGCGAAATCAATCGCCGGCTGGTTCGTCGATGGATCGAGAATCGCAATGGCTAATTCATAAGTACCGCTCGGCAGTGTATTCGTAGGAAGAGAGCCTGTGACCGTGTGCTGCCCTGTTCTCCAGGTCGTTAAGTCCGCCGATGTGGTTTGGCGTGCCACGATCTGGCCGCCGCTGCGCAGCTGGATTTCAAGAGGCCAATTGAACGGGAAGTGTTGAACCCCCTTATTCTCCACCGTGACGGATACCTCGAGCGTGCTTCCGCTATTTACTTGCGGGTATGCAGCCTTGTTTAAGACAAAGTGATAACCCATTCGTTTCTTGAGCGTATCGATGTTGCCTTGCAATGGATTCCCAACCGCCAGGGAAGCCGGAGAATTCGGTCCCAGCCAGCTTGGCTTGCTGAGCTCGGTTTGCCGAAGGGTCTCATTGAAGCCGCTGCCTGACGTAAGCGCAGCATTCATGCCATAAGCACCGCCATAAAATTCGCCGCCGGAGACGCGAGTATCCCAAAAGTTTGCATGTGCGGGTTGCTGCTGGCCGATGTCATCCCAATATCCGTTCTGGGTGCCTGTATACCAGCCCCAATCGGAATCGAAGCTCGGCTGATCGCCGAAGACGTCATTGTACATTCCCAGAATCAAACCCTTGTTGTTATTCTTGGCCAGCTCTACGCTGCGTCTAATCAATAGCTGCGTGTGATCCTCCTGATCGGCAAAGGCATCGATATAATGCTGAATATATTGGTTGGATATGCTGTTCGGGGGAAATGCCCCCGTATAGTTGCTTTCCCCGTTCGGTCCGACATAAGGCCAGGTATGGAATTCGGCCCAATGTCCGAGCGAACCGATTTGCACAAAAGCGATCGGGCTATCCGGGGAGTCGTAATGGTCCGCAATCGCCTCGATTGCAAGTTTGTGCCTGGCGATCAGATAGTCGGAACTGTAATTAGGAGAGAAGCCCGTGTTGTTGCCGTCTCCCATGCCTCCAGTATCGTCGCGATAGGCCTTGCCCGGCGATTGTCCCAGGCTTGCCATGTCGTTGTACAGCCAATCCGGGATATCCCGGTGAGCCACGCCGGAAGGACTGTCCAGAATAAAGCGAAGGATTACCTTGACGCCGCGGCTTTTCCAATAGTCGAAATGATTGGAGGCTTCAATCGCACTGAAATCATAATTGCCCTTCGTCGGCTCAAACTCCTTCCAAGTCACGCCGGCATATACCAGCCGATGAGGTTGAGGATAATTGGTAGATTTCGCGGATGGAGCCCAGCCTTTAAACGGGTTATTCAACGGATCATTCAGCTCGGTTGGATAGAATTCGATCATATTGCCTCCCGGATGATGTGCTTGTAAGGTATAGACCGGAAGCGGCTGGTTCTGAGCCGGCAGGCGGTGCATATCCGAATTGTTATCCAGATACCCGATGCTCACGCTGCTGCCTTCGCCAAGTCCAAGCGTAGAAAGAGGGATCGCTGCTTCAATCACGGATGAGGAACGTACATATTGAGAAGAAGTCAGAGACGATGAAAAATTCCAGCTCCAACTGCTTCCATTGCCTGAGTAGTGGTATAAGGTTTGGTTCTCGAGAAGCCACTCAACGCCTGTCGTGCCCCAGCCAAAAGCTTGATATCCGGTAGAAGCATTCCCGTCCGTATTCAACCAGAAGCTTCCCATCGTAGTGCTAAGGCCGGAGCCTTGCACAAGCAGATAAAGATTCTTGTCGTCATGGGAAGCCTTTAAGATTTGAGCCGTTCCCGTATTCGTGGATAGGGCCGGAATGCCCTCCCAGTCGCTCGGATCGCCGTCAACAACGATAGAGGCAGAAGCAGCTTCCGCAGACCAAGTAAAGCGGGGAAAAGGGAATAAGGCAAGTAGAATGGCCGTCATGATAATTAGGGCAAACGGCTGCTTCCAATGGATACCCCGTGCTTTCATGTCAAACCTCCTCACAGAATTGTTCTTTTACTCTCAAGAAATCGAATCCTTCACCTCCTTTCCGAGCCAGGCAATTAACAATTCGTGAATACGTGCAACGGTTCCAGGCGCTTGTTCTGAAAAAGCATGGGACGCCGTTAAGTTTCCTCTTGCCAAAAAAACCGTTTAAGTTGAGCTGCGTGCCACCAAGCGGGTAGGCAAAATCACCTTTTTGGGCAGCAGCTTGTTTCCGTTGATTCGGTCGATTAAGTTATCGACAGCTACCATGCCGATTTCTTTCATCGGCACATCGATCGTAGACAGCGGCGGATTGGAATACTTGGATACCTCAATGTTGGATAGCCCAATAACCGCTACTTCGTCAGGAACGGAAATACCGTTGTTATACAGGCCGTTGAGGGCGGCCATAGCCATTAAATCGCTGCCGGCAAAGAAGGCAGTCGGGAAATTTCGGTTTGTACATAGATGATTGATTTTTTCGATGCAGACCGCCTCATCCCACATGCAATCAATAACCCAATCGGGATTGACCGACAATCCGGCAGCATGCATGGTTGCGTAGTAGCCCCGATAACGACGGCTGTCTTTGAGGTTGCTCGATAATCCGCTGCCCCCGATATATCCGATTCGGGTATGGCCTTTTTCAATAAGATGGCTGACGGCCATCGAAGCGACATTGTAATGATCGTAGCCGACATTGTCGATATCCCCGCGTTCCGTATCGATACCTACGATGTACGGGACCTGCTTGCGAATATATTCGTAGGTCTCGTGATCGAGCGATTCCATGAGAATGAGGCCGGTAATCGGTTCGCTGAATGTATTAAATAGGATCTTGCTGTCGTTCAATTCAATTCCCGTCCGGATAAAGGACATGTTGTAACCGGCGCCAAGCAAGCGTTCTTCCACGCCGGATAAGATCGACATGAAGTAGGGATCGTTGTATTTATCCTTGGTGACGCTTAAGACGCATCCGATTTTGATATGCGATTTGCTTTCGGCCGGATCCTGAGCAGAAACCTTCCGCTTGGGCCCTGATGCGATTTTATAGTTCAGCTGCGTAACGGCTTGCCAAACCCTTTCCCGGGTTTCGTCCGTGATTTTATACTTCGTATCATTGTTTAACACTCTGGACACGGTGGCTGTGGATACATTTGCAAGTTTAGCAACATCCCGAATCGTACTCATGTATAAACACATTCTCCTTTTAAGTTACTAATAATCGCCATTTTAGAGTTTATAGGAATGTTACATTGTTAACAATGATTTGCTTTTATTATAGATTATGTTACGTTGTTTGTTGCGCAATATTGTTACGTTACTTCATTTTACATTCCTCCTTAATCAAAATCAAGAGTAACATGTATATTCCATGCGTTGTCACTAGAAATTTCGAAGTATTTCAAAATTGATATTGCCAGATAACATGCGAATGATATAACATGAAATCACTAAACAAATTGTGTAATAAAACAGATTCAACGTAACAAACAACGTAACAAACAGAGAGTTCTGTTTAGTACATGGGGGAGTTGGGATATGAACAAGAGAGTTACGGTTTACCCTATGATATCGGATGAAATGTTGACCAATCCGGGTATTGGCTTTACCACGGCGCCGGGCTTGATGGGAGATCCGGAACGGATTGTTGATAACCGGGGGGAAGCGCAGCGCAAATACAAGTTTGCGGAAGACAGCAGGACGTACAACCATCCGGACAGCAAAGTATATTTCTGTAGCGTTCGTTGGCGTGACATCGAAACGGATAAAGGGAGTTACGACTGGATCGTGCTGGAAGAAAAGCTGAATTACGCCAAATCATTAGGCTGTACTGCCGTGGTGCGCTGTTCGCCATATGCATTAAGCGAAGAAGACGATATTCCGTCTTGGTTCCGGGCCGAATATCCGGAGGAGCCCGAGTTTCCGTTCTGGAGAGTAGACCCTCTGACCACCCCATATGCCGAGTATTGGTCTGATTTCATCAAGGCGTTTGCCGCCCGCTTTGACGGCCATCCGCTTATCAGCTCGATCGATTTGACCATAGTCGGAGCCTGGGGGGAAGGCGGCGGAACCGAATTTCTAACGACTGGCGCGATTAAGCAGATAACGGATGCTTACTTGGACGGTTTTAAAATAACGCCTCTCCAGGCACTGCTGCATGATCCGCTGTCGATCCGAATCATAAATGAACGCAAAGCCAAAGTCGGATTTCGCGTGGATTGCTTGGGGGATATGGGCGGCTTTCATGGCGATCAATGGTCGCACATGACCGATTTCTATCCGCAAAATATTCAGAATTTTGAGATGGGCGATGCTTGGGAGAAAGCGCCGATCCTGTTCGAAGCATGCTGGCATATGAATGACTGGTATCTGCAGGGCTGGGATATCGACTATATCATACAGGAAACGCTCAAGTGGCATATTTCATCCTTTAACAACAAAGGGACGGTAGTACCGGAACCGTGGAAAGAGAAGGTCAAGGCTTGGATTAACAAGATGGGCTACCGCTTCGAATTAAGGAAATTCGCGTACGATTCGATAGCGTTCGTTGGCGGAGAGCTAAACATCGATGCGTTGTGGGCTAATGTCGGCGTCGCTCCGATTTATCATCGTTATCCGCTGGCGGTGAGGTTAACCGGCCAATGTCGATCGTATACGCTTCATAGCAGTGAAGACATCAGGGAATGGCTCCCGGATGAGGATATTGCTTGGACAGAAAGCTTTTCGCTGCCGGACGATATGCCGGCGGGCGAGTATGCGCTGGAGATTGGCATCGAAACCAGCGTGAAGGAAATCGGGAATATCCAGCTGGCAATCACGGGATATCAAGACGGCTTTTACCCGATGGGTAAGCTATTCGTCGAAAGGGGGAGGCAGGCTAATGGAAAGGCCGATGAATTATAAAGAAGTAACAGCGATCTGTGAATTTGATTATCTGCCTGATGGATTGGAAGCAAAATATGATCGCTATCTACCGGATGGCGAGCCCTATCTCATACCAAGGGGCTTCTTGAATGGAATCTTTGAGCGATATCAGACTCCCGAGGAGACTCGGCAATGGATTAAACAGGGGATTTTAGCGATAGAGGAAGACGCCGTATTGTTTCATTTCACCAAATTTTTGGTGGAGGATCTGTGCTCGGCGCGCAATCGCTGTGATGAAGCCCATTATACCAATATGACGCCCGCATGCATGAAGAAGTACGGCGAATTATATTCATTTTTGTTGCTGCTAGCCTGCGTGGTGCCTTCCATGAAGATGCTGGAGAAGCGTTCCGTACCCCTAACCTATTATGAGGACATTCCACATCAACCGCTGAAGCTGCAAATGGAAAAATTGGCACTGCAGGGCGATGCCAAGGTTCATGATTTCCCGTGGGTGATGAATTTCTATACCTGCTCCATCTTTCTGTTGGACCGCTTCTATTTTATTCCGTACCGATTCGAGGATTCCTTCACCATGTTCCGCCATAGGGATACGCAGGAAGTGCTTGCCCTTCGCCATCCCGGAGAGGATTTCCGCAGCGATGGACAGCGGAACGGAATCAACGATGTTTATGATTCGCAAGGCCGCTTCACATCGGAATGGCAGGAGAATGCCGAATTCATCATAGCGAATCGGATCAATCCCATGGGATTCGTCGAAAGAGAAACAACGCCAATCTTAAAGAAGGACTGGGATACCGTGCTTCAAAAAGGGGATACCCTGTTGGCGCTTCACATTCCTTCCGGGCCCGGGTACACGCCAGACAGGCTGAGGAATTCCATGGCGATGGCCATCGGGTTCTATGATCGATATTTTCCGGAATTGCCCATCAGAGGCTTCTGGAGTTCAAGCTGGCTTTATGATTCCAGGCTCTCGCTCGTTTTGGACAATGATAGAAGCAATATCGTCCACGTTCAACGGCAGTTTTATAATTATCCCACCCATGAAGGGGACGGCATGCTGCGCTATGAAGTCTTTGGAGACCGGAATGCTGATCCGGCGTTGAACACCAGCGAATATACGACCTCGCTGCAAAGAGCGGCAGCTGAGTATATGCGGACCGGGGCCAGATTCAATACGTTAAGCATGATCGTGCTGAAGGAAGATATCGGCCGGATTGGCAGCATGCCTTATATAACCGACGCAGATATAGAATTGTTCCGCGGAACCGTTGACAGCCATTTACAAAGGAGCGAAGAGGATGGGGAAATATTCGCTTGAGAGCTACGAGAAGTACAAAACCGTCAAAATCAGGCCGAAGCCCTTATCGGTCAAGGAGTATGATACAAGCCACGGTCGATTCGAATATGCGGCTTTTGCATGGAAGGAACTAGAACCTGCGCGAGGAGAGTATAAGCTCGGAGGGATCGACAAGGTATTGAAAGCGATTACGAATCCTGTTCTTTTCCTGACGCCGGACCTGCCAGAATGGACGAAGGATAACCACGAAGCATGTTATGCGGCATTGATCCGAAAAGTCGGGAGTATGATCGATTCGGATAAACGCCTTGCGGCCGTCATGATCTCGACCTTGGCAAACAGCAAGGAAGAATGGAACGCCTATATCGATTCCTTTGGATCCCAGGTACTGCTTGCAGATTTGCAGAATGAACCACTGATTCGATATTTAAAGGAGCGCGGCCGCGGCTTTGGCTTGCTGGTGAAGTGCGGCGAGGAGAATTGGATCGAATGCTGCGAAGCCTTTGCCAAACATCATTTGCAGCGGGTATGGAAGAGCTACCCGGTGTTCCTCCATGCGACCGATGAAGCTGGCGGTTCCCATATCAGACGGGAAGCCTTTCGCTGGCATGCCGGGATGTCCAACGTAAACCTAGGGCTTGGTTACAACCTTGCTTTACGTCGGCTAACCTACCCGGAAACGGTGTCCGGCAGCGGGAGCCTGCCGCTGCGATTCTGGTTCGTAAACTCGGGAAGCTCAAGAATCTATCGAAAATTTCAGCTGCGGCTGCAGCTAAAGCAGGAAGACGTGTCCCATGAATTTCCGCTGCACGCGGCAACGCATTCCTGGTTAACCGGCGACCTTGTCCATAACGAGATCGTACACTTGCAGGACATCGCGGCGGGAACCTATTCGCTTGGCATAGCGCTCTGTTTCGAAGACCGTTCTTCACTCACGCTGAATATACAGAACCGGCAACAGGATGGTTTTTATGAGATGGGTACGATACAAGTCGAAGCCGCCCGCGAGGATCCGCTCAAGAATATATGGGACACCTATTATCCGGAAGGATATTATCCCCTGGAAGATCCCCAGATGCCGGGACAAGAATAATCGATCTAGACAAATACGAGCTCGCTGGAGGTTATGGAGTTGAAACTAGCATTAATTGGTGCAGGACAAAGAGGCATGATCTATTCAAGGCACGCTTACCAAAGCGAGGAAATCGTGGCGGTCATCGAGCCGGATGCCGGCAGAAGAAAGGCAGCGGCGGATGAGTTTCAGATTCCGCTGGAGAAACAATTTGCATCCGTGGATGCGTTTTATGCAATGGGGAAAATTTGCGATGCCGTCATCATCTCTTCCATGGACAAGGACCATTACGAGCAAACGATGATGGCGCTTGATCTTGGCTATGATATTTTGCTCGAGAAGCCCATTTCACCAAGTCCGGTAGAATGCATGAGAATTCAGGAGAAAGCCAATGAAAAAGGACGCAAGGTGATTGTATGCCATGTACTCAGATATACGAACTTCTTTGCGGAAATTAAGAAAATCATCGATAGCAATGAACTCGGGAAAATCGTGACCATACAGCACAACGAGAACATCGGCAATTTCCATATGGCACACTCCTTCGTAAGAGGCAATTGGAGAAGAAGCGATCTGGCGAGCCCGATCATTATGCAGAAATCCTGTCATGACATGGATATTCTATCCTGGCTTGTGGACAGCGGGGCGAAGCGTATCTCATCGTATGGAAGCCTTACGTATTTCAAAGAGGAGAATGCACCGGCAGGCAGTGCGGAACGATGCCTCGATTGTAAGGCAGCCGCGAACTGCCGATTCGACGCAAGAAAAGCCTATTTGCCGATAAGGGGCCAATGGCCCGCTACCGTCATTTCGGCGGATCAGAGCGAAGAGGGACTGCTCCAAGCGCTAGCAACGAGTCCTTACGGACGCTGCGTATATCGGCTTGACAATGATGTATGCGACCATCAAGTCACCCTGATCGAATTCAAAAACGGGGTAACGGCAACGTTTAATTTAAGCGGATTCACAAACAAAATGTACCGTACGCTCAAAATCATGTGCGAGCATGGGGAAATCCGAGGCGACGATAACTTGAACATTATCGAAGTCACCCGCTTTAACTCCAATATGGCAGAACCCGTACAGCAAACCGTCATTCGGCCGGCAACGGTGAGCGGCGGACATAACGGCGGCGACACCGGTCTGATGAATGACTTCTTGGAGAATCTGGGGAATGCCGACTTCAGCAGCAGATCCTCCATCGACATGTCCGTTGAAAGCCATATGATGGCCTATGCCGCGGAAGAGGCGAGAATTACCGGTACCGTGATCGATCTGGATGAACTAAAGATGAAGCTGCAGCAAGGCATTACAGCATAGTCGTGTAATCACATGCAAAGGGGTGATGGAATGAGTTCGGCTGTCAAGGGATTTCTCTATGAAATAAAAAAACACAGGATCCTGTATCTCATGTGCGTGCCCGCGCTGATCGTGCTGATCATGTTCTCCTATATCCCGTTTGCCGGGATATGGATGGCGTTTACCGACTTCAATGTGGTCGACGGCATCTTCGGCAGCAAATTTGTGGGTCTGGACAACTTCAAATACTTTTTTTCGGAAAACAGCATGGGATGGAAGGTTACCTATAACACGCTGTATATCAACTTTTTCGGTCTCATCTTAGGCATTATCATTCCTGTCAGCATTGCCATTCTGATCAATGAAATCCGGCATAAAGCCTACAAAAAGATCGCGCAAAGCATGATGTTTTTTCCGTATTTCATATCTTGGGTCGTTGTCGGTGCGATTCTGTACGGAATCTTCTCCACGGATGTGGGCGTAGCGAATCATATTTTGAAGTTCTTCGGTGCAGAGCCGATCTCCTGGTACTCGGAGCCAAAGTATTGGAAGTGGATCATCATTCTGTCGAGCGTCTGGAAATGGAGCGGATACAGCTCCATTGTCTACATGGCGGCGATGTCCAATTTTGACGGGAGCCTATACGAAGCGGCCAAGGTGGATGGCGCCAACAAATTGCAGCAAATTCTTTACTTGACCGTGCCCATGCTGAAGCCAACGATCATCGTTTTAAGCTTGCTGAGCGTCGGACGAATCTTCTACGGGGACTTTGGGATGATTTACGGTATCGTTGGCAACAACCCGGTCCTGGCTGAAGAAGTAACGGTCATCGATACCTACGTTTATCAGTCGATGCGTACGCTGGGCTTTTCTTACTCGACGGCCATCGGGCTATTCCAGTCATTGATGGGCTTGATCCTGATTACGGCTGCTAACAAATCCGCTAAGAAAATAAACGACGGAGAGGGTCTATTTTGATGATGGAAAAGAATAGATTGCTTGGCGATAAATTGGTGATTGGCTTTGCCTATGCATTCATTGGCTTATTCGCACTCGTTTGTCTGTATCCTCTTGTATTAACGTTAAGCGTGTCCTTTTCTTCGGAACAGGCCGTTGCAAGAAACGGATATTCGATCATCCCTCTGAGCCCGAGCTTGGATACATATAAATATATCTTTGTTAATAGTGGAATGAAACTGCTCAAATCCTACGGCGTTACCCTGTTTGTAACCACTGTGGGGACGTTCGGGGCTCTGTTGATTACCAGCATGATTGCTTTTTCCCTATCTATCAAAAAGCTGAAATACCGCAACGTGCTCGCTTTCATTAGCAACTTTACGATCATCTTCTCGGCCGGCTTGATACCGTGGTACATGGTCAGCGTCAATTATTACGGGTTGAAGAACAGCATTCTGGCTTTGATCCTGCCGTCCATATTCAGCGTATGGAACATGTTTCTGATGCGAACGTACTTTGCAAGCATTTCTCCATCTTTATATGAAGCGGCCGAGATGGACGGCGCCAATTATTTTACGATCTATGTCAAAATAGCCCTTCCGTTAAGTAAAACCGCACTGCTGACGGTCGGCTTAATGTATGCGCTTCAATATTGGAATGATTGGTGGCACGCGCTGATCTTCATTAACGAACGCGATTTGTTTCCGCTGCAGTATTTCCTCTACAACATTCTGTCGAACGTCAATGCGATAAGTTCCGGACGAATTCCGTCAGGGGCATCGGGCAACATCACATTGCCTGCCGAAACCGTGAAGATGGCCATTACGGTCATCACGATCGGTCCGATCATTTTCCTGTATCCTTACATTCAAAAATACTTCGTGCACGGGATTATGGCCGGAGCGGTAAAAGAATAGACACCTGCGTGGTTATTGGCCGATTCAGGCTTTTAACATAGATTAACCATTTCATAGGGAGGGTCTTTCATGAAAGCAAAAAAAATGCTGATCTTGTTGGTTTTATTGATCGCATCCGTTTCGGTAATGGCAGGATGCAGCGGCAAAAAAGAGGGGGCAGCCGCGCTCGAAACCGTCACGATTTTGTATCCGGGGGAACGAAGCGATCGCATGAACGAATTTTTAAACAATGAATTCGCAGAGAAAATGGCTGCCGATCTCGGTCTAAAGGTCGAAGTCATATATGTGCCGTGGGCCCAGTACTGGGAACAGAAAGATATCATGCTGGCCGCGAACGAACCGATCGATTTGTATTGGGATGGTCTTCCGGATCTTTCCACGATCGTCAACAAGAAACAAGCCATGGTTCTGGATGATTTAATCCAGGAATATGGTCAGGATATGTTGAAAGTTTTGCCGATGGAACAGCTTCAAGGCGCAACCATCGATGGGAAAATTCACGGCATTCCGTCGGCCTATGCACCGTCCTCGGCCATGTACCAGCTGGTTGCCGTCCGACAGGATATACTGGAAGCCGTGGGGATGACCGACGTGAAGACACCCGACGATTTAAAAGATTTCGCGACCAAGGCGAAAGAGAAGTTTCCTGAAATGAAAGGCCCCGCCGACATTATCTTCAAACCGTTGACTCGATACTTTACCGATGAACAATATAACTGGATCGCCGTCGAAGATTTGGTTGTATTCGGGGAAGACAGCAAGAAAGCATACAGCTATTATGAAACGGAAGCATTCCAGGAAGTGGCGAAATTTAACCGGGGAATGTATGAAGCAGGTTTATACACAGAGGATTTGACCATCAAATACAACGAGAGAGACTCCCGCATGCAGACCGGCCTATATTTATGGGTGGAAGGATCTCTGGGCAAGGAAATGGAAATCGTTGATGCCATCAAAGCCAATGCCCCGGATGCCGAAGTTAAGACCTACCTGTTAGCCGAGGATAAGCCGCGTTATGTGACCGCCACAGGCGGGGAAGTTCTGGGCATTCCAGTCAATGCTCCGAATCCGGAAGGAGCCATGAAGTTTGTGAACTGGATTTATAAATCCAAGGAAAATTACCAGTTTGCTCTCTATGGCGTCGAAGGCAAGGACTACGAGATCGTGGACGGAAGAATCAACAAGCTCACCCCGAGTGAATTCTTCTATGAATGGATGTTTAGAAACCAGAATTACCAATTGTTCGGGCCGAACGTGGCCCAGGAATCCATCGATCAATATAAGAGCTGGGATGATCAGGCTGTTCGATCCGAATCCTTGGGATTCCGATTCAATAACGAAAAGGTTAAGTTGATCGAGACATCCTTGAAAGAAGTCGCAGGCAAAGATCTAGCTGCGATCCGTTCCGGATTTGTCGATTTTGAGACAGAGTATCCCAAAGCGATCCAGAAGCTGAAGGCGGCTGGGATTGACGAGTATGTCGCCGAGATACAGCGTCAGCTGGATGAATTCTTGGCAGCTAAACAATAGGGGTTTCTCCGTGTTCCAGCAACGAAGCGGCTGAAATTGAGAACTGTCGGTGAAACAGACCATACCATCATTAATTCCGAAGAAGTATCTCCTGAACATGGGGATGCTTCTTTTCTTTTTTGTTCAATTCATAAATTCACGCTTTGCTGGGCGTTACCAGTCAGGTATTTACAACAAAATAAAATATGTCTATTATATAAATAGATGAATAATAAAAATGTTTATCAGAATAATAATCATTAATCATTACTTATATGTTCTATGGCAAACGATGCGCTTGAAATGTTTATGTAAGATCCATTTTTGAGAAAAGAGGAGAAATGATGGACAT
This sequence comes from Paenibacillus sp. JNUCC32, assembly GCF_014863545.1. Taxonomy (NCBI): domain Bacteria; kingdom Bacillati; phylum Bacillota; class Bacilli; order Caryophanales; family Paenibacillaceae; genus Paenibacillus; species Paenibacillus sp. JNUCC32. The sequence continues at coordinate 2,425,071 of NZ_CP062260.1, read as the reverse complement.
ACACGCTTCTATGAATCATAAGCCTGTCATTGTGTCGGATAATTATGGGGAGGTCGATGGGCGGTTTGCGGGCGCCACCGATGTCAGGGCGTTATCCCTCGGACTGTCTCAGGGAAACGAGGAAGGCCAGGCAAATGTTGCTGCCAGAGTGTGGAGAAATGTGGACGAGCAAGCAACCGAACAATCGTTAGAGCTTCCGATTCATCGCATTCTGGATTTGTCTATTCTCGTTTGCAGCGCACTGGCGCATTTTAGCGAAGCCTATCGATACGAGCAGCTCTATGATCCGCAGAATCCCGTGATCGACCGGATCGGGCTGCAGGGAAGCGCCATGACGGTAGCCGTATGCACGGACAATGAACAGATCCATGAGGATATCAGGCTGTTTAACGAGGCTTTGAGCGATAACGGCGAGATGATTGGTGAAAGACTGCGGACATTAACCAGAGCATTGAGAGAATTGGGGTACGAATAATGAGGAGGCATCCCGGATAGCGGGGGAATGGAGCGAGAGTATCCCTCCACGCTGGGAAAAGCTTGGAGGAGATAGGTTATGCTAGAACAGAATGACAATGAATATTACGTGCTGTCTCCCGGGAGAGCATTGACCGAAGAAGAAAAGAGCCTTGTCTGGACAAAACCGTTAACGCATAAAGGAAGTGAGGAAGAACGGCGAATCTCGAATGAAATTAAGCGGAATTGGGATCGGGGCGAGATGAAAATCGCCAATGTTTTGTTAGAGGGGGATGCCGGATCCGGAAAGACGCAGCTCGCCAAAGCTTTATCCGCGAACTTCAGGCTCCCCTACACCAAAGTCACATGTTTTGCCGATATGGATAAATCGGATATTATCGGAGCCATTTTACCGGTCATTACTTCCGATCAAATAGAGTACTTGGAACCTGCCGATCAGGCTGCCTTGAAAGCCCTATACGATAGTGACGGCTTTCGAAGTTCGACGGAGATTCTAATGGAGGCTTTGGGAATTTCGCGGGAGCATGCTTCAGCGAAGATGAAGCATGTATTGAAGCTGGCCGCGAATGCCGCAGAGAATAAGGCGGTAGAATATCGATTTTACGCTTCCGAGATCGTCAGAGCCTTTCAGAACGGCTATCTGCTGGAAATACAGGAACCGAACGTGATACGTGATGCTGCCGTATTAATGGCGCTGAATTCCGCGCTTGAGCCCGGCGGCACGCTGAATTTGCCGATGGGTATCGTGCACAGGCATCCGGATTTCATTGCGGTGATCACGGCCAACCGCAGTTATGCGGGATCCAGGCCGCTAAATGAAGCATTGCGAGACAGGATACAGCATTCGGAGAAAATGGATCTGCCAACCAAGGATATGATGATGGAGCGCGCAAAGGCCAAAATCGGCTGCGAGGACGATGGAATGCTGGAAATCCTCGCAAGGGTCATCATTCTGTTGGACAAAACAGCCCGGGCCAATGCCATTAAGGGGGTTGCCGGGATGCGTTCCTATTTCTATTGGGCGGATGCCGTGGCTCAGGGATCTTCTGCAAGAGAATCCCTTTATCACAAAGTGATCTACAAGATTACGACCGATCCGGAAGAAATCAAACTGCTGGAAGATGCGCTGGAAGGCCAAGGCCTGTTGGGGCTGCTGGACGAAATTCCGGTTGAACCCCCAAGCAAACGAAGAGGGGATGCCGTGGAGATCTCAACCTGGGAAATCGATATGGATGTTGACTCCAATCCGGATCAGCAAGCCGGGGAAGAAGGGGTCCGCTTAAAAAAATCCGCTGAGAGCGAAGGCAGCACATCCGTTTCATCGGATGAATCAGCGGAGATGGAGAGCACGGATTCGGGCGAGGAGGGCAAGCCGAATTATCACCAGGCTAATCCTGAGCCCATGTCGGAAGAGGAGAAGCAGAAGGAACGGGATTTCCGCAAGAAGCTGAATCGGGTTTCCAGAGAAATCGTGTCCGATTCTCTTCATCGGTCGGTAAAGCTGATCGTTCATCGCCCTGATTATGATCCGAACCTACAGGAGGAATATGGGCGGTTAAGTCAGGGGCTTATGCCGGTTGTACGGGAGATCGCCAGAAAAACGCTGCCGCTCTTGGAGCACGAAATCACCGCGGAGTATGCCAAAAATCAATACTATGGATCAAAATTTCAGGCAGACAGCGTAGCCTACCGGGACTTCAGGTTATTTGCCAAGAAACGTCCTCCGACGGAATCCCCTGGTCTTGTGGTCGGACTGAGGGTCGATGAATCCGCATCGATGGCTGCGTTCGGTAGATTGGAGGCAGCCAAGCGTGCGGTCATTGCGGTCTATGAATTTTGTCAGATTTGCCATATTCCTGTTCTGATCTACGGCGATACGGCCGATGTGTCCCGCTTGGAGCAGATGTCGATCTTCGCTTATGCCGACTATGATCATCCGGATGTTCGCGATCGCTTCAGGTTGATGGGAATCCGCGCGAGAAGCAACAATCGGGATGGTATGGCGTTAAGGATCATGGCGGAACGGCTGGCAGCTTCACCGAAGCAGACCAAGCTGTTGATCAGCATCAGCGACGGGCAGCCTAAGGCGATGGAAGACTATACCGGAAGTCTTGCCATTCAAGACATGCAGCAGACCTTATCCGAATATGAAAGAAAAGGAGTCAAATTTCTGGCTGCCGCCATCGGACAAGACAAGGATGTCATTAGCCGGATTTATGGTGCCGAGAGGTTTCTGGACATTACCAACCTGAATGAGCTGCCCGCAAAATTAGTGCGCATCATTTCTCGGTACTTATAAAACCGTGGGTGAAGCGTGTTTGTACAGCTTAAGCCTGTGTGTCTTCATGACACGCAGGCTTATTCCATCATGAGATGACCGACCATAAATACGAACCCTCATGCTGGCCCTTGGTTGACTGGACATGTGCCCTGAAGAAACATTATAGTTAAAAGAATGGAGTTAGCGAAGCTGTGCTCGATTATCTTGACGCCATAGGGGCTTGCATCGATGCAAGTTTTGTGTCTGGAATCGATAAACCTAAATAAGGGAGGACATATATGGAGCAACCTCGCATTTGGCCGGATCGGTTCAAGCGCTTTTTTCTAAACAATAAGTTTGTGCTGCTTTTGCTTGTTCTGTTGCTGGTCGGTTTAAACGTCATGGTATTAAGCAAAATCTCGTTTGTTCTGCATCCGATCGCGGTTCTGATCAAGACGATCGTGCTGCCGATCATTTTATCCGGAATCCTGTATTATTTGCTGAATCCCTTGGTGGATATGATGGAAAAAAGGAAAATCAAACGCGGATGGTCCATCCTGATATTATATCTGTTGATTGCCGGAATTTTGACGGTTGTGGTGCTGGCGGTCATTCCGGTGCTCCGCACCCAGATTATGAGTCTGATAGACAATTTCCCGACGTACAGCGAGAAAGTCAGGCAGCAGTTTGAAGAGCTGACCGGCAGCCAGTTGTATAGTCAGCTGCAAGAAGCCGTGAACATCAACTCCCAGGAATGGTGGGGCACGATAACGCAGAAAGCAACCGAAATCCTGAACTCGACATGGAGCAAGGTAGGCGGTTTCCTTGGCGCGTTTACGGAGATCGTGTTGTCGATCATTACGGTTCCTTTTGTCCTGTTCTATATGCTGAAAGACGGCAAAAAGCTGCCTCGGAAAATCTTGTCGTTCCTGCCGACCCAGAGTCGTTCGGGGATCCTGCATGTGCTTCAGGATATCAATCACCAGATCAGTTCGTTCATCCGCGGTCAGATTATTGTCAGTGTCTGCATCGGTATTCTGCTGTACATCGGGTACATGATCATCGGCCTGGATTACGCGCTTATTCTTGCCATCATCGCCTCGTTCACCAGCGTAGTCCCCTATTTGGGGCCTGCCATTGCGATCACGCCCGCGTTGATAGTGGCTCTGGTCACTTCGCCGGTGATGCTGCTGAAGATGGTGGCGGTATGGACGATCGTACAGCTGATCGAGGGCAAATTCATCTCTCCGCAAATTATGGGCAAAACGCTGAAAATTCATCCGATTACGATTATCTTTGTCATACTGACTGCCGGCAATCTGTTCGGCGTGGTTGGCATTCTGTTGGCCGTACCCGGCTACGCTGTTCTCAAGGTTTGCGTTACCCATATATTCGAATGGTTCAAGAACACATCGGGATTATACGATCCTTCGAATGATGGCCATATGTCCAAATAACAAGGCGTGCCTATTGATGAATAGGAGGCGTAACCTTGATAAACTTTAACCGAGATCCATAGAAGCGTATGAAGCTGCGCTTGCGAAGCCGCCGTTTTGGCGGCTTTTTCATGTTCGAGGTTCCGGAGTAAAGCTTAATCGTGGACGCTTTAAAGATGGGTGAATTATGTGAAAGCGGCTTTAAAGAGAGCTGCTTTACGCGAGAGCTTCGAAGAGTTAACATTTGAAGCTCCGCGTACGTATCGTTCCTCCAATCGCTGTTGTCGCCGAATTTCTGGATTGTATGATAGGGGTTGAAATTCGGCTCCAAAGGCGACCGCTCCGCTTTTCCGGAATCGATTCGTCCTCTTCACTGCTTCGAAGCTAATGGATTGCCAGGTCACTGGAGAAGAGCACATCTCCCACAAGGGTGGTGGGAGGTAGGAGAGCCGCCCTAAGCATAAAATATGGCGGCTCTTGAAGGTAATATCTTTTAATGATTCTTGCTTGGTCCTGGTCTTTGTTGTTTGAGGAAGTCGCCATGGTTTATTCTGACCCTCGCGGATTCATTGCAAATAAGAAACTGAATCAATATAATGGATATCATGGGTCTATGGTAAATAAAATAAAGCAAAGGGGGAAACCGCCATACAGTTTTCCAAAAGCGTTGACTATGCTCTGCACGCCTTAATTCATCTGGCTCAATCGGAGCGTGACCACAACATCGGAATCAAGGAGCTGTCTGCGACACTAGGCGTTTCGGAAAGCTATTTGTCCAAAATCATGTCCAAGCTGAGACAGGACGGAATCGTGCGTGCCGTGCCGGGGGTAAACGGTGGTTATGAGCTGGCAAAGCCGGCCCGGCAGATTACATTTTTAGAAGTGATCCAAGTGATCGAAGGCAGGCAGCAGCTGTTTGAATGCTCCAATCTCAATTCGCAGCAGCATCGATTGCTAACCGAAGAGAAGCCTAGCGACAGGAAGGAAGACAACCCGGGTGCTTGCGTATGTCTGGTCAAACAGGTGATGGACGGTGCGGAACGGCAGTTGAATCAATACTTGGAGGAGCAAACGATCCAATCGGTATTGGATGCTGCTTCCAAACGCGGCAGCTGCTCGACTAACAAGAGGTGACGAAACAGTTGAACTTCGCTTCGGAGGGATCCTTATCGATAAGCTATACGAGAAATTGCAAGGGTTTGGGGAAAGAGAGAATTGGCTTTTACTCCGTCGGTTGCTGAACACAGCGATCCAGGATGCCACGAACGTCGGGCATGAAGAGAAAAGGGCTGCTGAGCGATTGTACAAGCTGATCGAACATCATGCAGAGATCGTTCACCATGAGCGGCTGCAGGAGGAGAATCTCCAAACGCATGTTCATATCATTTTCAGTCTCTCGAATGCCGGTTCATTAAAAGTGGCGCTCAGTCAAGTGGGGAATCGGGAGAAATCCCGCGTATTAGCATTTAATGAATGCTTTTCCACCGGCCCTATCAGGGATTTAAGCACAGCGGAAGGGCAGCAGCGCAGGCAGTTCTGGTTGATGGAACACGACAAAGAAGCCTACTTTTCCAACATGATTAACCAAGAGCACCAAATTGAGCGGATGATTCAAACACTAAAGACCATACCGGAGAGCAAGACCGTGGTCATTTGGTGCGCGGATAACGCCCATGATCAAACCGGGCTTCGCTTTGCATCGTACTTGCTGAGGGGGCGGAAAAGCGTTCATGTGGTGAATGTGACGCAAATTCTCAAAGAATCGAGTATGCAGCTGAATAAGGGTGAGATCCCAGTCTATCAATCCAGGATCGAGCGGGAGATTTACATTGAAATCGTTAAAACTTATGGTGATGGGATTCCGCTGGACTCGGATCTAAGGAGACGGTACGAATCCGAATGGCTGGAGCTGGCAGGACAGGATCATGTTCTTCGATTCTGGGAAGAGGACGGGGTCATCGGCTGCGAAGAGAATCGAATGGATGCGCTTATCTTACAATCGGTCGCTGAACTGCAAGAGCAGCACCATTCTGGTGATCTGGTTAAAGCAGGGGACGTCTTAGATCGTATATTCGAAATTTCACGCCAATTCGTAAGTTATTCTTATATCGTGCACAGAATCTGGTTTTTAGTCAGTGAGGGGGTCCTCATGTTCAAGGGGTTACCGGGCTTTCCCCATCAATTTTCGATAGGTTTGCCTAAAGCTTAAGGAGCCGCCAAATGGGCGGCTTTTTTGATTTGGCTGGAAAATCCATTCGCATCTTGGCATGGTTTCCTTGGATTAGTTGCAACCACAGGTTATTTACAGTAAACTGTCTGTTACAACTTGTTATACGGAAGGATGAAAGATAACCATGACCATACCTTCATTGCATAGAATTAATGAACTGAGCCGCAAGCAGAAGACCGAAGGTCTGAGCCAAGAAGAATACACTGAACAGCAGCAGCTTCGTCAGGAATATTTGCAAGCCATCCGAGGGCAGGTTCTCTCGACCATGTCTACGTTGAAAGTTGTGGACCCGAATGGCGAGGACGTTACCCCGGAGAAACTGAAAATTACGCAAAAACAGAATACGTCAAAGCTCCATTAAGCTTCGTGCTTGGTTAGTTTCTGTTTTGGATTCATTGGTCTCCGCACCCGCACAGGGATAGGCAAACGTTTACCCTGTGTATGGTGTGGAGTTTTTTTGTGCGAAATAAACTATATATATCACCAGATAGTTAGAGCTAAAGAACGAGTTACGGTTGATTTTTGCTTTGTAAACTACCAGTTTAAAAGTTGATCGGTGCAATGCCCTCAGCTTGCCAAACTGTACCTCTTCGTTCGTACTCGAATAACTGTTCAACAGCATTTGCGATTTGAGGTCCCAATTCACGCTCAACCAAATATAGGGAAACATCAAGTCCAGATGTCACACCGCCACCAGTCACCAGGCGAGGACCATCTTCAACGACTCTTGCATCAATCGGATTTGCACCGAGAGCTTTCAGTGCAGTCATTCCGATCTGATTGGTAACGGCGTGTCGATCCTTCAACATGCCGCCCATAGCAAGCAGCAATGAACCTCCACAAACGGTGGCAACCGTAACATCCTTATTATCCATGGACTTTTTTAACATCGCAGGGAGACGGGTTTGCAGGGCTCCTTTTAACACATTCGGAATGGCATCTTCCGAATTGCCTGCTGGTTTACCCGAAGCTCCAGGAACCAAGATAATTCCGGAGCGATTAGGGTCTAAGACGGCTTCGGCTTTGAGGGAAGGGCCATTCAAACCGCTCGGGACCGAGCGCTTGCCTTCTGCGGATACCAATTCCACGGTAACTTTTCCTCCAGAGTACATTCCAGCTGCAGCGAATACTTCATATGGGGCCAGTGCATCCAGCAGATCAAACCCATCAAACAATACGATTTGAACATGCAGATTTCTGTTTTTGAACTCATCTTGATTCTTATTCGCTTTCGCGCTTGCAGCCGGAGCAAACAAACTAAGTATCAGTGTTAACGACATAAGTAAACTAATTATTTTTTTCATTCGATTACCCATTCCTTTCGTTTCGTTCTGATGATGATTTCAGGAATAACAATCAGCAGTGCAATAGAGCCGTAGAGGCCAATGGTGTAGCTTGTTGCGTAAACCAAACCGAAACCCTGATGAACAAGGGAAGTGATAAGATGAATCAACAGGTTCGTGAAGCAGAAGGCGTAACTCCGGATCATCCAGTTCCGGTGCCGGTCGATTCGTTTCCTCTTGATTTGGAGGAGCGCCGTAATGGTGACAAACAGCCAGATCAGATTGAGCGCGTTGAATCCCATGCTGCTGATTTTTCCGCCGGTGGCGTAAGGCGCCATATATCCGGAGGTCAGGACAACCAGCAGTACGGACACGAGGTAAACGTAGCCGTTGAAACGATGGAACCTGCGGCTTTTTTCAAACATTCGATTGGAAAAGTTGATCAAGCCCGACGCCATGGCCAGACATGCAAATCCAACATGAACGTACATGACATTCAACCAGACCGGAAGATTCAGCTCCCGCTTCAGCCCGGTTTTACGGCTTAAAAAACCAGCGGCACCGGGATCGATCCAATAGTTTTTGACCAGGGCGTATAGAATAAAAACAAGGCTGACACAGGCCAGCAGCCGGTATAATGATTTCCGTTTCTTCATGCAGTTCCACAACCTCCGAATCTTAAGAAACCCGTGTTCCGGTTAATTTGGATGCCGGCAGCATGCCGGCCTTGGCGGTTCCGGTCATAACATCTCCGTCCGCGGTAACTTCGAATTTTAGGTTCAGGCGCATGGGCTTCGTGATGGGAAGCGACCAGGCCAGCTTGCCGTTCTGAAGCACAGGGCTCCTGAATCGGATGGTTTCATCTCCTTGCGTTGCCGTTCCTTCGATGATGTCGTTCCTTGCCGATATGGAGAGCCTGACTTCCATTTTCCCCACAGGCGTAGCGATCATTGTATCCCAATCCCCTTCGAATATAGATGCCTGCGTGAGTTGGTGACCCGAGGATGCGTTAGTTAACGCCCCATGGTTCGCTGCTGCGTTCGGCAAAGACTTCTGCGTGCTTGGTGCCAGGCCGATCCCCTTCCAAACCGTACCTCTTCGTTCGTACTCGAATAATTGCTCTACCGCGTGCGCGATGCGCGGTCCGAGTTCCCGTTCCACCAAGTACAGTGCCACATCAAGCCCGGATGTGACACCGCCGCCGGTAACGAGGCTGCCGTCGTCCACGACCCGTGCCTTGATCGGGACTGCCCCGGTTGCACCAAGCAAGCCCATGCCGAGGTGATGCGTTACCGCCGATCTCCCTTCCAATAGTCCGCCCATAGCCAGCAGCAGAGAGCCGCCGCATACGGTAGCGACTACGATGTCCTGCCGCTCGAGTGCCTGCCCGATCATACCGGTCAATTCGGTATTCATTGCCCGGCCCAAAATAGCTGGGATCGAATCGGGGCCATCACCTTCGACCTCGCCCGACGCTCCCGGTACGAGAATGATGCCCGCGCATTCCGGATTCAGTCGGCTGCTCGCTTCAATTTTTAATCCGTTAACGCCGCTAGCCACAGCCCTTGACCCTTCGGCCGTAACCAATTCCACGCATAACTCATGTTCGCAAAACGACGCTGCCGCGCAAAAAACCTCGTAAGGCGCAATGGCATCCAGCAGGTCGAAACCATCAAATAACACGATTTGTACAGTTAGCATATAGATCCTCCCGTCTTTGATGCGATGACGAATCGCGTAGATTCGGCTGAATTGCCCGAACGACCTCCCGAATGAAGTCCCGTCCGTGTTCGCAAATAGAAGTTTAACAAACGAATATCTCAAACGAAGTCGTAAAAAGGTCACAAAAGTATAAACAAACCATCACAATTCATGGACTCTCGTCGGTTCCTGCAAAAAAAATGATAAACTAGATGGCAAAGGTGGGATTTTCATGAGCGGAGACAATACGATACTCGTTGTAGACGATGACAAAAGCATCGTCGAACTATTAAGGGACTTTCTTGAGAATGACAGCTTTCACGTGAAGACTGCTTGTGATGCGGAGGAGGCGTGGGCCATATTCCAACAGCATCCCATTCAGTGCATGGTTCTGGACATCATGATGCCGGGACAAAATGGATTTGAGCTGTGCCGCCGGATTCGGGCGGAAAGCCCTGTTCCGATTCTCTTCTTGAGTGCCCGCAGCGACGACGTGGACAAAATCCGGGGGCTGACGCTCGGCGGCGACGATTATATCGTCAAAACGGCTTCTCCCGCGGAGATCGTTGCCCGCGTGAAAGCCGTACTGCGACGCTCCGCGACCCGGCGGCCAATGGAGGAGCGGGTGTTGGATTACGGCCGCCTCCGGTTAAATTTGTCCACAAGAGAAGTAGTCGTGGATGGCAATAACGTCGTGCTCACGCCGAAGGAGTTCGAACTGCTGCGAGTATTCGCAGAGCATCCTAGACATGTTTTCACCTATGACCAGCTGCTTGCGAAATTTTGGGACGGGGTGGGCGACAGGCATACGATCCGCGTCCATCTCAGCCGGCTGCGCGAGAAAATCGAAGCTGATCCGAACCAGCCGCAATTCCTCGTTAACGTGTGGGGAGTAGGCTATCGCTTTGAGGGTCGTTGACATGAAGAAGCTGCGCATTCGAACCTTTACCATGCTTTGCTTTTTCTTTATCCTTCTGTTACCGTGGATCTTTTTTGTCACTGCCCATTTTATGGAGACCAAGACGCTCAGTTTCGAAAAAGGGCGTCTGCAAAATGAGACGCTGCAAAGTAATTTATCGGAAATGATACACTTCATTGAAGCAGGCTCCGGCCAATGGACGGAACCGGCTTGGCAAAATCAATTGAAAACGGCACTCCATGAAGCGAAAATGGATGTTCTTATTCAATCCGCGGAAGCGCGGGAGCTGTATCGGTCTAATCCGGAACGCAGCGGTACGTCGTTGTCAACGGAACGATTCTCCGTCATCAAGGATGGTCAATTGCTGGGTAGGGTAACTCTGTATTTGCCAAGAACCAATGAAAAACAGGTCATGTCGGCTTTTGCAGGACTGCTGCTTGCTATCTTGATTGTCGGAATGGGAATGAGACGGTTCGTGCTCAAACCGCTTGAGAAGATGGGAAATGCAGCCAGGCAAATCGCGACAGGCGATTGGAAGGCGCGGTTGCCCTCATCCAGGATCACCGAAATCGCCGAAGTACGCGATGGATTCGAAGTGATGGTGAAGGGGCTTGAGAAATCCTATCAAAAACAAGCCGAATTGGAACAGGAACGCCGATTCGTGATTGCTGCCGTTGCGCATGATTTGCGGACGCCGTTGTTTGCGTTGCGGGGTTATTTGGATGGCTTGGAACAAGGAATCGCTCAATCCCCGCAAATGGTCGCCAAATACGTAGCGGTATGCAAGGAAAAATCGATGCAGTTGGATCGTCTTGTGGAGGATCTTTTCACATTTACGAGGATGGAATATTTGGAGGCGGAACTTAGCCGCAGCCTCGTTGATTTGAGAGATGTTATCCAGAATTCGATGGACAGCCTGCGGCCTCTTGCGGCTGACAAGCATATTACCTTTACCGCACAATTCATGGGCGATTGTCTACTAAGAGGCGATACGCATTTATTGGAGCGCGCCATGAATAATCTCCTGGACAATGCCGTCAGACATACACCCTTGGGTGGTGAAATTGCTGTGCGATGCAGCAAGGACGACAACCGGATCAGGTTTACGATACGCGATAACGGACCGGGCTTCTCCTCGGCAGACCTGGAGCGCGTTTTTGAACCCTTGTACCGTGGGGAAGCGTCTCGAAGCCGATCAACTGGAGGCAGCGGTTTAGGGTTGACCATTTCACAAAGAATCATAAGGCGGCACGGAGGTGAAATAACCGTCAGCAACCATCCGGAGGGAGGAGCGCTGCTGGAAGGATGGTTACCTGCCGCAACCCCCGAACAATAGGATATGGATGGTTGTTAGTCTTATCCCTCTCAGTGACACGCTTAAAAAGCCGCGTTATTCGCGGTTTTTTTGATGAACATCCATATTGACCCAATCCACCGATCAGCCGGATTTGGATGAACGACCTCCTTTGATTAATATTATCAAAGCAAGAAGCAATGGCAGTCCGATCTGAAAGATGGGAAAGTGGTATTTCAAATTTTGAGCGAACCCGATCCAGATATGATAAATAAAGTTCGGCGAAGTGAACGATATGGTAAAAATGAAAGCACCCACGATCACGGTGGTTTTTTTATGGCTGATTTTGATCAGGCTGGAGAGACCGAGTACGGCACCGAGGTAGAATGCGGTCATTTTTACGAAAATGCCGATATAGATCAGCAAGATGATCAACGGGTCCAAACGCTCCAGAAAATCGGCGATTTCGATGAGACGAACCGACCGGAGCAGCGGAAAAGTCGATATGCTCGTTATGGAGGGATCCAATATCGCAAGGTTTAATATGTTGAATATCATTAAAAAGATGCCCACGAATATGTAGGAAGACAAGGATGTCTTGGACAGCGTTTTCTTATCATCGAGATGATTCCAAAACATGAGAAAGACCACGATTTGACCGAACGGAAAACTGATCACCTCCGGCAAAGCTGCTTGCAGCACCGGCCGGATTCCGTTTTCAAGCATGGGCATAAGGCGGTCAAGGTGAATGATATTCGAACCGATGAACATAAGAACGATCAAGATATATCCGATCATCGTAAAAGGAAGAAGAAATTCCGTGACGCGAAAGAATACCTCAATGCCTTTCCAAACGGCATAACCGGACAGTAAGACCATCAAGAGAATCAGGATGAACAGCGGTGTGCTGGGGAGAAAGGAGATATTGATGATGTCCGCGAACTCGCGGGTATTTCGCATGGATTCATATGCAAAATAAACGATATAGGATGCTGTAATAAGGGAGCCCCAATATTTCCCCAAATGCCGATTTAGAATTTGGGGAAGTGCATGCTCCGAATTTTTGTTCTGGATATAGAGGTAGACGCACAACAGCAGCAATCCCGCGAGCATGGCAACCAGCACGACCAGCCAAGCATCTTGTTTAGCTTCAATCCCCAGCTCATATAATGGGGTGCTGCCGATCATAAACAAGATGGTCATGGCTATGATTTGGTATTTTCCGATCTTCTCCATTGGGGACCTCCTTGTTGTAGGTATCGATTGCGGTCTATTTATTGGGTTCAATCAGATTCGAGAAGGGTTTATTGATCATATTCGTGTGTTCCACGTTAACTTCAAGATTCAGGTCGAGTTCCAGCTCCTGAAGCGGATGCTCCGACTTTGAAAGGCGTTTGCTGGCCGCCGGATATCTTCTGTGAATCATATCCAAAAAACCAACCACATCCACATTCAAATCCTTCATCCTTTTCCACGTAGCCAAGACTTCTTCCTTGATCTGCTCGGCAATCGCTTCCTCGAGTTTCGAAATGACTTCCGGTTTCGTCAAATCCATCGTACAGCTGGTTTCATCAAGAGCCCCCTTGGTTTGAATATGGACCATCATGTTGACTGAACCGTCGACCATTTTGGGATCTACCCGAGTCGAGGAATGGGTGACGCGGTAACTCGATAACCGGGTTGCGTCTTGATCGCTGCATGGGGTAACAATGATCAGGTTTTTGACGCTGTTCGAAAGCCAAGCGACGCCTCTGCTTTCTCTTCGCTTCATCCATCCGACCAGTCTGTCTCCCCGAAATACGCCTAAATCCCCAAGCTTGAGTACCGCTTGATTGCGGGTCGACTTTAAAGCATCCAAGGTGGATTGCTCCTCTTGATTGCCGGACACTCTCAACTCGGGTGCCATGGCGCCTTGGTACGGATTGGCGACCATGGATGCAAAATCGATCAATTTAATATTTTTCACCTGGGACAGATTTTCTTGCCCTTGCGTAATGACCCGTTGAATCGCATTGCCCGATATTTTCTCCAACGGAATAAGCACTTCCAACAGATTGGAGGCTTTGTCCTTGGTCAGCAGAACCGACATGGTTTCCCGGCTTTCCATGGGGCGGAGGAAAAAATCAAGGATTTGTTGTACGCCTGCGTTCCGAACGACTTGTTCATTAATAATCAATATGGAGTTATGGGCGAAAAACAACGCGCGCGGCGCTTCTAAATTCGCATTCTGCATGGCTTCGCGAATGGTCTTGCCCCTGGTGGAGAAGATGGTGATCGGTGATTGACTTCCCCCGGATCCACCACCGGTCTGGGTGGCGATGGACTGCGGAATGACGACTTGGAAGGAGATGATCCATTCGTCTTCGCTGCGGTCTATGGACGTCGCCGAGACAATGCTAAGCGAGTTTAACTCTTTACTGTCCCAGCAACCGTTGAGAAGCAGCGAGGCGGTCATCATGAGAATCAGGAGTTTAAGCTTCCGGTTCATCTGTTCTTCACCTCCGACTTATACCGTTTGTATACTATTTGTTACCATCGGAAGGCGATGGGCGCTGGTTCATTTTTTGCCGTTTCGCGTTTTTACGATTGATTAAGGTGGGTCTTGTCACCATGGCCCACCATGGAACTCGCACCAGCACGTCTTTTTGGTCTAACGGGATAAATGGAGCGAACGGCGTAAGATACGGCAAACCGAATGATCGCAAGCCGGCTAGGTGGATCAGCATGGCGAGTAATCCTGCCATAATCCCAAAGAGCCCTAAAGTTGCCGCCAATATCATAAAACCGAATCGGAGCAGTCTGGCGGAGTTGGCTATGCTCACGGAAGGCGCAACAAAGCTCGCGATGGCGGTAAATGCAACGATGATCACCATGGCAGCTGACACTAAACCTGCCTGTACAGCGGCTTGACCCAGTACTAATGCGCCTACGATGGATATCGCAGAACCCATCGCCCTGGGCATGCGCACACCGGCTTCCCTTAATACTTCGAACGTAATTTCCATCGCCAAGGCCTCGACAACGGCGGGAAAAGGGATGCCTTCCCGCTGTGCTGCAAGGCTGATTAGCAGGGTCGTTGGCAGCATTTCTTGATGGAATGTGGAGATGGCAATATAAAGCGAAGGAAGAAGCATCGACACCACAAAGGAAATGATGCGTAACAGGCGCAAAAAAGTGGCGATATCGAACTTTTGGTAGTAGTCTTCGCTCGATTGAAACAATTTGAATATGGTGATGGGAGCAATCAGCGCAAACGGTGTCCCGTCAACCAAAATGGCGATTTTCCCTTCCAGGATCGCACCTGCGATAGCATCGGGGCGCTCCGTATTGGTGATGGTAGGAAAGGGGGTGAACGTTGTATCTTGTATAAACTCTTCGATATACCCGCTCTCCAGGATGCTGTCGGTATCGATCCGGTCTAAACGATTCAATATTTCTTGTACGATCTTATCATTAGCGATGCCATTCAAATACATAACGGCAACATCCGTTTGGGTGACGCGGCCAATCTTACGGTCCACGATCCAGAGGTTCGGGCTTTTAATCTTCCGACGGATCAAGGCGGTATTCGTGCGGATATTTTCGGTGAAACCTTCCTTCGGACCGCGAACGACGGTCTGAGATTGGGGCTCTTCTACTCCGCGTTCTTCTCCACCGATAGAGCTGGCGATAACGCCATGAGTGGATCCGTCGATGAGAATGACAGTATTGCCTTCGAGGATGGCGGAGATCAATGGCTCCATCAACTCCAAATCGCTAATGCTGCCAATGGATAAGAATCGATTTTTGATAATGGACAAGATTTCTGCAGGGTCAGAGGTATGCAGCTCTTCGTCGTAATCCTTTGAGGTTAAGGATTGCATGATGGAATGATTGATGGTGAGCGTATCAACCAATCCATCGATATAGATAACGGCAAGGGTATGTTCGCTTCCAAACATATGACTTAGGGTTCGAATGATGATATCCCGGCTGTGGCCGGTTTGTTCCCGGATTCTATGTAAATTCTGATCCAAGCGGTCGGATAGGCGAGAGGCTTCGGCGGTTTGCTTCGTTTGCCCATTATGATGAAGCAGGGCCGTATTCGATGGGGGTTGCTTTGTTCGTTTAAAAAAGGCCACGGGATCAGCTCACTTTGACAAGATTCATACGATCTAAAGTTCCCTAAATCTGGTTTAATATTCTTTAGGCGAACCGCTCGAGATCGAACCGGCTATCGACTCACTTCTCGGAAACCGTTAACCCGTCCGATCTCATCGCTTTTGTGAATTTGCGAGGCAGGTTAGTTTAACTATAAGCGTTTTATCGTCTGCACAGATCGGCGAATCCATGGTACTTTATAGTTAGCTTGGATCTCTCGAATAAGTGGAAAAAAACTTGGAGGCGTGGGGTAATGAAAAAAAGGCTTGAAACACGGATCGAAGGGGACCGCATTGTGCTCCGTCCCGTAAGGGAAGATGAATTTGATGTATACTTCGAATTATTGCAGGATGCGGAGTCTAACCGATTAACGGGAACACAGCAGACGTTCACCAAGGATTCGATTGCGGCTTGGATTCATAACATCGGATACGCCCATGAGGATCGCCTGGATATGATGATTGCGGAGAAGGAATCGGACGAATTAATCGGAGAAGTGGTCCTGAACGAAATCGACCTCAACAATCGCAGCGGCAATATCCGCATATCGATCTCCGGTCGGCACAGCAATAAAGGATACGGCACGGAGGCCTTGAAGCTTATGCTGCGTCATGGGTTCGAAAGTTTACGGCTGCACCGTATCGAATTAGGCGTATATGCGTTTAATCCCCGGGCCATCCATGTCTATGAGAAGCTTGGTTTCGTACGGGAAGGTACCCTGCGAGACTCGCTATATTGGGACGGAACATTCCATGATATGATTGTAATGTCGATTCTGGAGGAAGAATATCGGCAGCTGCCATAGTCATTCGTGTATTCCTATATCATATTACGTAAGAAGTCGCCAGAATCGGCGACTTCTTTATTTGCTATTATAATTGGAGTTAATGTATAACAATTCAACCTCAGTTGTTAAATCTAGGAACCAGCCTCCGATACACTGGTCAAGGTAGAGGGAATTTAGGTACAATAGCTAAACAATCTCATTATTTAAGATTGGAGATAGCGACTATGGAGAATCAGAGAAAAACCATATTATTTCAGGGTGATTCGATAACCGACGGCAATTGGGGAAGAAACCAGGACCCTAATCATATTTTGGGACATGGCTACGTCTATCTCATAGCAGCGCAGCTCGGATTGGAATTGGCCCAAAGCCAGCCGCTATTTATAAATCGCGGGGTCAGCGGCAATCGCGTATCGGATCTGTATGCAAGATGGAACGAAGATGCCTTTAGCTTGAAGCCTGATCTCATCAGTATTCTGGCAGGTGTGAACGACGCAGGCCGTATCATTCAAGGTCAGCCCGAAGGAGCAACAGACCGTTTCGAACGAATCTATCGCCAGCTGCTGAGCGAAACAAGGGAAGTTCTCCCGGAAACCGGCCTGGTGCTGTGTGAGCCTTTTGTTTTGCAAACGGCGGCTACCGCGAATGGATGGGGTCAATGGCGCAGCAAGATCGATGAATACGGTTCAATCGTTCGGCAGCTGGCAGAGGAATATCACACGCTTTTTGTTCCTTTGCAGGAAGCATTCAACCAAGCAGCCCAAAACGTTACGGCGGAATACTGGTTATGGGACGGTGTTCATCCTACGGCGGCGGGACACCAGTTGTTGGCCAGGGAGTGGTTAAAGACCGTCCAGCAAAGTGACTTGTGTATCCGATGATGAATAGGAGTTCTATAGATATGAAGTCTCATGTATCCGACCGGATTAAACTCCCTCCGGGATTTTGGACAGGATTAAGACAAATGGGGATTGCCGCTGAGGACGTGGCCCGCAAAGCGCACTTGCCGCTTACGATCATCACTGGAGCGGAAGTCACCACCGCCCAATACTTCGCGATTTGGCAGGCGTATTCCGATCTCGTGGGTGATCTGGCCAAAGGCATCGTCGAGCTTGCAACCGTCTTTGAAACGGCGAAGTACCCGCCTACCGTCTTAGCGACTTACCACGCTCGTGACTATCGCGAGGCTTTATATCGAATGTCCCGGTACAAACAGCTTTGCCCGCCTGAAGGTTTGCGTATTACCGAGGACGGCGAGCTCTGCACGATTGATCTGGAGTGGGGGAACAGCCTGCAGACCGGTCCGCCGATGCTGGTCGGAATCACGCTGGCATATCTGCTTGAGCTCGGACGCCGGGGGACAGGTCAACCGTTGAGGGCACGACTCGTGGAATTTTCCGAGCCTATGGGCGATGTAGAGACTCTTGAAGCTTATTTCGGCTGCCGAATCCGGGTTGGCGCAGCACGCAATCGGCTCTCGCTGATTCGACAAGATCTGGACCGTCCCTTTATCTCTTACAATGAGGAACTGCTGGAGATCCTGACTCCTGCCCTGGACCGATCGCTTGATGAACGGCGGAACAGCCGTTCCGTTTCCGATATGGTCAAATGGATCTTGAAACGCTGCCTCTTGGGAGGGCGCCACGACATTCACGTTGTCGCGAAAGAAATGGGAATGAGCGACCGTACCCTGCAGCGCAAGCTGACAGATGAAAACACGAGCTACAAGCAGCTGTTGACACAAGCCAGACATGAGCAGGCGATCGAGTACTTGGCAGACCCTTCTATCGATATTAAAGAAGTGGCGTTTTTGATTGGTTATGCAGACCAGAACTCATTCTACCGCGCGTTCCGCATGTGGGAAGGCGATACCCCTTCGAATTGGCGCGCTGCAAATGGCGCGAGAAGCAAGAACTTTGGCGCCATAGGCTAGTTACCCGTCTATCCATTCAAGGTAATATAATCATGATCCAGATTGCAAAGGAGAAATGTTTATATTATGGATATGGAATTAAACAATAAAACAGCGTTGGTTACAGGCTCTACGAAAGGGATAGGCAAAGCGATTGCCATGGAACTTGCCAGAGAGGGAGCCCATGTTCTCATTAACGGACGAAATGATGAAGAGGTTGAACGAACCGTACAAGAAATAAAATCGAAATTTCCGAATACCTCTCCGCAAAAGGCAACCGCCGATTTGGTGGATATCGGTCAACGGGAGGCTCTATTCGAAAAATACCCTCATGTTGATATTCTGGTTAACAATATGGGGATATATGAAATCATGTCGTACGAGGACGTTGACGATGAAGTATGGGAGACGTACTTCCGTACCAACGTGCTTGCTGCAAACGGATTAACCAAATTTTATTTGCCTGGCATGCTGAAGAATGATTTTGGCCGCATTATCTTTATGGCGAGCGAAGAGGCCGTGATGCCTTCCGGACAAATGCCGCAGTACTGCATGACTAAATCCATGCTGTTATCCTTGGCCAAAAGCTTGTCCAAATTAACGAGAGGAACCGAAGTTACCATCAATACGATCATGCCGGGACCGACTCTCTCCGAGAACGTGCAGCATATTATCGAGGGTATATACGCCAATGAAGATATGACCTTTTCGGAAAAAGAGAAGGCATTCATGGCCGCAAACCTGCCACAATCTGAAATTCAACGATTCATTAGGCCTATTGAGATTGGCAGATTGGCAACATTTTTATGCAGTCCTTATGCTTCCGCGTTTAGAGGCTCTCCTATTCGTATGGATGGGGGAATGGTTCCGACCATTTTCTAACGTTCATGAAATAACAATGTTGGCTTCAAACAACAAAAGCTTGGGATCCCAATAGGAGATCTCCAAGCTTTTTTGTTGTTTTGCAATAACAAAGGCGTTACTCGCTTATGAGCTCCAGCTTGTTCAGCCTTTTGTGGTACACCATGCGAGACAGTCCGATGCTGATCTCATATAAGAGGAACAGCGGCACGATGACGAGAATATCCGACACAAAATCCGGCGGCGTTATGGTGACGGCTGCAACCGTCAGCAGCAAATAGGCAATTTTCCGCATTTTCGATAAGCGCAGCGGATTCAGAATGCCGATCGACGTTAAGAACATGATGACAACCGGCATTTCGAACAGAACGCCGAACGGTACGGTCATATTGATCATGAAGCGGAAGTATTTTTCGGCGGTATAAGCCGTAACGAAATGATTCGAGAGCGAATCCAGGAAGGACAGGACCATAGGGTATACGATAAAGTAGCCGAAGGCCAGACCTCCGAGAAAGAGTCCCCCGATTGCGGGGATATACGCCAAGGAAGCCCGGCGTTCCACGGTGCTCAGACCGGGGACGACAAATCGCCATACTTGAAATCCGGCTACCGGCATCGTCACCGCAAGGGCGATCACGCCGGCGATCATGAAGTATACCCATATCACATCCGTCGGTCCCAGCACTTGGAGCTGCCCTTCAACGTCGCGAGTCAGCATTTCATACAGCGGCTCCACATATAGAAAAGCGGCACAAAGGGCCACCAAGAAGGTGCCCAATGTGATGAGGATCCGCTTGCGGAGCTCCGTTAAGTGCTCTAATAGATGCAGCTCCTGCTCCTGTCCCTGCTCGGTCATTTCAATTTATCTCCGTCTTGAATATCTTCCGCTGAAACCAGTTCCCGCGTGGAGTTCTTGAATTCGCTGAGCGTTCGGCCGAAGGCCCGTCCTAGTTCAGGCAGCTTCGAAGGGCCGAAGATAATCAAGGCGATCAACAAGATGAGAATCAATCCTGTCACGCCGATGTTTCCTAGTGGCATATGATCAACTCCTTTAGCTATTTTTTATCCGAAGCCATCCGAAGCAGCTCCGAAATATCCCTGGCTATCGACTCGTCGCGCGGCGAATCATGCAGCTTCGTGGCAATGCGGTCTATCAGCGCAGGGGCTTGCGGATTGGTCACCGTTAGAATTTGCACTTCTTCATTAAACATCTTCTTCACTTGCTCTTTGGCTTGCGACATATTATCGTTGCCCGCGGCCTTGACTCCCATTACACCTTCGTTCGGCTCACCTTTGCCCGACATTCCTTCCGTCTGACTTAACACCTTTTTCTGCATGCTGTCATAGTGGTTGGAAGAAACCTGTGATTCTGCGCGTGCCAGGACAATCGTGTCATTCAGGACAAAAGCCTTCACTCCGTCAATGCCTTGACCTGCGAGTCTTGACTGTACGTGGGAAGAGACGCCGCCTTCATGCAGGCTGGATGAACCGATCATGCTGTAGACGGACATGCCCATACCGCTTGTGGTTTTGCCTTGTACGTTGGTTGTTTCGGTTTTCGGCCCATGATAGCTCGGAATCACATCGGCACTGTGCAGGTGAACGGTGTCGGCATTACCTGGCTGGGTGGACTGCGCGTTTTGTTGATTGTCTGTTTGATTCAAGCAGGCTGTTAATGAAAGAAGCAGTACGGATCCCAGGAGGGGACCTTTCCACCTGCTCCAAAATGGTCTCATGAGCATTCGCCTCCATATCGGTAGTAATTTTATCATGCCCGGATGGAGAATAATGTATGAATGAAATTTTGATGGGGACAATACCCATTATTCAAAATGATGAAGAGTAGGGGTGCTGAAAGTTTGAGCGAACAAGACCAACAACAAACGAAACCAGCGAAGCCTGACGGCTCGCAGACGATGTCACGGCGGAAGTTCCTGAGAAACTCCGGTTATGCCGTGGGAGGTGTCGTGCTGGGCGGTGTACTCGGATATCTTCTGCCGAAGCAGAAAACTCCGCCTGCAGCACCGGCGCCTGCGCAGAATGAAAACAACTACAACCAAGCGTTAATGTTCTTTAACCAGGAACAATACAGGATCACGGAGGCAGCCGTAGAGCGCATTTTTCCTGCGGATGACAATGGTCCTGGAGCCAAAGAGTTAGGCGCTGCATTTTTCATCGACCACCAGCTGGCCGGTGATTGGGGCTTCAATGCAAGAGATTATATGCAGCCCCCTTTCTATGTTGGAGAGAAAACGCAAGGCTATCAAGGCCGATTAAGACGGCGAGAGATATTCTATATCGGTCTCCGCGAGATTCAGAACTACAGTCAGAAAAAGTATCAAAAAGACTTCCCGAGCCTGGCGCCGGAGGAACAGGATGCCGTGTTAACCGCCTTTCAGAACGACGAGGTCAAATTGACAACGATCTCGGCCAGCGGGTTCTTCAACCTGCTTCGCAGCAGCACATTGGAAGGGGTTTACAGCGACCCCCTATACGGCGGCAATAAAAATATGCAAGGCTGGACGATGCGCCAATATCCGGGTAACCAAATGGCTTACACGAATATTATTGAGAAGAATTTCACCGTCATCCCGCCGAAGAGTTTAAAGGACCACCTATAACAGCTCATCCATAGCGAAAGGAGTACACAAATGGCCAAAAAATTACCGAAAACGGATGTTGTCATTATCGGCGTCGGCTGGGCTGGCGGGATTATCGCCTCGGAATTGACCAAGAAGGGTTTATCCGTCGTCGGTTTGGAAAGAGGTAAAGAAAGGGTAACGGAAGACTACTACATGGCTCACGATGAGCTCCGTTACGCGCTTCGGTACGATTTAATGCAGGACCTTTCCAAAGAAACGATTACCTTTCGCAGCACCGAAAAAATACGCGCACTTCCGATGAGGCAGTACGGATCGTTTCTGTTAGGGGAGGGACTGGGAGGAGCCGGCGTGCACTGGAACGGGCAAACTTTCCGCTTCCTGCCCTACGATTTTAAAATCCGGAGCATGACGGAAGAACGTTATGGGAAAGATAAAATACCGGCGGAAATGACGATCCAGGACTGGGGCATCACCTACGATCAACTCGAGCCGTATTTTGATAAGTTCGAGAAGACGACCGGCATTTCCGGCGAGGAAAATCCCTTGGCAGGGAAACGTTCGAATCCGTACCCTACACCGCCCATGCTCCACACGCCATCCATGAAGATGTTTGCGGATGCTGCGAAAAACCTGAAACTCAATCCGTATACGGTTCCTTCTGCCAATCTGTCAGAAAGCTACACGAATCCGGATGGCATATCACGAGCCGCATGCCAGTATTGCGGATACTGCGAGCGGTTTGGCTGCGAATACGGAGCGAAAGCGGATCCAGTCGTTACCGTGATTCCTGTTGCGAAAAAAACCGGAAAGTTCGAAATCCGAACCCATTCTTATGTTCGAAGAATTCTGCATAAGGGCGGTAAGGCAACGGGCGTCATGTATACGGACCTCACGACCGGAGAGGAAATCGAACAACCGGCGGATATCGTAGTATCCACGGGATACGTATTTAACAATACCCGTTTGATGCTCCTCTCTAAAATCGGCAAACCATACGACTCGTCCAGCGGGTCGGGCGTGATTGGCAAAAACTATGCCTATCAGGTGATCAAGGGGAATGCCGCCGGATTTTTTGAGGATAAATTCAATTTGTTTGCCGGTGCGGGAAGCCTAGGTATGGGTCTGGACGATTTTAACGGCGACAATTTTGATCACTCGGACTTGAAGTTCATTCATGGGGGGAATATTGCCCACACCATAACCGGACAAAGACCCATTCAAAACAATCCGGTTCCGGAGGAATCACCGCGTTGGGGAAAAGAGTTTAAGGCGAATTCCTTGAAGTATGCAAACAGCGTGCTGTCCGTAGGCTCTCAGGGCTCATCAATGCCTTTCCGGCATCACTATCTGGATTTGGATCCAACCTATAAGGACGCATTCGGAGACCCGTTGATTCGAATCACGTTTGATTTCGAAGAGCAGGACCGCCAATTGGCCAGGTATCTTTCCGATCGCTGCGCGGAGATCGTGCAGGAGATGGGAGGCCAGAACATTATGAAATTGAAAGAACTGGGACCTTACGAAATTACGACATACCAATCGACTCATAACACCGGCGGGGTGATTATGGGAGAGAACCCTGGCAATTCGGCCGTCAATAACTACATGCAAATGTGGGATATGGAAAATTTGTTTGTGGTAGGCGCATCCGCGTTCCCGCATAATAGCGGCTATAATCCGACCGGGACGGTCGGGGCTCTTGCTTATCGCACAGCGGAGGGAATTCTTGAATACAGCAAAAAAGGCGGGCTGTTAGTATAGCTTGCATTATACAAAAGGAGGCAGTTTCAGAAATGTTCAAAAAAGGGTTACTGTTTGTACTGCTATTGACAACTTTTGCTTTTGCAGCGGTAGCATGCGGCGGCGGCAATAATACATCCGAGCCTGCTCCGGCTCCTGCAGAAAACGGCGGACAAGCTCCGGAAGGAGCAACCGGCGGGAATGCAACCAACGATGAAGCCATGACGCTGTACAATGCCAACTGCATGGCTTGCCATGCTACCGACTTAGGCGGAGGCGGAAGCTTTCCCAGCCTGCAAAACGTAGGATCCAAATACGATGCCAGCCAAATTGCGGGCATAATCACGAATGGGCGCAATGGAATGCCGGCGTTCCAAGGCAAGCTGACGGAAGACGAAATTAATGTACTGTCCCAATGGTTGGCTGCCAAAAAATAAGACGTACCGATTGAAAGAAAGCAGGACCCTCATGATACAATGCAGATACGGATGCATGGTAATCATGAGGGTTTATTATATTGTACAAGGAATTTTGAAACGATCTAGGAGGGGCTTTTAGAAACATGACAGAAGCATTCGTATCCCCCCATAGTACCTGTTCCCTGGATTGCAGTACGGTCGTATGTTTTTTTGCCGGTGTTCTGACCTATCGGAATAACTTTGAAGACGCAGCCAACGAGATAGCCCGAAGATACCCAAATGCCAAAATTGTGATGATCTTTCCTTACGGGATGGCCAACGGCAGGGAGGGGGCCGCTTTATTTCGTCTATTGGCCCGGCAGCTTACTCAAGTCGGCTATGATCTGGCGCGTGAGCGCTCCCTTAGAGTAATCAACGCTGCGGAGATCCTCCGCGACCATGCCGCAGGCTGCGACCGCCTGATCCTGATCGGGCACAGTGCTGGAGGCGTAGTTGCCTACCGGACAGGATTATATATGAAAGAGAAGTTTGGATTGCAGAAAGTTCAGGTGTTTGCCGTGGGGTGTCCCAAATTCTATTTGAAGGACATCCCCTACAATAATCGGTTTACATATATCACGGGCCAGAATCCGGACAGGATCACCCAAATCGGCAGCTGGCGCAAACCCGGTTCGAGAGTGTACCGGGGAAGGCCGGGGCGTGAGATGCAATTGGATTTTAATCCGGATCATCAAGGATGGCGGTTTCATGCGTCCTATTTTCTGAAATCGGCCTGGACCGATTCGAACCAAACGTTCCGTACCAATTCGGAAGACCTGGTCTCCAAAATTCATGAATTGGATTCAGAGAATGAATAGTTGCCGTAATATATATTATGTAAACTAATAATTTCTTTTTGCTTCCTTTACCGAAAAGGTTATACTAATCATTGGGTTTATACGATCGTCATCAGGAGGATATGCATATGGCAATACAAGATGGAGATTCACTACAGAAGAAATTGAGGCCAAGG